>NZ_BOMN01000123.1 GCF_016862215.1 Winogradskya humida
GGTGAGGGCTGATCGGCGGTGAGGGCTGATCGGCGGTGAGGGCTGATCGGCGGTGAGGGCTGATCGGCGGTGAGGGCTGATCGGCGGTGAGGGCGAGGATCGTGCGGCGGGCGGCGGTGATGATGTCGGCCGGGGTGACGGGCAGGCCCTGGGCGGCGACGATGGCCGAGGACACGGCGTTGAAGGCCAGCCGGAGGTAGATGACGTCGGCGGGGGCGGGGTCCGGGCCGGCGAAGAACGCGATGATCTGCTCGAAGGCGCGCGGGACGCTGAGCTCGCGGTTGCCCAGGCGCTGGTGGGCGGCGAGGTTGGCCAGGGCGAGGCGCTGGGCGTGGACGTGCTCGTCGGTGGTGGTGTCGAGCCAGCGCAGGGCCGCGGTGCGCAGCAGGCCGGGCGTGCGGGGCTGGGCCTCGAGCCAGGTCAGGAACGTGTCGACGTCGCGGCGGCGCTCCTCCATCAGGCTGCGGACGATCTCGTCCTTGCCGGTGAAGTGGTAGTAGAGCGACGACTGGTTCATGCCGAGCGCTGCGGCGATGTCGCGGGTCGTGGTGGCGTCGAAGCCCTTCGACGTGAACAGCTCGAGGGCGACCCGGCGGATCTCGGCACGGGTGTCGGCGGCGCTACGGCGGGTCCTCGGCGGCATGGCACCCATCCTACCTTGACTACCAATCACTTGATTGGCTACGGTCGCCTAACCAATCAAACGATTGATTGGCAAATCGAAGGGATACCACCATGACCTCGATCGCGATCATCGGCGCCGGACCCGGCGGCCTGCTCTGCGCCCGCATGCTGCAGCAGCACGGCATCGACGCCACCGTCTACGACAGCGACGCCTCGGCCGACGCCCGGGACGCCGGCGGCTCGCTCGACCTGCACGCCGACACCGGCCAGATCGCCCTCGCCGACGCGGGGCTGCTGGAGGCGTTCCTCGCCGTCGCCCGGGTCGAGGACCAGGCGAAACGCAGCGTCGACCGGCACGGCACGGTGCTCGGCAGCTTCGTCCCCGACGAGCAGGACACCGCCGCCCCCGAGATCGACCGCGGCCAGCTGCGGGCCCTCCTCGCGGCACACGTGCGCCCCGAGTCCGTCCGGTGGGGCCACAAGCTCACCGCCGCGACCCCGATCGGCGGGGGCCGGCACCGGCTCACGTTCGCGAACGGCACGATCACCGAGGCCGACCTCGTCATCGGCGCGGACGGGGTGTGGTCCCGGGTGCGGCCGCTGCTCACCGACGCTGCCCCGGAATACTCCGGCGTCTCGTTCCTCGACGTGCGCTACGACGACGCGGACCGCCGCCACGCCGGGCTGGACCGGCTGGTCGGCAAGGGCCACCTGTTCGCCCGCGGCGACGACGGCAACGCGATCATCGCCCAGCGCAACAGCAACAACGTCATCCGCGGCTACGTCGCCATGCGCACCGAGCCCGGCTGGGCAGCCCGGGCCGGGGTCGACGTCGGGGATCCGGGTGCGCTCCGGGCGTACCTCAAGGAGAGGTTTGCGGGTTGGTCTGCGGATCTGGTGCCTTTTCTGACCGACAGCGATGGGTACGTCGACCGCGCCATCTGGTTCCTCCCCACTCCCCTGACCTGGGTGCCGAACCCCGGTGTGACCCTGCTCGGTGACGCGGCGCACGCCATGGGCCCGTTCGGTGGCTACGGCGTGAACCTCGCCCTGCTGGACGCCGCCGAGCTCGCGCACGCGATCGCCGGGGAAGCCTCCGTCGACGCCGCGCTGCGCCGCTACGAGCCGGGCATGCAGGCGCGGGCGGCGACACTCGCCAAGGGCTCGAACGCCGCGACCCGCTCGTTCTTCGGCATCGACGTCGAGAACGACCCCGATCCTGCGATGCCCGACCAGGCCGCCAGCCACCGCGCCTACGAGCAGGGCGCCGCCCGCTACCGCAGCGAGCGCGCGTTCACCGGCGACTGGACCATCGCGTTCCAGACCGGCGGCGGCACCCAGGTGGCCGAGCTCGCCATCCGGGCCACCGGCGACGGGGTGACCGGGTCGCTGGACGGCCGCCCGTTCGACAGCGCCACCCTCGACGGTGACGAGCTGCGGTTCAAGGCCCGGATCACGTCACCGTTCCCCGCGAAGCTCGCCTGCACCGCGACGGTCGACGGGGACACCCTCACCGGAACGGCGAAACACCCTGTCCTGACGGTGGGCTTCACGGGGGCCCGTAAGCATTGATCGTCTCCGCATTTCGGTCATCTCATCCCATGGCGCCCGCGGTGTGGATCGCATGGTGGGCGGCAAATGGTTTTCAGCGGGGATTCGGTTAGGCTCTGCGCGTATCGTGAGAGCGTTCACAAGGCGAACCACGGCTGTCTGGCCCCTCCCCGATTTGGCCCGTCACCGATGCCGGGATCTACC
Organism: Winogradskya humida; assembly: GCF_016862215.1. Classification (GTDB taxonomy): domain Bacteria; phylum Actinomycetota; class Actinomycetes; order Mycobacteriales; family Micromonosporaceae; genus Actinoplanes; species Actinoplanes humidus. The sequence goes on from NZ_BOMN01000123.1 coordinate 2,380, forward strand.
CCCTGAACGCACTGGTTAGCGCCGAGTGCGAAAGACGGAGTCACGCGTGAAGATTCTGGTATTCGGCACCGCCCGATCCGGCGAGGCGGCCGGCGTGCTGGCCGCGCTCGACCTGCTGCCGCACGCCGTGGACGTCGCCCCGCGCGACCCACAGGCGCTGATCTCCGTGCCCGGCCATGACGCCGTGGTCGTCGACGCGCGTTCCGAGCTGTCGCAGGCCCGGGGCATCTGCCGCGCGCTGCGGGCCGGCGGGTTCGGCGTGCCGGTCCTCACGGTCGTCACCGAGGCGGGCCTGATCGCGCTCAACGCCGACTGGGGTGTCGACGACGTGATCCTCGCCGACGCCGGTCCGGCCGAGGTCGAGGCCCGGCTGCAGTTCGCCGTGGGCCGGCTCGCTACCGCACCGGCCGGCGCCGGTGACCAGGTCCGGGCCGGAGAGCTGTCGATCGATCCGGAAACGTACGCCGCGAAGCTCCGCGGCCGCCCGCTCGACCTCACCTACAAGGAGTTCGAGCTGCTCCGCTTCCTCGCCCAGCACCCGGGCCAGGTGTTCACCCGGGCCCAGCTGCTGCGCGACGTCTGGGGCTACGACTACTTCGGCGGCACCCGCACGGTCGACGTGCACGTGCGGCGGCTGCGCGCCAAGCTCGGCACCGAGTTCGAGTCGATGATCGGCACGGTCCGGCAGGTCGGCTACAAGCTCGTGCTGCCGCCGGCCCGGCCGCTGACCGACATCGAGGAAGCCCCGATCTCGGTATAGCTACGCGCTGCGGTCCCAACTGATCAGCTTTTCGAAGACGCGGCGGTCACCGATGATCGTCACGTCGTCGAGGGAGTTGCGGCCGTAGAAGTTCAGGACCAGGTCGCTCGCCGTGGCGCTCACGGTGACGTCGGCCGGGGTCCCGTCGGGTTCGGCGACGCGGATGCCCGCGGCGGACAGGTACAACCGCCACGCGCGGCCCTCGGTCACGGGGTGGTCGACGACGGCGGGTTCATGGGGCCACGCGGTGCCGGTGGCGACGCACGTGAGCAGGAATTCCTCGACGCCGTCGAAGGCCACGTCGACCGGCAGGGGTTGCGGGGCGCCGATCGCGAGCTGGGCGTCGTACGTGTGCACCGCGAGCTGCTGCAGCTGGTGACGGGCGACGGCGCCGGTGGTCGGCGGGGACTGGGAGTCACCCCACCACGTCCAGCATTCGCTGTCCGGCCCGGCCTTCCCCAGGGCGTCGAGCAGTTCCTGGGTGGACTCGGCGAGCCACGCGAGCAGGGCTTCCCGGTCGCGGGGCACGGCCGGCCCGTCGGGCGGATCAGCCTTCGCAGGCGCGGGTCCCGCGGCGACGGTGGCGGCCCAGGCACGGCGGCCGGTCCCGATGTGCTCGGCCAGGTCGAACAACGTCCATTCGGGACAGGACGGTACGACGATGTCGAGACCGGGCGCGGCGGCGATCGCCGACCGGAAAGCGGTCGAGCGCTCGTCCATCAGGCGCAGCAGCTCGGGGAATTCCAAGATCTCAGGCACCCGCGATGTCTACCACCGCCCCCGGACGCCTGGGAAACGACTTTGGCGCGGCAGCACGCCTAGACCGTCACATCCAGGACGCCGGTGGACGCGGTCGCCGCCGAGGCCGTGACGGCCGGTGACGACTGGACGGACTGCTGCACGGCCTGCTGGGCCTTCGTCACGGCTTCCTTGTCGGCGGTGATGACTTTCTCGGCGGCCTTGGCGGCGAGATCCGCGGCGAGCTTCTGCTGGTATTTGATCAGCGCCGCCTGGGCCTCGCTGGACGAGCTGACGGAACTGACGGAATCGACGGCGCTGACGGCGGCCATGGGGGAACTCCCGGGGGTTGGGGGCGTACTCGTTCGCCCCTGCCCATCGGCCACGGCCGCCGCAGCATGCGTCTTTTCCGCCTGTGCGGACCCTGTGTAAAAGTCCTACTTCCAAGTGTCCGTGAGGGTCTTGGTGCAGGCGGTGCCGGTGTTGAACGTGCGGTTCTCCCCCGACTCCCAGGTGACCGTCGCGCCGTCCTTCTTCACGTACTTGTATTCGACGGTGGTGTTCTTCGGCAGGCTGACCGCGCCGGTCCAGACCGGGTAGGTGCCCGAGGAGAGCGCGACGCCGCCCGACGTGCCCCAGTTGTTCAGGGCGTCCTGGTTGCCGAGCACGAACACGTTCTGCCCCCACTCGGTGGTGACATCGGCGGCAAAACTGACCGCGACACTCGAGCAGGACGAAGCGGTCGGGCCGGCCGTGGCGGTTGCCGTGGGTGCCGTCGTCGCACTTCCGCCGGCGGACTTCGCGTTGGTGTCGATGGCCACCGCGCCGCCGGCCGGGATCGTGACCGTGGCCTTGCCGCCCGAGACGGTGATCGAGGTGCCCGCGCAGCCGCTGCCGGTGGCTCCGCCGGTGATGCGATCGCAGTAGGTGCCGTCGGCCAGGCCCGTCGGGTAACTCGCGGTCGACGCGCTGCCGGAGGCGTTCAGGCCGATCCAGCCGAGCGAGCCGCGGTGGAAGCCGATCACGCTGCCCGAGGTCGCGGTGAAGTCGCTGACGGTGGTCACCGGCGCGACCGCGTTGTGCCACGCGACCATGCCCTTCACCCCGGTCGAGCGGGTGATGCACTGCCACTTGCCGTTACCGCAGTCGGTGTCGCTGACGAAGCCGTTCGCATCGGCCGGCGGCGACTGGCCGGTGGCCGAGGTCGAGAACGTAAAACCGTCATACAGGAAGGGCTTACCGTACGGGTACGCGAGCACGAAGTAGTTCGCCAGCGTGTACGCGGAGCCGTCCTGGTAGCGCAGCGTGCTGCCGTCGCGTTCGGTGTCGTGGTTCGTGATCATCGCGCCGGTCTGCGCGCTGGACGCGTCGAGGCTCCACGACGGGATGCCCGAGAGGTTGCTGAGGGTGCCGTCGCGGAACTGGGTCGCGAGGCCGCGGGCGTAGGAGAAGCCGATCAGGTCGCCGTTCGGGGTGAACGTCGAGTTGGCCAGTCCCCCGGTGCCACCCGGCATGACCTCCTGCTCGACGTACGGCGCCCTGCCCTCGGCGGTCGTCGTCCTGAGCTGCGACTTGATCTGCGCGAAGTCGGCCTGCGCGATGTGCTTCGCGGCGTCGACGCGGAAACCGTCGACGCCGAGGGAGATCAGGTCGTTGAGGTAGCCGGCGATCTTGTCGCGTACCCCACTGCTGCCGGTCTTGAGGTCGGACAGCGAGGACAGCTCGCAGTTCTGCACCTCGGCGACATTGTTCCAGTCGTCGATCTGGCCGTCCTCGTCGTTGCAGGACCCGTCACCGGCGTGGTGGAAGTCGGTGGTCGTGTACGGCACGGCGGGATAGTCGAAGGAGCCCGGCGTGAACTTGCTGCCCGCGTACCCGGTGCTGTAGCTGTTGCCGTGCCCTGCCGTGTGGTTGATGACCGCGTCGGCGTAGACCCGCACGCCGGCCGTGTGACACGCGGTGACCATGCTCGCGAACTGCGCGCGGGTGCCCAGGCGGCTGCTGATCGCGTACGAGACCGGCTGGTAGACCTCCCACCACGGGTGCACCCCGTCGACGCTCGTGGGCAGCGTGATCGACTCCTGCGGCGGCGCGACCTGCACGGCGCCGTACCCGGCCGGGCCGAGGTCGCCGGTGCACGCCTTCGCGATCGACGGCCAGTTCCATTCCCACAGGTTCGCGGTCACGTCGCTGTCGTTGAGGCTGACCGCCGCGTCGGCCTGGTTCGTCAGCACGACCGCAGCCACGCCTCCGGCAGCCAGCAGCGACACGGCGCTGACCCGGGCTATGACGACGCGCAGTCTTCGTTTCATGACCTGCGACGCTGCCGGAGCGTTCCATCCACGTCAATCAGCGCCGCTGAGCCCCAACCTTTGGCCCGGCTTAACTCAGCGTGGTTGACCGCGCCCACTTGTGGCCTTATGCCTGATTTGCCGTGGCCAGGCTCCCGTTTTTGATCATGAACGTGGAACCCGTCACATCGCCCGAACATCCCCCCGTGACCTGCCCTTTCAGGAAGATCGGCTACCGTACGCGATCGTGCACCGTACCCGCGTCCTGACGCTCGCCCTCGCCGTCACGTCCGCCCTGGCCCTGGCCGCGTGCGGCGACAAGGACGCCACGACGGCCGCTCCCGCGGCGTCGACGCCGGCGTCCACCGCGGCGGCCTCGACCGTGGCGAGCGACAAGCACCTCTGCGCCTCCGTCCAGAAGATCGGCGACGACCTGAAGGACGACCTCGTCAAGATGTCGAACGACAGCGCCGACCCGAAGCCGGGCACGTTCACGACCATCCTGAACGGCCTGTCGGACAAGGTGACCGCCGAGGCGTTCTCCGCGGGTGACAGCGCCGTGGCCCTGGCCGCCCGGCAGCTCGCCGCCGAGGCCGCGAACGCCGCGAAGGACCCGGACCCGGTCGCCGCGGCCGGTTCCGCCGGGTTCGAGAAGGCCGGCAACGACCTCACCGCCGCCTGCAAGACGGTCGGCGTGACTGTTTACTTCTGATCGGTTCTCACTGATCACTTCCGATCGGCCTACCTCCGATCGGCCTACCTCCGATCGGCCTACCTCCGATCGGCCTACCTCTGATCGGCCTACCTCTGATCGGTTTCTAGAGGCCTACTTCGAGCAGGGCGAGGTGGGCCGCGAAGCCGAGCGGGGCGCGGGCGAGGCGGCGGGCGCTGGTGTGCACCGGGCAGGCCGGGTCCATCACGATGCGGGCCTGGAGCGCGCGGGCGCGGCGGAGCAGGACCTGATCCTCGTCGTGGGTGAGGGTTGGGAAGCCGCCTGTGGCCACGTAGGTGGCGGCGGCGATGCCGAGGTTCGCGCCGTGGACGTGGGCCCCGGCCGCGCGGCGGTAGTGCTCCTCGTAGTGTTCGGGCAGGCCGGCGGGCCAGCAGGTCCAGTCGTCGACCCGCACGGTGCCGGCGATCAGGTCGGCGCCGGCTTGTGCGTGGTTGAGATGCCAGACCAGCCAGTCGGGGCGTACGCGGCTGTCGGCATCCGTCGTCGCCAGCCAGAGGGTTTCGGGGCCGTGCCGCAGCGCATGGGCCATGCCGGCGTTGCGGGCGCGGCCGACGTTGCGGGCTGCCAGGGTGACCACCTCGGCGCCTGCCTCCGCGGCGATCGCCTCGGTGCGGTCGGTGCACGCGTCGGCCACCACCACGATCTCGACCGGCACCGGGACTGCTGCCGCCGCCACTGCCAGGGCATCCAGACAGGCCCGCAACAGTGTCTCCTCGTCATGCGCCGGCACAACAACGGCAATCCGAGTCACCGCGCCGGGCCCCATCACCGTCGCGGGCGCCATCACCGTCGCGGGCCCCTGCGCCGTCGCGGGCGCCATCACCGTCGCGTTCCCCATCACCATGGCGGGCGCCATCACCATCGCGGGCCCCTGCGCCGTCGCGGGCGCCATCACCGTCGCGGGCCCCGTCGCTTTCAGCGGCCCACTCGCTTTCGGAGGCTCACTCGCTTTCGGGGGCTCGGTCACGCGAGTCCTTCGCGCTGGGCTACCGAGCGGGCGGGGGCGGGGGTGAAGACCTCGAGGATGAAGTCGGCCTCCTCGTGGCGGGCGACGCGTTCCAGGCCCGGTGCCGCGGCGAGGGCGGCGTGGACGTCGTCGCCGCTGCGGGCGTGTTCGGTGACCGGCCAGCGCCAGTGCACGGCGACCAGCTCACCGCCGGGTTCCAGCGCGCCGGCTGCCCGCTCGATGAGCGTACGCAGATCGGTGTCGTCGAAGTAGTAACCGACTTCGGATAGCACCACTAGGTCGAACGTGCCCTCAGGCCACTGCTGCGGGAGCTGCGCCGTGCCGACGGTGACGTGGGCGTGGGCCGCGACCCGTTCCGCCGCGGTCCGTGCCGCCGCCGGCACCGCGTCCACGGCGAGCAGCGCGTCGCAGCGTTCGGCGAGACGGGCGGTGAGCATGCCGGTGGAGCAGCCCGGTTCGAACCCCGACCGGTAGCGGCGCCGCGTCAGGGCCGCCACCGTGAGGGCGTGCTTGCGGGCGTCGTACCAGCGGGACTCGAAGCTCCACGGGTCGGGGTCGGCGGCGTACATCTGCTCGAAGTAACTGACCGGAGTGCTCATGAGAAGACCACCTCGAAGGTACGGGCGAAGCGGGCCAGGATGTGCGGCGGCAGGATCGCGGCGTCGGCGGCGGCCGGTCCGAGCGGCGCGATCTGGCTGGGGAACGCCGCGATCGCCGCGGCCTTCGCGGCCTGATCAGCCGCCATCAACGGGATCCGGTGCGCGGTGTGCCACGGTACGCGCGGGTCGCCGGGGGTCGCCCAGTGCCACATCCACACCGGGTATTCGAGCAACCGTGCTCCCGTCGCCGCGCACGCCCGCGCTGCGGCACGACCGACCGCCTCGTGATCGGGGTGCCCGTCCTCGCGCCAGGTCGCCACGCACCACTGCCCCGGCGCCAGCAACCGCGTCAGCTCGGCGGTCACCGCCTGCTCGTCGATCCCACCGTCGGCCTGCCCGAGCCGATGCACCCGCGCGCCCCGCTCGCGGCCCGGCGCCTCACCCGCGCCGAAAGCGCCCGGACCGCTAGGACCGCTAGGACCGCTCGGACCGCTAGCGGCCTCGGACGGGTCGAGGCCGAGGCGGCGCAGGGCCTCGGCGGTTTCGTCGCGGCGGATGGCGGCCAGCTCAGCGCGAGTGAAGACGGTGGAGTCCGGGTGGGAGGCCTCGCCGTCGGTGACGGCGACCAGGTCTGCCGCGCCGAGCCGGGTCATCAGCCCGGCCACGCCGAGGATCTCGTCGTCGGGGTGCGGGGCGACGACGAGCGGCGGCCCGGGAGCGTCGAGTTTCAGCTCGGGCCACTCAGCCATCGCGTTCCACGCCAGCCACTCGGCTTCGGGGGTGCCCTGGCCCTCGATCGGCCTCACCATGCCGGGTCCTCGTCGACGGCGAGCCGGCCGAGCTGCTCCAGGTCCGACTCGGCGTGGCTCTGCCGCAGGTAGACGGTGAGGTCGGCGACCCGCTGGGCGTGCTCGCCGTCGCGGCACAGCGGGCCGGCGCCGAGTGCGCGGCCGACCCGGTCGAGGACCTCGGTCGCCGCTGACTCGACGGTTGCGCGGGTGCGGACGGCGAGTGCCTGGGCGTCGCGGTGCGGGTCGGCGTCGATGGCGGCTGCGGCCTCGGCCAGCACGGCACGGGCGGCGCCGAGCGCGACTGCCACCCCGCCGAGGTGGGCCAGCGCGTGCGGGCCGAGGTCCTTGTCGCGGGCGGCCGCGTACAGGGCGTCGGCGACACCGAGCGCGCCGCCGAACCAGCAGGCGGCCACGCCGACGCCGCCGTGCCAGAAGCCGGGGCGGTGCACGTAGTCGCCGACTCCCCCGACGGGCAGGGCCTCGGCGTCGGTGAAGCGCACGGTCCGGCTGTCGCTGCCGGCCATTCCCACGGCGGGCCAGGTGCCGTCGAGCGGTTGCGCTTGTGGAGCTGTGTTGCGTACGGAGAAAAGCCGCACTCCGTCGTCAGCGGCAGCCGTCACCAGCGCGTCGGTGCACCATTGGGCGCCGGAGCACCACGGGCGGTCGCCGCTGATCCGCCAGCCGTCATCCGTCAGCCGTGCACGCAGCGACCGGGGGGCCGCAGCCCAGACACCCCACCGCTCCCCCGAGACGGGAGCGCCGAGCTCGGTGAGGATCGCGACGGCGTCGGCGTGGCCCTCGCCGAGCCGGGCGGCGACGAGGTCCTGGCGTGCGAGGTCGGCGAGGCCCCGGAACCGTTCGGCCGTGGCACCGTGCCCGGGCAGGGGCAGGTCCGGTAACTCGATCACTGTCACGCACGCGGGGTACCCCTCGGACGCCCGCTCAATCCTGCCCGTGCAGCTCGCGTAGCTGCAGGAACTCCGTCCGGTGACATTCCGCGAGCAGCCCCTGCAACCCGGTGTCATCGTCGCGGGCCGGGCCGCCCTCCGCGCGGGCGAAATAGCGTGTCAGGAACTCCGCGACGGCGGCACCGCGAATCAGGTCCGGCGCTGCGCCGGCCGCTCCGGCGATCGTCTCGTCCGCCGCCGAAACCGTCTCGTCCGCCGCCGAAACCGTCTCGTCCGCCGCCGAAACCGCGTCATCCGCCGCCGAGACCGTGTCGTCCGCCTCGGCGACCAGGAGCAGCAGGTTCGTCAGACGGGTCTCTCCCGGGTTCAGCCTGGGCATGAGGTAGGGGATCGGGAGACGGCGGGCGCCGAAGCCCGCGTACAGTCGCAGCCTTGCCTGTCCGTCGCCGTGCTCGGCGATGCCGCTGCCGGACCGGGGGTCCTCCGCCTCGGCGTAGATGACGTGCGGCTGCAGCTCGGTTCGCCAGCGCGGTGCGGCGTACGCGATGAGCTGCCGGCCGATCCCGCGATCGCGCAGGTCGGGCCGGACCGCGAAGTAGCACAGCAACCCGGCCCGGATGTCGGCGAACCATTCCAGGAAAAGTGCCGCCACGGGTACGCCGTCCGGCGTCATCGCCACCGCTCCGAGCAGCTCGTCCCCGGCGAGGACGCGCTCCAGGCCGGCCAGGGGCTCGCGTTCCGACGGTGGGAAGCTGGGCACGAACACGGTGTCGTACAGCTGCACCAGAATGTCCTGATCGGACCGTCCTTTGAGGAACCTCACCGAGACTTCAGCCACGCCCGACCTTAACCGTGGCCGTCAAGCGGGCAGAGGCAGCGCCGCCACGGTGTCGTTCAGCGTCTTCACCAGCAGCTCCGCGAGCGGATTCGGGCGGGTGCGCCGGGCGGTGACGATGCCGACGAACCGGGACGGGCAGGGCTGTTCCAGGGGCATCATCACCAGGCCGCCCTGCTCTGCCGTCAGCGCGATCTGCGGGATCATGCTGATGCCCACCCCGGCGCGGACCAGCGACTGGGCGAACACGTAATCGGTGCCCCGGCAGGCGACCCGCGGCTCGAATCCGGCCAGCGCCGCGTAGTGGGCCAATAATTCGTCTATCGACAGGCAGCCGTGCACCCAGCGCTCCTGCGCGAGGTCGGCCAGCGCCACCGATTCCCGCCCGGCGAGATGGTGCCCGGCGGGCAGCACTATCCACATCGGATCGTCGAGCAACGGCGCCCAGATCAGGCCGGACCGGTCGCGGGGGCGAACCGGGGGCGGCCCGTCGAAGTGGTAGGCCAGGGCCAGGTCTGCCGCACCCTCGCGGACCAGCGGCAGGCTGTCCTCGGGCTCGGTCTCCAGCACGGTCAGCTCCACCCCCGGGCGCTCCGCGGCGAAACGGGTCAGGGCCGCGGGCAGAAGCCGCTGGCCACCGCTGGTGAACGTGGCCACCGTCAGCGACTCCCGCTCCCCGCCGGTCAGCCTTTCGATCAGATTCTGCGCGTACGCCAATTCGGCCGTGATCGAGTCACTCGCGTCGGCGAGCACCCGGCCCGCCTCGGTCAGCTCGACGCCGCGCGTGCTTCGCCGCACCACCGCCGTCCCGAGCGTGCGCTCCAGCCCGCTGATCTGCTGCGACACCGCGGACGGCGTGATCCGCAGCACGGTGGCCGCGCGGTTGAAGCTGCCCTGCCGGGCGACCTCCCGCAGGACGACGAGGCGGCGTACGTCGATCATCAGTTTTCCTTAGGACCACATGAGCAGGTAACCACTACCGCTAACCACCGTACGCCCGGATGCTCAACGGGTGAACCGACGCGCGTGGCTCCTCTTCCTGCTGGTCTCCTTCCTCTGGGGCATCCCCTACTTCCTGATCAAGGTCGCCATCGAAGACCTGTCCCCGATCGTCGTGGTCGCCGGGCGCATCGCCATCGGCGCGCTCGTCCTGATCCCGGTCGCGGCGGCGCGCGGCAGCCTGGCCAAGCTCCGCGGCCACACCGGCCCGGTGCTCGCCCTGTCGGCGGTGCACATCCTGGTGCCGTTCACGCTCATCACGTACGGTGAAACGCATATCAGCTCGTCCCTCACCGGCCTGTTGATCGCCATCGAGCCCGCGGTCATCGCCCTGTTGATGGCCCGCACCGAACCGCTCACCCGCAGCCGCATCCTCGGCCTCATCGTCGGCTTCGCCGGCGTAGCCGTCCTGGTCGGCGTCGACGTCTCAGGCGACCGCTGGGGCCTGCTCGGCGCAGGAATGGTCCTGCTGGCAGCCCTGAGCTACGCGGTCGCCACGATCCTGGTGCAACGCCGCCTGTCCGACGTCCCCGCCGAAGCCCTGACCGGCGCAACCACCACGATCAGCGCCGTCGTCCTGATCCCGTTCGCGCTCCTCGCACTGCCGTCCGAGCCGGTCGGGCTGCCCGCCTGGGGAGCGCTCGCGATCCTCGGCGTGTTCTGCACCGCCGTCGCGCTGCTGGCGTTCTACCAGCTCATCGGCCTGGCCGGGGCCAACCGGGCCGGCCTGGTCACCTATCTCAACCCGGTCGTCGCGGTCCTGCTCGGCGTACTGCTGCTCGACGAGCACCTGGCCCCCAGCACGGTGGCCGCGTTCGCACTGATCGCCGCCGGCTGCTGGCTGTCCACCCGCCCGACCCCCGCCCCCACCGCGGGGCTAGCACCGACCGCGGGTGTCGTGCCGGCCGCGGAGGCCGTCAGCCAGTCCGCGAAGGTTGTGGCCGGCCTGCCCAGCACCACCGGGACTCCGTCCGATAAATAGGCGTCGGCGCCTGAGCGGATGCCACCGAGCATCGCCATCCGCCACCGGACGTAACCCTCGGGTGTGCCCGCAGCCCGCAGCCGCGCCACGTGGTCGTCGTCGCTCTCGCTCTCGAAGGTGGCTCCGAGCATCGCCGCGGCGTCGGCAAAGGTGATCGCCTCCGGCCCGGAAAGGTCCAGAACGCGGCCGTCGTAGCGGCGTCCGGTAAGCACGGTCACGGCGACGGCGGCGAGGTCGTCCACGTCGATGAACGGCTCTGCGCCGCCCCCGACCGGGGCGGCGATCCGGCCGTCCACGGGCACGAACATCGCCTCGGTGAAGTTCTGCATGAAGTGCGTGGGCCGCAGAATCGTCCAGGCGATCGGCCCTTCCCGCAGCGCGGCCTCGGCTTTCGCGACCGCCCCACCGGGCAGAAACTCGACCCCTCGCGCCGACAGCAACACGGCGTGCTCAACGCCCGCATCGGCCGCCCGCACCAGAAACCGGCTCAGCTGCGGGCTCCAGTCCGTCGCCGACCCCGGCCCCACGACGAAGACCCCGGCGGCGCTGTCGATTGCCTCGTGCCAGGTGGACTCGTCGCGCCAGTCGAAGCGCGGACGGCCGAGGGGCCGCGCGGAGTCGAGCAAACGGATAAGGCGGCGGCCGACCTTTCCGGTGCCGCCGAGGATTGCGTACGTCGTCATGCTGTCAACGCTAGAAGCGCCGACTGAGACGAGCAATGTCTCTAGGACTTGGAACTATTCGTGTTCGTCTAAGTTTGGGGTTGTGGACATTCTCAGTGACGAGCTTGCCCGGGCGCGGGCGCAGGGGGCAGTGTTCTCCGTGTTGCGCAGGGTTGCTCCGTGGGGGCTGCAATTCTCGGGCACCCGTCCGCTGACCGCGCACATCCTGCTGCACGGGGACGGCTGGATCGAGGCCGACGGCGCTGACCCGGTGCCGCTGCACGGGGGTGACGTCGTGCTGGCCGGCGCGGGTGGCCCTTACAGCATCGTCAGTGAGCCGGGCGCGGTGAGCGTACCCATCGCTGAGGCGCGGCAGGCCACTTCCACCGGCCCGACCACCGTGGTGTGCGGGGCGTACGTGCTCAGTGGCAGCGTCGCCGACACATTGCTGGACAGCCTTCCCCGGTTCGCGGTTGTCCGGGTAGCCGAGCAGGAGCCGGCGCACGCCGCGGCGATCGAGTTGCTCGCCGCCGAGGCAGCGCGCGACAGCGAAGGGCAGCAGGCGCTGCTCGACCGGCTGCTGGACGTGAACCTCGTCTACGCACTGCGGTCATGGTGGCAGCACGCCGGCAACCCGGCGCCCGGATGGTTCCGGGCGTTGTCCCGGCCGGCGGTCCGGCGGGTGCTGGAGAGCCTGCACGCGCACCCCGAGCAGGACTGGTCGCTGGTCACGATGGCGCAGCTGGCGGGCATGTCGCGGGCGGCGTTCGCTGCGGAGTTCACCCGGGTGATCGGGCAGTCACCCGGGCGGTACCTCACGGAGCTGCGAATGCGGCGGGCGGAGGACGCGCTGTTGCGGACCGACGCCACGCTGGCGCAGATCGCTGGGAGCGTTGGTTACCGCAACGAGTTCGCTTTCGCCACCGCGTTCCGGCGGCACCGGTCGGTGTCGCCGGGACGGTGGCGGCGGGTCAGGACTTCAGGAAGGCCAGCAGGTCGGCGTTGATGGTGTCGGCCTGGGTGGTGGGCATGCCGTGCGGGAAGCCGGGGTACGACTTGAGCGTCCCGTTCTGCACGAGTTTCGCGGACAGCGGGCCGGCATCGGCGTACGGGACGATCTGGTCGTCCTCGCCATGCATGACCAGGACCGGGACCGTGATCTTCTTGAGGTCGTCGGTGAAGTCGGTCTGGGAGAAGGCGACGATGCCGTCGTAGTGGGCCTTCGCGCCGCCCATCATGCCCTGGCGCCACCAGTTCTGGATGATCGCCTCGGAGGGCTCCACGCCGTCGCGGTTGAAGCCGTAGAACGGGCCGGACGGGAGCGCCCGGTAGAACTCCGAGCGGTTGGCGGCCAGCTGGGCCTGCAGTCCGTCGAAGACGCTCCTGGGCAGGCCGCCCGGGTTGGCCTCGGTCTGCACCATGATCGGCGGGACGGCGCTGATCAGCACCGCCTTGGCGACGCGGGCCTCGCCGTGCCGGCCGATGTAGTGCGCCACCTCGCCGCCACCGGTGGAGTGACCCACGTGGACCGCGTCGTGCAGGTCGAGGTGCTCGGTCAGCTCCGCCAGGTCGTCGGCGTAGTGGTCCATGTCGTGGCCGTCGCTCGTCTGCGAGGACCGCCCGTGGCCACGCCGGTCGTGGGCGATGACCCGGTAGCCGTGCTGCAGGAAGAACAGCATCTGGGTGTCCCAGTCGTCGGCCGACAACGGCCAGCCGTGACTGAACACGATGGGCTGCCCGGTGCCCCAGTCCTTGTAGAAGATCTCCGTGCCGTCCACCGTGGTGATCGTGGGCATGCCGTTCCCTCTCCGTCGAGCCGAGCCGTCCCCCGAAACGTATCCGCCCCCCGATGCCGCCGCCACGAAGTCTTTGTGAACAAAAGCTCACCCCGCCGACCGGCGATACCGGACCTCCTCCACCGCGACTCCGTCATACTCGTACGCCTCCGCGGTGCCGTCCGGCGCGTACCCGAACCTCTCGTAGAACCGCCGGGCGGCCTTGTTGCCGCGGAGCACCCACAGCTGAAAACCCTCGACGCCGAGCGCCGTCCAGTGCCGGTGGGTAGCCGCCAGCAAGGCCGCTCCGATCCCCGATCCGATCAGCTCCGGCCGTACATAGAGCGTGAAGATCTCCGTGTGCCCGGCCGCACCCGCCGGTCCCGAGCAGCACCACCCGGTGAGGCGCTCTTTCTCGTCGTGGGCGACCAGGTCGATCCCTTTCGATCGCCACGTCGCTCGCTGTCGGGCATCCGCCTCGGCGTCCATCGCGTCGAGATAGGAATCCGGGATGATTCCCCGGTACGCGGCCTGCCATCCCGCGACCCGCAGCCGGGAAACCTCAGCCACGTCCTCCAGAACCATCCGCCGAACGTCAACCACTGCCGCACCCTACCCGTGCCGGGACCCTATGATCGACGGCGATCACGGGGAGGGAGCCATTCATGTGGCCGTTCAAGAAGAGTCGTAGTCCGGAGCTGACCGCCGATCCGGCCGGGGGTGACCCGCAGGCGCGGTTGCTGATCGACGCGCTGACGGCACGGGATTGGCGTACGGCGAAAGGTGTGCTCACCGGCGTCAAGGAACCGGACGCCAGGGCGTACCTGATGGAGGCCGCCGCCAATGTGAGCGGCGTGCAGGAATGGATCCGGGAATGGATCGATGCCGAGCCGGATTCCACGTTGCCCGTTCTGGTGAAGGGATGCCACGCGGTCAACTGGGCGTGGGAGGCCCGGGGTGCGAAACGCGCGGAGTACACGCAGCAGGAGCAGTTCCGGGATTTCTTCCACCGGCTGCGCATCGCCGAGAACGCGCTCGACGAGGTCATCGAGCGCGACCCCGATGATGTCACCGCGCGGACCTGGCTGGTGACGACGTCACGGGGCCGGCAGATCGAGGCCGACGAGGCGCGCGCCCGCTTCGACGCCGTTGTCGCACGGCATCCGTTCCATGTTGTCGCGCATGAGCAGCGGCTGCAGTATCTGTGCAAGAAATGGTTCGGCAGCCACGAGGAAATGTTCGCTCTCGCGCGTGCGGCCACCGCTGCCGCGCCCCCGGCCAGCCTGATCCCGGAGCTCATCGTCGTCGCGCACATCGAGATGTGGCTGACGCTGCCGGGCGGCGAGGACGCCGAGTACATCGGCACCGACGAGGTCGCCGCGGAGTTGCACGCCGCCGCGGACAAGTCCATCTTCCATCCCGATTTCCGGTTCACGCACGGCTGGATCCCGCGGGCGAACGCTTTCGCCATGGGCTTCGATCTCGCCGGCGAATCCGAGGCCGCGGCCCGCGTTTTCGACATGCTCGGGGACAACGTCGGTGGCTGGATCTGGGCCTACCGCGGTGATGCCGTCACCCAGTTCCGGGAGGCCCGTGACCGCGCGTACGCACATCGGGGCTGATCGAACGAACAAAGGGTCCCGACAGGTTCAGCTCAGCAACCGCCCAGGAACGATCTCCACTGTGGCCGCTCATGACAGACAAGAGCAGGGGGTCGCACCGCGCAACGCCGCGGGCGACCCGGCGACGGTTCCTGGCCGCGGCTTTCGGAGCCGGCGCGGCAGTGGCCCTCGCCAAGATCGGCAACGGCATCTCCTTCGCCGAGGAGACCGCATCCGACGTCACGACTGAGGTTGCGGCCGCGGGTGGCACGCTGGTCATTCCGGAGCTGGCGGCGAAGACCGACGACAACGGCGTCTCGGTCTTCGCGCTCAAGGCGGGAACCGGCACCGATACGTCACTGGTCAGCGGCACGACGTTGAAGACCGCGGGCTACAACGGTACGTATCTGGGGCCGACGATCAGGGTCAGCGACGGCGAGCAGGTACGGTTCGACGTCACCAATCAGCTCGGTGCGGACACGACCGTGCACTGGCACGGGCTGCACATCGCACCGTCGAACGACGGCGGGCCGCAGAACGTGATCGCCGACGGGGAGACGTGGTCACCGGCGACGACGATCAATCAGGGCGAGGCGTGCACGCTCTGGTACCACCCGCACGGGCTGGGTAACACCGCGGATCAGGTGGCGCTCGGGTTGGCGGGGATGCTGATCGTGGACGACGGTTCGGCGGCCAACGCGGCCCTTCCCACGGCGTACGGCGCTGATGACGTACCCGTGATCATGCAGTCGATGGGGGTCCTCAGCAGTGGATCTTTCGTGACCACGAACGCCGGCTTCACCGCCTCCGGGACCACCCTGAAGTTCCTGGTCAACGGCGCGAGCGCGACCGATGAGACACCCACGCTCGAGGTCGCCGCCGGCCGGGTGCGGCTGCGACTGCTGAACGCGTCATTGGTGGACAGCATCACCGTCGCACGCTCCGACGGGGCAACGGTCACGCAGGTCGCGAGCGACGCGGGGCTGCTCGCGGCGCCGATCGAGGTGTCCGGCCTGCGCATCACGCCGGGTGAACGCGCCGAGATCGTGCTCGACCTGCAGACCGGCACCACGGTCACGTTGCGCGCCACGGCACGCAGCAGCACGAACGGTGCCCGCTACACGGTGTCAATGCTGGAGGTCACCGGCACCGGAACGGACACCCCGGCCGCGCTGCCCGCGACGCTCAACACGATCGACGCCCTGGACACGACCGGCGCGGCCGCTCGCACGTTCACGTTCGCCAACAGCGGCAACACGTTCACGATCAACGGGGTCGCCGGCACCTCGGTCACGGCCATGACGAACAACATGATCATGACCACGCTCGGCGCCACCGAGGTCTGGACGCTGGTCAACAGCAGCACGACGATCTACCACAACTTCCATGTGCACGACGTACCGTTCCAGGTCGTCTCCATCGGCGGCGCCGCACCCACCGGCGCCAACCTCGGCTGGCGCGACACCATCGAGCTGCCGCCCAGCACCACCGTCGTGATCAGACTCAAGTTCACCGATTACGCCGACAGCACGTTCATGTACATGCTCCACTGCCACAACCTCATCCACGAGGACGACGGCATGATGCTCGGCCTCATGGTGGTCTGACCCCGCGCGGCGCCGGGTCCGCCAACCCGGCGCCTTCTCCCGCCCTGACCCGCCTTTGCGGCCTTGACAAAATCGAAACATGTAAGTAAATCTTTGTTAACGTTCACACCGGTGCCCGTCCTCCCGCAGCGCCAGCCATGGACAAGCGCTGCATCGCATGCTCGCGAAAGGCACATCATGGGATTCCGCTCCCTGCGCCGATCATGGCAAGCACTCCTGGCCTCCGTCCTGCTCGCCGCCGTCGCCCTGGTCGCCGCACCCACCACGGCCCAGGCCGCCGGCACCCTGTCCTGTGACATCTATGCCAGCGGCGGCACCCCGTGCGTCGCCGCGCACAGCACCACCCGCGCGCTGTTCGGCGCGTACAACGGATCGCTCTACCAGGTCCGCCGATGGTCCGACGGCGCCACGTCGAACATCGGCACACTCAGCGCCGGCGGCTACGCGAACGCCGCCACCCAGGACTCGTTCTGCTCGGGCACGTACTGCACGATCGTGCGCATCTACGACCAGACGACCCGGCACAACGACCTGACGATCGCCCCCGGCGGCGGCGCGAACCCGACCGCCGACCAGGGATCGAATGCCGCGGCACTGCCCGTCACCGCGGGCGGCCACAAGGTCTACGGCGTCTACATCTCGGCCGGCAACGGCTACCGCAACAACGCCACTAACGGCATCGCCACCGGCAGCGCACCCGAGGGCATGTACATGGTGACCGAGGGCACGCACTACAACGACCGTTGCTGCTTCGACTACGGCAACGCCGAGACCAGCAACAACGACACCGGCAACGGCGACATGGACGCGATCTATTTCGGTACGCTCTGCTGGTTCTCACCGTGCGCCACCGGCCCCCGGGTCGCCGCGGACCTGGAGAACGGCCTGTTCGCCGGCGGCAACGGATCCTGGACGGCCAACACTGGCCGCAGCACGCCGTTCGTAACGGCAGTGCTCAAGAACAACGGCACCTCTGCGTACGCCATCAAGGACGGCAACGCGCAGTCCGGCTCCCTGGCTACGCGTTACAACGGCGCACTCCCGACCCAGTCCGGCTACAACCCGATGACCAAGCAGGGCGCCATCATCCTCGGCATCGGCGGCGACAACAGCAACGGCTCCGTCGGCTCCTTCTTCGAGGGCGTCATGACCAGCGGCTACCCCACCGACGCCACGGAGAACGCCGTCCAGGCCAACATCGTCTCGGTCGGCTACACCAAGAGCGTCACCTTCCCGGTCAACGGCGCCACCTACAAACTGACCAACCTCCAGAGCGGCAAACTCCTCGACGCCGTCAACTGCGGCACCGCCAACGGAACCGCAATCGACCAATGGACCGCCCTCGGCAACACCTGCCAGCAATGGCGCTTCACCAACGTGGGCGCCAACAAATGGACGATCACCAATGTGAACGCAAACAAGGTCCTTGACGCCGTCAGCTGTGGCCAAGCCCTCGGCACAGCCGTCAACCTCTGGGACTCCCTCGGCAACCTCTGCCAGCAATGGGCAGTGATCCCCGCAGGCAACGGCCGCTACGAACTCGTCGTCGAAAACAGCGGCATGGTCCTCGACAACGTCAACTGCGGCACCGCCAACGGCACCAAGGCCGACCTCTGGATGTGGCTCAACAACACCTGCCAACTCTGGTCGATCACCTCCTGACGGACGTGACGTAACAGCGGTGCCCGCTACCCGTCCGGGTGACGGGCACCGCTGGTAATCGTGACGCGTGAAGCCGTCGGGATAGTGGGGGTCGCACTTCAGTTCCACGCCACAAACGCTGCGATCGTCACGATGGCGTCCGGGTGGGCATTGCTTCACCGAGGGTGCGCTGCGATTGCGGGACACCGGCGCCGTCATGCCAACGTCTCGGGAAGTCAGCGCTGGCGGCTCACACCCGACGCCCGAGGCCGCCCACAGCCAGAAAGAGGCAGACCTGATCGGCTCGCGCACGAGCACGGCGGGGCGTACGCGGGCCGGCAGCGATCCGATGACCAGCAACCCTAGGAGCCGGGCTTGAGTTCGAGCTCGGTCCAGAGCTCGAAGCAGTTGCGGCGGGACAGGCTGGAGACGCCGATGGAGGCTCTGCCCGCGGGGCCGAACTCGGGACCGAAGACGTCGATGAACAGCTGGGACACACCATCCGAGACCAGGTGGAGGTCCTCGAAGTCGTCGGTGGTGCGCAGGAAGCAGAGATTGCGGCCCATGGCGGCGACCGCGTTGAGGCTGCCGACCGCGAGGCGGATCAGGCCGAGCACGTTGACCGCCGTCATGCGGGCTGCCTCGTAGCCCTGCTCCACGGTCAGGTCGTCGCCGAAGCGGCCCGGGTGCAGGCGGTTGCCTTCGCGGTCCTCGGGGGTGATGCCGGAGATGAGGAGGAGGTTGCCGACGCGGTGGAAGGGTTTCACCTTGCCGTAGCGGCCGCCGTAGGGCGGGTCGGAGTAGTCGGGGATGGTCAGGCCGAGGGCCAGGACGCGCTCTTCCGGGGTGTGCACAGTCAGACCTTCCAGCTCGTTGGATCCTCTTCATCTTAACGTGGATCCAATTTTACGGAACCCCTGATCGCGGACCTTCTCGGCCGCGCCGGGTGTCGTGGCGAGGACGAGGGCGCGCTGGGCTTCGGTGAAGGGGACGGTGTCGCTGACGAGGACGGCGTACCGCTGCCAGTCTTCTGTGAGGTCGCGGGTGACCTCGAAGATCTCCGCCGGGTAACCCATCGACAGGACGACCGTCAGCTCCGTGGCCTGCCACCGCCATCGGCTCGTTCAGAGCCGCTACCTCGAACGGGATGTGCGCCGGGATCGTGACCAGGCGGGTGCCGGCCTCGGCGCCGCGGACCAGCACGTACTCCGACAGGGCGCCCTGCGCGCCGCCGCTGCCGATGATGCCGACCGAGATGTAGAGCCCGTCCGAGCCGCAGATACCGCACGCCCGCATCCTGACGAGCACGTCGTTATTCGGTACGCGAACTCGCGCTGATCAATCAGCACGTCGACGCCTGATTCTTCTTCCACGAGCTCCGCTGGACAATCGAATCCCGCACCGGCACCGGCCTGCGTTTCCACACCGCCGAATACGTCGAGATCTCCGCCACCGGCCTAGTAGTAGCCGGCACCGACCCGATTCCCCTCACCTGACTTCGCCACCCCGGACACCCAGAATCGCATCGGCGTCGAAGCCCAGCGACTCGACGCCGAGCCGCACGTTCGCGATGAACTCGTCGAGGCCCACCAGGAGCTCACCCCAGGAAACCGGGCCGGACCTCTTCCCAGGCACGAAGACCGACCCGACCACCCACCCGCGGGATTCCTGCGAGATCGTCACCGCACCCGCCTGGCCGAACGACAGGGATTCGAAGGCGAAGTCGCCCGGGAAAGCCTCGCCTTTCCACTTCTTCAGCTCGCGAGCCAGCTCAGCGACCGGGAACAGTCTTTCGGCATACAGCACCTCGCCACCGTCGCGTACCTCCATGTCGGCTTCGACATTGATGAGGAGATCCGCGAGAGTGGACCCGCGCAGATCTGCCGCGCCGATGCCGCGGAACGCGATCTCCACCGATTGCGGTTATCGCAGCGGAATTTCGTGGCCCGGGTCGCGCTCGTCGGCCGGCCGGGGGCCGAAGAGGCGTCGCTCCGATTCGGTGATCGTGACGTCGTTGATGCTGGCCTCGCGGCGGCTCATCAGGCCTCGCTCGTCGAACTCCCACAGCTCGTTGCCGTAGCTCCGGAACCAATTGCCGTTGCTGTCGTGCCACTCGTACTGAAAACGGACCGCGATGTGGTCGTCGGTGAAGGACCACAGGCTTTTCCGGAGGGCGTAATCCAGCTCGCGCTGCCATTTGCCGGTGAGGAATTCGACGATCTGGTCACGGCCCTGCAGGAAGACGTCCCGATTCCGCCAGACCGAATTCTGCGTGTACGCGAGAGCGACCCGCTCCGGTTCGCGAGTGTTCCAGGCATCCTCGGCGGCCTGAACCTTGGCCCGGGCGGTGTCGAGGGTGAACGGCGGAAAAGGCGGGCGTTCCTCGGTCATCGTCGTGCTGCCCTTCGCTAGGTGATCACGGCCAGCTTCGATCATCCCCCGTCGGCTGCATGCGTGATGAAGCGGGCGAGCGGGGCATGCAGCTGATGGCGTTCTACGGACGAGTACGGCGTGAGCAGGCCGGTCATCGCGTCGCTCGCCGTGGCTTTCGTCGCGGGCAGATGCAGGTATCCCGAGCCGCCGGCTGGGTCACACGCTCTAAGTCATCCTAGGAATCTAGGTTGACGGGTTCGGGGGCGGAGGCTATCGGCTTCTGCGGAGTGGGGCGTGGCGCCTGGTTCGCTTCATACGGTCGGATCTCGCCTGGCGAAGTATGGGAGCAGCGCATGAAGGCAGCATGGTTCAGTCGGTTCGGGGCGCCGGACGTGCTGGAGCTCGCTGATCTGCCGGATCCGCATCCGGGGGCGGGGCAGGTGCGGGTCGCGGTACGGGCGGCCGGGGTCAACGCCAGCGACTGGAAGAAGCGTCAGGGGCTGATGGATCAGGAGCTTCCGCAGACCATGGGGTACGAAGCAGCCGGCCTCGTCGACGAGCTCGGTGCCGGGGTCACGGACGTCGCCCTCGGTGACCGCGTGTTCGGGTTCTCGCCCGACGGCGCCGCGCAGGCGGAGCTAGCGGTGCTATCCCACTACGCCCTCATCCCGGCGTCCCTCGACTTCGCCGCGGCCGCCGCACTCCCGTCCGCCGTGGAGACCGCCGCCCGCGCCCTCGACCAGCTCGGCATCGAAACCCAGCCCAGCACCGCAAGCCATCCGAGCACCGCTATCCATCCCAGCGCCGCAAGCGAGCCCAGCAACGCAAGCCAGGCCAGCAGCGCAAGCCAGGCCAGCAGCGGCAGCGGCGTCACTCTTCTTGTCAGCGGCGCGTCCGGCAGCGTGGGCAGTGCGGCGGTTCAGCTTGCCGTGGCCCGTGGGGCGCGTGTCATCGGCACCGGCAGTCCGGCGACCCACGACCTGCTGCGCAGCCTCGGTGCGGAGGCCGTGGCGTACGGGGACGGCCTCGCCCAACGGGTACGCGAGCTCGCCCCCAACGGCGTGGACCTCGCCCTCGACGTAGCCGGCAGCGGCAACCTGCCCGAGCTGATCGAGCTTGCGGGCGGGCCGGACCACGTGCTCACCGTCGCGGACTTCGCAGGCGCCCAGGAGCACGGCGTACGGTTCAGCCGGGGTGACTCGGGCCGGGCGCTCTACTCGCTCGCCCAGGTCGCGGGGCTGGTCGAGGCGGGGGCGTTCACCGTACGGGTCGGGCGGACGTTCGCCCTGGAAGATGTCGCGCAGGCTCACCGTGCCGGGGAGGCGGGCAGCGTTCGGGGCAAGTTGGTGCTGGTGGTCAGAGCCGCCAGATGACGGTGGCCGTGCGGTGCAGCAGGGGTTTGAGGCGGAAGGCGCCCGGGCGGCGGGTGAGGAAGCCTGCCAGGACGGCGGTGGCCATAGCGGCTTGGATAAGCGAGGCGAGCCAGCCGTACGTTGCGGTGGCCAGGGCGATGAGCAGTGGCAGTGAGCCTAGCAGTGCTAGGTCGGGCCCCTGGGCGAGCCAGAGGAACGGGCCGCTCGGGACGACGCCCATCGGGGTGACGATCAGCGGGTAGTCGTGGCGGACCAGCGAGCGGCGGGCTGAGCGCAGTGCTCCCGCGGCCAGGGCCGGGCCTGAGGCCGCGCCGAGGAAGAGTGCCGCGGCGACGTCGCCTCCGGTCCGGGCTGCCACCAGGGCGAGCGCGACGGCCGACCAGAGCGTCGCGACCACCGTGGGTAACGCCGAGCGCAGGGTGAGCAGGTGCTGGCCGGTCAGGCCGAGCAGGCGCGCGGGGGTCGGGCGGTCGGCGTCGTGGCGTACGTTGCTGGTGGTCTGGCCCGCCGCGAGCAGTGCCGCCACCGCCCAGCTGCCGAGCAGGACCGTGGGCGAAGTGCCAGGACCGGCAACGATGACGGGTACGGCGCCCAGCGCGACGGTCAGCGCCACGCGCCCGGGCAGCCGGAGGTACGCGAGCACGTCATGGGCCACGATCGCCCGCCCACCGCTGCGGGCCGGGAGCCGTCCGCGCAGAGTGCGGCCACGCCAGCGGCGCTCCTCGGCGGCGCGGGTCAGCAGGCCGGGGTCCGCGGTACCGATGCCGTTGATGAGCGTCGCCGCGCCGTCGCCGCTCAGCGCGCCGATGCGGATGTGGTCGAGGCGCGCTACGACGACCCCCACGACCAGCAGGGCGGCGGCCACGACCGCGCCGATCACGGCCGGGTCGGGCGCGAGCGCGGCGGTCCGGGGCATGAGCAGGGCGGCGGCCAGGCTCCCCGCGGCGAGGGTACGCAGGATCGGAGCAGCGTTGCGGGCGGCGATCTGGATCCCGGCGGCCACCCCGGCGAGCAGCACTCCCGACGCCGCCGCGAGCACCAGCAGTCCCGCGGTCGGCGCGTGGGACACGAGCACGGTCAGCAGGCCGGTCGTCCCGCCGACGCCGAGCACCGCGGTCAGCCGGGGAAGCAGCAGGTCGCGGCGGCTGACCGGGCCGGTCGCGACCCACATCAGGGTCGGCCGGGACAATCCGAGCGGGCCGAACGTCGCCGCTGCCCAGAGCGCCAGCGCAGCCCCGGCCGGAGCCGCGACCGTCAGGGCGATGCCGGGCCCGCGGGCCGAGGTGGCCACGGCCAGCACAGCGAACGCCGCCGACAGGACCACGGTGTAGATGCCGTCCGCACTCCACCGGCCCCGCGCCCCGTGCAACCGCCTGACCCGGATCCAGCGGCGTAACTCCGCGGCGTTCATCCCCGGTCCAGTTCGACGATGCGCCCGGCGGTGCTCAGGCCCGGGTCGTGGGTCGCCAGGAGGACCGCGCCGCCCAGGTCGATGTAGCGGGCGAGGAGGGCGCTGAGCACCGTACGCCCGTCCTCGTCGAGGTGGCGCTCGGGCTCGTCCAGCAGCAGCAGCCGGCTCGACCGGGCGAACGCCATGGCCAGGGCGAGCCGTTGGCGCTGACCCGACGAGAGCTGGGCCGGGGAGCGGCCGGCGAGGTCGGCGAGCCCGAGCGCGGCTGCCAGCTCGGCCGGGGTCCACCAGCCGGGCGGCGGATCACCGGCGACGAGCCTGACCAGCTCGACGTGTTCCATGACGGTGAGTGACGGGTACCAGGCGGCGTCGTCGAGGAGCGCGCAGACCTTACGCCGGAAATCAGCCCTGGTCTCGTCGGCGGCCGAACCGTCGACCAGGATCGTGCCCGAGCGCACCGGAAGCACCCCGCAGACCGCCCGCAGCAGGGTGGACTTTCCCGCGCCGTTGCGACCGCGGAGCACGACGGCCTGCCCCGCGGTGAGCTCGAGCGAGAAGCCGGCGACAACGTCCTGGCCCCGGTAGGCGACCGCGACGGACAGCATGGTGAGCACCGGACAAGTATCCGTGCCGTCGCCGGCGCCGGGTGACGGGCGCCACCTGCGGCGTTAAGA
>NZ_BOMN01000124.1 GCF_016862215.1 Winogradskya humida
TATGTCTTGACCTTTCATAGCAGATGGCTTTCTTAAACCGACCACGCCGGTCAGGGTGGCGAGCAGGCCGGGATCCCTGCCTACGTCGAGTCCGCCACCCCATCGGAACTGGCCGATCACGCAGCCGGAAAGGCTCAGGTCGGTCTCGACGGACATGACCGATCTGACCGTCACCGGGATCCGCGGTCTCATCCTCCGGGCGGCCCGCGGTATCGCCTACCGTTTGCCCTGGTCACGGTGGCGACGACGCCACTGGGCACAAGCCCGCCGCCGCACCCTTGGACTTCCACCATGATCACGAAGGGTGGGAGCCGTACTACGCTTGCGCGCATGCGTGACCGCATCGCTGACGAATGGCTTGCTGAGATTGCCGGGTATCCGCTCGGTGGCACTCAGCGGCCGTTGCTGGCGCAGCTGGTGGAGCTCGCGGAGCACGGGGTGCTGACGTTGGGCCACGCGGACGGCGGGGTGCTGGTGGAGGTGGGCGAGGTGCCCGCCGCCGGTGAGGCTGCGACTGCTGTGCTGGGTGCGCTGCTGCCCGGCGGCCAGAACTCGTTGCTGCTCCGGCCCGGTCAGCACACCAGGACCTCCGGAGTGCTGCTGCGGGCGGCGACGCGGAGGACCTGGGAGGCGGGCCTGTGGCGTGCGGAGCGGTCGGTTCCGCGCCTGCTCGTGGTGGGCGGGGCCGCGTTCTTCGGCGTGGCGGTGCTGCCGGTCGTGCTGGCCCTGGGCGGTGCTCCCGACTGGGCGCCGCCGGTGGCGTTCTTCGTGGTGGCCGCGATGTTGCTGCTGTCGCTGCCCCTGGTCCGGGACTGGGTGGCCCCGCGGGTGCTCACCCCGGCCGGGCAGGAGAGCGTGGCTGAGCTCGTCGCCTACGTCGGGTCGCGGCGCGCGGCCCCCGACGCGCCACTGGCCGACCGGGTGGCGTTCGGTGCGCGGGACGACTGGTCGACCAGCACCGAGCTGATCGACCAGTTGTCCCTGGCGTTTCGTTAGACGGGGTGGATGCGTACTCCGGAGACGACGCGGGTGACCTGGCCCTCGGGGAACGGGTTGTCCGGGGTGAGGCCGAGGGCGAGGGAGAACTCCAGCGCCATGATCTGGCACGGCACCGCGTAGGCGAGGGCCCGCAGGGTGTCGTCGCCGTCCCAGGAGGAGGCCGCGGAGGAAGACAGGACGACCACCTCGTGCCCGCTCAGCTCGGCGATGATGTCGTCGTCGTACTGCCTCGTGTACGGGTCGCCCGAGGTGTGGACCACGATGAGCGTACGGTCGGTGAGCACCGATTTGGGGCCGTGCCGGAAGCCGAGCGGCGAGTCGAACCACGTACCCACCTGCCCGGCGGTGAGCTCGAGCATCTTCAACGCGGCCTCGCGGGCCATGCCCTGCAGCGCCCCGCTGCCCAGGTGCACAATGCGGTCGAAGCCGCGCCGGGCCAGCTCGCCCGCCCACGCGGGAGTCTCCTCCAGCGCTCGCGAAGCAGCCTCCACCAGCCCGTCCAGAACCCCCGGAGAGACCGGCGCTCCCAGCGTGAGCCGGGCCGTCAGCAGCATGCAGGTGAAGCTCGACGTCATGGCGAAGCCGGTGTCGTTCGACGCGGCCGGCATGGTCAGCACCAGCGAGCCCGCCTTCCCGGCGCGTGCGGTGGCGAGCGCGCCGTCGGCGTTGCACGTGATGATCAGGTGGTACGGGTGCTCGAGGAAGCGGTCGGCGAGGTCGGCCGCCGCGACGCTCTCCGGGCTGTCACCGGAGCGCGCGAAGGACACCAGCAGGGTGGGGGCGTCGCCGGTCAGGTAGTCGCGGGGTGCGGCGACCAGGTCCGTGGTGGCGATCGCGTCGACCCGGCGGCCGAGGGTGTGTTCCAGGTGGGTGGCCAGCACCTGGCCGATGAAGGCGGAGGTGCCCGCGCCGGTGAGGATGATCCGGGCCCGGGGGTCGCTCAGGATCGGGTCGAGGAACGCGCTCGTGGTGGGGCGCCGCTCGGTGACGTGCCGGGCGACATCCTGCCACAGGGCGGGCTGCTGCGCGATCTCCCGGGCGGTGGCGGGCTCGATGAGATTCGATGTCATTTCACACTCCCGGCCAGCAGGCCGTTGACGACGTAACGGTTGAGGGCGACCGCGATCGCGGCGGGAACGGTGATGGCGAGGACCCCGGCGGCGCTCAGGAGAGCGTAGGGAACCTCGTGCCGGCCCTGCAGCGCGGTGATGACGACGGTGAGGGGCTGCGTCGAGATGTCGCTGGACAGCACCAGCGGGAACAGGAACTGGCCCCACGCGAACAGGAACGTGATGATCGCGGTGGACACGACGCCGGGCATCGCCAGTGGCAGCACGATCCGGGTCAGCACCTGCATGCGGCTCGCCCCGTCGACGCTCGCGGCTTCCTCCAGCGCCACCGGCAGCGACACCATGTAGTTGTGCATGATCCAGGTGGCCAGCGGCAGGAACCCGGAGACATAGACCAAAATGATGCCTGTGTACGTGTTGACGAGCCCGGCGGTGCTCATCAGCCGGTAGAGCGGGATCAGGGTGGCGTAGGCAGGCAGTGCCATCGTCGCGAGCACGCCGTAGAACAGCAGGTCGCGGCCCCGGAACGTCATGCGGGCGAACGCGTACGCCGCCAGCGTCGCCACCACCACCGTGATCACCGTCGACACCGTGCACTCGACGACGATGTTGAACGTACCCTGCCGGACCTGGTCCGGAATGTCACCGGCGCCGGACAGCAGCGCCTTGTAGTTCGCCAGCGTCGGGTGCGGCGGCAGGTAGTGGGCCGGTTTGCTGCCCACCTCGGCGTCGGTCTGGAAGCTGACGTTCACCACCCAGTAGAGCGGGATCAGCGACCACAGCAGGATGAACGCCACGCCGAACCAGCGGACGGGATGCCGGCTGGTCATCAGAGCTCGGCGGGCCATCAGAACTCCACCTTCCGGTAGACCAGCCGCACCACGACCCAGGAGAGCAGCAGCGTGGCGAGCGTGATCAGCAACGACAACGCGTACCCCGCACCGAAGTCCAGGTTCTGGAAGCTGATGAAGTAGGTCTGCATCGTCAGCGACGCCCCGGTCTCGGCCGCACCGTTCAGCACGTACGGCTGGTCGAAGACGTTGAGGGTCAGGATCAGTGCCTGGACCATGGCGACCGCGATGCCCGGGCGGGCCAGCGGCAGCGTGA
The DNA here is from genome assembly GCF_016862215.1 of Winogradskya humida. Classification (GTDB taxonomy): domain Bacteria; phylum Actinomycetota; class Actinomycetes; order Mycobacteriales; family Micromonosporaceae; genus Actinoplanes; species Actinoplanes humidus. The sequence continues at coordinate 3,177 of NZ_BOMN01000124.1, forward strand.
TCCGCACGAAGCGGCTCCACGCCGAGCAGCCGTCCAGCGCGGAGGCCTCGTACAACTCGTCCGGGATGTTCTGCAGTGCGGCCAGCACCAGCAGTGCCGACAGCGGCGTGATCTGCCAGACCTGCACGATCTCGATGAGCAGGATGGTCAGCCACCGGTTGCTGCCGAGGAAGACCTGATACTGGTCGACCAGGTGGAACGACGTCAGGGCACTGTTGAACAGGCCCACGTTGGCGTCCCAGATGCCGCTCCAGACGATGCCCTCGACGACGCCCGGCAGTGCCCACGGCAGGATCAGCACGGCGATCACGATGGACCGTCCGCGGAACCGCTGCTGCAGCGCGAGCGCCATGCCGATGCCGAGCACGGTTGTCAGGGCCATGCCGATCACGGTGTACGCGATGGTGTTGCCCAGGCTGCCGAGCACCGCCGAGTTGTGGGCCAGCGACCGGAAGTTGTCGAACCCGTTGAACCGGGTCGGAGGATCGAGGGGCTGCACCCGGAAGAACGCCTGGACCAGCGAGTACACCGCCGGCACAACGGCCAGCCCGACAATCACGAGCGCGAGCGGGGCAACCAGGAGGTACGGCAGCAGGTCGGGCCGGCGGCGACGAGCGGCCACGGCGCCTGCGGTCATGAACCGCTCGCCGAGAGCTGGTCGGCAGTGTCGCCGATCTTCTTCAGGGCCTGCTCGACGGTAACCGAGCCGGTCGCCGCCGAGTGCAGGTTGGTGTAGACGGCCTGCGAGAACTGCGGGTACCAGGAGGGCGCTCCACCGGGGAAGATCGGCTGCGACGAGGTCTGCAGCATGGTGGCCAGGTCCTTGCCGCCGATCAGGCTGCCCTTGTCGGCGAGCTTCTGGACGGCGGAGACGTGCGACGGCAGCGCGTACCCGGGCATCGCCTTGTCCGGTCCGCTGAGCCCGGCGAAGTCGGCCTGGTTGTCGGCGTCGGTGAACCACTTGATGAACAGGGCCGCGGCCTGCGCGTACTTGGCCGTGCGCGGCACGCCGATACCGTCCGGGTTGGAGTTGTTCTTTCCCGGGCCGGTCACGCCGGGTGTCGGCAGGTAGGCGACCTGATTGACCACGGTGGACGACTTCGGCACGTTGTAGAGGCTGCCGACCATGCCCGAATAGTCGCTGAACACGCTGGCGACCTGCCCCTTGGCCATCAGCGTCTGCTGACCCTGGGTGTCGGTCACGTTGATGTTGCCCGGCGGCACCAGGCCCTGCTTCATCGCGTCGACCATCCACGCGGCGGCCTTGTAACCGGGCGAGGCGGGGTCGGTGAACGCCGGCTTGTACTTGTCGTCCAGCACGGTGCCCCCGAAGGCGGCGGTCGTCTGGTACCAGTACGTCGACAGGCCCTCCGCCGCGGCGAACGGGATGTTCAGCGGGTACTGCACGGTCCCCTTGCTCTTCAGCGTCTTCAGGGCCGCCGTGTACTCGTCCAGCGTCTTCGGCAACGCCACCCCGGCCTCCGTGAACATCTTCTTGTTCACGGTGGTCACGCTGAAAGACGCGTCATAGGGTACGCCGACCACGTGCCCGCCCGCCGTGAACGACGTCAGCTGCGGCATGTCCGCCTCGAGGGACTTGGTGTCCATCAGCTCGTCCATCGGGTAGAACGCGTTGAGCTTCGACAGCTGGCCGACCCGGGACCAGTCGACGTCGGTCGCGTCCGCGAAGTACGTCTTGGCGGTCACCGCCGCGGTGATCTTCGTCTGCAGGCTGTCCCAGTCGACGTTCGTCCACTTGACCGTGATCCCGGTCTGTTTCGTGAACGCGTCGAGCGCGGCCTGCGGCGGCGGATCGGTGGCGAGCACGACCGAGATGGTCACGCCGGTGGTCGGGCCCGCGGTGGGCGTCTTGCTGTCCGAGCCGTTCCCGCCGCACGCGGCCAGGAGGCCGACAACGCCAAGGGCGGCGGCCGGGATTGTCATCAACCGGGGCAGAGCCATGCGGCGACCTACTTTCGCTTGTGCGTGTTCGCTCACTTTTCACGCACGCTGGTTGCTCGTCCGACACACCCTGCGGCTGCCCAAAGACTCATGTCAAGCCCGTTTTTCAACGACTTTGCGCAAGCAATCATCCTGCCCCCAAAAAAATGCGCGTTTGCGCAAACGCGTCGCGTGTTCGTAAAGTCTGCGCATGCAACGTGCGCAGCGGCTCAACGCCATCGTGGCCCGCGTCGTCGACTCCGGCGAGGTCGAGGTCGCCACCCTCGCCGAGGAGTTCGACGTCTCCCTGGCCACGATCCGCCGCGACATCGACTCCCTGCAACGCAAACGCCTCGTCACGCGCACCCACGGCGGCGTCCGCCCCCACGACTCGTTCTACGACCTGCCGCTGAGCCTCAAATCAGCCCAGGACCTGGCCGAGAAACGCCGCATCGCCCAGCGCGCCCTCGAATTCGTCGACGGCGCCCGCGTCATCGGCATGACCGGCGGCACCACGGTCACGGAGTTCGCCCGCGGGCTGCTCGACCGCCAGGGCCTCACCATCGTCACCAACGCCCTCAACGTCGCCACCGACCTGCTCGCCAACCCCGGCCTGCGCGTCTTCGCCGCCGGCGGGGAGGTCCGCCCCAGCAGCCAGGAGGTCATCGGCCCCAGCGCCGAAACCTTCCTCGCCGAATACAACCTCGACGTCGCCATCGTCGGCGTCGACGGCGTCGACGCCCAAGCCGGCTGCACCAACTACGACCCCGCCGGCTCCCGCGTCAACCGGGTCCTCGTCCAACGAGCCAAACGGGTCATCGTCCTCGCCGACGCCTCCAAGATCGGCCACGTTGCCCTCGCCCCGGTCTGCACCCTCGCCCAGGTCGACATCCTGCTCACCGACACCCGCCTCCCCACCTCCGACGCCGACGCCCTGGCGGCAGCCGGCTGCAAGGTCCTGCGCGCCTGAGACTCCACTGTGAAGAGCCCCGCGCTCCGCGCGGCACCCACCCGCATCCCGCCGGATCAGGCCCGGCGGGTTGCCATGGCGGAGCCGAGGAGGGCGAGTTTGTCGGCGGCGTCCGTGCCTGCGTCGGGGTGGTAGACGACCAGCATCATGCCGTCCGTACCGGCGATGTGGAGCTTTTCGCGGTTGAGGATGAGCTCGCCGACCTCGGGGTGGTGGAACGGAACGGCGACCGCACCGCCGCGGGGGCGGACGTCGTGGCGGGCCCAGAGTTGCCGGAAGAGCGGGCTGGCCAGGGAGAGCTCGCCGACGAGCTCGATGAAGCGGGGGTCGTCGGTGTCCGTGCCGACCGCCTCGCGGAAGCTGGCGACCAGTCCGGTGGTGACCGTTTCCCAGTGGGGGAAGAAGAGATCCTGCTCGCCGGGGTCCAGGAAGACGTCCCGCAGCCGGTTGGCGCCGACGACCAGGCGCGGGGAGAGGGCCGCGGCCATCGGGTTGGTGGCGAGGATGTCGAGGTAGCGGCCTTCGACGAACGCGGGCATCGGGAGCATCGCCACCAGTTTGGCCGTGCTGGGCGGGACGGTCTCCTTGCGGGGACGGCGGGGGCGGTGGCGGGGTTTGTCACCGGCGAGGCTCAGCAGGTAGACGCGCATGGGATCGTCGAGGCGCAGGACGCGGGCCAGGGATTCGAGGACCTGCACCGACGGGTTGCGGTCACGGCCACGCTCCAGGCGCAGGTAGTAGTCGGCGCTGATGCCGGCCAGCATCGCCACCTCCTCGCGGCGCAGACCGCGCACCCGGCGCACCCCGAGCACGGGAATGCCCGCGTCATCGGGGGTGACGAGCTCCCGACGGGCCCGCAGGAAATCGCCCAGCAGGTTCGGTGCGTCGCTCATGCCTCCACGGTAAGCCGTGCCAGGGCGCCGTGAGGGGGCCCTGGCACACCCCCTACTCGCAGCCGAGGCCGCTCTCGTAGCCCTCAGGCATCTTGCCGGCGGCCATCTGGTCGGCGTACTCCCAGAAGACCTCGGGCCAGTCGCCCTTGGCGTTCATGTCGTTGAGGACCTTCCAGTGGTGGCTGCCGCTCATCGCGGCGGCGGCCCGCTGCTGCGAGACCTGGTCACCGACCTTCTTCGCACGGATCCATTCGTGGATCCAGCCGCAGCCGACCCTGCCGGTCACCCGGCCGCCGAACTGGTAGGCGTCGTTGGTGCCGAGGGCGCTGAGGTCGGTCATGCTGAAACCGGGCGGGACCGGTACGCCGGTGAGGACCTCGGCCAGCCGCGCGTCCACCCGGTCCGGGGTGACGATCTCCGGGGGCATCGCGGCCAGCCAGGTCTGCACGTCGACCTGTTTCACGTCCGCGATGACCTGCTCGAACTGCGCCCGCGTCCACCCGGATGAGGTGCGCATCTCGACGTAGGTCGTGCCGCGGGGATGCAGCATGACCGCGAAGTCGTCCTTGCTGTACGTGAAGATGTCGGCCTTCGTGCCCGCCACCTCGACCTCGACCGGTTCGCTGACATCGAGCCGGTCCTGGTAGAAGTCGGGGTACAGCTCGGCCGGCGACCAGTCCATCCCGAGCTCGTGCTCACCGTTGGTGAACGTGATGCTGCCCGAGTCGTCGGCGAAGCCGTTGACGTTCGTCACCGTCCAGCCGGGTTCGCCGATCAGCAGGCGGGGGTTCCGCTCGGCCGCCTTGAGCACCATCGCTGAGAAGTCCGCCGCACTGGTGGCCGACGAGGCCGAGGGGGCGGCGTACTCGCGGACCGGGTCGTTGCGGTTCAGCAGGGCCCCGCCGACGGCGACCGCCAGGACGGCCGCGGCGACTCCGACGGCGGCCAGGCCACTGCCCATACCGCGGCGGGCCCAGAAGGGGTGACGAACGGGCTGGGACACGATTTCCTCCAGGAGACTCCGGTCGGCCCCACCGAGACCCGCGGCCGTCCCTGATCGGTACGGGTCGGCGCCGGCGATCATCCGGTCGAGCTGCTCGTCGGTCATCTGTCCTCCTCGGTGGTGTGCAGGGCCATGACGTCGAGTACATGTCCGGGTGGTCCCAGGTCGTCACCGACGAGGTCGCGCATTCTGCTGCGGGCCCGCGACAGCCTCGTCCGCACAGCAGCCGCACTCACGCCGAGCACAGCGGCCGCCTCGCGCGGTTCGAGGCCCTCCCAGAACGTGAGCATCAGAACCTCGCGGTCCAGGTCGCCGAGCCGGGCCAGCGCGGCGCGGACCGCGAGCCGTTCGGGCACCTCGCTGCCCGGGTCACCGCCGGTGGCGACCCGCAGGCGCAGCCGCAGCCGCTCCCCCAGCCGGCCACGGCGCTGACCGGCCCGGTAGTGGTTGGCGAGCACCCGCCGCGCGACGCCGTACAGCCATAACCGGGCCTCGTCGTCGGGTGGCATCTCCGGGGCCCGCCGCCAGGCGACGAGGAACGTCTCGGCGACCACGTCGGCGGCGTCATCGGGCTGCTCCACCCGGCGCAGGGCGTACGCCAGCATCGACTCGAAGTTGGCGGCGTAGACGCGGCGGAAGTGGTCCTCGTAGCTCACGTCTACGTCATGTCCGGCAAGCGCCGCATCGTGACAGGTTACTTCCCTGCCCTGATAATGGATCAACGTCGATGAAAGCGCGGGTCTCATGGCACGACTGATCGTCTGGATCCTGCTCGCCGCCACCCTCGTGGTGCCCAGCCCCGCCAGAGCGGCGGCGGTGGAAGCGTGGACATCACCGTTGAGCACCCGCGGGCGGTACATCGTGGACGCCACCGGCGCCCGGTTCAAGCTGAAGTCCGGTAACTGGCACGGCGCGAGCGGCACGTGGAACGGTGACGGCGACCAGAACGACGACGCCAGCCATCACGCCGGGGAGAACGCCGGGCGCGTACCCATGGGGCTCGACCGGGCGCCACTCACCCGGATCGTGGCGAGCTTCGCGGAGCTGGGGCTCAACAGCGTGCGGCTGCCGTTCTCGAACGAGATGGTCCACGACACGCAGCCCGTGGCCGACATCGCCGTCGCCGCCAATCCGCAGCTGCGCGGCCTGACCCCGCTGCAGGTGTACGACGCCGTGGTCACCGCGCTGACCGGCGCCGGGCTCGCCGTCATCCTCAACAACCACACCAACACCACCCGCTGGTGCTGCGGCGTGGACGGCAACGAACGGTGGAACGCGAGCCAGAGCGCCGCCGCGTGGGAGCAGGACTGGGTCCTCATGGCCGGCCGCTACCGCAGCAACCCCAGGGTCGTAGGAGCCGATCTCTACAACGAGGTACGCCGGAACGTGCTCGACGACCCGAACTGGGGCCTCGGCGACGACCACGACTGGTTCGCCGCCGCCCAGCGCACCGGCGAGCGGATCCTCGGCGAGGCCAACCCCGCCCTGCTCATCATCGTCGAGGGCATCAACTGGACCGGCATCCCCGTGGACGGGTTCGCCCATGAACGGCCGACGCTGGCACCCGCACGCCAGCTGTCCCACACCCTGACCACCTCCGGCAAACTGGTCTACTCCGCGCACTTCTACGACTACACCGGCCCGAACCACAGCGGCGCGACCGGCACCGGCGAGACAACCGACCCCCGCTACCGCGACCTGAGCCGCGCCGACCTGTTCACCACGCTCTACCAGCAGGCGTTCTACGTCGCCGCCGAGTCGGGCCAGCACTTCACCGCCCCGGTCTGGATCAGCGAGTTCGGCATCGACGGCAACCCCGGCACCGGAGCGAGCCAGCGCGCGTGGTTCGGCAACTTCGTCGACTACCTCATCCAGACCGACGCCGACTTCGCGTACTGGCCCGTCGTCGGCTGGCAGGAGACCCGCGCCGCGAACGGATGGGCGCTGCTGTTCTGGGACGAGGCCGGCAACCGAGCCTCGGTGAACGACGCGGGCGACTGGCGTACGGCTGACTGGCAGCGCCTGATCGCCGCCCCGGGGAAGACCGGCCAGGTCGATCCGGTCGCCCGCTGGTCCATGCTCAGCCCCGACCACGGCGACTACGTCCAGTCCCTGCGCATGCGGGCGGCGGGTGACTGGGACGACGGCGCGCGCAAGGCCGCCTGCCCCGACGATCAAAGGCTCATAGGCCTGAGTCGTACGGGGAACCGCGCGCTGTGCACCGACGTGTCAGCCACAGCCCTCGGCACCGGCGCGTACCAGGTCGTCACCGACGAGCGTTACGCCACCTCGGGCGACTGGGCGTCCGGCTACACGAAGTTCCAGTGCCCGGCCGGATCGTTCCTGACCGGGTACGCCGTGCGCGGCGCGGCGGTGTCGAGCGCCCTGTGCACGACGTCGTCACGAACCCTCGGCACCGCCGGCCGCACGGTCTGGTTCGACCGCGGCGACAACCGCCCGGCGGGCTCCCCCGGCGGCGACTTCGCCGCAGGCAACTACAAAGGCCAATGCACCAACGACGAGTACGCCGCCGGCATCGCCTTCACCCGCCGCGCCTTCTCGTCGGGCAACCCCGCCGCGCTCTACTGCCGTTCGCTAGTGGGTTAGGCGCCACCACAGGGACGGGTCGGGCGTGGCGGTGTCGGCGCGCAGCTCTACGCGTACGGGAGAATCGGCGGGACCGGCCTCGACCGTGCCCACCACCGCCCCGGTCTCCACCTCGGGGCCCGGGGCCTTCGTCGTGTGCCGGACCTCCACGGCCAGGCCCGGCCACCCGACGACCTTGACCGGCTCGGCGGGACGGACCGCGCTGGTCGCACCCCAGGCCGTCCGGACCTCACCGAGCGGATCGGCGGCGAGCAGCGTGTACTCCTTGACCACCGCCGCGACCTTGGCGAGCAGCTTGCGGACCACCTTGTTGACCTGCGCGAGCTGCTCCGGCGTGTTCGCACCGGGCTGATTGAACACGGCCCCGATGACGGTGAGCTTCTTGCCCGCGACGGTGAGATGCGAGGAGAAAACGAGGTTGCCGCCTGCCTCGTCGGTCGACCCGGTCTTGATCCCGAAGACCCCGTTGCTGCCGAGCAGGTCGTTGTAGTTCCGGATCTTCCCCACGACCGGGATCGTGGCACTCGGCAGCGCGACGATCTCCGCGAAGACCTCCGACTTCAACGCGGCCTGCGCGAGGATCACCTGATCGGCGGCGGTGCTCGTCGTGCTGGGCAGGAACCCGCTCGGATCGGTGTAATCGGTGTCGTCCATACCGAGCTCGTCCGCCGCCGCGTTCATCTTCGTCAGGAACGCAGCCTCGCTACCGGCATCCCACACCCCGAGCATGTGCGCCACATTGTTCGCGGACGGCAACATCAACGCCTCGAGCGCATCCCGCTCCGTCATCACCTCACCGGCAGTAACCTTCACCAGCGACTGTCCCATGGGGATCCGCGCGTTGTAATCAGCCACATCCGCCGCGGTCACGGTGATCCCGGGCCCTTGGTCGTCCCCCTCCAGCGGATGCTCCTGCAAAATCACATACGCCGTCATCACCTTGGCCACACTGCCGATCGCCGCCGGCGCCGTATCCCCCGACCGCCCGAGCCGCCCCAGCCCCTCAATCATGATCTCCGCCGACCCGGCCGACGGCCAGGGCATGTCGACCGCCTTCCCCGGGATCTTCAAGGTGTCCGCCAGGGCCGCGGTCAGGGTCGCCGCGGGAAGATCCTTGCTGAGCTGGAAGCCCGCTCCCCCACCCAGCAACCCCAGCACCAGCACCGCCACGGCAAGCAGAACGACCAGCTTGCGACGACTCTTCTTCCCGGCTGTGGTGGTCACCGTGCCGCTCGGCGTGGTGCCGACCGGGGCGCCCGATGCCGGACGATTCGGAGTGGCAACCGGCGTCCCATAGGCCGTGCCCACCGGCCGGCCCGCCGACGACCCCGGCCGCGCCCCAGGCGCCTGAGTGACAGGCACTCCAGGCTGCGGCCCGGACGGCAGGGTGGCCGGCGCACTTGCCGAGGCCACCGGACGCGCACCGAACGGCTGAGCAGCGGGGATTCCCGCCTGCTGACCCGGCGACGCCCCGGGCCGCACACCGAACGGCGCGGTAGCCGGCGCACTCGCCGAGGCCACCGGCCGCGCACCGAACGAAGCGCCAGGCGAGGTACCGGGCGAGGTCCCGGGCTGGCTGCCGAATGGCGGGGTACCCGACGTGCTGGTCGAGGTCGCCGGGCGCGCACCGAACGAAGCGCCAGGCGAGGTCCCCGGCGGAGTGCCGGGCGAGGTCCCCGGCTGGCTGCCGAATGGCGGGGTGCCCGGCGTGCTGGTCGAGGTCACCGGGCGCGCACCGAACGGTGTCCTGCTCGGAGTCACAGTAGCTGCGGCTTGCGGACCGGCCGGCTCACCGGTCTGCCCACTCGGCGGCGGGCTGGCCGGAACGCCGGGACGCGCACCGGCCGGCGAGCCGAACACCGTCCCGGCCGGCCCACCGAACGGCGGGCTGACCGAGGCGTTACCGGTGGGAACCGACGCGGACCCCGAGGCGGCCCGCCCCTGGGCCCCCGCCGGCGAACCGGAGACAGAGCTGTTCGGCCCCACCGACGCCGACCCCGCGGAGGAACCCACCGCCGAACGGTCCGGAGCAACCGGAGCAGACCCCGGCCCGGAACGGCCCGGAGCAACCGAGGCAGACCCCGACGCGGAACGGCGCTGCGCATCCGAGGCAGACCCCGATGCGGAACGGCCCGGCGCGGCTGATGGCGCTGCTGCCGACCCTGCCGGACCGACCGAAGCGGATCCGGAAGCAGACCGAGCCTGACCAACCGGTCCGGATCCGGCCGGGCCCGCCGACGACGAACGAGCCGCTGCCTGCGATCCCGCCCCTGCCGGACCGACCGGCGCGGTGCCGCCAGAATTGCCTGCTGCCGAGCCAGGAGATCCCGCCGTCCCGGAACCAACCGTCCCGGAACCAGCCGTCCCGGAACCCCCGGAATCGACCGATGCCGAGCCGGCTGGCTGACTCACCCGGGTCGGCGGATCGGACTTCCCCGCGGCGACCGACGCCGAGCCGGACGAGCCGGACGAGCCGGCCACCGGATGACCCGCGGTCACGTCAGAGCCGCCGGGGCTGCTCGCGGATCCGGGGCTGGTGGGTTCGGCGCCTCGTGCGGGAGCCGTGCCTTGTCCGGGGCCCGGCGCGGGGGTCGGGCCGGATGCGGGTTCGGGTGCCGGCTTGGACTTCGGGCCGGGGGTGAAGGCGGACCAGGGTGCCGGTTCCGGCGCGGGCGGGGTGACCGCTGCGGGGCGGGAAGCCACGGCTGGCGTGACCGGAGCGGGGCCAGCAGGCGCGGCCGGCGTGACCGACGCCGGGGCGGTAGGCGCAGGCGGCGTGACCGAAGCCGGGCCGGAAGAAGCAGTCGGGGTAGCCGGCGCGGGGCTCGAAGGGGCGGGCGGAGTGACCGGCGCGGGGCTCGAAGGGGCAGGCGGAGTGACCGGCGCGGGGCTCGAAGAAGCAGTCGGAGTGACCGGCGCGGGGCTCGAAGGAGCAGGTGGGGTGACCGCTGCGGGGCCGGAAGGGGCAGGCTGCTGCTGCGGTTCGGGCTCGCGGGGTTTGGGAGCGGTTGTTGCGGACTCGGCCGGCTGGACCGATTCGGGCGGGTTTGTCGCCTCATCGGTCGGGGTTTCTGTGGCTGGGGAGTGGTAGACGCCGGGAGTGTCCGATGGGGGCCGGGCGGCGGGGATGCGGGCCGAGCCGACGACCTTGGCCGCACCTCTCGCCGGGGTGGCGGGGTCGCTCGGGGGCGGCTGCGACCCCGGGGTGGCGTTCTGGTCCGGCGGTGTCATCCACCCGCTCCTCTCGGCCCGGCCGTTCCGGGCATCCGGACATCATCCCGGATGCGCGCCACCCGCCGCACGCCCCCGTTCAGGCGAGAAGCGGTTGATTGCCCGCAGCGCCCGCGGAGTGTTCCAGCGACCGGGTTCGACGGCCCCTCCTTCCAGGGCGAAGTGAACACGCCCGGATGGATACGACCGGGCAGCCGGCGACCGTCCGGCCGCCGGTGGGACCGCACCACCTCGCGGCCGGATCACCATAAAGCAGCCAAGTGACCACATTCACCCCAGCAGGCCCCCACCGCTGGGAACGGACGGGCCTGCCGCAGTTTTCTCGCGGGGTGGGCGGACCGCGCCCGCGGCCGCTACGGCGACCGTGAACAGGATCGCGACCAGCCACAGAGCGGTGAGCAGGCTGGTGGCCTCGGCGGCGAAGCCGACTGCGGGCGGGCCGGCGAGGTTGGCGAAGTAGCCGATGGTGGCGACGACGCTGACCCGGGCGGCAGGGTTGGGGCCGCTGTCCGCTGCTGCTGACATGCCGAGCGGGAAGCCCATGGAGACGCCGACCGCCCACAGCAGGACGCCGATGAGCAGGACCACGACGTTGTCCGAGAGGATGAACAGGGCGACGCCGAGGACGCCGAGTGCCGAGGTGATGCGTACGGTGCGGACCCGGCCCAGCCTGTCGACCAGCGGGCCGCCGAGGACGCGGGCCGTGGTCTCGCCGACCGCGAAGACGGTGAAGAACAGTGCCGCCGTGGCCGCCGCCTGGGCGTGGCCGTCCTTCGCGGCGAGGGTGAGCCAGTTGTTGGCCGTGCCTTCGCCCAGTTCCGCGCCGAGCATGACCACGCCGATGAGCAGGAGGCGCCAGTCGGCCCAGCCTCGCAGCCAGCGGCGCAACCGCTCCGTGGCCGGGACCGGGACGCCCGGGGTCTCGTCGCCTGCACGGGCGCCCGTGGGGATCGCGCGGCCCAGCCCCGCGGCGGTGGCGGCCATCAGGGCGGCTTCGCCCGCGAACTGCCAGGTGGGGCTGATGCCGAGGGCCGCGCAACCGGCACCGATACCCGAGCCGATGGCGGCGCCGGCAGACCAGGCCGCATGCATCAGGGGCATGAGGGTACGGCCGGCAAGTTGTTCGATCGCCGCACCCTCCACGTTGATCATGACGTCGAGAGAGCCGATCGCGAAGCCCACCACGACGAAGCCGGCGCCGACCAGCAGCATCGAGTGCAGAACTCCGGCACCGGCACCGATCACGGCGACAGCCGCGGCGACCAGGAGCAGGGCCGCGGGGATCGCGCGGCGGGCGCCGAGCCGGCCGAGCAGGGGTGTGGAGGCGAGCAGGCCGGCGACGGATCCGACCGTGACGCCGGCCAGCAAAACGCCGATCGAGCCGGTGCTCAGGTCCAGGGCGGCCCGCAGGTCGGGCAGGCGCGGGCCCCAGGTGGCCAGCGCGAGGCCGCCGATCGCGAACGCGACGATGATCGCGTTGCGCCAGCGGGCCAGCTCTGCCGGCGATAAACGTTCAACGCCTGTGATCGTACGATCGCTCATGCTGATCATTTAATCATTGGGCTGGTAAAGTGCCAAGCATGGGCAACCAGCAGCGCCAGAAAGAGATCCTCGACGCACTGCACCGCGACGGCCGCGTGGAGGTTCCCGACCTCGCGAAACTGCTCGGCACCTCGCCGATCACCGTCCGCCGCGACCTCGATCAGCTCGCCGCAGCTGGGGCCTTGCGCAGGGTCCGCGGCGGGGCAGTGACGACTTCCCTGCGCGGCGAGGGACTGCCCTTCGACATCCGGGCCGTCGACGACGTCGGGCTCAAGACGCGGCTGGCCGAGGCCGCCGCCGACCTGATCGCCGACGGTGAGGCGGTCGTCATCGACAGCGGCACCACCGGCGCGGCCGCGGCGACCGCGCTGGCCCGGCGCCGGATCACCGCGATGCCGTTCTCCGTGCAGGGCATCGCCGCCCTCGCCGGCAGCCAGAGCGTAAGCCTGATCCTGCCGGGCGGCACGGTGCGCCAGCCGGAGGGCACAATCGTGGGGCCGCTCGCCGAGCGCACCCTGACCGGCCTGCGTTTCGACACGGCGATCCTGACCTGCTGCGCGGCCGCGCCCGCGGTCGGCGTCACCGCCTACGACCTGGCCGACGCGGCCGTGAAGCAGGCGATCAAGGGCTCCGCGGAGCGCACGGTCCTGATCGCGGAGGGCTCGAAGTTCGCCCGCAGCGCCATGGCACTGGTCTGCCGCCTGGAGGAGGTCGACGTGATCGTCACCGACCCCTCAGCCCCCACCGAAGCCCTGGCCCGCCTCGCCGACAGCGGCGTCCGCATCGAAATCGCCTGACCGAATCGCAACGCCGAGGCCGGGACTACGCCGCCAGGGTGTCCAGCTTGGCGACGGCGTCGGCGGGAAGGTGAAGGTCCGCGGCGGCGACGTTCTCGCGCAGGTGGGCCACGGACGACGTACCCGGGATCACCAGGATATTGGGGGAGCGCTGCAGCAACCAGGCCAGCGCGACCTGCTGTGCCGTGGCGCCCAGGGACGCGGCGACCTCGTCGAGCACGCCCGACTGCAGCGGGGAGAAGCCGCCGAGCGGGAAGAACGTGACGAAGCCGATGCCGTCCGCGGCGAGCGTGTCGATGAGGGCGTCGTCACCGCGCACGACCAGGTTGTAGAGGTTCTGGACGAAGACGACGGGGGCGATCGCGCGGGCCTCGGTGACCTGGCCGGCCGTCACGTTGGACAGGCCCAGGTGGCGTACCAGGCCCTCTTTCTGCAGCTCAGCCAGGATGCCGAAGGTCTCGGCGACCGGTCCTGGCCCGCCGAGGCGCAGGTTGACGGCGTCGAGCGCGTCCAGCCCGAGGCGGGTCAGGTTCGCCTGGACCTGGTCGCGCAGGTCGCCGGTCGACGGGTCCCAGCTGCCGCCCGGCCCGCGGCGGAAGCCCACCTTGGTGACGATCCGCAGCTCCGGCGGGTACGGGTACAGCGCCTCGCGGATGAGCTCGTTGGTGGTGAAAGGGCCGTAGTAGTCGCTGGTGTCCAGGTGCGTGATGCCCAGCTCGACGGCGGTGCGCAGGACCTGGACGGCCTCGGCGCGGTCGCGGGGCGGGCCGGACGCGTTCGGTCCCGCGAGTTGCATGGCGCCGTAGCCCATCCGGGTCAGCACCAGGTCGTCGGCCAGCTTCAGGGTCTCGGTCATGACGTCGATCCTGCGCCGGCGAACGGTCGTCCGGGAGCTACAACTCGTCCTGGTACGGGTGATACCACTCAGGCGAGCGCCGCGAGGACGTCGTACCGCGACCGGTCACCATACCGTCCACAGTCTCGCGTACAGTCATCTTCCTCAAGACCTGGGTGCCCGCCGGCGCGACCATGACCGCCATGCCCACTATCGTTTTCATCCACGGCCTCTGGCTGCACGCGACCTCCTGGGAAGCCTGGCAGGAATTCTTCACGGCGGCCGGGTACGACACCGTCGCACCCGAATGGCCCGGCACCCCCGACACCGTGGCCGAGGCCCGGGCCAACCCGGACTCCATCGCCGACCACGGCATCGACGCCGTGACCGAGCACTACCTCAGTTTCCTCGACGGGCTGGGCGAGCCGCCGATCATCGTCGGTCACTCGTTCGGCGGCATGATCGCGCAGAAGATCCTCGGGCTCGGCCGGGCCGCGGCCGTCGTCGCCGTGGACGCTGCCCAGATCAAGGGGGTGCTGCCGCTCCCGCTGTCGGCGCTGCACGCGACGCTGCCGGTGTTCAAGAATCCCGCGAACATCCGGCGGGCCGTGTCGCTGACCGCCGAGCAGTTCCGCTACGGCTTCGGCAACGCGATCAGCGAGGAGGAGTCCGCCGCTCTCTACGACCGGTGGGCGATCCCCGCCCCCGGCCGCCCGCTGTTCGAGGCGGCGGCGGCGAACTTCTCGCTGCACTCCCCCGCCGCCGTCGACACCGGCAACACCTCGCGCGGCCCGCTGCTGCTCATCGCGGGCGGCAAGGACCACACCGTCCCGGAGGTCATCACCGAGGCCACGGCCAAGCAGTACCGGCACTCCCCCGCGGTCACCGAACTCGTGGCGTTCCCCGACCGCGGGCACTCCCTGACCATCGACAACGGCTGGCGCGAGGTGGCCCAGAAGTCACTCGACTGGCTGCACGCGCAGGGCCTCTAACGGGCCAGGAACGTGAGGAGCAGTTCGGTCATGTACGCCGGCTGCTCCTCCCAGATCCAGTGGCCCGAGTCCGGCACGACAGCTTCCTGGACGTGTACGGCATACGACCGGGCCTGCTCCGCCACCTTTTCCTTCAGGCTGTGGTCCGCACCGACGGCCAGCACCGGGATCGTCAGCTTCCGCTTCCCGGACAGCGCGACGTCCCCGTTGTCGGTACCGAAGGCGCGGAACCACTCGAAACTGGCGCGCAGATGGGCGTCGTCGCGCAGCGCTTGCGCGTACACATCGGTGTCCTGCTCGTGAATGGCGGCCTTGTTGACCGCGAGCCAGTCGACGAACCCGGCGACCCACTGTTTCTCGTGCCCGTCGATCGTGTTCTCCGGCAGGCCGTTGGTCAGCGAGAAGAACCCGAAATTCCAGAAACCGGGGCCGTCCTTCGTCAGTGACGGATAGCTGTAGACGGACTCGTCGGGGATCGGCGCCTCGGTCAGCGCCAGCTTGCGCACCTCACCGCGATAGGCAGCGGCATACGCGTACGCCACCATGGTCCCGATGTCATGACCGACCACATTCACCTCACGGGTACGCCCGAGCGTGGCAAGCAACGCATGCACGTCAGCGGCCATGGTCACCTTGTCGTAGCCCCCAGCCGGCGCACTGCTGCCTCCCGCACCGCGCAGATCGGGCGCGATGACCGTGTAACTGCGCCCCAGCGCGGGCAGAACCCCGAACCATTCGTACGACGTCTCCGGATATCCGTGCAGCAGCACCAGCGTGGGCCCGTGCCCGCCGATGACATAGTGCATCCGGATCCCGTTGACGTTCGCGTCCCTGGCGCTGAAACCCTGTGGTGGCACCGGGTTGCCGGCCGGGGGATGCAGGCGGGCCGCCACGGGCGAGGCGAGGGCCAGGACCACGGCGAGCACAACCGCGGCGTACCGTCGAATTGTTGTCATGCGGCGACGGTAGGGATCAGCCCCCGGACCGGTCTTGAGTCGGTCGACTGCGCGAACGGCTGAGATCGGGCAGGTCGCGCAACTCGCGCCGGGACGTCACGTCGAGCTTCGGGAAGAGCCGATAAAGATGAGACGCCACGGTACGCGGTGACAGGAACAGCCGCTGCCCGATCTCCCGGTTCGTCAACCCCTCCGCGGCCAGCCGCGCAACGGCCAGCTCCTGGGGCGACAGATCCGCGTGCACCCCGGGACCGGCATCGGCCAGCGCGTCGGTCGTACGGCGCAGCCATGGCGCAGCCCCGAGTTCGGCGAACGTCGCTCTGGCGAGATGCAGCTGTGCACGGGCCTCGCCGCTGCGGCCCTCCCGGCCGAGCCACGTCGCGAAGGCGAGCCGGGCACGGGCACCCAGCCACGGCCAGTCGTCCAGCCCACCGGCGAGCGCCTTGCGGAAATGCGGCTCGGCATCGGCCAGAAGCGCATCCGCCAGCAGCAGGTTCGCGGCGAGGACGGGGCTGAGCCAGGCGGCACCGGCATGACGGGCGAGCACGGCGCGGGCCGCATCATGGCGACCGCTCAGAGCCGCGACCTCCGCGAGAAACCCCAGAGCTTCGGCCAGCTCCGGCACGTGCACCCCGGTCCCGGTCCCGGTCCCGGTCACCATCATCTCGTACGCGGCCACATGCTCACCGCCGTCCGACAGCGCAATCGCCCGCGCCGTCACCAACCGCACCCGAACCCCGGGAGCCCGCCGCCCGTCCAGCTCCCGTTCAGCAGCCGCTGCCGCCATCTCGCAGGCCCGGACATCGCCCCGGCACGCGGCCAGCACGGCGTCCACAGCCAGTGTGTACGCGGTCCACATCGGCCACTCGCGCTGACCGTTGAGTCGAACCGCCCGCCGAGCCGTCCCCCAGTCCCCGAGAACCAGCGCCGCACCGGCCCGCATCGCCGTCACCGCCGTCAGATCCCCCAGGCGACCCAGCGCCCACAGAGCCTGACCCGCCACCCCCAGGTGCCACGCAGCCGCCCGAGGATCTCCCACCCCCAGCGCCGCCTCCCCCAGCAACGCACTCTCCCCCGCCCCGACCACCCGCCCCACCGCGACCCGATCCACCGCGACCCGATCCACCGCGACCCGATCCCGCCCGACCTGATCCCGCCCGACCTGATCCAGTGCGAAGGGCCGGTCCGGGCCTGCGCGATTCACCCCGGCCGCCCGATCCAGGGCCGCCCGATAGGGCGCGGCTGTGGTCAGGGTTTGCACTTCGGGGCCGTGGCGGGTCGGTGCTGCCCAGGCCAGGGCAGCCGCGTAGCGGGCGTCGTCATGCAGGGGCGCCGGCAGCCGGCGGAGAGCCGCAAGAACACCCGGGTCGCCCGGTGCAGTCCGGGCAGCGGCGAGCAGAAGGTCCAGCCCGAGCCCGAAGTCAGCAGCAGCGCCGGCCGCGGCGTCGGCCGCAGCAGCAGCGTCGGCCGCAGCAGCGTTGGCCGCAGCAGCGTTGGCCGCAGCAGCGTTGGCGCGGGGCGTCCGGGTGAGGGCGAGAAAAATGCCCGGCGCGACCATTTCCGTAGGGCCGCCGATGCCGGTGACGGTGTCGTGCGATGAGCGGGCGAGGGACAGGCGCACCCTGCCCAGATCGTCGAGCTGGGCGATCTTCACCGTGTCCAGCAAATGGTGCCCGACCGCGTGGTGGCCCAGTTGGGCGGCGGCCGAGGCGGCGCGGATCAGTCTGGTGCCGCGCCGGGCGGGATCGGTGGTCAGTCTTGCGGCGATGACCAGCCGGCGTAGCTCCACGAGCGGCGGCACGTTGCTGCGTAACGGATCCAGCAGGTCGGCGAGACCGTCATCCGGGCCTGGGGCGGCCTGCGCGGCGTGCCACCAGCGTTCCTCGCCACGCAATGTCCTGGCCAGGACGGCGTGAGCGCGGATGCGGGCGGCGAACGGCATTCGATGCAGCAGCGCGGCTCGCAGCAGCGGCTGCCGGAACGCCACGTCATAGCCTCGGATCACGATCTCGTCGAGGGCCGGGCTCAGCACATCCGGGTCCACCCCGGACGCGGTGGCCAGTTCGCCGGCCGTGAGGGTTTCCGCCACCGCGACGAGGTCCAGCGCCGCACGAGTGGATTCCGGCAGCCCGGCCAGACCCGCGATCAGGCTCGCGGCGAGCCGATCGGTGACGGGCGGCGTCCAGAGCCGCTCGGGGCCGGCCGTGCGCCACGCGACCGGCAACTCCGTCAGCGCCAGGGGGTTACCGTGGGCCCGGTCGGCGATCAGGCGTCGCTCGATCGCGGGGAAGTCTCCGGCCTCGCGGCTCAGCAGCCGGTCGGCGGCAGCGTCGTCGAGGGCACCGACCCGGATGGTTTCCGCGCCCGGCCAGGGTGACTTCTGCCGGTGGGTGGCGGCGAGGACGCGGAGGGGGTGCTCACTGCGTACGTCGGTGAGGGTCTGGATCCTGTGGATTTCTGCCGGGTTCAGCAGGTGTGTGTCGTCCACGATTACCGGGTTGGCCGGGGCCTCGCGGGCGGCGGCGGACAGCAGGGTGGTGAGGCCGATGCCGGGCTCGCCGGTCAGGACCAGGATCGGCCGGATCGGCGGCTGGGTCAGCCGGAGCCGGATTGCCTCGAGCAAGCCTGAGCGACCGATCAGTTCTTCCCGCACGGTACCTCCCGGGGCGGGACGGTAGCCGGGGTCAGTGACCATCGAGTGACCGCCGGAGACGCGGCCCACACCGGGTGGGACGGCCTTGCCGTGGGCCGCGGGCGCTCCTACGGTCGGAGGGTGACGCAGACGCTGCTGCCCGGCCCCAAGGTCTACTTTGGCCTGTTCGGTGGTGTGCGGGCGTGGCGCAACCAGCGGCCGCTCGAGCTCGGGCCGCCGCAGCGGCGCGCACTGCTCGGCATTCTGCTGGCCGCGGACGGACGGCTGGTCACGGTCGCCGAGTTGATCGACCTGATCTGGGGTGAGCGGCCCAGCGCCAGCGCGACCAACCTGGTGCACCGGCACGTGGGGGCGTTGCGGCGCACGTTCGAGCCGGAGCTGCCGCACCGGGCGGAGGGGCGCTGGCTGGTCCGGTCGGGGAGCGGTTATGAGGTGCGGGTCGACGCTGTCTCCTGTGACCTGCGGCGGTTCCGGTTGCTCGCCGAGCGCGCGGCCCAGCCCGGGACCAGCCCCGCAACGGTCGCCGACCTGCTCCTGCAGGCGCTGGACCTCGCGTCCGGGGCTCCCGGAGAAGGGTTGACGTTCCCGCTCGCGCAGGCGACACCGTTCCGGGTTGTCGAGCGCGAGCGGGTCGGTGCTGCGATGGCCGCCGCCGACGCGGCGCTGCGGTGCGGCCGCGAACGCCAGGTCACGCCACACCTGATGGCGTTGAGTGCCCGGCATCCGCTGGACGAGCCGCTGCACGCCCGGCTGATCGACTGCCTCGCCGCGGGCGGGGAACGGGCCGGGGCGCTCGCCGTCTACGAGGACGTGCGGCGCCGGCTCAACACCGAGCTCGGGATCGAGCCCGGCCACGAGCTCGGCGACGCCCGGCGGCGGGTGGCCGGGCGCTCCCCCGCAGCCGGGCGGCCCACGACCCTCGCGGTCGCCGTGCCCGCTCAGCTTCCCCCGGCACCCACGGTGTTCCTGGGTCGCGAGCGTGAGCTGGCGGCCGCCGACGCCTACCTCGCCAGGTTCGCCGCGCCCGACGACAGAGCCCGCGCGGCCGAGGACAGACGCCGCCCGGGCGAGGACGGAGAGCGTGCGGCCGAGGACAGACGCCGCGCGGGCGAGGGTGGAGAGCGTGCGGCCGGGCATCGGATCTGTGCGATCACGGGGGTGGCGGGGATCGGCAAGACGGCTCTCGCCCTGCACTGGGCGCATCGCAACGCCGGGAAGTTTCCCGACGGGCAGTTCTACATCGACCTGTGGGGTGACGACGGCGAGGGCGCTGCCCCGGCCCAGGTGCTGCGGGGCTTCCTGACCGCGCTCGGGATGCGGCCCGCGGCCGGTGCCGATCAGGAGAGCCTGGCGGCGGCGTTCCATCAGGCGGTGCGGGGGCGCAAGCTGCTCTTCGTGCTCGACGGCGCACGTGGGAGCGTGCAGGTTCGTGCGGTGCTGCCCGCCGATCCGGGTTGCCTGGTGATCGCGACCAGCAGGCACTGCCTGACCGGTCTGATCGCCCATGAGGGCGCGCAACCGATCCCGCTCGAAACCACGCTCAGCCCGGTGCCGGTCTGACCGCGATCCGGGTGGCCAGCTGGGTCCGGGACGTTATCTCCAGCTTCGGGAAGATCCGATACAAGTGCGATGCCACCGTACGCGGGGACAGCATCAGCCGTAACCCGATCTCCCGGTTCGACAGGCCCTGCGCCGCGAGCCGGGCGATCCGCAGCTCCTGCGGCGAGAGGACACCGGGCTCGGATTCCCCGGCCGGCACCCCCGCGGCGCGCAGTTCCGCGGCGGCCCGCCGCGCCCAGGCCGTGGCACCGGCCAGCGCCAGGCTGCGCTGCGCCGCGGCGAGGTGCACGCGGGCCTCGGCGATCCGGCGGCGGCGGCGCAGCCAGGAACCCAGACCCAGCTCGATCCGCGCCCGCAGCCACGGATGGTGCTGCGGTGTGGCGGCCAGGGCGAGCTTGAAACAGTCCGCGTCGTCGGCGAGCAGCGCCCGGGCATAACCCAGGTTGAGCGACGCGCCCTGCAGGCGATGAACGACGGCGGCCAGCTCCGCGTGGTTGCCGCTGTGTACGGCGGCTTCGGCGAGCAGGTCGAGCCAGCGCGCCGCCGTGCCCGGGTCGTATCCCTCGGCGGTGTCGTCGAACAGCGTACTGAGCAGCGCATATGCGGTGGCCCACGAGCCGCGGCCCAGCTCGGTGACCGCGCGGGCCACCCGGCTCTGCGCCCCGGCCGCGCCCACATCGTGCCCACGGGCGGCCACCCGGTCCACCACGTCGCAGTCGGCGAGCGCACCCGTGACGTCGCCGCGCAGTGCCCGTACGGTGGCTCGGATCGCCGTGGCCCGCAGCTCCCAGACCGGCTGGTCCGTCAGCACCGCCAGGCGCATCCCCTCATCCGCCGCACGCCCGGCCGTATCCCAATCACCCAGCGTCATCGTCACGTGCGCGTGCACCGTCTCCACACGCGCAAGCAGCCCCGCCCGCGCTCCCCCGTCCAGCACCCGCACCCCGTCCAGCACCCGCACCCCGCCCAAAGCCAGCGCCCCGCCCGAAGCCCGCACCCCGCCCGAAGCCCGCACCCCGCCCGAAGCCCGCACCCCGCCCGAAGCCAGCGCCCCGCCCGAAGCCCGCACCCCGCCCGGAGCCAGCGCCCCGCCCAAAACCAGTGCCGCGTCCGGGGCGGCCAGCGTTCGGGCCGTGGCCGCCAGCAGGTCGGCGGCGCGGGCTGGTTCTCCGGCGTGCAGGGCGGCGACGGCAAGCGGCCAGCACGCGTCCGGGTCGTGCCACGGGGGCTCGGCGAGGACGGCGGTCAGCAGGTGCCGGGCGTCGTCCGGGGTCGCGAGCGCGAGCGCGGCCAGATATCGCGGATCGCCACCGTTCCCGGGCAGGCGCAGCAGACATTCGAGCAGCGGCCCCCGCACCGCGACCCGGTCGCCGTCCCAGAGCAGTGCCAGCGCCAGATCGGCCAGGGCGTCCAGCGCTGCCCCGGGCCGCCCGGCGGCGATCAGCCGGGCGGCGGGGAGGCAGGCGGTCGCGGTGGGTTCCCGGAGCCGGGTCAGCTCGATGGTCATGCTGTCACCGTAGGGGTGCGCTCACGGCGTACCCATAAGCAACAGTGACTGCAATCCCTGCTTAAGCACCCACCCGGAACGCGAGGATCGCGCCGGGGTTCGTGAGGGTGTTGGTCGGTGTGCCGTCCGGGCCGCGGACCATGCCAATGCTGTCGGTGGCGACGTAGACCGTCGTGCGGTCCGGGCTGAAAGCCGTGTCGCGGTAACGGTTCTGCGATACCCACAGCCGTTCCTGCTTGACGACGGTGCGGCCGTCGACGCTCAGCACGAGCCGGTGCACGGCGCCGTCCTTGAGGCTGGTGACGAGCAGGGCGCTGCCCCAGCCACGGATGCCCTGGTAGTAGCTGAGGCTCGACGGCGCGACGGTCGGGTTGCAGATGAACCAGTCCTCGCTCGGGGCGCACTTCGATGCCGGGTCGCGGAAGTCGTAGTCGTTGCCGACCGTGGTGCCCAGCGTGCTGATCGGCGCGTCGAGGGTGCCGGTCCAGGCGGATTCCTGCTGCGTCGGCACCGAGGCGGGGGCCACGAGCTCGTCGTAGGTGAGGTTCTTGCAGCCGGGGGCGGCGGACCAGTTGGAATACGCGTACGCGCTGTCGTCGCGCTTTCCGGCCACGTACGGCCAGCCGTAGTTGCTTCCCCGGTGCACGATGTTGATCTCGTCGTCGGTCTTGGGGCCTTGCTCGGCCTCGTAGAGCCGCCCGTCGCCGGCGAAGTCCATCCCCTGCGGGTTGCGATGACCGTACGTGATGACGTGGCTGCGTACCCCGCCCAGCACCGGGTTGTCCGCGGGGATCGACCCGTCCGGGTTCAGCCGCAGCGTCTTGCCGACGTACGAGCTCCAGTCCTTGGCCCGCACCTCGGCGAGGGTCGGCAGGCGCTGGGCCCAGTTCGGGTCGCAGGCGTTGGCGAACTGGTTCGCGCCCTGGTCACCGATCGTGTAGTACAGCTTGCCGTCGGGGCCGACGCGCAGCCGGGCCGACTGGTGGTCGGTGCCGGACGGGAGCCCGGTGAGCACGTCGCTCGGGCTGATCAGCGTGTGAGTCGCGGCGTTCACGGTGTAGCGGACGATCTTCAGGCGCAGCGTCTCGCCGGTCACGGCGGCGGGGGTCTTCGTGGTGTACGAGTACGACAAGTACGCGTACCCGGAACCGAATGCGAGCCCGAGCAGGCCGTCCTGGCTGCCTCCGGCCTGGTGGTACGCAATCCCGGCAAGGTCGAGCGCCGTGGTCTTCGCGCCGGTCACCGGGTCGACGCGGGTGACCTTCAGGCCACTCTTCTCGGTCACCCAGAGCTGACCGTCCGGACCCCAGACGATCTCGTACGGGTCGGCCAGCCCGGTTGCCAGAACCGTCCGGGTGAATTGTGTACGCGGGGCCGCGGCACCGGGCGCGGCAACGCCCAGGGTCAGCGTGGATACAGCGGCCACCGCCGCGAGGACAGTCCTCAAGAGCTTCCCATTCCCAGCCGGCGCTCACCGCGCGTTGATCTTCAGTGCGTGTAACGCACCGGACCTGTCGCGGTCACGGGCCCGGCACCTTCGCGGCGCCGGGCCCGTTGCAAGCCGGGGGTCAGTTCAGCGTCTTGGAGATGCTGATCATCTCGTGCCGGGCGACCACCTTGACGCGCTTGCGCCCGTGCGGCTCGCCGAGGGAGATCTCGTGCTGGTCCAGCACCTGCCAGCCGGCCCAGGTCGTGAAGTCAAGACCCCGCTGTTCCAGGTACGCGATGACGTCGGCCGGGTCGGCGTCGGTCGCCTGGGGCAGCGTGGCGGCATCCGCCATCAGGCTGGTGATGGTCTCGCCCGCGTCGCCCTTGGTGTGCCCGATCAGGCCCACCGGACCGCGCTTGATCCAGCCGGTGACGTACATGCCGGGGACGTGCTCGCCGTCGAGGTCCATGATGCGACCGGCCTCGTGCGGGATGGTGCCGGTCTTCGTGTCGAACGGCAGGTCGGCGAGGGCCTTGCTGAGGTAGCCGACCGCGCGGTAGACCGCCTGAACGTCCCAGTCGGTGAACTCGCCGGTGCCGCGGACCCAGCCGTCGCCGGTCAGCTCCTGGGTCTCGGTGCGGATCGACTCGACCCTGCCGTCACCGCCGATCGACACCGGGGCCTGCAGGAAGTGCAGGTGCAGGCGGCGGGGGCGGTCGCGGGGGTCGCGCACGGCCCAGTTCTGCAGGATGTCGACGCACATCTTGACGTGCCGGGTGGCGCGGATCGTCTCGAGGCTGCCCTCGTCGAACTCGATGCCCTCGGGGTGCACGATCACCTCGACGTTCGGCGACACGTCCAGCTCGCGCAGCTCCTGCGGGGTGAACTTCACCTGCGCCGGGCCACGCCGCGAGAACATGTGCACGTCGGTGACCGGGCTGGCCTTGAGCTCCTGGTAGACGTTGTCCGGGATCTCGGTGACGAGCAGCTCGTCGGCGGTCTTGGCGAGGATCCGGGCCACGTCGACGGCGACGTTCCCGGCGCCGATCACGGCGACCTTGGTGGCGGTCAGCGGCCACTCGCGCGGCACGTCGGGGTGCCCGTTGTACCAGGAGGCGAAGTCCGCGGCGCCGTAGCTGCCGACCAGGTCGATGCCCGGGATGTCCAGCTCGCGGTCCTTGTCCGC
Organism: Winogradskya humida; assembly: GCF_016862215.1. Lineage (GTDB taxonomy): Bacteria > Actinomycetota > Actinomycetes > Mycobacteriales > Micromonosporaceae > Actinoplanes > Actinoplanes humidus. The sequence continues at coordinate 27,279 of NZ_BOMN01000124.1, forward strand.
TCCCGTCGCGATGATCGTCGCGTCGTAGAAGCGGCGCAGCTCCTCCGGCTTGACGTCCACGCCGTAGTCGATGTTGCCGATGAACCGGATCCGCGGGTTGTCGAGCACCCGGTGCAGCGCGGTGATGATCTCCTTGATCCGCGGGTGGTCGGGAGCCACGCCATAGCGGATCAGGCCGTACGGCGTCGGCAGCCGGTCGAAGATGTCGACGGTCACCGTCTCCGAGGCCTTGATCAGGTGGTCGGCGGCGTAGATGCCGGCCGGGCCGGCACCGATTACGGCAACCCGCAGGGGGCGGTCCATGGTTGCATCCCTTGCTCGCGCTGTCAGTCCGCACTGCCAAGATCCGGCAGCAGTCCTGAACTCTAAAACTTCAACCATGGTTGAGGTCAACCTGATCATGAAGCCACGGCTTCTTAGGGATGCCTAACTATACTTTTCCTGCCGCTTCGAGGACCGCCCGGCACCCCTGCAGCCCCGCGCAAACCCGCTCGGACCTGGTATTTCACGAACAGCGAGCGTTCGCCGGCCCCACGGCCGCGACCGGCGAATTCGGCATAGAGAACTGCGTCACATCGGGCTCCCCCTCCCCGGCATGGAGGCAGCGTCGACGTGGGGCCCGGGTGCGAGTCCCACCCTGAGCACGCTGGGATTCCAGGGCGCTGACCATGAGATCTGGATCACCACGGGTTTTGACTTTCGTACCGGCCGGATGTGATGAATAGTTCCCTGCACCGTGCAGACAGACGCGGCGAGATGGGGGACAGATCGATGGTGAGCGGTGCAGCCGGCGCTGATGCTCCGGCCGGCGGTTTCGTTCAGCTGCTCAACCCCGACGGGGAGCGCGCCGACAGCTACACCACGCCCGACGGCGTGACGTATTCGGCCGACTTCACCGACGACGAGTACCGCGAGCTCTACACGGATCTCGTCATGGTCCGGCGCCTCGACGCCGAGGGGCTCGCGCTGCAACGCCAGGGTGAGCTGGGCCTGTGGGCCAGCCTGCTCGGCCAGGAAGCGGCCCAGGTCGGCGCCGGGCGGGCGATGCGCCCCCAGGACATGGCGTTCCCCTCGTACCGCGAGCACGGCGTGCTCTACACCCGGGGCATCGACCCGATCATGCCGTTCGGCCTGTTCCGCGGCATCGACCAGGGCGGCTGGGACCCAAACGAGTTCAAGTTCGGCATCTACACGCTCGTGATCGGCGCCCACACCCTGCACGCCACCGGCTACGCCATGGGCATCAACCTCGACGGCAGGACCGGCACCCCCGACGGCGAAGCGGTCATCGCGTTCTTCGGCGACGGCTCGACGAGCCAGGGTGAGGTCAACGAGGCCTTCGTGTGGGCCGGCGTCTACAACGCCCCGCTCGTGTTCTTCTGCCAGAACAACCAGTGGGCGATCTCCGAGCCCCTCGAACGCCAGACCCGCATCCCGCTGTACCGGCGCGCCGACGGCTTCGGCTTCCCCGGCATCCGCGTCGACGGCAACGACGTGCTCGCCTCGTACGCCGTCACCCGTGCCGCGCTCGACAACGCACGCACCGGCAACGGGCCGACGCTGATCGAGGCGTACACGTACCGGATGGGTGCCCACACCAGCTCGGACGACCCGACCCGCTACCGCGACGCCGGCGAGGTCGAGGCCTGGAAGGCCAAGGACCCGATCAGCCGGATGAAGTCCTTCCTCACCAAGCAGCAGATCGCCGACGACACGTTCTTCCAGCAGGTCGAGGATGACGTCACCAAGATCGCCCTGGACCTGCGCGAACGGGTGATGGCCCTGCCGGACCCCCGGCCCGTCTCCATGTTCGACAACGTCTACCCGCAGGGCTCACCCCGCATCGACGCCCAGCGCCGGCAGTTCACCGAGTACGAGGCCCTCTTCGGCTCCGGTCACTGACCTACCGGTCCGCGGTCACGAACTCACACGACCCGGAGTGGCTGTGCTCCTTCGTGCAGACCCGCCCGGTCGGCAGATGCACCAGCGCGCAGGCGCCGGCCACGGCGAGTTCCTCGTCGATGGATGAGTTGTGGATCTCGAGCCGGCGGGTCTCCGGGCCCTCCGGCACGGACGTGCCGTCGTCGTCGCTGTAACGCTGCACCAGCCACCACCTTGTCAGGACGTCGAAGGTTCACCATGGAGCAATCCGGCCCGAGAAGCCAGGCTTTGTCACCTGGCGTAATTTGCTGTCAAATGCCCGACGCTTAGTCGCCGCATCCCGGGGCAAAGCCCCTCCAGGACGCAACCGACCAGGCCGACGGAGGCACCATGACCGCCAACGAGATCATCGATACACGTACGCCGGACGAGATCCGGGCCGACATCGAGCGCACCCGCACCGACTTCACCCGCCCCCGCAGGATGATCACCACGGCCCGGAGCAAGGCGGCGGAACTACCCGGCCGGGCGCGTCAGGCCGGCCAGACCGCGGGAGACCACTGGATGGCCACCGCCGCGGCCACCATGGCCCTGGCAGCCGCCATCACCGCCCTGATCCTGCAACGCCAGCGCGCCGCCACCCAGGCCCGCCAGCTGGCCGAACGCACCAGCTGGCGCCCCGCCTTCCTCAAGCGCTGACCCGGACCACTTCCGCCGATCGTGGGGCGGCTCGCCCGCCCCACGATCACCGGGCGCTGCCTACCTGCGGCGCCCGTCCCTCGGCGCCCGCCCGCGGCACCCGCCCGCGGCACCCGCTCGCGGGGAGCCCGGGGGTACGGTCGGGTCATGCGCGTACCGACCGCGGCGATCACCGCAGGCTCCCTCATCGGCGGCTGGCAACTCGCCCGCCGCACCGGCAACCGCCCCCTCGGCGGCCTCATCCTCGCCGCCGGCGCAGTCCTGGCCGCCCGCGAGTGGTCGCGCCGCACCAGCCCCGCCGTGACCGGCGCCCTCATCGCCACCTACCTCGGCGCCTTCGGCCTGTCCCACCCCCTGGCCAAACGCATCGGCCCCTGGCCCGCAGTCCTCACAGCCTCAGCCCTCACCGCCGCCGCCTCCTACGCCGCAGCCGACCGCCACCCCCACAAAATGCCCTAACCCGTGACCGGCTGCTCGCACGGGTCGAGCGCTGCGGAGTTGGGTTTGCGGTCCGTCGGGACGACGTTCGGGAGGTTGTCCTTGAAGGTCCGGTCCCATTCCTCGTTGATGAACTTGACCAGTTTCTTCGCGAGGTAGGCGCACAGCTTGGGATGGTCGTTGCGGATGCCGATCCCGTACCGCTCGCTGCCCACCCTGATGCCGGGGACCAGCCTGATGTCGCCGGCGGTGTCGTGGGCGATGAAGCCCTCGAGGATGACCCGGTCGGAGGAGACCGCGTCCGCCTCGCCGGCACGCAATCTTTCCATGCAGCGCTGCAGGGTGTTCTCCGTCAGCGGATTGATCGTGATGCCGAACAGGCGCTGCTCGGTGGTGGAGCCGAGTGCTGTGCAGATGTTCTTTCTCTCGATGTCCTCCACCTTTGCGATCTTGCTTGTCTTGAGCGTCAGCAGGCCCTGTGAATCCGTCAGGTAGGGGCCCACCTGATCAATGTCCTTGCGTCGCTTGTCGTTGATCGAGAAGTTGGAGATGACGAGCTTCACGTCGCTGTCAGCACCCTGCAGCGCTGTGACCCGCTCATTGGTGGTGAGATTGACGAATCGGGGCTGGAATCCCAGCTCCTCGCCGAGCCAATTGCTCAGGCTGATGTCGAAACCCTGCCAGACGCCGTTCGCATATTCGCTCCAGCCGGGCAGGTCCGTGTTGATGCCGATGAGGACCTCACCCGAAAGGTATTCGGCGGGATCCGGCTCCACTTCGGGGTCGCCGCATCCCGCGGTCGTCGTCATGGTGATGACCAGTGCGGCCGCCAGCAGCGGGCGAACCCAGCCGGCGCGACGTCGGAAGCTCACGCGTGTTTCCTCTCCTCCGTGCGGGGCGATCATCGACGTAGCTCGCTGCGACCGAACGAAACCTCCACCACGCAGTCCTGATTGCCCGGAGCATCGAGCTGCAGCACGAGCTCGACGCGACGGGTCCCCTCGGGGATGTTGACGGAGACCGGCACCTCGTGGCGCGCGGCGATCACCGAGCCGGACCGCCCGTCCAGTTTCGGCTCGACACTCAGCACGGACGAGACGACGCAGTCGCTCAGGTCGCTGACGGAGACCAACGTCGGCGTGAACGCCAGCTCCCCGCCCCGCCATCCCGAGGCGATATCGGGCGTCACCGTGCTGGGCTTTTCCTCGCTCACCTCGACCACCGCCGGGAAACTGACGTCCAGGTCGGAGAACCAGCGGTTCCAGACCCAGGTCGACGCGGGCACTATCAGGGCAACGGACAACACCAGGGCCGTCCAGAACTTGGCGCGCGGGCTCATCGTGGAATAGCGGTAGGACGATGTTGCCCGCTGCCCCGATCGTTGCTCGGCGCGGATCGCGAGCGCTGTGGTCACGATCGTCAGGGTGAGACTGAGAATTGTGGCGATCGTGGCTCCGCGTTCCGGATTCTGGAACAGGTAGATCGTGACCCCCACAGCGAACAGGGACGACCCGCCGATCCACTTGCGGGTACCACTCGGAAGCTCCTCCATGCACCTACCCCCGTGTAAATACGCGAAATAGATCCGCGCCTATCCCAGTGTGACGCATAGACGCTCATGCGCCCACCGGGCAATAACCTCACCACGCGAGCCGTCCATGGGAATCGGATGATCGGCTAATACGATCCAGCGTGGACATACGGTTTCAGCGCATATCGCCGCCCGCCTCGAAGCCAGGCCGGGTCTCCCGGACTCGTCGCACTCGTCTACGCGGGCGTGACTTACGGCTGGGTGTGCTGTCCGGCTTCGGCGCGCTGGACCCCGGCGAGATGTGCGCGTCCGCGGCCGGCTTCTACTCCGGTACGCCCGGCCCGCCGGACGACCGCTGGACGGGCATGGTCGAGCGCGGGCTCCCGATCGGGCGTACATGCGTATGGTCCGATGGAACCCGCTTCGAACTGGTGCCCTGGTGGGTCAACCCGCTGCTCTTCGCCTGGTTGACAACCGCAGTCGCCGCGCTACCGGCCGACCTGGCCGCCAGCGCGCTCGACCGTGGCGAGGCCGCCCGTACCGGCTACCAGGGTTAGAAAAGCCGTCCCCGGTACGGGTGGGAGCGACCCCACTTCTCCTCCCACCGCAGCAGGTTCGCCTGCCCTTCCGGGAGGTCGGGACGGTACTCCCGGACCACGGACCGTTCCGGCTGGGCGACCAGAAAACGCCAGTAATCCTCGATCGCCACCCGGGCGACGTCGGCCGGGAACTCGCCCTCGGCGCCGGGCACCCACGAGTTGGTGAGGATTCATCCGATCGGAGCGGGCACGCTTCTGAGTCTTGCGGAGGAAACGCAGCGCGGTCCGCATGCGAGCTGGGCGATGACCGCTATTTTGAGGGTAAGCACGATCCCGCCGCAGATCATCAGGCCGGTGCCGGTCAGCGTGGCGGCCTTCGTACCGTCCAGGAGTGCCTTGGCCGGACTGTCCTCTCTCGCCCACCAGGTCTGGAACGCGGCGACGGCCTCGCCCTCATGCTCGTTCCACACCTCGGTGGCAGTGCCCCAGCTCGTTGGCCAACCCATTGAACCGGCGGCCTATGTTCTCGTCCACCTCCGTGTGCTGCGCGCTGATGTCCACCACGTCGGCGCCGGCCGGGGCCATCTCGTCCTGGTAGCACTCGAACGCCCACGACGACACCTCGTCGTGGGCGGCGCCGATCAGCGAGCCGATATCGTCGCTCTCCCAGGGCGCGCCGAAACCAGCCAGCTCGGACTGGAACGACGCCAGCTCCGCGGAGAGCCGTGAGGCAACACTCGCCGTTTATCTCCAGGGCGAATGTCTCCCCGCGTCCTGACCTGCGAGATTCTTTGGTGGACATGTCTACGACAGGGCTGAGTCAGGTCTATCGGGATATGGGACCTTGAAGGTCGCTCCACCTCGACCCTGCCGAGAATCAAATGGTGTGCGCGGGATGCGCCTGGCATTGTCGGTGGATGGCCAACCGGCACTTCGGCAAGGCAGGCGACGTGTGGAAGCACCTCATGGTGTGTGAGGTGCTCGCAGCTGCCGAACCGACGCACTACGCCGAGAGCCACGCGGGCAGCGGCGCCTACGACCTGGTGTACGACGATGAGCGTAATTACGGCGTGGGTCACTTTCTCGAGGTGTCCGCGGTCGTCGACACACTGGGCGCATCCGCATACGCCCACGCGTTGCACAGGTTCACTTCGACCGGACGAGCGCGTTACCCAGGATCAGCGCTCCAGGCGATGACGTTGCTCGGCGATACCTCTGAGTATTTGTTCTGTGACGTGGACCCGGTGAGCGCGGAGGACTTACGACTCTGGGGGCGCAACCTCGAGCTGTCTCGATGTCAGGTCGTCGAGCACGACGGTATGACCGCGGTAGCCGAGTGGCTCGACACGTGCGCCGGTAGTCGTTGTGTCGTGCACATCGATCCGTTCGACCCGTTCGCTGCTCAACCAGGCGGCCTGTCGGCGGTTCAACTCGCAGGGCAGGTGGCCGAGTCCGGGTCGGTGCTCGTGTATTGGTACGGGTTCGACAGCCCCCTGGAGCAGGCGTGGGCACTCGCGGAGATCGCTCAACGCACCTCCAAACCACTGACCTGCTTGGATGTGCTTGTCACGGACGAGACAGGCCAGGGCATGAATGGCGATCTCGGTGTGGGGACGACACCCGGAACCGGCTTCGGCGTGGTTCTAGCGAACGTCGAAGAGCAGGTGATCGCCAATTGCGATCGCCTGGGTCGAGATCTCATTCGCACCTACGCCGGCAAGCGGTTGCCCAACGGGCAACAGGGCGGACTGAGATTCACGCGTCGCGCGTAAGTCTGACGATCCTTCCGGGGCGTGGCGACGACCTCGATTCCGCATTGAGCAGGTGGTTGGTCGGCAAGAGTCCCTCGTTCGGCTCAACGAGCCGTCAAGATCGACGCCCGACTCGACTTCGCGCGCCGGCTCGCCGGCGCTCAGTCGCAGCACCGAGGGCTCCAGCTCAAGGTTCTCAATCCGCCCGGGCAGAACCGCCCGAACCCGGACCAGACCATCGGCGGCCTCGCCCGTACCGATGGGTGGTTCCGATTCGTCCTGGTCACTGGAGGGCTTCTGGGCCCGGCCGAGCGCGGCCACCACATCGGCCAGCGTCCCGCTCAGGCCGGACGGATCGATCGGGCTGGTCATCCTCGACCTCCTCGCACGGGCAGTCGCGCCCGAACCACGACCATATCGAAACCTGTCCAATGGGATGGTTTCTGCTTGATGGGTCGCCGGAATCCTCCGCCGGGAACGGCGGCTGCCGATAGTCGCGGTATGAATCGCCTTACCGCCCGATCGGTCCTGCCGATCGGTGCGGCCGCCGCGCTGGTGGTCGCGGCGGCGCCCGGCACCCGGTATTCCCACGGGGCCTACCTGATCATGTACAGCACGGCCGTGGCGCTGGGATGGTGGCGGCTGCGGACCTTCCGGGGACCCGCCCGCGGCGGCTTCATCATGATCATGGTCGCGGAGACCATGTGGCTGGCCGGTGACGTGCTCTACGACGTCCTCGAGAGGCTCGTGCCCACCCTCGGCGACGTGACGCCGTCTGACGCGCTGTGGGTCGCCGGTAATCCGATCCTCGCTGCCGGGCTGCTGCGCCTGGCCCGGCGCCGGTCGGCCGGGCGGCTACGCAACGGTTTGCTCGACGGGCTGACCATGGCGATCGTGGTCGCCTGGCTGTTCGGGCAGTATCTGGTGCTTCCGGCGGCTCAGAACCAGCGTCTCTCGCCGGACGTCGCCCTCGCCGCGCTCTATCCGCTCACCGATGTGCTGCTGTTCGTCGCGGTCACCGTATTGGTGCTCTCACCCGGCGCCAAGGGCGGGCCGGGCCGGTTCCTGATCGCTGCGGTGGTCCTGGAACTGCTCGGCGATCTGCTGGAGTCCACCGGGCCGGTGATCTTCCCCGCCATCTCCGACGACACGATCAGCCGTTTCGACGGCATCCTGCTGCTCGGCAATGTGCTGCTCATCTGCACCGTGCTGCACCGCGACGCCGAACGCTTCGCCGATCCTCGTCCCGACGACCGGCGGCTGCATCCCGCCCGGGTCGTCTTCCTCGGCGTCGCCCTGCTGACGTTCCCGATCATGGCCGCGCTGGTGACCGTGAGCCTGGCGGGCCGGATCTCCCTGATCTGCTCGGCCGTACTGCTCACCGGGTTGATCCTGGCCCGTTTCCTGCTCGTGGTCCGCGATCAGGAACGCACCCAGGCCATCCTCGCCCACCAGGCCGGCCACGACATGCTGACCGGGCTGGCGAACCGCCCGGCGCTGATCGCACGCCTGAACACCGAGTTGGCCCAGCCGGTCGGCTATGGCCCGGTCATCTGCTACCTGGACCTGAACGGCTTCAAGCAGGTCAACGACCGCTACGGACACGCGGCCGGCGACCTCGTGCTGGTCGAGGTCGCCGGCCGGCTCACCCGCGCCCTGCGGCCGGGCGATCTGGCGGCCCGGCTCGGCGGCGACGAGTTCGTCGTCCTGGCCGCGGACGCCACCGGCGAGAGGGACGCATCCGCCCTGGTCGAACGCCTGCGCGACCTGATCGCCGAGCCGGTGCGGGACGGTGACCGCGAATACGAGATCGGCGCCAGCATCGGCGTCGCCGCAGCCGCCGACCTCACCGGCCCCACCGCCGACACCCTGCTGGCCGCCGCCGACGCCGGCATGTACGCCGAGAAGGCCGCCCGCCGCACCCTGCTCGGGGCGACAAGCTTGTAGTAGATTTCGTCGCCGGTCGGGCGGCGGCGGATGCCGGCACCCGTCCGAGCTCTCACGGCTGACCGGATTTCCTCGCTGCCGAGGCCTGTTGTCAGCGAAACTCGGGCGCGACGATGATCGACAGCTCGTCGAGAAGAAGCTGTGTCAGCGCCGGCAGCTGTGAGTCGCTGAGGACAACGCCCCGTAGGGCGGTGGCGGCAGAGAGACCTGTCAGGCTGTTGCCGCGGAGGTCGACTCCGCGCATGTCGCAGTTCTCGATGGAGAGGCCGGCGAGCTTGCAGTTGTCGAACGTCATGGTCGGCAAGGTGCAGGAGGAAAGCGTGGTCTCGGTCAAGGAGCACCCGATGAAGGCGACAGGACCGGCTGCTTTCAGCCGGCTCAGGGTGGCGTAGTCCAGGCGGCAGTTCTCGAAGATCACGTCTTTCAGCGAAACGGTGTCGAGGTGGGCGCCGACCAGGGAGCAGCCGGTCAACACGCATCGGTCCAGCCTCGCCGCCGTGAGCGACATCGCCGACAGGTCGGCGTCGGTCAGCCACGAACGCGTCATCGAGATGTTCTCCAGCGTCGCGTGGCTCCAGATGTCGCCGGTGATGACGACCTCGGTCACAGCCTCGCCGTCGCCGGGGATCCTTCCCCATCGGGGCAGATCGTCCGGCTCGTCGCCGGGCAGAACAACTTTCAGGTCTCGTACGGCGCGGATCTGCATAGTTCACCTTAGGCAGCGGGCGCCGGAGCCGTTGAGCACCGCCGCTCACAGGAGTTACTTCTTCTTGTTCCAGTTGTCCCAGCTAGGCCGGTTATCGAACGAGGGCTTGGCGTTGTCCCAGGTAGGACGGTTGTCGAACTTCGCACCGTCAACGGGGGCTGGAGGTGTATCGCCAATGCCAAGGCGTTCAAGATCGGCGGTGTCGGCACGGGTAAGCAATTGCAGAGTGGTCACGGTGCTCCTTTTCGGATGTGATCGAGCGCGGAGCGCACTACGGCCTGGTAGGTGGTGCGGCAATAGTTGGTCTCGGTGATGTCAAATCGGCCGTGCTCGAAAAATCTGTTCCCGGCTTGGGCACCGCGGCAGAAGCTCCAGAACTCACACTCAGACGCGCAGCGGTGCAGGCCGGTGTCAAACTCGCGTACATATCCCACCCCGCGCAAGCGCGCCATCATCTCGGACAGAGCCTCGGTCAGGACGTTGCCGACGACGAAGTCGTCGTAGCGTGCGGCGGTGACGCCAAGCAGTTCCGGTGAGAGCACGACGACCTGGCCGATGGCGGAAACGGTGGGAATGGGATCGTAGACACTGGCTGCGATCTCGCTGCCGTCTCTTGCGAGGGCAATCCAGCTGCGGAGCCGGTCCAGGTCGCGGATCTGCAGCTGGGGGTAAACGCTTCGCAGCCACCAGAGCCGAGCCCAGAATTTCTGGGCCTGCACCGCGGTGACCTGCTCACGGTGGGTATTGAGCCCTTCCAACTCCTCGATGTTGAAGCCCACCGATACGCATCCCAGATCGGCGAAGAACCTGACGAGTTGGTCGGCAAAGGTGATGGTGTCGGCGGTGACAACACAGATCGCGCTGAAGTCGATGCCGGCTGCCCTGAGCTGATCAATCCCTGCTTGCGTCCTGCCAAAGGCTGAGCCCCCGGCACGGTCGACGCGGGTCCCGTTCAACGGTTCAGGGCCATCGATGGAGATGCCGACCTGGAACTGGTACTCGCGAAGTACGTCGATCCACCCGGGTGTGATGAGGGTGGCGTTGGTCTGTACTGCGTGGCGCACTCGTCCGGCCGAACGCAGCGGCTCGAAGGACGCCAGTAACGCCCGCATGTGAGTCAGCGGTGTCGTCAGAGGTTCACCGCCGTGCCAGACCACTTCGATCTGCCAGTCACCAGGCTGGGCCGCAATGGAGTCCGCGAGACGCTCGGCGACCTTGACCGGCATCAGCGTCTGCCGGTGACGTCCAGGCAAATAGCAGTAGTCGCAGTCGAGATTGCACAGCGTCGCCGGCTGCACGATCACAGTCCGGAACCGCTCACCAATCATCATCGCGAAACGGCGAGCAGTCGAAACCGGTAACCGGCGTTACGGTGCCCGCTGCGGGAATGCCGGCGGCTCGAGCTGTCAATCAGGTCAGGCATACGAGAACGATAGTTCGCGTTCTATAACGCGGTCAAGACGGAGAGTTACCGATCGACATGTTGCCGGCGGGACCTTTTGGCGCGTCGATCAGGGTGTGGGCATGAGCCGGCCCACGCCCATACAGCTATGGAGCTGGGCAGATGACTGGGAACGGCGACAGCCGCTGACCAGTGGGTCAGCGGCTGTCGATAAAAATGTCCGATTGAGCGCGACGGGCGTTCGTGCGGCGGAGGGCTAGGTGTTGATCTCGTACTCATATGTCTGCCACCGACCGGCCGCCGAGACTGACTGACCGAACTCAATGACGTCGCCTCCACTGTCGAGCACCCAGTTTCGGCCCAGCAGGATTGGCTCACCGGCCGCGATGCCCAGAATCTCGGCGACGGCGTCTTCAGCCTGCCCGGCGGTCACCTGATCGCGGCCTGCGGCCATGATCCGGCCCGTTTGCTGCTCGATGTATCCAGCGGTGCCGAGCTTGATGCGGTCGGCGACGAGCAAGTCGGGTGCCGAGTCGGCCAGCGCGCCCGGGAACCAGCTGATCGATGTCGAGTCCGCGACATCGTTGCGGTATGTGATGCGCTGTCGTCGGATGACCTGGGAGCCCGCCGGGATGCCCAAGGCTTCCGCGACCTCGTCGGGAGCCTCGACCAAATCGGCCGCCACGATCTTCGCGTACGTTCCCTTGGCATAGATGTTGCCAGTTCGCCTGGTCGATAGCATCCGGTCCCGCGCGGGCGTGCCGACCTTCTGGACGTCGACGACCGTGCCGCCGGCGCCGCCGGGAGTGGTTCGCACGAGCCCCTCCGCGCGCAGCGTGGTCAATACCTTCGCCGCGGTGGCGTGGGCCACATTCCAGTCGGTGACGAGTTGACGCGCCGACGGAAGACGGTCTCCATCTTTCAGGCGGCCATCACGGATCTCGCGGCGAAAGTGATCGGCGATCTGCTGGTAAGGCGGCGGCTGACGGTCAATGGTCGGTGGCACCGGGACTCCTCTCTAGAAGTTCGTGTTCTATAACGTGAACTGTAGGCTACGGTGACTCTCCCGCAGATGTGAGGGGCACGGTCCCTGCCGACTGGATGCGAGATCCGCTGGTGCCCTTAATCCGTTCGAGCAACGTTCGCACTCCCGATGACTTCGCATCACGCACGACCTCACGACACCTCATCGACGATGTCCGGAACCTGTCGCCCAGCGTGGGTCTACGGCCGACGCCACCGGTCACCCGGCGTGGGAGCGGCGTAAGCACTGGGCCGGCGCGGTGCCGCACGCCGTTGCTTGACTTCGGTCTTAATCGTTGACCGGGGCGGTCTGCCAGCCGGCGGGGTCGACGCCGCCCGGGATGGGGGACGCCGGGTCGTAGGGCTGGCGGGTGAAGACGAAGGAGCCCACGTCGAGGTGGGTGACCGCGCCGGCCGCGTCGCGGATCACCCGGAGGTGTTCGCCCGCGAAGTAGCCATTGAGGGCTTCCCAGGTTTCGACGGCGGTGGTGGGGCGGAAGCGGATGCCGGTCTTGCCGGTGAGGGAGGCCAGTTCCACGAAGCCGTCGGCGAGCGGGCGCAGCGCGTACCCCTGCGGTCCCCAGTACCAGGGCCCGGCCAGCTCCAGCACCCGCGGATCGACCGACGCCAGGGGCTGCCACGGGGAGGGGATGCGGGGCTCCCGGTCGGTGACGATCTGCAGCAACTCGGCGGTGAGGGTGCCGACCGTGAGGCCGGTGGTCGTGTTGGACAGGACGACCGCGCCGAGGTTGTCGTCGGGGCTCACCCAGACGGTGGCGAGGAAGCCGGGCATGGAGCCGGTGTGGCCTGCGAGGAGGCGGCCGTCGCGGTGCAGCAGCTGCATGCCGAGGCCGTACGGGCTGTCCAGGCTGGTTGCCTCCGACGGGCTGGACGGGATCCGCATGTCCTGGGCGGCGGGGTCCGTCAGCAGGAACGCGGCGAAGCGGGCCAGGTCGGTGGTGGTGGACCAGAGCTGGCCGGCCGATGAGAGCAGGCCGGTGTCCTGGGCGGGTTCCGGGAGCAGGACGTCGGCCCAGGGGTGGACGGCCCAGCCGGTGGCGTGCGGGGCGAGCGGGTGCGGGGTGGTGCGGGTCATGCCGAGCGGTTCCAGGATCTCCCGCTGCAGCACGGCGTCCCAGGGCTCGTCGTGCAGTTTCGAGACCAGCGCGCCCAGCAGCGCGTACCCGGGATTGGAGTAATGAAAGCGCTCGCCGACCGGGTGGCGCAGCGGGTCGTCGCCGAGGACGTCGGCAAGTTCCGGGCGCAGGGTGCCGGGGGTGCGTTCCCACCACGGGCCCGGTGACTCGCAGGCCAGGCCCGCGGTGTGCGCGAGCAGGTCGCGGATGGTGATGCCGTCGGGTGCCACGCCGGGGAGATGAAGGCTGAAGGGGTCGGTGAGAGCCAGCCGGCCCGCGTCGCGCAACCGCAGGACCAGGACCGCCACGAACGTCTTGGTGATCGAGCCGATCCGGTACTGGGTGTTGCCGTCGGGCACGTCGCCGTTCACGGTTCCCCGGGCGTCCGACCAGACCACGTCGCCGTCGCGGATCACGGCGGCCACGATCGAGGGAACGCGGCCCTGGACCTGGGCGGTGGCGAGCTTGTGCAGCAGGGCGCGACGGGTGCCGGGCAGCAGTTCGAGGGGCATGCGAGGAATCTACAAGCCCTATGATCGGGGGCATGTCGCTGCTGAGGACGGCTATCGGGACAGTGTTGCGGCGCCTTCGCCAACGGCAGGGTCGCACGTTGCAGCACGTCGCGGATGATGCCGGGGTGTCCATGCCGTACCTGTCGGAGATCGAGCGGGGGCGCAAGGAGGCCTCGTCGGAGATCCTCGCGGGGATCTGCCGTGCGCTGGGCATAGACCTGGTCGACCTGCTTGAGGACGTAAGGCTCGAATTACTACAAGCGAAGCGCATCGGCTCTGCTCAGGGCAGATACGCTCTGGGCCGATCTGCCGGCAGCAGAGAAAACGGCAATCGAGGCATGCGTACGCCGAAACTGGCCCTATGCCGAACTCTGAGCCCTACGGTTTCCAGCTCTTCGAGGAGCTACTGAAGCAGCGCATCGTCTTCCTCGGCACCGAGGTGAACGACGAGAGCGCCAACACGGTCTGCGCGCAGCTGTTGCTGCTGTCCGCGGCGGACCCGGCGCGGGACATCCAGCTCTACATCAACTCGCCGGGCGGGTCGGTGAGTGCCGGGATGGCCGTCTACGACACGATGCGGTTCATCCCGAACGACGTGGCGACGATCGGGATCGGCCTGGCCGCCTCGATGGGGCAGTTCCTGCTCACGTCGGGAACGGCCGGCAAACGGTATGCGCTGCCGCATTCGCGGGTGATGATGCACCAGGCGTCCGGGGGCATCGGCGGGACGAGCGCCGACATCATGATCCAGGCGGAGAACATGCTGTTCACCAAGCGCCAGATGCACGAGCTGATCGCGGAGCACAGCGGCCGCCCGGTCGCGCAGATCGCCGAGGACTCCGACCGGGACCGCTGGTTCACCGCCGAGCAGGCCCGCGACTACGGCCTCATCGACGAGGTCATCACCGAGGCGGCCCCGATCCCGGTGTGAACGCCAGGCGCTGAGCGACCCAGACCGGGATCACGGACGCGATGATCAGGACGGCCGCGACGACGTTCACCACCGGGGCCTGGTTGGGGCGGAACAGGTTGGTGAAGATCCAGAGGGGCAGGGTGGTGAGGCCCGGGCCGGCGGTGAACGTGGTCACGATGATCTCGTCGAAGGAGAGCGCGAAGGCGAGCAGGCCGCCCGCGAGCAGGGCCGAGCGGATCAGTGGGAACGTTACGTACCGGAAGGTCTGCCAGGGGCGGGCTCCCAGGTCGGCGGAGGCCTCCTCGAGGGTCGTTCCCGTGCGGCGCAGCCGGGCGAGCACGTTGTTGTAGACGGTGACCACGCAGAACGTGGCGTGACCGACCACGACGGAGAGCAGGCCCTTGCCGATGCCGAGCTCGCCCATGACCGAACGCCACGCGCTGTCCAGGGCGATGCCGGTGACGATGCCGGGCAGGGCGATCGGCAGGACGATCAGCAGGGACAGGGTGTCGCGGCCGAAGAACGCGAAGCGGTGCACGGCGAAGGCGACCAGGGTGCCCAGCAGCAGGGCGGTGGCGGTGGCCCCGAGGGCGGCCTGCACGGAGGTGAGCAGGGCCTGGCGGGCGCCGTCGCTGGCCCAGGCCGCCGCCCACCAGCGGGTGGTGAGGTCGTGCGGGGGCCAGGCGAACGTACGGTCGCCGTTGAAGGAGTTGACCAGCACCAGCAGCAGCGGCACGTAGATGAACGTCAGGCCGAGGGCCATGGCGGCGCGCAACGCCCAGCGCGCCGCGGGTGAGAGCGTCACAGCTCCTCCAGCGCGCCCGAGCGGCGGACGGCGATCAGATAGATGACCATGATGAGGACGGGGATCGTGGCGAGGGCGGCGGCGAAGGGGAGGTTGCCGGCGGCGCCGATGTTCGCGTACACCAGGTTGCCGATCAGCTGGGTCTTGCCGCCGACGATCTGGACGGTGATGTAGTCGCCCAGCGAGAGCGAGAACGTGAAGATCGATCCGGCGGCCACGGACGGGACCAGCAGCGGCAGGACGATCCGGCGCAGGGTGTGACCGGCGCGGGCGCCGAGGTCGGCCGAGGCCTCCAGCAGCGAGTCCGGCAGGCGGTCCAGGCCGGCATAGATCGGCAGGATCATGTACGGCAGCCACAGGTACGCCAGCACGATCACTGTCGCGGTCAGCCCATAACCCGGGCCGCGGCCGGGACCCCCGAACAGCGAGTCGATCGGGCCGCCGTTGCCGAGCAGGACCCGCCACGCGTACGCCTTGACGAGATAGCTGGCCCACAGCGGGGTGAGCACCGCGATGACCAGCCAGTGCCGCGAGCGCGCGGAGGCGACCTTGGCCATGTAGAACGCCATGGGTACGGCGACCACGGCGCAGATCACCGTCACCGCGGCCGCCACCCCCACCGACCGCAGCGTGACCGTGCGGTAGACCTCCTCGCCGAGGATCGTCCGGAAGTTGGCGAGCGAGAATTCCCGGACGATGCCCCCGGTGAACCCGTTGACAGTCCAGAACGCGGACACCATGAGTACGCCCAGAGCGCCGAGATACGCGACAACGAGCCACAGCACCGGGGCGGCCAGCAGCCCCGCGAGTTGCCACCGGGGATGGCGGTGCATGCTCACCCCTTGATCGCCGTCCACGCCTGCGTCCACGCCGCGTAGTCCTTGCACGTGACGTCGGTACGCCCGTCGACGCACTGCGCCAGCGGAGTGGTCCAGTACCAGACCTGGTCGAAGTAGGACTCGTCGTCGGCGTGGAACGTCGTGCAGTGGTTCTTGTCCACGGTCTGCGCGCAGGACAGCTTGTTGGCGGGCGCCTCCCCGAACCATTCGGCGACCGCGGCGTTGGCCTTCGGCGACACGATGTGGTTCATCCAGAGGTAGCCGCAGTTCGGGTGTGCCGCCTTCGCCGCGATCATCCAGGTGTCCGACCAGCCGGTGGCACCCTCGCTGGGCAGCACCGCCTCGACCGGCGCCCCGTCGGCCTTCGCGAGGTTGACGATCACCTGCCACGACGTGCCGAGCACGGAGTTGCCGGCCTTGAACGCCTGCACCTCCTTGGTGTAGTCCGCCCAGTACTCCCCGATCGCCTTGTTCTGCTCCTTCAACAGCGCGACCGCGGCGTCGAACTGGGTGTCGTCGAGCGCGTAGGGGTTCTTGATGCCGAGGTCGGGCTTGCTCTTCATCAGGTACAGCGCGGCGTCGGCGATGTAGATCGGCGAGTCGTACGCGGTGATCTTGCCCTTGAACGGCGAGTTCGGGTCGAAGACGGCGCCCCACGACGTCGGTGCGGGCTTGACGATGTCGGTGCGGTACATCAGGACGTTCGCGCCGCGGCCGTGCGGGACGCCGTACGCAACCCCGTTGACGGCGTTCCACGGCTTGTCCTTGAGCCCGTCGAAGATGTCCTTGTAGTTCGCGATCAGGCCGGTGTTCACGGGAGCCACGTCGCCGCCGTAGATCAGCCGCAGCGACGCGTCACCGGACGCCGACACCACGTCGTACTCTCCGGTCTTCATGAGGGTGACCATCTCGTCGGAGGTCGCCGCCACCTTGTTGTTGACCTTGCAACCGGTCTCCGACTCGAACGAGCTGACCCAGTCGACCGTCTTGTCGGTGGAGCCGTCCTCGACGTAGCCGGCCCAGGAGACAATATTGACTTCTCCCTCCCCCGCGCCGAGCGCCGCCAGTTTCTCGACCTTCGGCACGGAGAGCCCGCCCGGGCCGGAGCCGCCGCCCTCGTCGCCGCCACCGCACGCGGCGAGCGTGAGCACCCCCGCCACCAGAACCGCCGTCGTCCACCTGCTGTCAGCTCGCATGCGCGCTGTCCTTTCCGGAGGGGAGGGGAATGACGTGCTCCTCGTGCCAGCCGAGCCGGACCCGCTGCCCGCGCAGGCCGGCGAGCGCCCGCGGGGTGCGGCTGTTCTGCTCGACCACGACCACGCGGGCGCCGGCGTCCAGGTCGACCACATAACGGGTGACCGGCCCGGCATAGATGACCTCGGCCACGGTGCCCGGCGCGGCTGCTGCCTCGTCGGTGAAGGCGATCTTCTCCGGGCGTACGGAAAAGGTGCCCGTCTTCTTGAAAAGGGTTTTCGCCGTCTCCCCGGTGAACACGTTGGACGATCCGACGAAGCCCGCCACGAACGCGCTCACCGGCCGCTCGTAGACCGCTTCCGGGGTGCCGACCTGCACGATGCGGCCCGCGTCGAAGACCGCCACCCGGTCGCTCATCGTCAGCGCCTCGTCCTGGTCGTGCGTGACGAAGACGAACGTGATGCCGGCGTCGCGCTGGATCGCCTTGAGCTCCACCTGCATCTGCTCGCGCAGCTTGCGGTCGAGCGCGCCGAGCGGCTCGTCGAGCAGCAGCACCTTCGGCCGGTTGACCAGCGCCCGGGCCAGGGCCACCCGCTGGCGCTGACCGCCGGACATCGCCGACGGTTTACGCGCCCCGAAGCCCTCCAGCCGTACCTTGGCGAGGGCCTCCCGGGCGCGGTCGCGGCGTTCACGTTTTGCGACCTTGCGGACCTTCAGGCCGTACTCGACGTTCTCCTGCACGCTGAGGTGCGGGAACAGCGCGTAGTCCTGGAAGACGGTGTTGACGTCCCGCTCGAACGGCGCCAGCCGGGTGACGTCGCGGCCGTCCAGCGCGACCGTGCCCGCGGTGGGCAGCTCG
Source organism: Winogradskya humida (assembly GCF_016862215.1). Taxonomy (GTDB): domain Bacteria; phylum Actinomycetota; class Actinomycetes; order Mycobacteriales; family Micromonosporaceae; genus Actinoplanes; species Actinoplanes humidus. The sequence goes on from NZ_BOMN01000124.1 coordinate 45,454, forward strand.
AACCCGGCGATCAGCCGCAGCACGGTGGTCTTGCCCGAGCCGGACGGGCCCAGCATCGAGAAGAACTCGCCGTCGCCGATCCGCAGGTCGATGCCGTCCACCGCCGTGACGGCGCCGAACGTCTTGCGCAACCCGCTCAGCTCGACGGTCATGGGCCTGTTGTAGCGGATCTCGGTAATCACCCCGCACGGTTACCGCTGGATCTTTATATTGGGGCGGATTCCGGCATCGCCCTCTTGCGCCCGAGTTGACCTTTATCGTTTCACCGTGACGACTTCGCATGATTCCGTCCGGCTGGCCGTGGTGGTGGGCGCGCTGGGCGTGGTGTTCGGGGACATCGGCACCAGCCCGATCTACACGCTGCAGACCGTGTTCAGCCCGGACGACCCGCACCCCGTCCCGGTCAGCGACGGCAACGTCTTCGGGGTCGTCTCGCTGATGTTCTGGTCCGTCATGATCATCGTCACGGTGACCTATGTGCTGCTGGCCATGCGCGTCAACAATGACGGCGAGGGCGGCATCATGGCGCTGATCGCGCTGCTGCGGCGGTGGGGCTCGCAGCGCGGCCACAAGTCGGCCGGCATCCTGGCCGCGGTCGGGATCTTCGGCGCCTCCCTGTTCTTCGGCGACAGCATGATCACCCCGGCGATCTCGGTGCTCTCCGCGATCGAGGGGATCAAGGTCGTCGAGCCGTCCCTGGGCAGCCTGGTCGTGCCGATCACCGCCGTGATCATCGTCGTGCTGTTCCTGGTCCAGCGGCGGGGCACGGCCGCGGTCGGGCGCATCTTCGGCCCCATCATGATCATCTGGTTCGTCGTCATCGCCACGTTCGGCGCGATCGGGATCGCCGGTCACCCCGCGATCCTCAAGGCCCTCTCCCCCACGTACGCAGTGGGCTTCCTCGCCGGTCACTTCCCCATCGCCTTCTTCGCGCTCGCCGCGATCGTGCTCGCGGTCACCGGCGCCGAGGCCCTCTACGCCGACATGGGCCACTTCGGCCGCCGCTCGATCACCCGCGGCTGGCTGTTCCTGGTCTTCCCCGCGTGCACGATCAGCTACCTCGGCCAGGGCGCGCTGATCCTCGACGACCCGGCGAACATCCGCAGCCCGTTCTTCCTGCTCCTGCCGAGCTGGGGACGGCTGCCGATGGTCGTGCTCGCCACCGCGGCCACGGTGATCGCCTCCCAGGCTGTCATCACCGGGGCCTACTCGGTGGCGTCACAGGCGGCGCAGCTCGGTTACCTGCCCCGGCTGCGGGTCGTGCACACGTCGGAATCCTCGGTCGGGCAGATCTACGTACCGTGGATCAACTGGCTCCTGATGGTCTCGGTCCTCACGCTGGTCTTCGCGTTCCGCAGCTCTGCCGCCCTGGCCTTCGCGTTCGGCATGGCCGTGACCGGCACGATCACCATCACCACCCTGGTCTTCTTCTATGTCGCCCGCGGCAAATGGGGCGCACCGCTGTGGCTCATCGTCAGCGGCGCCACCGTCCTGCTCGCGGTCGACCTGCTCTTCGTCGCCGCCAACCTCACCAAACTGGCCCACGGCGCGTGGCTGCCGCTGCTGATCGGCCTCACCGCGTTCACCCTCATGACCACCTGGCAGCGCGGCCGCAAGATCGTCACTGCCGAGCGTGACCGTCAGGAAGGCTCACTGCGCGAGTTCATCGACGAGCTACGAGACCCTCAATCCCAGATCCAGCGGGTACGCGGCACAGCGGTGTTCCTCAACCGCGGCAAGCAGACGGCACCCCTGGCGATGCGCGCCAACGTCGAGCACAACCACGTCCGCCACGAGAACGTCGTCATCATGACGCTCACCACCGAGCCCGTGCCCCGCGTCCCCGACGACGAGCGGATCGTGGCCGACGACCTCGGCTACGGCGACGACGGCATCATCCACGTCATCGCCCGCTTCGGCTACATGGAGACCCCCGACGTGCCCGGCGTGCTCCGGCAGCTCGAGCCCGCGATCACCGAGGGTCACCTGCAGCTCGACCAGGCCTCGTACTTCCTGTCGAAGATCGAGCTCCGGATCGGCACGGCCCCGACGATGGCCCCCTGGCGCAAGCACCTCTTCGTCGCCACGTCCTACATCACCGCCGACGCCGCGGAGTACTTCGGCCTGCCCCGCAACCGTACGGTGATCATGGGCTCACACATCGAGGTCTGACCCTGTTTCCCCTGCGGGATCCCGCAGGATCGGATCAGCGACGTCTGCCGGCGGCCCTGGGCAGATACATCGTGTCCGCCATGCGACACACGGGGAGATGGGCCCCCGGGATGATCGGGGTTGCCGGTAATCTGCCGCGGTGCCGGACACCGAATCCACAATGGTCGCAGCCCGTTACCGTCTCGTGCGCATCCTCGGCGAGGGTGGCATGGGCCGGGTCTGGGCCGCACACGACGAGTTGCTGCACCGCGAGGTCGCGCTCAAACAGCTCCTCCTGCCGGCCGGCCTGACCCACGGCGAGATCACCGAGCTCCGCGAACGCGCGATCCGCGAAGCCCGCGCGGTCGCCCAGTTCGACCACCCCAACGTGATCCGCATCTTCGACGTCGTCCACGAGCAGGGCAGCCCGTGGATCGTGATGGAGCTGGTCGACTCCCGCTCGATGCACCAGGTCCTGCGCGAGGAAGGCCCGATGCCGCCCGCAAAGGCCGCCCGCATCGGCCTCGGCATCCTCCACGGCCTGCGAGCCGCCCACCGCGCCGGCATCCTGCACCGCGACGTCAAACCGGCCAACGTCCTGCTCGCCACCGACGGCCGCGTCGTCCTCACCGACTTCGGCCTCGCCGTGGCCGCCGGCGACAGCGCGATGACCCGGACCGGCGTCCTCCTCGGCTCCCCGTCCTACCTCGCCCCCGAACGAGCCCTCGACGGCGAGGTCGGCCCCGCCAGCGACCTCTGGTCCCTCGGCGCCACCCTCTACTACGCCGTCGAAGGCCGCACCCCCTACGAACGCTCCTCCCCCATCGCCACCCTCGCCGCCCTGGCCACCGAGCTGCCCAAACCCCCCGTCCGCGCGGGCGCGCTCTTCCCCGCCCTGGCCGGCCTCCTTCAGAAGAACCCCGCCCACCGAGCCACCGCCGACACGGCCGAAGCCCTCCTCCGCACCGCCGCAGCCTCCCCCTCCTCCTCCGAGGTCGATCCCCTGGCCGTCCTGGCCCCCACCCCCTCCGGCCTGGACCGCCTCGCCGCCCTCGCCCCGAACGGCCCGGCCCCTCGCGGTCCCGCGCCTGCGGCCGGTCCCGCACCCGCTGGACCACCACCTGCCACCGATCCCGCCGAGTTGCAATTCGCCGCCGGCCAGGGCGGACAGCAATTGACCGGCGGCCCTGCCGTGCCCGCTCCCACACCGACCGGCCCCCACCCGAACATGGCGACGGGCACAACGCCTCGCCCCGACACGCGGTCTCTCCCCGACACTCGACCCGCTCCGCCCGCCGCGACGCCCGCCGGCCTTGGAACAGCGGCCAGCCCCGGCACAGCGGCCAGCCCCGGCGCAGCGGCCGGTCCCGGAGCAGCGAGCGGTCCCGGAGCAGCGAGCGGTTCGGGTCCGGTGACCGGGCTGGGTGGGGCCGCCGGGCCGGGCGTAGCGGGGCGGTCCAGGCGGGTGCGGCCGATCTGGTGGTCGGCGGCGGCGGTGGTTGTGCTGCTGGTGGGTGGTGGAATCGCCGCGCGGCCGTTGTTCTCCACCGCCGAGGCGGGCGAGACCCCGTCCGCGGCACTGCCCGGGCAGGCGCAAGAGCTGCCTGGTCCGGCGGCGAGCTCCGCGACACCCCGCGGTGGGAAGCCTAGCTCGACCACGCACCGGTCGCGCAGCGCGGCACCGTCGCGGCCGAACAACGGTGGTGCCGCGTCCAGTCCGGTGGCCAGTACCACGTCGGTGAAGACCACGACGAAGCCGACCGCCGCGGCGCCCGGCGCGACCAGCACCAAGAGCACCGCGGCCGGCACGACCATGAGCAACATGGGCACCGGCACGTGCCTGCAGCTGAACACCAGCAGCAAGGCCATCGTGTTGTGGCAGTGCGACGGCCGGGACGCCCAGAAGTTCGATCTCCCCGGGGACGACACCCTGCGGGTGCTGGGACTCTGCGTCCAGGTCACGGGCAGTGGGGACGGCGCCCGGCTGCGCGGGGCCACCTGCAACGGGTCCGGCGCGCAGCGCTTCGATTACAACGACTCGTACGATCTGGTGAGTCTCAAGGACTTCGCCTGCGTCGACGTGACCGACAGCGACGCGTCGAACGGGGTCGTGGCCCAGGTGTGGGAATGCACCGGGAATTCGAACCAGAAATGGAATCACTGATGGGATACACGGGCCGGATCCTGGTCGCTCGCACCGGGAAGCCGTTCGAGGACGGAAATCTGCTCGGGGGTGGGAATCTGTTCGAGGGCGGGAGTCTGCTCGACGAGATCGACCTGGGAAGCGGCTGGCGGTGGGCGCAGCTCGACGGCGATGCGCGCGGGGCACTGGCCGCTCTGGTAGCGGAAACGGGAATGCCTGCGCTGTGGGCGTACGTGATGGACAGTGATGTTGCCGACGTCGAGGCGCTGAGCCCATCCGGCGGCGGGTGGCACACCTACCTGCATCCGGACACGGCGGCGGAGTTCGGGGCGCCGGAGCTGGACCAGAGCGCCGACGAGGTGCTCATGCGGGCCCTCGCGTGGTCGGCCGAGGCGGGTCTCGTCCCCGACCCGGAGGCCGTCCGTGCCCTGCTCACGGCGCACAACACGTTCGCCGAGGAGACACTCGGCGAGCTGCTCGCAGCGCTCGGGATCAACCACGGCTGACGGCTGACAGTCAACCGGTCGTGGCCCGGACGCGACCGGGCCACGACCCGTTCGGTCAGCCGAGTTTGCGGGTCAGGAAGTCGTGGATGAGCGGGAAGACCTCGTCGGCGCGGTCCTCGAGGAGGAAGTGGCCGCTGTCGAAGAGGTGGAACTCGGCATCTTTGAGGTCGCGCTTGTAGGGGTGGGCGCCCTCGGCCGGGAAGATGACGTCGTTGGCGCCCCACACGATCAGCGTCGGGGGCTGGTTGTCGCGCAGCCACTGCTGGACCGGCGGGTAGAGCGCCGGGTTCGTGCCGTAGTCGAGGAAGTAGTCGAGCTGGATCTCGTCGTTGCCGGGGCGGTCGAGCAGGTCATCGTCGAGAACGGGCGAGACCTCATCGCTTCCGTACGCTCGGCGATGGAAGGCCTGCCGACCGGCCGGGACCGGCTGGCCGCCTTCCTCGCCTCGGCCGGCGACGCGCTCGGCGGGTGCCAGATCGGTGGATTCGCCTACGACGCCGGGATTCTCGCCGAAGCCGACCTCCGGCAAGCGCTGGGTGCCGCGTTCACCGAGCTGGCCGGCCTCCTCGCCGATGTGGTTCGCGAGGCCGTGGATGACGGTTCCCTGCCGCGGGGGCTGGATCCTGCGAAGACGGCCGCCGCCCTGCTGGCCGTCGTCGAGGGTGCGTTCGTCGTCGCGCGAGCAACCGGACAACAGGCGTCCGCGGACGAGGCGACCGCTGGTGCTCTCGCATTGCTGACAGGGAAAGGCTGACGCCCGTGCTGCCCTGCCTGGCCGAGGCGGCGAGCAAGCCCTACTGAGTGATCCAGGTCACCACATAGGGGTTGCCTGCAACTTCCTGGGCGTCGCGGGCCACCAGATGTCCGTCACCTCGAAGATCAACCCCCGCTTCGAGGCCGGTCCTGGAAGGGAACCCATGGAAGACGCACCGAAGAAGAAGGCTTCTCGCAAGCGGAAGGTCGTTCTCGCGGCGGGCATGGCTGCCGTAGTGGCCGGTATCGGCACGGCGGCGACCGTCTCGTTCGCGGGAACCGGAGCGGGCACGGACGCCGTTACCACGGCGGCGAACACTGCGGCCTTCAGTGACACCTTCGAGGACGGCGACACCGCGGGCTGGAGCAAGTCCGGCGGCACGTGGGCGGTGGCGAGCGACGACAGCAAGGTGCTGCGGCAGAGCAAGAGCGGGGCGACGCCGGCCCGGGAGTTCGCCGGCGACACCGGCTGGACCGACTACACGGTGACTGCCACGGTCGAGCCGATCACGATCAATGCTGATGGGTACGCCGGGATCGTCGCGCGTTCCACCAGCTCGACCAGTTTCTACCGGCTCGCGCTCGCCGGCACCGGGAAGGTTCGCCTGGAGTCGGTCAGGTCGGGCACCGCCACGGTTCTCGGCGAGGCGGCGCTGACCGTGAGCGCGGGCAACGCGTACACGCTGGGACTGACCGTCAGCGGCAGCAAGCTGACCGGTTCGGTGAACGGCGCGTCGGTGCTGAGTGCGACGGCGAGCTCGTTCGGGAGCGGGCGGATCGGGCTCCAGACGTACGATGCGACAGCGCAATTCGACAACGTCACCGTAACCACCACCGGGGCAGCGTCACCAACCGCGACCGCAACCGCGTCACCCACCGCAACCGCGACAGCAACCACGTCACCGACCGCTATCCCCTCGGCGACAGCGTCACCCACGCCCACGCCCACGCCCACGCCCACGCCCACGCCCACGCCCACGCCCACGCCCACGCCCACGCCCACGCCCACGAAGAGCA
>NZ_BOMN01000125.1 GCF_016862215.1 Winogradskya humida
CCCACGCCCACGCCCACGCCCACGCCCACGCCCACGCCCACGCCCACGCCCACGCCCACGCCCACGCCCACGAAGAGCAGCACAGGGAAGTTCGAGTCGAGCCCGATCGGGTTCGGCGCGGGCACCACCGGCGGCGCGGGCGGCACTACCGTGCAGATCACGTCGCTGTCGCAGCTGAAGACCGAGGCCGCCTCGGACGGCAAGAAGGTTCTGCAGCTCTCGACCGTGCTGAAGGGCTCCGGCACGGACGAGGTCGTGGTCTCCTCCGACAAGACGATCGTCGGTGTCGGCGCTGACGCGGGGCTGACGGGCGGCGGGTTCTTCGTCAAGAAAGCCAGCAACGTCATCATCCGCAACTTGAAGATCTCGTTCGCGCAGGCGCCGGTCGACCTGATCGCCGCGCAGAAGTCGGACCACCTCTGGTTCGACCACAACGAGCTGTTCAACGACACCAGCCACGACAAGGACTTCTACGACGGGCTGCTCGACCTGACCCACGCGACGGACTTCGTGACGGTCTCGTGGAACCACCTGCACGACCACGCGAAGGGCTCGCTCATCGGGCACAGTGACAGCAACGCCGCCGAGGACACCGGTCACCTGCGGATCACGTACAGCCACAACTGGTTCGACAACGTGGCGTCGCGGCTGCCGCGGGTCCGCTTCGGCACCGTGCACCTCTACGACAACCTGTTCACCGACGCCAAGACCAGCGGCATCCACTGCCTGATGAACGCGCAGTGCCTGGTGCAGAACAACGTCTTCGTGAACGTGAAGCTCCCGGTCTGGACGACCGAGGACTCGGACCTGGACGGGTTCGCGGTCGCCACGGGCAACGACTTCGGCGGCGAGGAGCCGGTCATCACCCAGGCCGGCTCGTTCAAGGCCGCGCCGTACTCCGTCACCCTCGAACCCGCGTCGGCGGTGTCCGCTCTGGTCGAGGGCGGCGCCGGAACGGGCAAGATCTAAGTCCCCGGGCACGGCGTCCTCGCCTGGTGTACAACAATCAACCGAGTTGATCAACGCCAGGCGAGGACCCCGAGTGAACACAGACGATTACGCGCCGTACGCCTCGATCCCGGAGATGCTGTTCCACCGCGTGCGTGCCACGCCCGGCTCGCGCGCGTTCGCCGTGCCGACCCCGGACGACACCGGCCTGAGCTGGCTCACCTGGGCGCAGACCGGTGAGCGGGCAACGCGGATCGCCGCCGGGCTGCGCGGGATCGGCGTCACGACCGGTGACCGGGTCGCGCTGCTGTCGGGCACCCGCCTGGAGTGGGTGCTCGCCGACCTGGGCGTGAACTGCGCGGGCGCGGCCACCACCACGGTCTATCCGACGACCGCGCCGGACGATGCCGCGTACATCGTGGCGGATTCGGGCTCGAAGGTCTTCATCGCCGAGAATGCCTCGCACGCTGCCAAGATCTCCGGCGCGCAGACCTCCGTGACGCATGTCGTGCTGATCGACGGTCCCGCCGACCCGGCCGCGCAGCCACCCCAGCTCACCCTCGCCGAGCTGGAGGACCGGGGTGCGGCGGCGCTGGCGGCCGAGCCAAGCCTGATCACGGACATCGTGGCGACGATCGGGCCGGACGACCTGGCGAGCCTGATCTACACGTCCGGGACGACGGGGCGCGCCCGCGGCGTCGAGCTGACCCACGGCGGCTGGGTCTGGCAGGCCGTCGCGCAGGACGGCGTCGGCGTCTTCGACCCGGCCGGCCTGCAGTACCTGTGGCTGCCGCTGTCCCACTCGTTCGGCAAGTCGCTGCTCTGCGGCGTCATCCATGTCGGCGTGCCGACCTACGTGGACGGGCGGGTCGACAGGATCGTCGACATGCTCGCCGTGGTCCGCCCGACGGTGATGTGCGCCGCCCCACGCATCTTCGAGAAGGTCTACAACAGGGCCGTCACCACGGCGATCGCCGGCGGCGGGCTCAAGGCGATGATCTTCCAGTGGGCCGTCACGACCGGCAAACGCAAGGTCGCCGCGGAACAGGCCGGCAAATCGGTGGGTACGCTCCTCAGGGCACGGTACGCCGTCGCGGAGAAGCTCGTGTTCAGCAAACTGCAGCGCCGCCTCGGCGGTAAGGGCATCGTCCTGGTCTCCGGCTCGGCCCCGCTCGGCCGCGACATTGCCGAGTTCTTCGCCGCGGCGGGCCTGCCCGTCCTCGAGGGCTACGGCCTGACCGAGTCGAGCGCGGTCAGCTTCGTGAACCGCCCGGGCGCGTTCCGCATCGGCACGGTCGGGCAGCCCCTCGGCAACCTCGAGGTGAAGACCGACACCGACGGCGAGATACTGCTGCGCGGCCGGTCGATCATGCGCGCCTACCACCACCTGCCCGAGGCCACGCGCGACACGTTCACCGACGACGGCTTCCTGCGCACCGGCGACATCGGCCACGTCGACGCCGACGGCTACCTCACCATCACCGACCGCAAGAAAGACCTGGTCAAGACGTCGGGCGGCAAGTACATCGCCCCCAGCGCCATCGAAAACCAGTTCAAGGCCGTCTGCCCGTACGCCTCCCAGGTCCTGGTCATCGGCCAGTCCCGCAACTTCGTCACGATGCTCGTCACCCTCGACGAGGAGTCCATCGTCGCCTGGGCCGGCGGCAGACCGTACGCCGAGGTGGTCGCGGACCCCGGCACCGAGACGCTGATCGCGGGCTACGTCGTGCAGCTCAACACGAAGCTGAACCGCTGGGAGACCGTCAAGAAGTTCGCGATCCTCCCCCGCGACCTCACCATCGACGACGACGAGATCACCCCGTCGATGAAGGTCAAACGCAAGGTCGTGGAGACCAACTTCGCCTCACAGATCGAGCATATGTACGCGGGAAGCGTCGCCCAGCTGTAGGCGTACTCTCCATTCATTGATGCTTGTCGATGATTAGGAGCGCGACGTGACCACGATCCGAAGAATCCTGCTCACCCTGCTGGCAGCAGTCCTCCTGATCCCGGGCGGCGCGGGGGTGGCCCACGCCGCCCCCGCCACCTGGAGCCCACCCGCCGGCCTCGTCACCCCGCTGAACGAGGTCTGGCAGCACGTCGAGTCCACGTACAACAACGGCAACCTGTACGGGTTCCGCAACTACGGCTGGGACCAGGTCATGGCCAACGGCGGGTACATCAACTACTGCGTACGCTGGGATTCCTCGGCGACCGTCACCGCGGCGCAGCGTGACCAGATCCAGGCCACCCTCGCCCGCCAGCACAAGAAATGGATGGACGAGCTCGCCGGCCACAACGGCTGGCCCTACACCGACGTCCCCGTGCGGGTCGTCGGCTGGGCCGTCCGCGACCGCGCCCAACTCCAGTGGACCGACACGTCGGTCGACATCTACGTCGGCAACATCAACGAGAACGCCCCGCAGTGCGCACCCCCGTGCGGCCGCTTCTTCAACCAGACCGGGCAGTACCCCACCTGCCCCGGCGGCATCACCCACCACTACGACCAGTCCCTCTGGCTGACCGACGGCTTCAACGGCGGCGCCGGCGGCGACTGGGGCCAGCGCATCGGCCGCGAGTACTACATGTCCAACCTCAGCACGGACAACATCCACATCCTCCTGCACGAAATGGGCCACACCTGGGGCCTCGACGACTTCTACGACTGGACCCCCACCGGCGTCGGCGGCTTTCTCATGCAAGCAGGCTCCGCCACCCGCATCACCGAATTCGACGCCTGGATGTTCCGCGACTGGTGGCGCCACCTCAAGAGCCGCTACGGCCTCTAGCCCACACTGGGCTATTCGCAGGCCACGCCGTCGCCGTCCCGGTCGAGCTTGCGGGAGTAGCCGGGATCACCGGCGTAGATCGGGTCGGCACCGACCGCCCTGACCGCGGCGCAGTTCGCGTAGTAGACCTCGGCGGCCGGCTTCTTGGTCTTCGGCTTGGTGGTCGGCCTCTTCGTGGTCGGCTTTTGGGTGGTCGGCTTTTGGGTGGTCGGCTTTTGGGTGGTCGGCTTTTGGGTGGTCGGCTTTTGGGTGGTCGGGCGTGGCTGCGGGTTCGTGGTGGTCGGCTTCGGTTTCGGGCTGGCTGTCACCGCCGGCTTCGACGTCGTCGGCACCGGCTCCGACTCCGACTCCGGCGAGCTGGCCGTCGGCGACGCGGTCTCCGTTGGCACGGGGGTGTCCGCGCCGGCCGTTGCGCTGCTGGGCGCGACGATCAGCTTCGAATCCGCGGTGTCCTTCTTGGCGGGGTCGCCGGCAGCCAGGCCGATCGCGGTAACTCCACCGCAGCACAGCAGCACTCCCAGCACGGACGCACCGACAATGATCGGCCACTTCTTACGCTTGGCGGGCGGAGGGACAGGCAGCTGCCACGGTTGCGCCGGTGTGACCATCGAACCACTGTGGTCCACAACCCCAACCCTGTGGATCACCTGTCCGGCCAGCCCCCCAGCGACGATCGGGGCCCAATTCCGCATCCCAGCCAACCGCACCGCACCGCACCGCACCGCACCGCACCGCACCGCACCGCACCGCACCGCACCGTCGAGCCTTCACCGCGCGACTCGCACCCTGCGTGACCGTCAAGCGACGCAGCATCACGCCTCATAATGAATATGTGATGGGCGAAAGCACGATGTTGCGCGTTTGACAGCCGTCGCCACATAGCATTGCGCCGATCCAAAGCGAACCGCAGCATTCCGCCATCAACGACAACAGTTAACTTTCGCCAGCCTCACCCTGCGCTCCTCCAGGCTCACACGCGGTGGCGAGATCCAGATCGGTGCAGGCATACAGGACCGGTCCGTCGACTGTGCTTCCCTGACAAGCAACCACCGAGGACAGCCCGACCCGATCCGCCGCCGTGCCACCATGCCCGCCGACCCCACGGCCCACCGCGCCGGCCTCGCGCCGCCAGCCCTGAGCCCCTGGACCCAGCCTGTGCAGCTGGTCAAGGGCAGCGGGCCAAGGACAGCACGCCAAGGAGAAGTCCCTCCCAGAGCGGAAGGGACCTCTCGATGGTTGTGGGTGTCGGTCAGTGCTGGGCCTCAGCCGCGTACAGGGCGGCGACCTCGGTGTCGGTCAGTGCATGGTCGAATGCGTGGACCTGGTCGATCGAGCCGGACCAGTAATCCGTCTTGTTCCCCGCGTACTTCGCTCGACCGGCGGACAGCGGGCCTGTGCTGACGACGTCGGGGCCGGCTGTGGCGTTACCGGCGGGTCGGCCGTCGACGTAGAGCCTGACCTGGCCGGTGGTGTGGTCGCGGACGCCGACGAGGTGGTACCAGCGGTTGAGGTCGGGGGTGATGGCCAGGCGGGCGCGGTTGCCGCCGGGGGTGCTGAAGGCGAAGGCGCCCTGGCCGTACTGGAGGTAGAAGGGGCTTTCGGTTTTGCGGCCGTCCTGGCTGATGGCGGTGGCGTAGTTGCCCGGGATCTTGTCGAGGGTGACCCAGGAGGCGATGGAATAGTCGCGGGTGGTGTCGACAACCGGGCCGGCGGTTTCGGCGGAGTCGCCGTCGCCGTCGAAGGCGAGGGCCGTGCCGGTCACGCCGGGGGCCCACTTCGCGTCGCCCTTCAGGGAGAGGGGGCTGCCGCCCGTGCTGCTGTCCGCTGCGGTGGTGCCGGTGCCTTCGTTCAGGGTCCAGTCACCACGGCCCGGGAAGGTGGCGTCCTTGCCCGCGTCGGCGCCGGCCTGGATGACCATGCGGTTGATGGCTCGTACGGGGGCCGGGTCGACCTTGATCTCGCGGCGGTCGTACGTCCACAGGCCGTTGAGCTCGGTTTCGAGGTCGGTGATCTGGGTGTAGACCGAGCCGGACAGTTCGGCGCCCGCGGCCTCGAGGTAGTACGTCTGGGTGTTGTCGACGTACTTCGCGGTCAGCGCCGCCTTGTCAGCCACACCGCTGTAGATGGCCGCGGGCGGGCCGGGCCACATGTGCCCGGGCGTACGCAGGGTGAAGCCGCCGTGCTCGCCGTCCATGGCAACCCGGGTGGCGTCGGGGTACGGGGCCTCGCGGTTCAGGTAGTCGTGGTGGTCGATGACGTCGCCCTTGCCGGAGTCACCCTTGGAGTCGCAGCAGTTGACGCCGCTGTGCGCGTTCACGATTCGGCTCGGGTCGGCGGCCTTGACCTCTTCGGCGATGCGGCCGGTCGCGGTGCGGTCCCATTCGCCCCAGCCCTCGTTGAAGACGACCCAGCCGATCAGCGCCGGGGAGTTGTGCAGCTGCGCCATCTCCTGGTCGGCCTGGGTGCGCCAGGCCTGCTGACCCGCGGGCGTGCGGATGGCCGCGGAGACGAAGTCCTGCCAGACCAGCAGGCCCAGCTCGTCGGCGTGGCGGTACCAGCGGGCCGGTTCCACCTTGATGTGCTTGCGGATCGCGTTGAAGCCGAGCGCCTTGGTCGCCTTCAGGTCGAAGAGCATCGCCTCGTCGCTGGGCGCGGTGTAGAGCCCGTCGGGCCAGAAACCCTGGTCCAGTGTGGCGAGCGAGAAGATCGGCTTGCCGTTGAGGACGAGCTTCTGGAAACCGCCGACGTTCTGCACGGCGATGGACCGCATGCCGAAGTAGCTGCGTACGGTGTCCTTCTTCAGCGTCACGTCGAGGTCGTAGAGGTACGGGTCGTCCGTACTCCACAGGTGTGGCTTCGCGATCTTCAGCCGGAGCGCGGTGTTGACGGCGCCGGAAACCGTGCCGACCTTGTGGCCTTTCTTGTCCCGTGCGGTCGCGGTGACCTTGGTGCCGGCGGTCGCGGTGGCCGACTTGACCGTCACGGCCAGCGAGCTCGTCGCCAGGTCGGGGGTGGTGACGATGTCGTCGATCGAGACCGGCGCCACCGGCTCCAGCCAGACGGTCTGCCAGATGCCCGACGTCGGGGTGTAGACGATGCCGCCCGGGTTCGTGGACTGTTTGCCGATCGGCTGGTCCTGCCCGGTCGTGTCGGTGACGGCGACGACGATCTCCTGCTTGCCCCGGCCCCGGACGGCGTCGGTGATGTCCGCGGTGAACGCCGTGTAGCCACCGGTGTGCTCGGCGACCAGGGTGCCGTTGACCCACACCTTCGCCTGGTAGTCGACCGCGCCGAAGTTCAGTTTCAGCCGCTTGCCCGACCAGTTCTGCGGGATCGACACGAGCTTGCGGTAGAACGAGTGGTCCTCGTGGCGCTCCACACCGGACAGCAGCGACTCCATCGGGAACGGCACGGTGATCCGCTCACCGAGCGCCCTGCCGAAGACCGGTTGCTGCGCCGCGCCCGCCCCGGCGAACTCCCACTGTCCGTTGAGGTTCAGCCAGTCCTTGCGTACCTGCTGGGGCCTGGGGTATTCCTGCAGTGGCCTGGCGGGGTTGACCTTGTCGCCCCACGTCGTGGTGAGGCGGTGGGTGGAGGCGTTCGTCGCGGTCCGGATGACCTGCGGCACGGCTGCGCCGCCGACGATCAGACCACCATTCCCGTCGTACGAGACCCGCACACGCTGGCCCTTCTGCACCGGCTCGCTCAGTGTGATGACGAGCTTGTCCCCGGCGACCCGCACGGACTTGATCGGCATCGGCGTGGTGTCCGCCTCGACAACCAGGTGCTGCGCCGCTTGTCCAACGTTGTCAATCGCGCCCTCGAAATCGGCGACGACCTTCGTCCCGGCCCGGTCGACGGAGAAGTCCACCGGGTACACCTGGAACCCGTCCGGCGGGGTGAACGCCGACTCCGGCACGAGCTGCCTGGCGATCCCGGCCCCGGCCCACCGCAGGAACAGGTTCGCGCCGCCGACATCCTGGAACATCTCTATGCGTACGTCATGAGCCTCACCGGCCACCAGATGCACCGGACTGCTGGTCTGCTCGACATCCCAGTCCCCGACCCAGTGATCGATCACCGCGGCATCGTCGATCAGGAACCGGAACCCGTTGTCCCCGACCATCGAGAACGTGTAGTCCCCGGTCGCCGGCGCGGTGATCTTCCCGGTCCAGCGCGCGGTCGTGTGCTCGGTGCGCCCGGTCAGCGACTCAAACGTGCCGGCCAGCCCGGGCAGGTCGATGTTCGGATCCAGCAGCACCCCGCCGAGCTCGGCGAAGTCCCGCGCCCCCGGCGCGGACATGCGGAAGTATTCGCCCTTCAGACCGTGCACAGTGGCCGCCCCCGCGGGGCTCGACGGCACGGCGAGGACCGAGATGGCCAGCATGACAACCAGCAGAAGTGGCCTCAGAGATGATCGGCGCATGCCACACACATTGACGCAAATGTATGCGGCATGTCAACAGAAGGTAACAGGAACGGACATTTGCTCCCGCCCGCAACTCGCAGCCGCAACTCGCAGCCGCAACTCGCAGCCGCAGCCCGCCGCCCGCGGAAGGGTTGGTCAGTGGGGGCGCTCCCGGCCGGGCCGCAGCCGGCGCAGGAGGACGACCGCGGCCAGTGCGGAGAGGATTTCGCCCAGGGCCAGGGCGATCCAGACGCCTGTTGCTCCGAGGTGAGCGAGCGAGATCACCAGGGGCGCCTTGATGACGACCAGTGTGCCGATGGAGATGGCGTAGGAGATCGCCGGCCGGCCGATCGCCTGGCTGTATGCCGATATCAGGGGTGTGACCCCGGCAGCGACGAACCCGGCGGCGATGATGCGCAGAGCCTGCTGAGTGGTCGTCGCGGCGTCGCCGCCGGGCAGGAACAGCGTCACGAGGGCGTCCGCGCCCACGATGACCGCGACTGCCGCGACTGCGCCGTAGCTGACGGTGGCACCCAGAGCCAGGGTCCTGGCGCGCGCCACCCGGTGGTGCAGGCCGCGCCCGGCGTTGTATCCGACGATGGGTTGCAGGCCCTGGCTGATGCCCAGTTGCGGCATCATGACGAACGTCTGGATCCGGGCGCAGACGGCGTAGGCGGCCAGCGCGGTGGCGCCGCCGGCGTGCGACAGGGTGTTGTTGACCAGTACGGCGACCAGGGTCGTACCGAAGCCGGCCAGGAAGGACGGGGCACCGACGCCGATCAGGGCGCGCAGGGTCGGGCCGTGGGGGCGCAGGTCGGCCCGGGCGATGCGGTAGGGCCGGTCGCGTTGCAGGAAGAAGAACCAGATGCTCATCGCCGCGGAGACCGCTTGACCGACGACGGTGCCGAGGGCCGCGCCACGAACGCCCCAGCCGAGTCCGAAGATCAGCAGCGGGTCGAGGGTGATCTGGACCAGGACCGGGACAACCCACAGCAGGGTGGAGAACCGCAGCCGGCCCTCGGCGCGGACCAGGCTGGAGAAGCCGGTCGAGACGAGGGCCCCGCAGAGCAGCACGATCGTGTAGTCGCGGGTGAGGCCGCGGGTCGCGGGATCGGCACCGAGCGCGGTGAGCAGCGGCTCGACGGCGAGCAGGCCGGTGACGGTGATCAGGGCGGCGGTCAGCCAGAAGACGACGAAGGCGTTGCCGGTGGCGCGGGCCGCGCCGGCCGGATCGCCGGCGCCGAGACGCCGGGAGACCAGCGACGCGCCGCCGGCTCCGACGGTGGTGGAGACAGCGCCGAGGAGGAGCAGAACCGGGGCGGCGAGGTTGACGGCGGCCATGGCGTCGGTGCCGACGCCGCGGGCGACGAACCACGCGTTGGTCAGGGCGTAGATGCCGTAGACGCCGACCGACAGCGTGGTCTGGGAGCAGGCGTGCCACAGCAGCCGCCCGATCGGGCGGCTGCCGAGCATCGCCGTGGTCTCGGCCGGGGGCCGGCGGGTGGAGCGGCTCAGCGGGATTCCCGGCCGAACAGAGCCATGACCTCGTGCAGGCGTTCGCGGGCCCAGTCGTACTGCCCGGTGTCGGTGTGGCCGCGGTAGTCGGTCTCGATGATCATGATGAGGACCAGGTAGAGGGTGTAGAGCCTGCGGCGCTGCCGGTCACCGGTGGTGAGTCTTGCGTGGCCGTACCCGCGCAGGAACGCCGCGGGGTCGCCGAACGCGGGCAGATCGACAGCGGTGAAGCCGGCCTCCATGAGCGGGTCGCCGTAGAACGCGCGTTCATGGTCGATGATCGCGATGATCTTCCCGTCGCGGATCATGACGTTGCTGTCCCACAGGTCCCACTCGACGAACCGGGGCTCGGTCACCTCGTCCAGGCAGTCCTGGTTCCCGGCGATCACGTCGCGGATCAGCTCGTAGTCGTAGCCGATGCCGACGGACCGGCGTTGCCCGTCGGCGAGGACGTCGCCGATCATGCGGGTGAAGCACGCCCGCCAGGTCGGGTCGCCGGGCCCTGCGAGGGGGCCGAAAGCGCCGCCGCGGATGCTGTTGAGCTCGCGGTTCGCCGCGCCGAGCGCCTCGTTGTACGCGTCGAGCTCGGCGGCGGTCAGGCTGTCCTTGACGATGCCGAAGTTGTCCGCGTCGATATAGGGCATGAAGAACCAGTCGGCGTCGCAGAGTTCGTGGCTGCGGTCGGCGTAGTCGACGCGCGGGACCGGCACGCCGGTGCGTTCGGCGATGAGCCGCAGCGATGCCAGCTCGATCCCCATCGCCCCGCGCTCGTACGTCATCACCTCGATATGCGGCGGCGGCGCGATCTTGAGCACCACCTCGGCGCCGTCCCGCAGCCGGATCCGGTAGGCCACGTTGAACCAGCCGTGTCCCAGCTCCTGCACCCGGTCGCCGTCCTCGGGGACCTGGTCCGGGCCGTACGCCCTGTCGATCATGGCGCGCAGGGTGTCCAGGGACTGCCGGTTCTTGGTGATGCTTTCCATCGGTGCCTCGACTCGTATGCGGGATGAGCCGTTCTACCTGGCCCAGGTCGTCGCACGGTACGGGCGGGACCGCTCTCACCACCAGCACCGCCGGAAGATGTCCCGGCGGGTCCCGGATCTGCTTCGCGTGTGAAGATCGATCAGCGGAATTGGCCGGCTGACGAGAGAGGGATCTGTGGCGCACAGCGACGAGTTGGCGGTTTCGGTCGAGGCGGGTATGGCGCTGGTGGAGATCCGGCGGGCGCCGAACAACCATTTCGACGAGGGGCTCGTCGGTGGGCTTGTCGAGGTGATGGGCGGCCTCGGGGACGATCCGGGGTGCCGGGTCATCGTGCTGGCGTCGCAGGGTAGGCATTTCTGTGCCGGCGCCGACTTCGCCACGGCGGACTTCGCGGGCGATCCGGCGGCTGCGGCCGGGCGGTTGTACCGGCGGGCGGCGCCGTTGTTCGAAGTGCGGGTGCCGGTGATCGCGGCGGTGCAGGGTACGGCCGTCGGTGGCGGGCTGGGGCTGGCCTGTGCGGCGGATTTCCGGGTGGCGGAGGCGTCCACGCGGTTCGTCGCGAACTTCGCGCGGCTGGGGTTCCCGCAGGGGTTCGGGCTCAGTGTGACGCTGCCGCGGCTGGTGGGGCCGCAGCTGGCCGGGGACATGCTGTTCACCGGACGGCGGGTCGGTGGGGAGGAAGCGGTCGCCGCGGGGCTCGCCGATCGGCTGGCTGCTCCGGGCACGGTTCGGGAGACCGCGATGGAGTGGGCGCGGTCGTTCGCGGCGGCGGCACCTCTGGCCGTACGGTCGATGCGGGAAAGCCTGCGGGGCGACCTGCCGCAGCGGGCCCGCGCAGCGATGGAGCACGAGCTGGCCGAGCAGGCGAAGCTGTGGCAGACCCGGGACAGCGCCGAGGGCATCGCCGCGAGCCTGCAACGCCGCGAGCCGATCTTCCGCGGAGAATGAAAAGGTGAGTGAGTGATCCGAATCCAGCTCGGCGAGTCGACGCTCGACCGCACCCGGATCGCGATCAGCCCGCTCAACGAGCTGGTCGCCGGGCTCGAGCTGGTGCATCGCGAACGGGCGAACGAGCGGGCGCCCTGGCCGTACACGGAATGGGTCGATCGTGCCCGTAAGGTCCTGCGGGATGTCCCGGAGACCGCGCCGTTGCGGGTCTACGCCGAGCTCTACGGCGCCGAGCACGCCCGCAGGACGCCGGATCTCTTCACGCACGTGCCGATCGGGGCCCGCCCTGCGCTGGCCGAGCAGGTGGAGCAGCTCCGCGCCACCCCGCACGAGACCGTCGAGGAGCAGTTCACCACGCACTACCCCGAAGGGCTTCCGAGCTTTCTGGAGCCCTATATGTACGACGGGGAGCGCGCGTTCACCCTCCTCGCCGACGCCATGCTGGCGTTCTGGGCGGGGGCGCTCGCGCCGTACTGGCCGGTGATGCGGGCCGCGCTGGACGAGGAAGTGCTGCTCCGGGCGCGTACGCTCGCCGCGCACGGCCCCGAGGCGGTGCTGACCGGGCTGCGCTGGGTGGCGCGCTGGGACCGGCCGGTGCTGTCCCTGCCGAAGCGGCGCGAGTCGGTGCTGCCCGCGCACGACAAGCGGCTGCTGCTGGTGCCGCTGATCCTCGCGCAGGACCGGCCGAGCGTGTCCACGGATCATCCCGAGATCCTGATGGTGACCTATCAGGCCCGGGGCGCGGCGGTGCTGGCCCGCAAACCGGTGCGCCCCGCGCGGGACCGGCTGGCCCAGCTGATCGGGCCCGGGCGGGCCGGGGTGCTGCGGGCCCTGACCGAGCCGGCGACGACCACCGCGCTCGCCGCCACGCTGGGCCTGTCCCCCAGCACGGTCTCCGAGCAGCTCAGCTCGCTGCTGGAGACGGGGGCTGTCACGCGGTCGCGCACCGGCCGGCACGTGCTCTACGAGCTCGAGCCCGCGGGTGCCGCCCTGCTCGCCCAGTTCACGGACGATCCGGATCCGGCCGAAGCGTTGGAGGACCCGCCGCATCGTTCCTAGCGTCTGAGGGCATGCGATCCCTCCTCACCGGCGTGCTGCGGCGCCGGGCCCGCCCGCTCGCCCTGGCCTGCGCGGCGTCGACCGGGCACCAGATCTGCGAGGCGCTGGTCCCCCTGGCCATCGGCCTGGCCGTCGACCGCGCGGTGAACGGCGGGTCCGCCACCTCGATCCTGATCGCGGTCGGCGCGATCCTGGTGCTGTTCACCATCCTGGCGAGCGGCGGCGGCACCACCTTCTGGCAGCTCACCGCGGCTTCCGCCGCCGAGGCCCACGATCTGCGGGTACGCGCGACCGCCGCGATCCTCACCGATCCGCACCCGGGCGCGGGCCGCCGCTCCGGGGACCTCGCCAACGTCCTCGTCTCTGACGCCAAGGCCACCGCGGACGTCATGCGCGCGGTGGTGAACGTGGTCTCGGGAGCCGCCGCCGTGATCGTGACGGTGGTGGTGCTGCTGGGCGTCGACCCCTGGCTCGGGATCGGCATCGCCGTGGGCGTACCCGTGCTCACCATGGGGATCGACCGGATCAGTCCCCTGGTGGAACGCCGGATCGCCGCCCGGCAGCAGAGCTCCGGGCTGGCCGCCGCGCTGGCTGCCGAGCTTGTGCACGGGTTGCGGCCGTTGCGGGGCTTCGGTGGTGTCCCGCAAGCGGTCCGGCGCTATCGCCGGGCGAGCAGGGAGTCGCTGGACGCCGCACTGCGGGGCGCCACGGCGACGGCCGCGGTGGAGGGTGCCGGGCAGGTCGCCACGGGAATCGTGCTGGTGGGAACCGCTGCCGCCGCGGGGGCGATGACGCTCTCCGGGCGGATCACGATCGGCGAGCTCATCACCGTGGTCGCCATGGCCTCCTTCGCCGGCGAACCGGTCCAGCGTCTCACCGCGGGCATCAAACTCGCCGCCATCGCCCGCGCCGGCGCCGCCCGGGTCGCCGCTCTGCTGGACCGCGCGGACCCGGCGGAACAATCAGGCCCGGCGGAACGGTCAGGCCCGGCGGAACGGCCGGGTACAGCGGAACGGCCGGGTACAGCGGACACGGCGGATCCGGCGCCGGCGGGAGCTGGGGACGGTGCGGTGGGTGCGGGTCTGTGGCTTCGGGGTGGGGGGCTCGAGGTCGAGGTGCGGGTGGGTGAGTTGCTCGGTGTTGTCAGCGTGCGGCCGGAGGTCACGGACTCCGTGATCGAGTCGCTGCGGGGTCCGGGGGTGCTCGTGGAGCCGCACGCGGTGCACCTGTTCGGACGGAGCCTGGCGGAGGCGCTCGACACCGGCCGGGGTGGGGACCCTTCCCGGGCTCTCGCCGCGGCGCAGGCGGCGGAGGTGAGCACCGCGCTTCTCGACGGTGGCGTGAACCTCTCCGGTGGGCAGCGGCAACGGGTCGCGCTGGCCCGCGCACTCGCCGCCCGGCCGCCGGTGCTGGTGCTGCGCGACCCGCTCACCGCGGTGGACGCCGTCACCGAGGACGCGGTGGCCGAGGGGCTGGCCGCACTGCGCCGGGACGAGGCCAATGCGGGTGCGGGTGGCGGTGGCACCACGGTTGTCGTCTGTTCCTCGCCGCCGTTGCTCGCCCGTTGCGACCGGGTGGTGTTCTTCCCCGGCGACGGGCCACCGGTGCTGGATACGCATGCACGGCTGGCCGGGGACGCCGGCTACGCCGGGGCGGCGCTGCGATGACGACCAGCATCCCCACGCTGCCCATCGCCACCGCGCGAGAAAGTTTTGCGGTGCTCGGGGAGACTGTTCGGGCTCATCCCGGGGCGGCCCGGCTCGCGTTCGGGTGGACCGGGCTCGGGGCCGCCGCCACCGTCGCCGTGCCGTTGGTGCTGGGGCGGTTGGTGGACGCGGTTCGGGGCGGGGGTGCGTACCCGTATGGATTGATCGTTGTTCTGGCCGCGGCGGTCCTGGCCGGGGCGGTCTGCACCGCGCTGGCCCTGCGCGGCAATGAGCGGCTCGGGTCACTGATCGCGGCGGACCTGCGCGAGAGGGTCGTGGAGCGCACGCTCGGGCTGCCACCGGCGCTGCTGGAGAACGTCGGTGGCGGCGAGGTGTCGTCCCGGGTGACCGAGGATCTGGAGGACTTCGTCGCCGCCGTTCCGGTGGTGGCGCAGGTCCTGAGCGCGGGTGTCACCGTGGTGCTGTCCGCGGTGGGGTTCCTCGCGCTGGACTGGCGGCTGGCGCTGGCTTTTGTCGTGGTGTTCCCGATCTACGGGTTCAGCCTGCGGGCCTACCTGCCCCGGGCGGCGCGGCTCTACGCCACGGAGCGCGGGCTGGCCGCCGAACGGGGACGGGTCATGCTGGAGTCGTTGCACGGCAGGTCCACCGTCCACGCGTACGGAATGGCGGCGCTGCAGACGCGGCGGCTCGCGGCGGCCTCGCAGGACAACCTGACCGTGGCTCTGCGCGCGGCCCGCAGCTATCTCTGGTTCAGCAAGTCGATGAACGCGGCCGAGGCGGCCGGGCTGTCCGCGGTGCTGCTGACCGGGTGGTGGCTGGTCCGCACGGACGTCGTCACGGTCGGTGCGGTGACGGCTGCCGCGCTGTTGTTCCACCGGCTGTTCTCGCCGCTGGGTGAGCTGCTGCTCTCCTTCGACGACGTGCAGCGTGCGCAGGCTTCGCTGGCCCGGACCGCGGGGGTGCTTCTCGTGGCGCCGCCCGCGCCGGGGATCCGGGCCGCTCCCGGGCGATCCGTTGCGGTCGCGGTGAGCGGGGTGCGGCACGCGTACGGCGAGGGGCCGGTGGTGCTCCAGGGCATCGACCTCGACGTGCCGGCGGGTACGTCGCTCGCGCTCGTCGGCGGCAGCGGGGCCGGGAAGACGACCCTGGCGAACCTGGTGGCCGGGACGTTCCCCGCGACGGCCGGCACGCTGACGCTGGACGGGACCGGCATTCAGGACCTCGACGCGGGAACGCTGCGTGACTGGGTCGGGGTCGTCTCGCAGGAGACGTATGTGTTCACGGGGACGCTGCGCGACGATGTCACGTTCGCGGCGAAGGGGCCGTGCGGTGACGATCAGATATTCGCGGCGCTGCGGGCCGTACGCGCGGACACCTGGGTGAAGGCACTGCCGTCGGGCCTGGACACGCTGGTCGGGCCCGGCGAGCACCCGCTGACCGCCGCGCAGATCCAGCAGCTCGCCCTGGCCCGCCTCGCCCTGCGCGACCCACCCGTGATCATCCTCGACGAGGCCACCGCCGAGGCGGGCAGTGCGGGCGCCCGTGACCTCGAGGAAGCGGCGTCGGCCCTGATCGCCGGACGCACCGCGATCGTGGTGGCGCACCGGCTGACCCAGGCCCGTGCCTGCGACGCCATCGCGGTCCTGACCGACGGCAGGATCGCGGAGACGGGTACGCACGACGAGCTGCTCGCGCGCGGGGGCCACTACGCAACGTTGTGGGCGGCGTGGTCCCGGTGACCCGTACTGATTGTGCGTGGTTACCGGCCGGCCCGGAATCTACGTTCTGATCATGAACGAACAGAACCCGGTCATCCTGGTGCACGGCATGTGGCACGGAAGCTGGTGCTGGAGCCGGCTGACGGGACAGTTGGCGGCTTCGGGCGTACCCTCCATCGCTGTTGACCTTGATGGTCACGGCCTGAAGGCACGCTCGCCGCGCTCCCGATGGTCCCGGCCCTTCGACCCGGCGGCCTTCGCGACCGAGCCCGCGCCGTCGGCCGGTGTGACCGCGTCGTCCGCGGCGGCCGACCTGGTCGCGCAGATCCGCCTGGCCGGCAACGGACGGCCGTGCGTCGTGGTCGCGCACAGCATGGGCGGGGTCGTCGCCACCGCCGCGGCGGAGCTGGCCCCCGAGCTCTTCGCCGAGCTGGTGTATCTCGCCGCGTTCGCGCCGGTCAGCGGGGTCCCGGCCGCCGACTACATCGCGAGCCCGGAGAACGAGGGCGAAAAGGTCGGCGCCCTGCTGCGCGCCGACCCGGCCGTGGTCGGGGCCCTGCGGCTGGACCCGGGTGACCCGGCCGGGCACGCCGCCGCCCGGGACGCTTTCTACCACGACGTCGACGAGCCGACGGCCGAGGCGGCGATCGCCCTGCTCACCCCGGACGGCCCCGCCGGCATCCCGGGCGAGACCTTCCCGATCACCCCCGCACGGTACGGATCCGTGCCGCACACCTACATCGTGTGCACCGGCGACCGCGCCGTCCCGGCCGCCCTGCAACGCCGCTTCGTCGAGGAGATCGACGCGGTGTCCGTCGCGCCCACGACGGTCGTCGAGCTGGCCACCTCGCACTCGCCGTTCCTGTCCGCGCCGGAGGAGCTCGCCGAGGTGATCGTTAAAGTAGGGCGATGAGCCTCGACCAGCTGGGGGATTTTCTCCGGCACCGCCGCGAATCACTGGCACCCGCGGCGGCGGGCATCGCCGTCATCGGGCGGCGGCGCACCCCCGGCCTGCGCCGCGACGAGGTGGCGACCCTGGCGAGCATGTCCCCGGTCTACTACGAGCGCATCGAGCAGGGCCGCGGGCCGAAACCGTCGGCTGCCGTCCTCGGTGGCCTGTCCCGCGCCCTGCAACTGACCGGTGACCAGCGCGAACACCTCTACCGCCTCGCCGGTCAGGCCGCGCCGCTGCAACCCGAACCCGACGGGTACGTCGACCCGGGCCTGCTCTGCGTCCTCGACGCGGTCGCCGCGACCACACCGGGGTTCATCTCCGACGAGCTCGGCACCGTGGTCGCCCAGAACACGCTCAACGTCGCCCTGTTCGGGCAGTTCGCCGGGCGGCCCGGCTTCGAGCCGAACCTGGTGTGGCGGTGGTTCACGTCACCGGCGTGGCGGCTCAAGCTGGAACCCGAGGAGCAGCACGAGCAGACCGGGCGGGCGTACGTCGCCGACCTGCGCACGATCGTCGCCCGCCGCGACGGCGATCCCGCGACCGCCACCCTGGTCGCGGAGCTGAGCAAGGCCAGCGACGAGTTCGCGGCGATGTGGAGCGACCACGAGGTGTCGGTGCTGCACTGCGCGACGAAAGAGGTCCACGACGAGCGGGTCGGCCGCCTCGACCTGGACTGCGTC
The DNA here is from genome assembly GCF_016862215.1 of Winogradskya humida. Classification (GTDB taxonomy): domain Bacteria; phylum Actinomycetota; class Actinomycetes; order Mycobacteriales; family Micromonosporaceae; genus Actinoplanes; species Actinoplanes humidus. The sequence continues at coordinate 17,672 of NZ_BOMN01000125.1, forward strand.
GTGATGCTCAGCCCGCTCTCCCGCCAGCGGATGCTGCTCCTGCGCCCCGCCGCCGCGGACACCGCCACCGCGCTCACCCGCCTGCACTCGATGATCACTCAGGCTTGACGCCCAGCAACGCCGACAGGGTGGTCGTGGCGAGTTCTTCCGGCTCGCCGCCCAGGCCGTAACGCTCGTGCGGGCGCTGCAGGTGGAGCACCGCGAGGCCGTGCAGCGTGGCCCAGATCGAGCGGGCGGTGAGCTCCGGCGACGCGTACGCGGGGATCGCGCCGCTCTCCTGCGCGGCGAGGACCGCACGTAGCAGCGTCCCGAACGCGGCCTCGCCCGCCGCGGAGGCCTCACCGCCCGGGCGGCTGCGGAACATCGTGACGAACAGCCCCGGATGCTCGTGCGCGAACCGCACGTAGGCACCGCCGAGACCCACGAGCCCGGTGGCCTTTTCGAGATCGACGGCGAGGGTCTGGTACCCCTCCTCGGCCACGGCGCTCAGCAGGTCGTCGCGGTTGGTGAAGTGCCGGTAGGGCGCGGCCGTGCTGACCCCGGCACGACGGGCGACCTCGTTGAGGCTGAACTGCTCGTGCCCGCTCTCGGCGAGGATCTCCTTCGCCCCGTCGATCAGCGCCTGCCGCAGCGCCCCGTGGTGATACGTCTTCCGCTCCGCCATGTTGACGACTCTAACATTGCTGCTATGTTAGTGCCGTTCACATAACTACTTGAGGGCGGTTTTCATGCAGCAGATGACGGCAGCACAGTTCCAGCGCTACGGCGGCCCGGAGGTCCTGGAGATGGCGTCGGTGCCGCGGCCCACGGCAGGCCCCGGCGAGGTGCTCGTGAAGATCGAGGCCTCGGCGGTCAACTGGCACGACGCGGTGGTCCGCAGCGGCACCCTGAAGATCGTGACCGGCCGCAAGTTCCCGCTCGGCGTCGGCCTCGACTTCGCCGGGACAGACCTTGCCACGGGTACGCCCGTCTGGGGCATGGTCTCCCCCAAGTCAGGCCACGTCACCGGAGCCGCCGCGGAATACGCCGTGGTGCCCGCGGACCGGATCGCCCCGATGCCGTCCACGCTGACCTGGACCGAAGCCGCCGCCCTGGTCACCTCGGGCACGACGGCGCTGACGGCCCTGCGCGACATGACCCACGTCCGCCCCGGCGAACGGGTGCTGATCCGGGGTGCGGCCGGCACTGTGGGGATGGTCGCCGTGCAGCTCGCGGTCGCGCTGGGCGCCCACGTGGTCGCTCTGGCCGGCAGCCGTGACCTCGATTTCGTGGCGGAACTGGGCGCGCACGAGGTCATCGACTACCGGACGGTGGTGCCGGCCGATCTCGAGCCCGCCGACGTCATCCTGGACACCGTCGGCGCGGACCTGCTCGCCTACCGCCGCCGCCTCAAGCGTGGCGGCCGCATGGTCACCGTCAACTTCGGCTCAGCGAAGGCCATGACCGCGATCGCCGCCTCGGCCATCTTCGGCGAGCAACGCGTCCGCACGTTCAGCAGCTACCCGGACGCCCGCCTCCTCGACGATCTCGCGGGATTCGTCGCCGCCGGCTCGGTCCGGCCCGTCGTGGACACGATCTTTCCGCTGCAGCGCATCGCCGACGCCCACCGCGCCCTCACCGAACCGGGCCACCGCGGCAAACTCGTCCTGGTCCCCTGACGCTCCGAGAAGATCAGTTGACGGCTGGGAGCGTGGCCGAGCGTGGGGCGCGTACGCTCCGGGTGTGGTTGAGGAGCAGATCGAGAAGCGGCAGGGGTCGTTCTGGCGGGAGCTGCCGATTCTTGTCGGGGTGGCGATTCTTGTTGCTGTCCTCATGCGAGCGTTCGTGCTGCAGACCTTCTTCATACCGTCGCCGTCGATGGAGCACACGCTCAATATTGACGACAAGGTGCTGGTGAACAAGCTCGTCTACGACTTCCGTGACCCTCGGCGCGGTGAGGTCATCGTGTTCAGGGCGCCGAAGCAGTGGCAGAGCGGCGACGAGGGCGAGGACTTCATCAAGCGGATCATCGGCGTCGGTGGCGACCGGGTGCAGTGCTGTGACGCCGAGCAGCGCATCACGGTCAACGGTCATGCGCTCGTGGAGCCGTACATCTACAAGGATGCCGATGGGGTGTCCAACGAGGCTGCCGGTGCGCCGTTCGACATCACCGTGCCCAGTGACCGGATCTGGGTGATGGGTGACCATCGCGAGGCCTCCGCCGATTCCCTGGAGCACTGGCGGACCAGCCAGAACATTCAGGAGGCGACGATCCCGGCGGATTCGGTCGTGGGCCGGGCTTTCACCGTCTTCTGGCCGGTCAGCCGGGCGACGTGGCTGACCGTGCCGAAGACGTTCGACAGCGTTCCCGCTTCCTGAGCGCTACCCCACAGCGTTACGCCATCGATCTGATCCCGCGGCTGAACGTCGCGACCAGGGCGGACACGCCGACGAGCAGGGGGAAGACCAGCATCGCCAGGTCCGGGGCGAAGTGCGCCATCAGCAGGCCCGCGAGGCCGGGAGCCAGCGCCGCCGCTGACGTGGCGGCCAGGAAGATCACGCTGACCACCCTGCCCTGCAGGCGGTCGGGGGTGATCGCCGCCTGGTATCCGAAGAGGACGGCGTTGCAGGTCGGGCCGAGGAAGACCGCGGCGGCGAGCGGGACGGCGGCGAGAATGCTGTCGGTCAGGCGGGTGCTGGCGACCATCAGGGCGACGGTGGCCCAGCACAGGACGATGACCAGGGTGGGCAGGCGGAACCAGCGCTGGATGGCGGGGGCGGCGAACGCGCCGAGGAAGCCGCCCAGGCCGAAGATGGTGCTGGCGAGGCCGACCAGCACCGACGGGGTGCCGTTGCGTTGCAGGGCGATGATCAGCGAGAAGATCATGCCGGTGAACGCCATGTTGAGCGGCGCGGCGATGATCAGCAGGGCGCGCAGGAACGGGTTGGCGAGCACGAAGCGGATGCCTTCGCGCGCTCCGGTGCCGGTGTCCTCGGTGGTGGGTTCGCGGTGCTCCTGCAGTGGTGAGCGGATGAGCAGGATCGTGACCAGCGACAGCACGTAGGTGATCGCGTTTCCCACGAACGGCAGGGAGCGGGACAGGCCGAAGAGCAGGCCGCCCAGGGGTGGGCCGGCGAGCGAGGTTCCGTACGACCGTGCCTCGTTGCGGGCCACCGCGGTGCTGAGCTGTGCCGGTGGCACCAGGTTGCGGATCGCGGCGTGCTCGGCGGTGCTGAAAAGGGCGTTGGCGGCCGCGGCGATGACGGCGACCACGATGATGGCGAGCAGCGTCGCGGTGCCGGTCACGACCATGATGCCGAGCACGCCGAACGCCGCGATCCGGACGGCGTCGCAGATGACCATGAGCCGGCGGCGGTCGAGCCGGTCGGCGAGCACCCCGGCGGGCAGCCGGCAGGCGAGGGTGACGAGCAGCCCGGCCGTGCCGACGAGACCGGCCTGCGCGGGTGAGCCGGTCAGGGCGAGGACCAGCAGCGGCAGGGCCAGGTTTGCCACCGCGCTGCCCAGGTCGGACAGGACCTGGCTGGACCAGAGCAGGTTGAAGTCGCGGTTGCGCCAGAGGCTCGGCGGGCGCACGTCGGTGGCGGTCATCGGGGCCACCACGAGCCGAGGGCGGGCCGCAGGTCGCTGAACCATTCGGCGCCCGGGTCGAGGTGGGCGAGGAACTGCCGGCCGACCTGGGCGGGGTCGCGGGACTGAAGCATCCGCAGGGAGAACACGTCGGTGCCGGCGACGGTCATGGTGCCGTCGATCAGCACCTTGCCGGGGGCCGCGGACATGACAGGGCCGCGAGCGGTGCGGGCGAGACCGGACACCTGCCGGACGGCGTCGGTGTAGACCTGAAGAGCTTTGACGAGGGGTACGCCGAAGTAGCTCTGCGCCCCGGTGTCCCGCTCGACGAACATGTAGTAAGGGATGGCGCCGACCTCCACCAGGCCCTGCCACAGGGTCGCCCAGTCCTCGGCGCGATCGTTGACGTGCGCGGTGACCGGGGCCTGCGCGCGGATCACGGCGCCCGTGGCCCGGATCCGCCGGATCGCCTCGCGGACCAGCGGCGTCTCCAGCTCGCGCGGATGCGTGAAGTGAGCCATCACAGCAACATGCTTACCAGCCGCGACGCAGCGTTCAAAGAGCCGCAGCAGGTCGTCGGCGTCGGCGTCCGTGGTGAAGCGGGCCGGCCAGTACGACAGTGCCTTGGTGCCGAACCGCAGGGTGCGGACGTGCTCCAGCTCGGGGGCCAGCGCCGGGGACACCCACCGGTCCAGCACCGCGGCGCTCATGATCATGGGGTCGCCGCCGGTGAAGAGCAGATCGGTGACGTTCGGGTCGGCGGCGACGTACGCCATCACCTCGGCGACGTCCGGCGCGGCCTGCTTGAGCTCGCTGTTGCCGACGAACTGGGCCCAGCGGAAGCAGTACCCGCAGTACGCGTGGCACGTCTGCCCCTGTGCGGGGAAGATCAGGACCGTCTCGGCGTACTTGTGCTGGACGCCTTCGAGACGCCGGCCGTGCCGGGTCGGGACGTTCGCCGACACCTGGGCCCCGGGGTTCGGGTTGAGCTGCGCGTGCGCGTCCAGGGCCGCCTTGCGCAGGACGGCGGGCTCGGCGGAGCTCTGCATCAGCTGCGACAGGTGCTCGAAGATGGGTTCCGGGAGCATGTCGCGGTGCGGGAAGGTGAGCCGGAAGATCGGGTCGTCGGGGGCGGCGGACCAGTCGATGAGCTCGTTCACCACGTAGTCGTTCACCTTGAACGGGAGCACGGACGAGACCACCCGCAGGTCGTGCAGGTACTCCTCGGACATGCCCCGTCCGGCCGCGAGCCGGGCCAGGCGTTCGTGCGAATAGACCTTCATACCGTCACCTTCGATCGTGGAGAGGGAGCGGTCCGGGCGTGGTGGCCGCCCGGACCGCACTCGCAGGGGTCAGTTGCCGGCCGCGGCCATCCGCTCGCGCAGGCTCAGCGGGCGCATGTCGGTCCACACCTCGTCGATGTGGGTCAGGCAGTCGGGCTTGGTGCCCTCGAAGCCCGTCGCGCGCCAGCCGGCCGGGATCTCGCGGTCGGCGAACCAGATCGAGTACTGCTCCTCGTGGTTGATCACGACGCGGTAGGTGCGGGTGTCCTCATCGGTGGTGGCCATTGCCGTACTCCTTCTGTCGTCACGGTTTCGGATCGGTGCGGGCCGGTCGGCGCTCAGAGCCGGACCGGGAGTTCCTCGAGGCTGCGGTTGAGCAGCGAGGGTTGCCAGCGCGGCGGGCCGCCGGCGAGCGCGATGCCGGGGGCGGCGGCGAGCAGGTCGGTGATCGCGGAGCCGGCGACGAGCCGGGCGAGCGGGGCGCCGAGGCAGAAGTGCGCGCCCTGACCGAACCCCACGTGCGGGTTCGGGCTGCGGGTGATGTCGAGGCGGTCCGGGTTCTCGAAGCGGGCCGGGTCGCGGTTGGCGGCGGCGTGCACGAGATACATCCGCTGGCCGGCGCGCAGGTGCTGCCCGGCGAGGTCGAAGTCGGTGCCGACCTGCCGGATGGACATCTTGGACGGGCCGTCGAAGCGCAGCAGCTCCTCGACCGCCGGGCCCGCGAGCGCCGGGTCGGCGCGCAGCCGGTCCAGCTCGGCGGGGTGGCGCAGCAGGTTCCACATGCCGACCGCGATCAGGTTGCTGGTGGTCTCGCCACCGGCGAACGCGATGTGGGTCAGCATCGCGACGAACTCGTCGTCGCTGACGGAGTCGCCGACCAGGCCACCGGCGAGAGCAGCGCTGATCAGGTCCTCGCGCGGGTCGGCGCGGCGTTCGGCGACGAGTCGCTTGAGATAGCCGAAGAGGTCGAGCAGTGCCTGCTGGGAGCGTTCGTCGTCCTCCGGCGACTGCACCGCGCCGAGGGCGAGGTCGCCGACCCGGATCGCCCAGCGCTGGAACATCGCGGTGTCCTCGACCGGCACGCCCATCCAGGCCGCCGCGACCGTGGCGGGCAGCGGGCGGGCGAAGTCGGCGACCAGGTCGGTCACCGTACGCCCGGCACCGGCCTGGGCCGTGAGCCGCGCGACGGCCGCCTCGACCATGGGCCGGTTCCGGCGGACCTGGCGGGGGCCGAACGCGCCCTTGAACACCGACCGCAGCCGGCGGTGCTCGGGCGGGTCGACGAACACCATCCAGCCCGCCATGATCTCGAACGCGCGCGCCGCCTCGGGGGTCAGGAGGTGCTTCGGGGTCAGCCGCATGACCGGGCTGATCCGGTCGGCGGAGACGGCGGGCTCGTGGAAGCACGCTGCCACCTGCTCGTACCCGGTGATCAGCCAGGCGCGGTGCACGGAGCTGAAGTGGACCGGTGCGGCGGCGCGCAGCTCGCCCAGGTAGGGGTACGGGTCGGCGACGAGCTCATCGTCCAGCAGGTAACGGTCGCGAATCCCGGTGATCATGCGATTTCTCCGATCAGTTCGGCGACGGCGGCCACCTCGGGGGCGGTCATCATGCTGCGGTGGGTGCCGGGCAGGTGGTGCACGGTGAGGTCGCCGGGGAACATCCGCCGGCATTCCCGCTCGTACGTGGCGTATCCGGCGGGAGCCACCACGGACGGGCGCCCGGGTCCGGCGGTGAGCGCCTCCGCGGTGACCACGAGGTGCACCGGGCCGTGGTACTCGACGGGACGGTAGGTCGCGGAGGCGCGCAGCAGCGCCGTCCACATGCCGACCGGCCAGTCAGCGCCGAGCTGCGCCTCGGCCTCGTTGACGCCGGCGGCGAGCAGGGTCGCCACGAGCTCCCGTTCCTGACTCAGCCGGGCCGGGGTGCCGGGGGCCAGCTCGCGGATCGCCGCCCGCATGGTGACCGCCCGGTCGAGCAGGTCGAGCGCCTCGGTGACGGTGAACATCCCGGCCTCGTCGGGGGCGGCCGGTTCGAGCAGCAGCAGCGGCGCCACCTCGGCCCCGGCGGCGGTCAGCTGGATCGCCATCTCCTGCGCGATCGTGCCGCCCATCGACCAGCCGGTCAGCGTGTACGGGCCTGAAGGCCGGTAGGCGCGGATCTGCCGGACATAGTCCGCGGCGAGCCCCGTCATGGTGTCCGCGTCGGTGCCGCCGTCCATGCCCCGGGCCTGGATGCCGATGACCGGCCGGCCCGTGGTGACGTGCTGCGCGAGCGGGAGGTACCAGGCGACGCTGCCCCCGCTGGGGTGCACGCAGAACAGGGGGTCTCCGGTGCCCTCGCGCAGCATCACGAGGCCGTCGCCGGCGCGGCGGGTGTGCTCCTGTCCCCCGCCGGTGCGCCGGTCGACCGCGGCGGCGAGCGAGGCGACGGTCGGGTTCTCGAGGATGTCCGCGACGCCGATCGCGATGCCCTGGTCGCAGGCCCGCGCGGCGAGCCGGACGACGGCGAGGGAGTGGCCGCCCAGGTCGAAGAAGTCGTCGTTGATGCCGACCCGGTCGAGCTTGAGCGCCTCGGTCCAGAGCTTGGCGAGGAGACGTTCGGTTTCGGTACGCGGTTCGGCGTACGGCCGGTCGTCATCGGCGTAGCTGTCCGGGGCGGGCAGCGCGTTCCGGTCGAGCTTCTGGTTAGCGGTCATCGGCAGTTCCCGCATCACGACGTACGCCGCCGGCACGAGGTAGGCGGGCAGCCGGTCGCGCAGGTAACGACGCAGTTCCGCGGCATCGGGCGGGGTGTCGCCGACCGGCACGACATAGGCGACCAGGCGGGCATCACCCGAGGTGTGGATGACCACGGCGGCCATCGCCACGTCCGGGCGGCCGGACAGCACCGCCTCGATCTCGCCCGGTTCGATGCGGCGGCCCCGGATCTTGACCTGGCCGTCGATCCGGCCGCCGAAGTCGAGCTCGCCGTCGGCGCGCCAGCGTCCCCGGTCGCCGGTGCGGTAGAGCCGCCGGCCACCACCGGCCGGGTCGGGGCGCAGCCGGTCCGCGGTCAGCGCGGGCAGCCCGACATAACCACGGGCCGCGGCGTCGCCGCCGAGGTGGATCTCGCCGGTGACACCGACCGGGACGGGCCGCAGCTCGTCGTCGAGCACCAGCACGGCGGTCCGGGCGAGGGGGCGGCCGATCGGCACGCTGATCGCGTCCTGCGGCACGTCGTTCACCTCGTGGGCGGTGGCGAAGAACATCGTCTCGACCGGGCCGTACCCGTTGATGATCGCCAGCTCCGGCCAGCGGGCCCGCAGGTCGCGCAGGTGGGTCGGGGAGGCCGCCTCGCCGCCGAGCAGGATCCGGCGCAGGCCGCCGAGGTCGTCGAGGCGTTCCTCGGTGACCAGGTTGAACAGCGTGGTGGTGAGGAACGCGGTGGTGACGTGGTGCCGGTCGATCGCGGCGACGATGCCGTCCGGGGTGATCGGCGCGTCCGGGTAGAGCGCGCAGGTGCCGCCGTGCAGCAGCGGCCCGAAGATCTCGAAGACCGCGGCGTCCCAGCTGAAACTGCTCAGGTGCAGCACGGTCTCGTCGCCGGACAGGCCGAGCACCTCCTGCTCGACCAGCGAGTCGGCCAGGGCGCGGTGGGCGAGCGCGGTGCCCTTGGGCCGGCCGGTGGAGCCGGAGGTGTAGAGCACGCAGGCCACCTGGTCGGCGTCCGGTGCGGGAAGCGTCCGGGCGGGTCCGTCGATGTTGTCGTCAAGCGCGACGATGTGGCCGGCCGTGACCGCTGTGGTCCACTGCGGCTGGGCGAGCACGATGCGGGCGCCGGTGTCGGCGATCAGGGCGTCGAGGCGGCGGCTCGGGTCGCGCGGGTCCAGCGGCAGGTACGCCGCTCCCGCCTTGAGGATGCCGAGCACCCCGGCGATCAGCTCGACCGAGCGCTGGGCGCACAGGCCCACGACGTCCTCGGGGACGGTGCCCGCGGCGAGCAGGTAGCGGGCGATCCGGTCGGCACGCTCGCGGAGCTCGGCGTACGTGAGACAGCCCTCGTCGGTACGCAGTGCCACGCGGTCCGGCTGCGAAGCGGCGTACCCGTCGAAGATCTCCACCACGCTGCGGTCGTCGTGCCGGGAGGCGGGGCGGGCGGTGACCGGGTCGGCGTCGAGGGCGGGCACCGGGCGGCGGTCCGGGTGCCGGACCATGTCGGCGAGCAGCGTCACGAAGTCGTCGGCGAGGCTCTCCACCTGCGCCGCGGACATCCGGCCGGCGTCCGCCTCGAACGACACCCCGCCGGGCCCGGTCGTCACCATCAGGCCGAAGTTGGTGCGGGCGATCTCCTCGATCTCCTGCTTGTGCTCGGTGTCCAGGCCGTGGAAGTGGACGTAGTTGAACGCCGTGTCGACCAGCACCTCCCCCGCCCAGCGGCCCTTCTGCAGCTCAGCCAGGGGGTAGCGGCGATGCGGCATCAGCTCCTGCTCGGCGGTGAAGACGTCGGCGAGCAGACCGGTCCAGCTCGGGGCGGACGACTCCACGCCGAACGGCACGATGTTGAGGAACAGCCCGCGCATGCCCTCCGATCCGGCGCGCTCCGGACGGCCGTTGGTGGACATCCCGGTCGAGTACGCCTCACCGCCGGCCAGCCGGCCCATCAGGACGTGGTACGCCGTGAACAGCACCGTCCTGCGCGGCACCCCGGCCCGCGTGGCGAGCTCCTCGATGCCGCTCAGCAGCTCGTCGCCGAACGCGCGCAGGGCCTCGGTGGTGGACTTGTCGCCGTCCCCGGCCACCGAGCGCGGGATGCGTACCGGCGGGAACGTCTCGATGATGTGGTCCCAGTAGGAGCGTGCGGCCGGGTCGTCGAGCGCGGCCCGTTCCAGCGCCACGTACTCGGCGAAGCGCGGCCCCGGCGCTCCGGTGGCGGGCTCGTCCGCGCCGGTGAGCAGCGCGCGGTGCCGTTCGACGATCTCGGCGATCAGCGAGGTGAGGCTCCAGCCGTCCAGCACGGCGTGGCAGTCGGTGATGGTGAGCCGGTACTCGCGGGCGTTGAGGCGGTGGGCGTGCAGCCGGATCAGCGGCGGGACCGACAGCTCGAACCAGTGCACCGACTCGGCCCGCACGTAGTCGCGGACAACCGCGGTCTGCGCGTCGTCGTCGAGCCCGCCGAGGTCGTCGACGCCGACCGGCAGTGCGGCCTCGTGGTGCACGAGTTGCAGCGGTTCCTCGTAGGCACTCCAGTCGAAGCCGGTACGCAGGATCTCGTACCGCCGGACCACGGCGTCGACGGCCTCCTGCAGTGCCGCGGCGTCGAACCCGGCGGGCTCCTGCACCCGGAAACTGGTGACGTTGTGGTACGCGCCCTTGCCCGCGTCGGCGAGCAGCTCGTACAGCATGCCCTGCTGCATCCGGGTCAGCGGGTACGCGTCGTCGAGCCCCGCCGGCAGCCGGTCCCGGTCGGCCGCGGTGACCATCGAGAACCGGTCCACCGGCCCGTCGTGCCGATCGCCGTGGTCCACCTCCTCGTCCACCGCGCGGGCCAGGTCGCCGAGCGCCTGGTGTGCGAAGACGTCCCGCAGGCTGACCCGCAGGCCACGGCGTTCCGCGAGCCCGACCACGCGCAGCGCCAGGATCGAGTCGCCGCCGAGGTCGAAGAAGCGGTCCAGGATGCCGACCTGGTCCGCGTCGAGGGCCTCGCACCAGACGTCGGCCAGGATCCGCTCGGTCGGGGTGGCCGGGGGGACGTGCCGCCGGGCGGTGTCGAGGGCGGCGACCCGGCCGGTGGGCAGCGCGGCCCGGTCGACCTTGCCGTTCGCGGTCAGCGGCAGGCGGTTCAGGACGTTGAAGGCGGCGGGCACCATCGGCTCGGGCAGCCAGCCGAGCAGCCAGGCTCGCAGTTCGTCGCGCGACGGGCCGGCGGCGGCGTCCAGCACCAGGTAGGCGTCGAGGCGGTACTCGCCGGAACGCTCGCCGCGGGCCACCACGGCGGCCTGGGCGACGCCGGGGTGCCGCAGCAGCGCCGCTTCGACCTCGCCGAGCTCGATGCGGTGACCACGGATCTTGACCTGGTCGTCGGCGCGGCCCCGGAATTCGAGGTCGCCGTCGGAGGTCCAGCGGGCGCGGTCACCGGTGCGGTACATGCGGGCGCCGGGGGCGTACGGATCGGGCACGAAGCGGTCGGCGGTCAGTCCGGGGCGGCCGAGGTAGCCGCGGGCCAGGCCGGCGCCGCCGACGTACATCTCGCCGGTGACACCGATCGGGACCGGGCGCTGGTTGCGGTCCAGGACACGCACGGTGAGGTCGCCGAGCGGGCGCCCGATCGGGGAGGTCGCGTCGGCGGTCAGGTCGGCGGCGGTGACCAGGCGCTGCGTGACGTGCACGGTGGTCTCGGTGATGCCGTACATGTTGACGAGCAGTACGCCGTCGCCCGCAGGGGTGCCGAGCCAGCCGTCGAGCTCGGGGACGTCGAGCTTCTCACCGCCGAGCACGACCGTGCGTACGCCCAGCCCGGTCAAGGGTCGCTCCCCCAGCGCCGCCCGCAGGTTGCGGAACGCGCCCGGGGTCTGGCTCAGCACCGAGACCTGCTCGGCTTCGAGCAGGGCCGCGAAACGGTACGGGTCCCGCGCGGTCTCCCGGTCCACCAGCACCACCCGGCCGCCCCGGGTCAGCGCACCCCACAGCTCCCACACCGAGAAGTCGAACGCGTACGAGTGGAACAGGCTCCACACCCCACCCGCGGGCAGGTCCAGGGCGTCGTCGCAGGAGTCGAGCAGCCGGATCACCTGGCGGTGCGCGACGCACACGCCCTTGGGCCGGCCCGTGGACCCGGACGTGTAGATGACGTACGCGAGCCCGTCCGCCCCGGTGAGCGCACCAGGATCGCCGTCCGGCGCCGCCGCGATCGCCGGATCGTCCAGGAGCAGCAGATCATCGGGGTCGAGCGGCACCCGGTCCCCGAAGCCTGACGACACCACGGCGAGCCGTACCCCCGCGTCCCCGACCATGTATTCGAGGCGTTCCCGCGGGTGCTCCGGGTCGAGCGGCAGGTACGCGCCACCCGCCTTGAGGATGCCGAGCACCCCGACGGCGAGGTCGACGTCCCGGCTGACACACAGGCCGACGATCGTTTCCGGTCCCACTCCGGCGAGACGCAGCCGGTACGCGAGCCGGTTGGCGCGGCGGTTCAGCTCTGCATAGGAAACCCGATCAGCGCCCGCGGTGACGGCGACAGCGTCGGGGTGGGCGGCGGCGTGGCGCTCGAAGCGCTGGTGCAGCATGTCCGCCGACGGGTAGGAACGCGGCACCTCGGTCCAGCCCGCGAGCTGCCGCTCCTCGGCGGCGGGCAGCTCCAGCATGGACAGTGGCGCGTCGGGCCGGGTGGCGACCTGCTCCAGCAGCAGCCGGTACTGCGCCACCCAGCGGGCGACGGTCTCCGGCCGCCACAGCCCCGCCTTGTGGAAGAACGCGCCTGCCAGCCCACCGGCGCGCCGCGCGACCTGCAGGATCAGGTCGAACTTGACGGCGTCCAGGTCCAGGTCGAACCGCTCGCCGAGCACGTCACCGAGGCGCACCGGGCGGTCGTCGGTGTCGTCGTCGAGGCTGAACATGGTCCGGAACGGCGGCTGCGACGGGTCACGGCCGGGGCGCAGGGCGTTGATGACCTGCTCGTACGGGACGTCCTGGTGCTCGTAGGCCCCGAGCGCGTCGTCGCGTACCCGGCCGAGCAGCTCACCGAACGACGGATCGCCAGACAGGTCCGCGCGCAGGACGAGGGTGTTGACGAAGAACCCGATCAGGTTCTCCACCTCGGGCCGGTCGCGTCCCGCGACGGGGGTGCCGATGCCGAAGTCGTGCTGGCCGCTGAGCCGGGCCAGCAGCACCTGGTACGCGGCGGCCAGCGTCATGTAGAGCGTCGCGCCGTGCGCCCGGCCGACGCGTTCCAGCCCGGCGAGCAGCTCCGCGTCGAGGGTGAACTCCTGCGCCCCGCCGGCCCACGAGCTGCCGGGTGCCCCGGACCGGTCGGCGGGCAGATCGAGGGCCGGCACCCCGGTGAGCCGGTCCCGCCAGTAGCCGAGGTCCCCGGCGAGCCGGTCACCGGTCAGCTCCCGGCGCTGCCACGCGGCGAAGTCGGCGTAGCGCACCGGCAGCTCCGCGAGCTCCTCGCCGGCGTAGAGGGCCTCGATCTCGCGGACCAGAACGCCCATCGACCAGCCGTCCGCGACGATGTGGTGGACGCTGACCTGCACAACGTGCTCGCCGGCGCCGAGCCGCCAGACCACGACCCGGAACAGCGGGCCTGCGGACAGGTCGAACGGGAGCCGGGCCTGCGCCGCGGCGAGCTCGCCGACGGTGTCCGGGCGGTCCGACAGGTCGGCGACGGTGATGCCGTACCAGCCGGGGTCGATGTCCTGGCGCACCTCGCCGTCCTCCAGGGAGAACCGGGTCCGCAGTACGTCGTGCCGGGCGACCAGGGTGTCGAACGCGGCGGACAGCCGGTCGAGGTCCAGCGCGCCGGTGAGCCGCCACGCGACCGGGACGGTGTACGCGGGCCCGGAACCCTCGAGGCGGTCGAGGAACATCAGCCGGGCCTGGCCGAACGAGACGGGAAGCCCGCGGGTGGCCGTGCCCCGGGTCATCGGCTGCGCGGGTGACTGCGGCTCGATGCGTCCGGCCAGCCGCCTGCTGAGCAGCTCGCGTTGCGCGGTGGTGAGGACGGTCATGCGATTTCCTCCAGCTTCCGGGCGAGCCTGGCGATCGTGCGGGCCTCGAAGAAGGCGCGCAGCGTGAGGCGTACGCCGATGCGGTCGCGCAGCCGGGAGATGACCCGGAGCGCGGTGAGCGAGTGGCCGCCGAGCGCGAAGAAGTCGTCGTCGACGCCGAGGTCGCCCCGGTCGAGCAGGTCCTCCCACACCTCGGCGAGGACCTTCTCGGTCGTGGTGCGCGGCGCGACGTACTCGCGGGCCGGTGCCGCGGCGGCGATCTCGGGCAGCGCGGCCCGGTCGACCTTCCCGTTGCCCAGCAGCGGCAACTCGGGCGCCACGAGCAGGTCGGCGGGCACCATCGCGTGGGGCAGCCGCTCCTCGAGATGGGCGCGCAGGGCGGCGGTGGTGAGCCCGGGGCCGGCCTGGGCGTACCCGGCGAGTTTCCATCCACCGGCACCGTCGGGGCGGGCGAGCACCGCGGCGCCCCCGACCCCGGGGCAGGCCGCGAGCGCCGCCTCCACCTCGGCGGGCTCGACGCGGACCCCGCGCACCTTGACCTGCCGGTCGAGCCGGCCCCGGAACTCCAGGGTGCCATCCGCAAGACAGCGGGCGGCGTCTCCGGTGCGGTAGAGGCGGGTGCCGTCCGGGGCGGGCACGAAGGACGCGGCGGTCGCCCCGGGACGGTTCTGGTAGCCGCGGGCGACCCCGGCACCGCCGATGAAGATCTCGCCGAACACGCCGGCCGGGACCGGCCGCATCCCCCGATCGAGGATCTGCACGGTCGTGCCGGGCATCGGGCGGCCGATCGGCACCCGGTCGTGCTCCGCCGCCGGGTCGAGGTCGTGGACCGTGGTCGTGATGGTGGCCTCGGTCGGGCCGTACTGGTTGACGACCCGCCGCAGGCCCGGCAGCGCCCGGTGGAGCTTGGTGAGCAGGCCGGGCGTGCAGGCCTCGCCGCTCACCGTCAGCAGGCGCAGGCCGGGCAGCTGGCCGGCGGTGAGGTCGCCGCCGTCGAGCAGGTGGTGCAGCAGCGACGGCACGATGCTGAGGATCGCCGTCGGCGCGGGTCGCCCGGCGAGGTCGGTGCCGAGCGTGGACAGATCGGACTGCTCAGCCATCAGCACGGTGGCGCCGACGGTCAGCGGCCCGACGCAGTCCCGCAGGAACGCGTCGAACGACGGGGTGGCCCGTTGCAGGACGACGTCCGCGCCGCCGAGGCGGTAATGCTTCAGGATCGTCTCCAGGTACGCCGCCACGTTGCCGAAGTCGGTCAGCACTCCTTTCGGGCGACCGGTCGAGCCGGAGGTGTACGTGACGTAGGCGAGGTGATCGGGGCGGATGTCCACGGTGGGGGCGCTCTGGGCGTACCCCTCAAGGCTTGTCATTGTTCGGGGGGTGACCAGGAGCTGGGCGTCGGAGTCCTCGCGCAGCTCGGCGATCCGCCGGGCCGGCAGGTCCGGGTCGAGGGCGACGAACGCCGCGCCGGCCTTCCAGATCCCCAGCACCGCGACCAGCGTGTCCGCGCCGCGGGGCAGCCGCAGCCCGACCCGGCACTCCGGTCCTGCGCCGTGCGCGAGCAGGTAGTGCCCGAGCTGGTTGGCGCGTCCGTCGAGCTCGGCGTAGGTGAGGGTCGCGTCGGCGGCGATCACCGCGGTGGCGTGCGGGGTGAGCCGGACCTGCTCGGTGAGCGTGTCCAGGAGCAGGGTGGACTGTCGCGGGGGTGATGCCGTGACAGCGCTCGGGAACAGGTCACCCAGCCGGGTCGCGGGGTGGTCCACGATCACGGCGAGCAGCTGCCGGTAGGCGCCGGCCATCCGCTCGGCCGTCGCGGTGTCGAGGATGTCGGTGCTGTAGTCGAGGCTCCCGGCGAGCCCGTCCGGGCCGTGCACCATTTCGAGGGTCAGGTCCAGCTTCGCGGCACGGCGGTCCAGCGGCACCGCCGGCCCGGTGGCGGATCCGAGATCCAGCTCGCCCAGGGTCCAGTCGTTGAACGTGAACATCGTCTGGAACAGCGGCGACCGGGCCAGGTCGCGGTCCGGGTGCAGGGCCTCGACCAGCTTCCCGAAGGGCACCGCCTGATGACGGTACGCGTCCAGCGCCCGGTCACGCACCCGGTCGAGCAGCTCCCCGAACGCGGGGTCGCCACCGAGATCGGCCCGCATCACCAGCGTGTCCAGGAAGAACCCGACGACGTCGCGGATCTCCGCCCGGCCCCGGCCCGCGACCGGCGTGCCGACCCCGAAGTCGTCCTGCCCGGTCCAGCGCCCGAGCAGCGCCTGGAACCCCGCGAGCAGCGTCATGTAGAGCGTCGCGCCGTGCTCCCGGCCCAGCTTCTCCAGCCCGGCCGCCACCTCGGGGGCGACGGTGAACTCGCAGGTGCCACCCTCGCCGGTGCGGCGCGCGGGCCGCGGGTGGTCGGCGGGGAGCTCCAGGTCGGGCAGTGCGGCGAGCCGGTCGCGCCAGTAGTCCAGGTCCGCCGTCGCACGGTCCCCGGTCAGCTCGCCGGCCTGCCACGCGGCGTAGTCGGCGTAGCGGACGGGCGGGGCCGGGAGGTCCGCGCCGCCGTAGAGGGCCTGGAGGTCGTTGATGAGGACGCCGAGGGACCAGCCGTCGGCGACGCTGTGGTGCATCGCGAGGAGCAGGACGTGCTCGTCGTCGCGTACCTGCCAGAGGACGGCCCGGAAGAGGTTGCCCGCGGTCAGGTCGAACGGCGTCCTGGCAGCGTTCTCGGCTGCCTGCACTGCTTCGGCGAGGGTGGGCGCGGTGTGCCGGGTCAGGCCGGTCCAGCCGGGTTCGAGGTCCTGGCGCACCTCGCCGTCGGTGAGCGTGAAGCGGGTACGCAGCGCGTCGTGCCGGGCCACCAGGATGTCGAGCGCGGTGGCGAGGCGGGCAGGGTCGAGCGGGCCGGTGAGGTGCCAGGCCACCGGGATGATGTACGCCGCCCCGGCGTCCTCCAGGCGGTCCAGGAACACCAGCCGCGCCTGGCCCGAGGTGACCGGCAGCCCGGTCGTCGCGGTGCCGCGGACGATCTCACCGGTCACCGGGGATGCGTCGTCGAGGAGCCGGGCGAGCGCGGCGACCGTCCGGGTGGCGAAGAGGTCGCGGAACGAGATCTCCCGGCCGGTGCGGGCGGCGATGGCGCTGACCACGCGGATGGCGAGCAGCGAGTGGCCGCCGAGGTCGAAGAAGTCGTCGTCGGTGCCGGGTTCGGGGATGCCCAGGACGTCCGCCCAGACCTCGGCCACGGCGTGTTCCATCGGGGTTCCGGGGGCCCGGCGGTTCTTGGTCGGCGTGGGTGTGGGCTCGGGTAGTGCCGCGCGGTCGACCTTGCCGTTGGCGGTGATCGGGAGGGCGGCGAGGATCTGGACGGTGGCGGGCACCATGTACGCGGGGAGCTGCTGGGCCACGAAGCCGCGCAGGTCACCGGGCTCCTGGTCGGCTATGGCGTATGCGGCCAGGGAGAGGGTGCCGGCGCGGTCCGGGCGGGCCACGACGACGGCGTCGCGGACGGCGGGGTGGCGGCGGATTGCCGCTTCGATCTCGCCGAGCTCCACGCGGAAGCCGCGGATCTTCACCTGGCCGTCGGCGCGGCCGATGAACTCGAGGGCTCCCGTCCTGTTCCAGCGGACCAGGTCGCCGGTGCGGTAGAGCCGGCCGCCGGGCTCGCCGAAGGGGTCGGGCACGAAGGACGAAGCGGTGCGGGCCGCCGCGCCGAGGTAGCCGCGGGCCAGGCCGGGGCCGCCGAGCAGCAGCTCACCGGTCACGCCTTCAGGCACCAGTCGCAATTGATCATCGACCACGTAGGCGGTCGTGTTGGCCAGCGGCCGCCCGATCGGCACCCGCGCCACGTGGTCGGTGACCGGCCGCTCGCTCGGCTCCTGCGCCGCGGGGTCGGTGACCGGCTGCTCGCTCGGCTCCTGCGCCGCGGGGTCGGTGACCGGCTGCCAGGTGGCGAACGTCGCTGCTTCGGAGGGGCCGTACATGTGCAGGAGGGCGCCGGCACGGGCGCGGTGGGCGATGGCGTTCACCGCGGTCGGGTCGGCGGCCTCGCCACCGAACAGGACGTGGCGCAGGCTGTCGAACGCGTCGGGGCGCTCCCGGACCACCTGGTTGAACAGGGCGGTGGTGAGGAACAGCGTGGTGATCCCGTGGCGGGCGAGGTGTGCGGTGAGCGCGGCGGGTGACAGCACCACGTCGGGCGGGGTGACGACGACGGTGGCGCCGGCGACCAGGGGCGCCCACAGCTCGAACGCGGCGGCGTCGAAGACCGGGTTGGCGGCGAAGGCGACCCGGTCGCCGGGGCCGAGGTCCGCGTATCCGCCCTCGCGCACGGTCCGGACCGCTGCCCGGTGGGTGATGCCGATGCCCTTGGGTCGGCCGGTCGAGCCGGAGGTGTAGACGATGTACGCGAGGTTGTCCGGGTGCACGCCTGCGTCGAACGCCGCCGCAGCGGGATATTCGGCCGTGGGGTCGACGATCCGGCAGCCGTCGGCGCGGCCTTCCACGGTGATGAGCAGGTCGGCGTTGCAGTCGGTCATCATGATCCGGGTACGCGCGGCCGGCTGCGCGGTGTCCAGCGGCAGGTACGCGCCACCGGCCTCGAGCACCGCGAGCTGCGCGACGACAAGCTCCGCCGAGCGCGGCAGGCTCACCGCGACCACCGTCTCCGGCCCGACGCCGAGGCCGCGAAGGTGCGCGGCGAGCCGGTGCGCCCGCTCGAGCATCCCGGCATACGACCAGACGCGCTCGCCGTCGACGATCGCCGGGCCGTCGCCTGTGACGAGCTGGTGCAGGCAGAGCTCGGGTAGCCGCGGCCGGTCCGCCGTGCCGAGGCTCAGCAAGCGGTCGCGGTCGCCGGCGCCGAGAGCTTCCTCTCCGTCGAGCAGGCGCCGGAAGCCGTCGGCGAGCCGCTCCACCGTGGAGTCGTCGAACAGGTCGGTGGCGTACTCGAAGAGGCCCGAGAGCGTGCCGTCCGGGCCGCGATCGATGAACAGCGTGAGATCACACTTCGCGGTGCGCCAGCCGACCGGCACCTCGGTCACAGTCGTCCCGGGCAGCCGCAGCGCGGTCTCCCCCGTGTCACGCAGGGCGAACATCGCCTGGAAGACAGGCGTACGGCTCGCATCGCGTACCGGCCGCAGATCCTCGACCACCCGCTCGAACGGCAGATCCTGGTGCTCCTGCGCGGTGAGCACAGCCTCGCGGACCCGGTCGATCAGCTCGCCGCGCGCCGGGTTACCCGTCAGGTCGGCCCGGATCGCGAGCGTGTTGACGAAGAAGCCGACGACGTCCTCGGTCTCGGGGCGCGACCGGCCCGCGGCGGGCGTACCGATGGCGAAGTCCTGCTGGCCGCTCCACCGGCCGAGCAGCACCTGGAACGCCGCGAGCAGCACGGTGTGGACGGTGGTGGCGTGTTCCTGGGCGATCCGGGTCAGCGCCGGGACCACGTCGGCGGGCAGCTCGAAGCGGTGGGTGGCGCCGGCGCTGCCGAGCACGGTGGGCCGCTGCCTGTCGGTGGGCAGTTCCAGCGCGGGTACGCCGCCCAGCACGCCACGCCAGTGCGCCAGCTCCCGCTCCTCGCGCTCCGGGGTGAGTTCGGCGCGCTGCCACGCCACGAAGTCCTGGTAGGAGGAGGCGGGAGCGGGGGTGAGCACGCCGGCGTAGAGGTTGCCGAGTTCCTGGGCGATCAGGCCGAGCGACCAGCCGTCCGCGACCACGTGATGCAGCACCAACAACAACACGTCGTGCTCCGGCAGACGGAACAGCACGGCTCGCCACAGCGGCCCGGCGGCCAGGGCGAACGGGCGGCGCAGCTCGTCAGTGGCCAGCTCGCCGGTCCACTCGTCGTGGTCGGCGCGGCGCAGGTCCACCGCGGGGGTCTCCTCGACGACCGGCTCGACCTGCCCGGCGACGACCGGGAAGCGGGTGCGCAGCGCGTCATGCCGGGCGGCGAGCCGTTCCAGCGCGCGCCGCAGGCCGGTCTCGTCGAGCCGCCCCTCGATCCGCCAGGCCACCGGGATCACGTAGGCGGGGCTGTCCGGCTCGAGGTGCTGCAGAAACAGCAACCGATCCTGACCGGAGGAGGTACGCGGACCAGCGCCCTCCACCACCTCGGCGGCAGCGGCAACCGGCGCAGCCCTGGTAGCGAGCGTCTCCACGGTCAGGCCGTCGAACAGCTCGCGGACGGTGAGGTCGACGCCCACCTCCTCGCGCAGCCGGGCGATCAGGCGCACGGCGAGCAGCGAATGGCCACCCAGCTCGAAGAACGTGTCGTCGATCCCGACCGCGCCGATGCCGAGCACCGACGCGTACACCGCGGCGATCCGTTCCTGCGCCGGCGTCTGTGGTGCGCGGTAGGCGGTGGCGATCTCGGGGCGTTGCGGGGCGGGCAGCGCCTTACGGTCCAGTTTGCCGTTCGGGGTCAGCGGCAGCTCGTCCAGCGCCACGAACGTCGACGGGATCATGTAGGAGGGCAGCCGGTCGGCGAGGCGGTCCCGCAGCTCGTTCAGGTCGAGGCCCGCGCCGACGACGTACGCGATGAGGCGCACCTCGGCAGCGGACCCGGCCGCCACGACGACCGCGGCACGGACCCCGGGCTGCTCGCCGAGAACGGCCTGGATCTCGCCGGGCTCGACCCGGTTGCCGCCGAGCTTGAGCTGCTCGTCGACGCGGCCCAGGCAGTCGACCACCCCGGGGCTGTGCCAGGCGGACAGGTCGCCGGACGCGTACATCCGGGTGCCGGGCTCGCCGTAGGGGTCGGGCCGGAACCGGTCCGCGGTGAGCCCGGGCCGGCCGAGATAGCCACGGGCCAGCTGGACGCCCGCCAGGTACAGCTCGCCGGAGCGTTCGGCGGGCCGCAGCTCGTCGTCGAGGATGTGCAGCTGGGTGTTCGCGACGGCGGACCCGATCGGGACGCGCGGGCCGGTCCAGCCGGGCTCGCAGTGCCAGGCGCTGACCTCGATCGACGCCTCGGTCGGACCGTAGAGGTTGTGCAGGTCCACGTCGGGCAGCAGCCGCATCAGCCGCTCGGCCAGGTCGACCGGCAGGGCCTCGCCGCTGGTCATCACGCGGCGCAGGCTGTGGCACCGCTCGACGCCGGGCTCGCCGGTGAACATCGCCAGCATGGTCGGGATGAAGTGCACGGTGGTGATCTCGCGGGAGCGGATGAGGTCGAGGAGGTAGCGGCTGTCGCGGTGGCCACCGGGGCGGGCGATCACGAGCCGGGCGCCGGCGATGAGCGGCCAGAACAGTTCGTAGACCGAGACGTCGAACGCGTACGGCGTCTTCTGCACCACCCGTTCGTCGGGGGTCATGCCGTACTCGTTCTGACCCCAGCGCAGCCGGTTGACGACGCCGCGGTGCTCGACCACCACGCCCTTGGGCAGCCCGGTCGAGCCGGACGTGAACATGACGTACGCGGTGTTGCGGTCGCTCAGCACGGCCGGTTCCAGCACGTCCGGCTCGTCGGCCGTGTCCGCCGTGGTCAGCTCGGTGAGGCCGGGCAGGCCCAGGTCGCGGTCCATGCCGGGGCCGCGGAGCAGCGCCACCGCGCCGGCGGATTCCGTCATGTAGCTCAGCCGGTCGGTCGGCAGTTCGAGATCCAGCGGGAGGTACGCTGCCCCGCTCTTGAGGATGCCGATCAGCCCGACGACGAGGTCCAGGGAACGTTGCGCTGCGAACGCGACCACCGTCTCGGGACCGGCCCCACGGCGGCGCAGCGCGTTCGCCAGGCGGTTGGCGCGCAGGTCCATCTCCCGGTACGTCAGCTGCGTACCGTCGAATTCCAGGGCAATCGCGTCCGGGGTGCGCCTGGCCTGCGCCTCGATCAGCTCATGGATGGTCTTCACGCCTGGCCCCCCATCGCGCGGGCGACGTCCTCGTCGGTCATGGCAGCGATCTCGCGCACGAGTTCCTCCTCGACCGCGGCGGCGAGCCGGGCCACGGTGGGTCGTTCGAACAGGGTCCGCAGGCCGACGTCGCAGCCGAAGGCCGCCCGCAGCCGTACGGTGACCCGGGTCGCGAGCAGCGAATGGCCACCCAGGTCGAAGAAGTTGTCGTGCACCCCGATCCGGTCGGTGCGCAGCACCTCGCGCCACACCGCGGCGACGGTCTCCTCGGCGGGCGTACGCGGCGGCTCGTAGGCGGCCAGGTCCGCGCGGTGGCCGTCCGGGCTGGGCAGGCGGGCCGGATCGAGCTTCCCGCCGACCGTACGCGGCAGCTCGTCGACGAGGATCGTGACGGCGGGTACCAGGTACGCGGGCAGCCGTTCGGCGAGCCATTCGCGGGCCGGTGCGCGGCCGGCGACGTACGCGACGAGCCGGTCCTGCTCGGCAAGCACCGCGACGTCACGCACGTCCGGGTGTTCGCGCAGCCGGGCCTCGACCTCGTCCGGCTCGACCCGGAACCCGCGGATCTTCACCTGGTCGTCGCGGCGGCCCCGGAACTCCAGCTGTCCCGCGGTGTTCCAGCGCACCAGGTCCCCGCTGCGGTACATCCGTGCGCCGGGTTCGGCAGGGTCGGGGAGGAACCGGTCGGCGGTCAGGCCGGGGGCGCCGAGATAGCCGCGGGCGAGGAGGCTGCCACCGATGAACAGCTCGCCGACCGTGCCGACGGGCACCGGCCTCAGGTTCTGGTCGAGGACCTTCAGGTCGCGGTCGCCGAGCGCGCGGCCGATCGGCACCACCGGGCCGGACACACCGGCGGGTACGTCGTAGGCGGTCGCGGAGATGGTGGCCTCGGTCGGCCCGTACGTGTTGACGACCGCCGCGCCGGGGTGCAGCTCGTTCCAGCGGGTCAGGTCGGCGGGCCGGACCGCGTCGCCGCCGAGCACCAGCAGCCGCAGTGTCGACAGGTCCCGCGCGGTGGAATCGGCGAGGAGCTCGGTCAGGTACGCGGGGACCAGCTCCATCACGGTCACGCCGTGCCGGTCCACGTCGGCGACCAGCTCCGCCGGGTCGATGAGGCCGTGACCGGGCAGCACCAGGGAGCCGCCGCAGGTGAGGACGGGGAAGATCTGCTCGACGGACGCGTCGAACGCGAGCGCGGCGAACTGCAGCACCCGGTCGGCGGCGGTCAGCGCGAACCGGCGGCGCATCCGCTCGGCGTGCGCGCTCATCGCGCCCCGGGACACCCCGACGCCCTTGGGCCGGCCGGTGGATCCCGAGGTGTAGATGACGTACGCGAGCTGCTCCGGGTCGGATCCTTCTCTCAAAAAGCCTTGGGACGACGGCAGCGTGTCCTGCAACGTGAGGGTGAGCCCCGCGTCGGCGGTCACCAGGTCGACGCGCTCGGCGGGCCAGGACGGGTCGATGGGTACGTAGGCGGCGCCGGCCTTCAGCACACCGAGCACGGCGATCACCATGTCGATACCGCGCGGGAACCGGACGCCCACTGTGGACTCGTTCCGCATGCCTTGCTTTTGCAGCCAGACCGCTACGCCATCGGAACGCGCGGCGAGGTCGGCGTAAGACACCGTCAGGTTTCCACTGCGCACCGCGACGGACTCAGGGGTGAGGGCGGCTTGACGGGTGAACGCCTCGACCACGTCGTTTGCGGTGGCGCTGTCCTCGCCTGCGCCGTAGTTGCTCAGGAGATCGTTTTCCCCGGCGGGCAGGTCGAGCTGTGACAAGCGGACCGACGGGTCGCGGACGACGTCGGTGAGGGTCCGGCGGCAGCGTTCGATGAGCGCCCGGACGGTCGTGGGGTCGAACAGGTCAGTGCGGAACTGCACGAAGCCGCCCGCCGCACCGGGGTCGGTGGTGAACGTGACCATCAGGTCGAACTTGGTCACGTCGAACGGGATCTCGGCGGGCCGCAGCCGCGCGGCGCCGAGCCGGGGTGCGCCGACGGACCGGACCTCGAGGTCGAAGAGCACGTCGAACAGCGGGGTACGCCCCGGCTCGCGCTCCGGCCGCAGCTCCTCCACGACCCGTTCGAACGGCACGTCCTGATGGGCGTACGCGTCCAGCGCGTGATCACGTACCCGGGTCAGCAGCTCGCCGAACGACGGGTCGCCGCCGAGCCCGGCCCGCATGACCAGCGTGTTGACGAAGAAGCCCACGACGTTCTCCACCTCGGGGCGGGTTCTCCCTGCCACCGGCACGCCGACGGCGAAGTCGTCCTGCCCGCTCCACCGGCCCAGCACCGCCTGGAAAGCGGCGAGCAGCGTCATGTACAGCGTCGCGCCGTGCTCCCTGCCGAGGCGTTCCAGCCCCGTGACGAGCTCCGGGTCGAGGGTGAACCCGCAGGTGTCACCGGACCAGGACGGCTGCTCGGGGCGCGGCCGGTCGATGGGCAGCCGCAGCGCGGGCAGGTCGGCGAGGCGATCGCGCCAGTAGTCCAGGCCGCTGTCGGCTCCCGCCTCGCGGCGCTGCCAGCCCGCGTAGTCCGCGTACTGCACCGGCAGGTCGGCGAGGGTGTCGCCGTCGTAGAGCGCGCCGAGATCGCGGACGAGTACGCCCATCGACCAGCCGTCCGAGACGATGTGGTGCATGGCGAGAACGAGCAGGTGGTCGTCGTCGCCGGCCCGCCACACCAGCGCCCTGAACAGCGGGCCGCGGCTCAGGTCGAACGGCACGTGCAGTTCCTGCGCCGCGCGGCGGGCCGCGTCGTCCCGGTCGTCGGCCTCGCGCCAGTCGCTCGTGATCTCCGAGGTCGCCGAGACCCTTTGCACGGGCCGCGACTCCATGACCGGGAACGTGGTGCGCAGGGACTCGTGCCGGTCGGCAAGGCGGCGCAGCGCCCGGTCGAGGCGGGCCTTGTCCAGGGGTCCGTCGACCCGCCAGGCCAGGGCCGCCATGTAGTCGGGCGACTCCGGGTCCATCCGGTTCAGGAACCACATGCGGTCCTGCGCGAACGACAGCGGGAAGTCACCCGTACGCACGAGCCGGTCGATCGTCGTCCGGGAGGCTGGTGCGTCGGCGGGCAGGGCCGCGGCGAGCTCGGCGATCGTGGGGTGCTCGAAGAATCCGCGTACGTCCACGGGCCGGTTCAGGGCCTTGGTCAGGCGCGCGGCGGCGATGGTGACGAGCAGCGAGTGCCCGCCGAGGTCGAAGAAGTTGTCGTGCACGCCGACCCGGTCGAGCTGCAGCACCTCGCACCACACCCGGGCGAACGCCTGCTCGGTGGCGTCGCGCGGGGCGACGAAACCGGTGGCCGGTTCGGGGCGGTGGCCGTCCGGGTCGGGCAGCCGCGCCGGGTCCAGCTTGCCGCCGACGGTCCGGGGCAGCTCGTCCATCGGCACGAACACGGCCGGGATCAGGTATTCCGGCAGCCGCCCGGCGAGCCAGTCCCGGTCCGGGCCGGAGCCCGCGAGGTACGCCACGAGCCGGTCGCGCCAAAGGATCACCGCGGCGTCGCGGACGCCGGGGTGTTCACGCAGCCGGGTCTCCACCTCGCCCAGCTCGACCCGGAAGCCGCGCACCTTGACCTGCCCGTCGCGGCGGCCCCGGAATTCCAGGGTGCCGTCGCCGCGCCAGCGCACGAGGTCGCCGGTGGCGTACAGGCGGGAACCGGGGGTCAACGGGTCGGGCACGAACCGGTCGGCTGTCAGCGCGGGACGGCCCAGGTAGCCGCGGGCCAGGTGGCCGCCGCCGATGAACAGCTCGCCGACCGACCCGGCCGGGACCGGGCGCAGGTCACCGTCGAGCACGTGCAGCCGGCGGTCGCCGATCGCGCGCCCGATCGGCACCACCGGACCGGCACCGGCGGGGATCTCGTGGAGAGTGGCGGTGACGGTCGTCTCGGTCGGCCCGTACGCGTTGAGCAGCTCCACATCCGGGGCGAGCCCGGACCAGCGGGCGAGGTCGGCCGGGCGGACCGCCTCCCCGCCGAGGATCATCAGCCGCAGCGGGCCCGGCGTCCAGCTGGTGTCCTCCAGTGCACCCAGCAGCTCCCCGAAGTAGGCGGGCGGCAGGTTGGCCACGGTGACGCCGTGGCGGTCCAGCAACGCGCGCAGCACCGGCGGCGCGACCAGCCCGTGCTCCGGCAGCACCAGCGTCGCGCCGCAGGTCAGCGCCGGGAAGATCTGCTCGGCGGACTGGTCGAACGCGAGCGCCGCGAACTGCAGCACGCGGTCGGTGCGGCCCAGCGCGTACCGGCGCCGGATCCGCTGCACGTGCGCGCCGATCGAGCCGCGGGAGATGCCGACGCCCTTGGGCCGGCCGGTGGATCCGGAGGTGTAGATGACGTACGCGAGCTGCTCCGGGTCGGCGACCGGGGTGACCACCGGCTCGGCGTCCTTCTCGGGCAGCGTCCCCTGCAGCATCAGCGAGACACCGGCGTCGGCGATCACGAAGTCGACCCGTTCGCCGGGCCACGCGGGATCGACCGGCAGGTACGCCGCTCCGGCCTTGAGCACGCCCAGCACGGCGACGATCATGTCGGCGCCGCGCGGGAACCGTACGCCGACGATGGTCTCGGCTCCGGCGCCGTGGGCCCGCAGCCAGGACGCGACCCGGTCGGCGCGGGCGTCGAGGCCGGCGTACGACAGCGTGGTGTCCCCCGCGATCACCGCGACGGCGTCCGGGGTCCGCCGCGCCTGCCGTTCGACGGCCGTGACCAGGTCTCCCGGGGTGGCCGTGTCCCCCGCGCCGAAACCGCGCACCAGCGCCAGCTCGGCGGCGGGCAGCTCCAGGGTGCCCAGCCGGGTGGACGGGTCGGTGACCACGGCGGCGAGCAGGTCACGGAACCGGCTGACCAGCCACTCGATCGTGGTGCGGTCGAACAGGTCGCTGCGGTAGACGACCGTGGCGGCAAGGTCGTCGGCGCGGGGCTCGACGAACAGCGACACGTCGAACAGCGCCTTGGGCCGGTCCGCCTCGAAGTCGGTGAACCGCAGCGATCCGTGCTCCGCGCCGCCCGGCACGTTCTGCATCGCGAACCACGCGTGCACCAGCGGCGCGCCGGCGTCGTGCCGGTCCGGGCGCAGCTCGTGCACCACGCGCTCGTAGGGCACGTCCTGGTGGTCCAGCGCGTCCAGGGTGTTGTCGCGGACGGCGTCCAGCAGCCCCGCGAAGTCCGGGTCGCCCGCGAGGTCGGTGCGCAGGACCAGGGTGTTGACGAAGAATCCGATGAGGTTCTCGACCTCGGGGCGGCTGCGTCCCGCGACGGGGGTGCCGATGCCGAAGTCGGGGGCGCCGCTCCACCGGGCGAGCAGCATCTCGTACGCGGCCAGGAGGGTCATGTAGAGCGTGGCGCCGTGCTCCTGGCCGAGCTCGCGGAGCCCGGCGGTGAGCTCGGCGTCGATGGTGAACTCGCAGGTCGCGCCCGCCACCGAGGGCTGCTCGGGGCGCGGGTGGTCCACCGGCAGGTCGAGCGGGCCCAGGCCGGCGAGCCGGTCGCGCCAGTAGCCGGCCTCCGCGGGGTCGCCGTCGACCTCGTCGCGCTGCCAGGTGGCGAAGTCCGCGTACGTCATCGGCAGGTCCGGCGGGGTGCCGTCGTCGTAGAGGGTGCCCAGCTCGCGGATCATCACGCCCATCGACCAGCCGTCGGAGACGATGTGATGCGTCGCGGTGAGCAGGACGTGCTCGGTTTCGGACATCCGCCACACGATCACCCGCAGCAGCGGCCCGGTGGCCAGGTCGAACGGTTGCTGCGCGACGGCTTGTGCCTCGCGGGCCACCATGGCGGCGGAATCGGCGTCCCGCCACTCGATCGGCACGCCGGACTCGCCGGCGATCACGGCGACGGGGGCGCCGTCGCGGGCGGTGAAGGTGGTCCGCAGCGAGTCGTGCCGCCCGGCCAGCGTCGCGAACGCCCGCTCGAAGCGGGTGCGGTCCAGCGAGCCGTGGATGCGCCACATCGGGGTCGCCACGTAGGAGGTGCTGCTGCCACCCTCGAGGTCGTCCAGGAACCACAATCGGCGCTGGGCGAATGAGGGAGCGTATTCGACAGTTTCCGTGTGACGCATTCCGACTCCTTGAAACGATTGTCCTGTGCGAAGGGTTTACCGGCCTTTCCTACTGCCAGCCCATGTCCCGGTCCTGCATGGTGATCTGCCTCCTTGCCTCCAGTCCCCCGCCGGTCAACTACCAAAAGCGTCACGCATTCATGGCGGCGAATCCAGGGAATGCGACTGGACACAACCTGCAGTGGCCGGATCAGTCCACCGGTGGCCGGATCGGGACAGCCGCGCAACGCACCAGCGTCGCGCCGCCCGCGGTGAGGCACCGCAGCACCATTCCCCGTACGCCGAGTTCCGCGGCGACCACCGAACCGGCCACCACATATGCACCGAGTACGACATCGCGGTCGCTGTCCACGTGAATCGCCACGTGCCGGACACCGGCCATCATGGACAGTCGATCATGCGGCGCGGTCCACCAAGATCCGTTTCCGGACGCGCCCGGCCGCCGTCGCAGGTGGACCTGGATGAGGTACATCGGTCTAAGGTCGCATCGGACATTTGATACGTCATGGGCGTTGATCTGGCCGGAACAGGACAGTTCCGGAAACGGCCAGAGCGCCGGATGCGAATCCTTGACGATGTGCAATCATGGACAGGGACAGGAAAAGGGAGAACCGTGGATCTCTTGACGCTGTACGCACTGGCCGACAAGGTTTACACGGAATTGCTGGTGAATCCGACGACGAGCGTGGACGAGATGTCCGGCCGGCTCGTTATCGGCCCCGACGACGTCCGCGCCGCGCTCGATCTGCTCAGCGAGCTGGCCCTGGTGCAGCAGCACGACCACGGCTCGGGTGAGCTGCACCCGGTCGACCCGCGGATCGGCTTCGACGTGCTGCACAGCCGTCAGCAGGCCGAGCTCGCCGCCGCCCAGTCCAAGGTGGAGGAGTCCCGCGCCGTCGCGGAGCAGATCATCTCGGAATACTCCAGCACCCAGCCCGACGCCGACCTGACCGGCGCCCGGCAGCTGGTCGGCGTCGACGAGGTCCGCACCCAGCTCGCGCTGCTCACCGACCGGGTGCACACCGAGGTGCTGACGTTCGCCCCCGGTTCCCCGCCGACCGAGGAGAACATGCGCGCGTCGCGCCCGCTGAACGCCCGGCTCCTCGGCCGCGGCGTCCGCATGCGCACGGTCTACCTGGACAGCATCAAGAACAGCAACGCCGCCCTCGACAACGCGAGGTGGCTCGTCGAACGCGGCGCCGAGGTGCGTACGCTCCCCGCTCTGCCCGCCCGCATGATCATCCTGGACCGCGCGACCGCCCTGGTCTCCGCCGACGAGCTCGACAGCTCCCTGGGCGCGACGATGCTGACCGGCAGCGGGGTGCTGAGCGCCCTGTGCGCCCTGTTCGACAACCTCTGGCGCACGGCCGGCCACCTCGGCGACCCGCCACCTCGCGAGGACGCCGGGCTCACCCCGCCCGAGGCCGCCGCCCTGAACATGCTCGCCGCCGGCATGACCGACGACGCGGTCGCGAAACGCCTCGGGGTCTCCACGCGCACCGCCCGCCGGATAGCATCCACGCTCATGGAGAATCTGGGCGCCCGCAGCCGTTTCCAGGCCGGCGCGCTGGCCGAACGTCTCGGCATGCTCGACGACATCGAGCAGTGGTCCGGAACGCACCCCGCCCAGTGAAGACGACATACGTGGGTTCGCGCCGGCGCCTGACGCTCGCCACGATCACCATCGGTCTCGTCGCGTCGGTCATCGGGTGTGCCGTCGGCTATCTGGTGCTGTCCGCGACCTTCGGGCGCTGGGTCTCCGAGCCGATCAGCAGCGGGATCATTCACGTCGGGACGTGACGCGGTCCTGATCCCGCATACCGCGGTGGCGCGGACCCGGGTGTGGGCGAGGTGGCCCATCGCGGTGTTCGAGGTCTTCGTCGACGAGGCCGACGATGCGCAGGTGCTGCACCTCAACCGCCTCGGACGGCGGGCTCAGCGCAGGCGCAGGGCCGGTCAGGTGCGATATTCCATGCTGATCAGCGGCCTGGACGCGTCAACGGACACCATCCGTTCGTGGGCAGGCCGTCCGGCCGCGGTCTCGCGGCCGGACGGTCCGTGACTCAGCCCTTGTGCCACTTCTGGTTCTGCGTGCCGGCGCAGTCCCAGAGCTGAAGCTTCGCGTGGTCCGCGGAGTTCCAGTCCTTGATGTCGATGCACTTGTTCGCCTGCGGGTTCACGAGATCACCGGCGGCCGAGAGCACCCACTGCTGCGCGGCGTTCCCGGAGCAGTTGGCGATCTGGATGGCGGAGCCGTTCGCGGTCGAGCCACCCGCCACGTCCAGGCACTTGGCGTTCTGGGTGCGCAGCGTGCCCCCGGTGGCGGTCCACTTCTGCGGGGTCAGGTTGTTGCACGGCCACATCTGCACCTGGACACCGTCGGCATAGTTCGCCGCCGGAACGTCGATGCACTTGCCGTTCCAGTCACTGATCAGCGACGTTCCTGAGGAAGCAGGCGGCGTTGTCGGAGCCTGCGTCGTGGGCTGCGTCGTGGGCTGCGTCGTGGGCTGCGTCGTCGGGGTGCTGCCGCCTCCACCGCCGGTGAACGGGTTCAGGGTGATGCCGGCCGAGGTGGGGGCGCCGTCGTGGACCAGGGACTCGAAGTTGCCGACGTCGTCGAACGCGAACGCGTACGCCTTGCCGTCTGCCATGTTCTGGTGGACCAGTTTGGCGTACTGATTCGTCGGGTTGCTCTTGTAGAAGTCCGCCGCGTTGGTGCTCGGCTGGGTGTCGATCGTCCCCAGCGTGCCCCGGTTGAGCGCCGCGCACAGCGTCCGCGCGATCGGCCCGACGACCTGGTCGTTCGGCGCCCCGAGCGCGCCGTCACAGCCCCACACGTTCGCCGAGCTCGGCTTGCTGAACGACGCCACCTGCTGCCCCGACGAGTTCGTGAAGTTCATGACGTTCCCCGACGTACGCCCGGAGTACTTCAGGTTCGGCTGATCCCCGAACGGCACGACAGTCAAAGTCCTGCTCGTGTACGCGTTCCACGCACTCGTGATGTACGAGTCCAGATACGTGGTGCTCAGCCCGCCGGTGTCGGCCGCCTTACCCGGTGCCAGCACGCGCAGCACCGTACCGTCCGACCGGGTGTAGACCGACCCGGACAGCCCCGCGGACTTCATCCCGTTGATCACGTTGGCCCGGCCGTTCGCGACGAGCGTGCCGGTCGAGTGGCTGCCCTCGGAGCCGTTGGTCGACACGGTGTGCGGCACCGCGAACATGTCGACCTGCGAGCTGTTGAGCCAGATCCCGGCATCGTTGTAGGTGAACTCGCTCCAGTCGAACAGGATGTCGCGGTTCGCGTCGCCACCCGCCCACGGCGCCGGCTGCACGAGGCCGTCCGGCGTCAGGAAGAACTTCAGCTTCTGCCCGAACGAGAAGTAGAGCCGTCCGGAGATACCCTTCGGCAGCTGCAACGTGCTGCTG
The DNA here is from genome assembly GCF_016862215.1 of Winogradskya humida. Classification (GTDB taxonomy): domain Bacteria; phylum Actinomycetota; class Actinomycetes; order Mycobacteriales; family Micromonosporaceae; genus Actinoplanes; species Actinoplanes humidus. The sequence continues at coordinate 48,550 of NZ_BOMN01000125.1, forward strand.
CCACCGGTACCCGGCCCGCCGATCGCCACGTCGGGAGCCGCGGACGGCGGGTTCGCCCCGGCCGGCCAGTTCGCGAACGACCCGGCGGCGTTGACATAGCCGAGCTTGCCGGTGTTCAGGTTGGTCCCGATCACGTACAGATAGACGGCCTCACCGCGACCGGTCTGGTTACTGACGGAAACGGGCAGCAGCGCGGGCCCGGTGGCCGCCGACGCCTGCCCGATCGCGGCATAGGTGCCGCCGGCCACCACCACGGCAAAAGCCGCGGCAATGCCGAGAATCTTCTTCTTTGTGCGCACGGGGATGAACCTCGGGGGGAGAGACGATAAACAAACCTAAGAGCATTACCACCTTCCGGGTACGCGCGGAGCCGGTCAAGATTCGCCCCCGACCCCTGCCCCTTCGTCCGCCCCGTAACAGTTTTCCGCCAAGTATTTTCCGGCCGTCGCCCCGGCCGTACGCGCCTGCGACCGCGGGCCGGACCGCGCTGCGTCACCGGCGAATCCTCGACGGCGGCACCCTCGTTTCCCTCTTGCCGGATTCGTCCGGAGAGGGAGCTGCCGCGGGCCGGCGTGGTCCGACAGCGAGGGGACACAGCGGTGGACGGGGCGATGGCAGCGGCCGGGGCGGCGGGGCTGGCGTGGGGTGGGTCGGACTTTTTGGCGGGGGTCTGCGCACGGCGGCTGCCTGTGCGTGCGGTCCTGGTGGGCGCCAAGGTCATGGGGATGGTGATCGCCCTGCTCTACCTGGCCGACCGGACGCAGGCGCTGCCCGGTGGTGCCCGCGTCCTGATAGGGGCCGCCGTGGCCGGGATGATCGGGATCCCGGCGATGGGGCTGCTCTACCGGGCGATGCGCGACCACTCACTCACGGTCGTCGCCCCGGTGGCGGCGGGTGCGGCGCTCATGCCGCTGGCGTGGGGTCTGGCGCACGGTGAGCACCTCGGCCTGCCCGAAGCGATGGGCACGGCCGCCGCCCTCGCCGCTGTCGTGCTGACGAGCCGCCCCTGCGAGCCGCAGGCCGACCGCGCCGCCACCCTCCGCTCGTCGCTCTCGGCGGCGGGCGCGGCTCTCGGCTTCGGCACCTATTTCGTGCTGCTCCACGAGGCCGCACCGGGTGATCCGTATGCCGCGACGGCCTACGCCCGGATCACCGGCGGCGTCGTTGCCCTGCTGCTCGTGATGTGCCGTCCGGCGTGGTCCACGGCGTTCCGGGAGCGTCCGGGCTCTGCCGCGCCGAGCTGGTTCCTGCTCCCCGCGGCCGTGGGTGCACTGGACACGATCGGTGACGCCACGTTCGCCGTTTCCGCCGCGGCGGGTGCGCTCGGCGCGGCCGCGATGCTCGCCTCGATGTACCCGGCGGTCACCGTCCTGCTCAACGTCGGTGTCCTCCGCGAGCCACTCCCCCGCGTCCACCTCGCCGGCGTCCTCAGCGCCCTGGTCGCCCTGGCCTGCTTCGCCGCCTGACGCTCGCCCGAGTCAGCTCTCCTCGCGCCGCCGGGGCCGTGCGGCGAGGCGTCGCGGGGGCTGCGCGGCGAGGCGTCGCGGGGGCTGCGCGGCGAGGCGTCGCGGGGGCTGCGCGGCGAGGCGTCGTTAGGGCCGTGCGGTGAGGCGTCGTCAGGGCCGTGCGGTGAGGCGTCGTGGGGGGCGGACGGTGAGGTAGAGGAGGACGGCGGCGGTGAGCAGGAGGACGGGGACCAGCCAGGCCCAGACGCTGGTGGCGTTCGGGGGCTTGGCAGCGGCCTGCGGGGGTGCTGACGGGCCGGCGGCGGCGAGGAGTTCCGGTTTGGGCTGGTCGGCCGGCGCTTGCCAGCTCGGCGGGGCGGGGGTCGGGCTTCCGGCGTACACAAATCGGAGTTGGCCTTTGACCTGGTCGCCGTCGGAAGCGACGGTGTGGTAGCCGACGACGTAGGTGCCGGGCACCGGCCAGTGACTCACGGTGACCCGGACGGGGAAGCCGGTGCGGTAGGCCTGCGGCTGCCAGACGCCCTCGGTGAGCTGGTATTCGGTGACCGGGGTGGTGAGCGGGACCGGTTCGGCGTTCGACCAGCCGCTGTCGACCCGGGCTCCCGTGGGGGCCGTGACCGTGAAGTAGGCGAACGGCGCGGGCTTCTCGGTGAAGGTGAGCGTGACCGCGTCGGCCGGGGCGCTGAGCTGCTGACCTTCGGCGGGAGTGGTCACGACGAGGCCGCCGTGTGCCAGCGCGGGTCCGTATGCCAGCGCGGGTCCGGGCGCCAGCAACAGGGAGACGAGCAGCAACGGGGAGACGAGCAGACCGGCAACGATGACGGCGAACCAGCGTCCCATCGAAGGAGCTTAGCCGTCACACCGCCCGAAGTGGAGCCCCCACCTCATGGAGATAGCTCAATGCCTGACGGTACGACTCGACGAGGCTCGTCGATTCGTACGCGACCCCCATCCCCTCGCAGTAAGCCCGGACGATCGGCTGTGCCTTGCGCAGGTTCGGGGTCGGCATCGCGGGGAACAGGTGGTGCTCGATCTGGTAGTTCAGGCCGCCGAGCGCGGCGTCGGTCAGGAACCCGCCGTTGACGTTGCGCGAGGTCAGGACCTGTTTGCGCAGGTAGTCCTCGTCGCCGTCCGGGTGCGGCATGCCCTTGTGATTCGGGGCGAACGTCATGCCCAGGTAGACCCCGAACACCGCGTGGTGCAGCAGGAAGAACGCGAGCGCCTGCAGCGGCGACAGCACGACGAGCAGCGCGGTGACATACGCGACGAGGTGCAGCGCCATCAACCCGGCTTCCAGGCCGCGCTTCTTCATGCCGGGCCGGGCCAGCGCCTTGATGCTGGACACCCGCAGGTCGATGCTGAGCAGCGTGAGCAGCGGGAAGAACAGGCCCGCCTGGTGCCGGGTGATGAACGCCGCCAGGCCACGGCGGCCGAGCGCGGACTCGGTGGCCCAGATCAGGACCTCGGGCTGGACGTCCGGGTCGAGGTCGTCGTGGTTGGGGTTGTTGTGGTGGCGGGTGTGCTTATCCATCCACCAGCCGTAACTCATTCCGACGGCGACGTTCGCGGCGATCCGTCCCGCCCGCTCGCTGGGCGCCTTCGTGCGGAACACCTGGCGGTGCGCGAGGTCATGGGCGATCAGCGCGACCTGCGAGAACACGACCCCCAGGAAAGCCGCGACCGCGAGCGTCCACCAGGACGAGCCGATCAGGAAGAACGCGGCCCAGCCGCCGACGAGCATGGCGGCCACCACACTGATGCGTACGGCGTAGTAGGCCGGTCGCCGTTCGAGCAGTCCCGCTTCGGCGATGGTCCTGTTCAGGGCGGCGAAATCGCTGGCCGCCGGCCTGCTCGGTCGATGCACAGCTGTCGTCGTCATACCCTCAAGGATCTCGTGGCCGCCCGGGGCAGGTCAGGAGTGCTAGCACCCCCCGCAGCTGTGAAGTCGCTGCGAACCTTTCCGCCGCCCCGCGCGTCCAGAAGACATGACGAGAACGAGGACAGCCCATGGCGCGCGGTGACGCTGAGTTCGCCGAGTTCGCGGGGGCGAGCTTCCAGCGCCTGCGCCGCGCCGCGTACCTGCTGACCGGCAACAGCCAGCAGGCCGAGGACGCCGCGCAGACCGCGCTCGTGAAGACGTACGCGGCCTGGCGGCGGGTGCAGCGGCAGGATCCGTACGCGTACACCCGCCGGATCATGGTCAACCACCTGAAGGACCAGTGGCGCCGCCCGATCCGGGAGGACGCCCACGAGCCGGAGCGCCTCCCCGACCGGGCGTCGGAGCAGGACCTCGCCGGCGACATCACCGAGCAGCGCTGGCTGCTGGCCGCGCTGGCGAAACTCGCGGACCGCGAACGCGCCGTGGTCGTGCTCCGGCACTACTTCGACCTCAGCGAACGCGACGTCGCGGCGGAGCTCGACATCGCCGTCGGCACCGTGAAGAGCCTCAACGCCCGCGCGCTGGCCAAGCTGCGGATCAGCCTCGACACCGGGGAACCGATAATGAACGGAGTGACGTCATGAACGATCTCGACACCTTCCGGACCGCCCTGCACGGCGACGAGGACGGCCTCCCGCCCGCGCTGGACGACATCATGAGCGCGGGCCGCAAGCTGCGCCTCAAGCGCCGCGCCGCGATCGCGACCGTCGCGGCGGCGGCCCTCGTGGTCACCGGCGGCGTGACCGCCACGACCTGGCAGGCCCAGGCACCCCCTGCCCGGACGGGAGCCCCGGCCGCGAGCGCCTGGCCCACGCCGACGGCCTCCGCCGCCCCGGACGGCTACTGGGGCCTGCCGGTCGACACCGGCATCCGCCAGCGCAACTCCAAGATCAAGATCAATGCGTTCCACAACGACAACCCGGCATACCCGGACATCGAGTTCGGCATCCGCGTCTGCGCCGCCACCCCCACCGACCCGCAGGCCTTCTGCGACAACACGTTCGACGAGGAGGCCCCGGACAACAGCCCCGGCTTCCACGCCATCGGCCTCCCGTCCGCCTCCGAGAACGTCAACCTCCCGATGTACGGCTACTACGTCGGCCCCGCCACCACGATCACCGTCAAGTCCCGCGGCAAGGTCCGCACGGCGAAGACGGCGACCTGGAGCGAGGACCCGAACGTCGTCTTCTTCTGGTTCCCCCTCGACCAGGTCTACCTCCAGGCGGACAAGAACGACCCGATGTACAAGCTCGGCAAGGTCACCAAGAACGAGCTCCCGGACACCAGCGACTGGACCGCCTACGACGCCGCCGGCACCAAGCTGCCCGTCGGCAAGCCCTTCGTCATCGGCTGACACCGGGATGCGCCGCGCCCCGCCGCTGGTCAGGCGGGGCGCGGCGCCGCACCCAGGTCGATCACGAAGCGGCACTTCACGTCCTCGACTGCGGCCCCGGCCGGCATCTGGGCACCTCGATGGCCGTCAAGTTGATCGGCTTGAATGGCAGGGCTAGCGTGGCGCGGAGCATCGATACGTTCATCGAACGAGGAGACAGCTTTGCGTCGCAGAAAAGTAGGGTTACTCGCCGGCGCGGCCACTGTGGTGGTCGCGGCGGGGATTGCGATGTTCGGCATCGGGCCGGCCAATGCGATCGCCAACGGTGAGGCCGTGCAGGACGGCAAGTACCGGTTCTCGGTCAAGCTGACGATGACCGGGATTCCCGTGCTCGGGGGCGGCACGCGCAACAGCGCCTGTTCCGGTGCCCTGATCGCGCCGGACTGGGTGGTCACGGCCGGGCACTGCTTCCGGGACGAGAACAGTGTGCGGGTCGAGCGGCCGGTTGCGGCGTCGACCGTGGCGACGGTCGGGCGCACCGACCTGACGACCGGGACCGGCGGTTACGACCTCGAAATCGTCGCGGTCCGGCAGTCGGCGACCGCCGATGTGGCGCTCGCGCAGCTGGCGTCGCCGATCACGGACATCAAGCCGCTCAAGGTCTCCAAGCGGGCCCCGGAGGCCGGCGACGTGCTGCGCCTCACCGGGTACGGCTCGCTGACCAGCACCAACCCGGTCCCGGCCACACATCTGCAGACCGGGCAGCTCGAGGTGGAGTCGCTGCAGGAGTCGACCCTGGGCGTGCGGGGGCTGGCTCCGCAGGCCGACACGACGCCCTGCCCGTACGACTCGGGTGGCCCGTTCTTCCGCGAGCCGCGCTGGCGGGGCCCGGAGCTGGTCGCGGTCGTGAGCAACGGGCCGAGCTGCCCGCACACCGAGATCGAGAGCCCGGCCCGGACGGACAACATCGCCGGCTGGATCCTGGACATCGTCAACGCCTGATCCCCGGTGGTCGCCGCCACGTCGTGGGGCGGCGACCACCGCCGGGAATCACGGCTTCAGTACGACCTTGACGCAGCCGTCCGTCTTGTTCTTGAACATCTCGTACGCGTCCGGCGCGCCTTCGAGGGGCACCCGATGCGTGACCAGGTCGTCCACGCCGAGCGGGTCGTCGTCGCCGGTGAGCAGCGGCAGGACGTCATCGACCCAGCGCTTCACGTGGGCCTGGCCCATGCGCAGCGTCACGCCCTTGTCGAAGAGATCCATCATCGGGAACGGGTCGGCGTTGCCACCGTACACGCCGATGATCGAGATCGTGCCGGCCCGGCGGACCGCGTCGAACGCCGTCCGCAGGGCACCCATCCGGTCGACGCCGAACGCCTCGGTGGCCTTGCGGGCGAGCGCGTCGGGCAGCATCCCCGCCGCTTTCATCGCCGCCGACTGGAACGGCGTGCCGTGGGCCTCCATGCCGACCGCCTCGATGACGCTGTCCGCGCCACGTCCCGCGGTCTGGTCGCGGATCGCCGCCGGGATGTCGTCGACCTCGTCGAAGTTCAGCACCTCGATGCCGTGACGCTGGGCCATCGCGAGCCGCTCCGGGACGTTGTCGATCGCGATCACCCGGCCGGCGCCGAGGTGGCGGGCGATCCGGGCGCTCATCTGGCCGATCGGCCCGAGACCGGTGACGGCCACCGTGTCACCGGGCGCGATGTCCGCGAACTTCGCCGCCTGCCATGAGGTGGTCAGCACGTCGGACAGGAACAGGTAGCGCTCGTCGGGGTGGCCGTCCGGCACCTTGATCGGGCCGAACTGGGCCTGCGGGACGCGCAGGAACTCGGCCTGGCCGCCCGGCACCTGGCCGTAGAGCTTGGAGAAGCCGAAGAGCGAGGCGCCCGTACCCTGCGATCGGGTCTGGGTGGTCTCGCATTGGGCGAACAGCCCGCGGGTGCACATCCAGCAGTGGCCGCAGGAGATGTTGAACGGGATCACCACCCGGTCGCCGGCCCTGATGTGGGTGACCCCGGGGCCGACCTCCTCGACGATGCCCATCGGCTCGTGCCCGAGGACGTCACCGGCGTCGAGGTACATGCCGAGGACGTCGTACAGGTGCAGGTCGGAGCCGCAGATCGCGGTGGACGTCATCCGCACGATCGCGTCCGTCGGTTCTTCGATTACCGGGTCCGGCACGGCTTCCACGGACACCTTGCCGGTTCCTTGCCACGTCAGAGCTCGCATTGTCACGGGATGCCCCGGCGCCCCCGGATTATTCATCGATGTTTCAGCCGCTTCACCACGGGCACCCGACCATCGTTCATGGTTTCCATTATGTGATCGAGGTTGTGCATGGCTGCGAAGAAGAAAACCCCGGCTCCGTCCCCCGCCGCTCTCGATCCTGCGGAAACCAGCCCCGTGAGCAAGGCCCTTGCCCCGGAGCAAGGACTGCAGAACGGCGCCTTTCTGACCACCGCCGAGGGACTGCGGTTGCCGGACACGGATCATTCCCTGAAAGCCGGGCCGCGGGGGCCTTCGCTGCTGGAGGATTTCCACCTGCGGGAGAAGATCACCCATTTTGATCACGAGCGCATTCCGGAGCGGGTCGTGCACGCCCGCGGTGCCGCCGCGCACGGAGTTTTCCGAGCGTACGGCAGTGCCGGCTCGGTGACGAAGGCGCCTTTCCTGGCCGAACAGGGCCGCGAGACACCGGTATTCGTGCGGTTCTCCACGGTGCTCGGATCACGCGGGTCGGCGGATACCGTACGCGACGTCCGCGGCTTTGCCGTGAAGTTCTACACGGCCGAGGGAAACGTCGACCTGGTCGGCAACAACATGCCCGTCTTCTTCATTCAGGACGGCATCAAGTTCCCGGACATCATCCACGCCGGAAAACCGCACCCGGATCGCGAGATCCCGCAGGCACAGAGCGCGCACGACAGTTTCTGGGATTTCGTCTCCCTGCACACCGAGGCCACCCATCATGTCATGTGGGCGATGTCCGACCGGGGCATTCCGCGTTCCTACCGGACGATGGAGGGCTTCGGCGTCCACACTTTCCGGCTGGTCGACGCCGACGGTGCCACGAGTCTGGTGAAATTCCACTGGAAGCCCGTGGCCGGGGTGCATTCCCTGGTCTGGGAGGAGGCCCAGCTGGCGGCGGGCACCGACCCGGACTTCCACCGCCGGGACATGGCCGACGCGATCGACGCGGGCGCGTTCCTCGAGTACGAGCTCGGCATCCAGGTGATGCCGGACAGCGACGAGGAGACGTTCGAGGGCATCGACCTGCTGGACCCCACGAAGATCGTCCCCGAGGAGCTGGCACCGGTCCAGCCGATCGGCAAGCTGACCCTGAACCGCAACCCGGACAACTACTTCGCCGAGACGGAGCAGGTCGCCTTTCACACCGGCCACCTGGTCCCCGGCATCGAGATCACGAACGACCCGCTGATGCAGGCGCGGATGTTCTCGTACCTCGACACCCAGCTCACCCGGCTCGGTGGCCCCAACTTCGCCCAGCTGCCGATCAACCGGTCGCACGCCCCGGTCAACGACAACCTGCGCGACGGCATGCACCAGAGCGTCATCCACCGCGGCGTCGCGCCGTACCTGCCCAACAGCCTGGCCGGCGACGAGGGCCCCGAGCCCGCCACCGAACCGCAGGGCGGCTACGTCCAGGTCCCGCGGCTCGTCCACGGCGAGAAGGTACGCGCCAACCCGGTCTCGTTCGACGACCACTTCTCGCAGGCCACGCTCTTCTACGCGAGCATGAGCCCGGTGGAGAAACTGCACATCGTCGAGGCCTTCACGTTCGAGCTCGGCAAGGTCTACGAGCAGCCGATCCGGGAACGCGCCCTGGGCGTCCTCGCCAACGTCGACGCCGACCTGTGCGAGCAGATCGCCGCGGGTCTCGGCATGCCGGCACCGGTCGGCAAGCCGGCTGACAACGTGCAACCGTCCCCGGCCCTGTCGCAGATCTCCCCCGTCCCCGGCCCGATCGCCGGCCGCGTCATCGGCATCGTCGCCGCCCCGGGCGCCGACCTCGCGGGCATCGGCAAGGTCCGCAAGGCCTTCGAGGCCAAGGGCGCCTTCGTCCGCGTCATCGCCCCGGCCGGCGGCACCCTCGGCAAGGGCGCCCGCACCGAGATCATCGAACGGACCCTGCTCACCACCCGCTCGGTGGAGTACGACGCTGTCCTCATCGCGGGCGGCGCCGGCGCGCTGGCCGACATCAAGCTGACGGTGCTGCTGCAGGAGGCCTTCCGGCACGCCAAGGCCATCGGTGCCTGGGGCGACGGCGAGCAGGCCCTGATCACGGCGGGCATCGACACGACCGCGCCGGGCATCCTGCTCAGCGACGGGGTGTCCAGCGCGTACACCAAGGATCTGATCAATGCCGTCGGTCTCCACCGGGCCTGGGACCGCGCCGCCCTGGTGATGTCCTCCGCCGGCCCGGCGGCTTAAGCAACTGCGGCGCGGGGGTCAGCTCTGGCCCCCACGCCGGAACTCCAGGGCTGCGTAGAGGTCCCGCGGCGGTGGTGCTCCTGGCAGCGGCTTCGTATTGGACGCGGCACAGGCCTGGAGCAGGTAGCCGATCAGCCGGTCCTGCGCGGCGGCGAGAGCCGGGGTCTGAGTGCGCATCACTCCCCCGGTAGCCAGCAGGATCAGCGGCAGATCGTGCGGGGAGAAGTCGGCCCGCAACACCCCGGCGGCCTTGGCCCGGCGGACGAGCCGGATGAACTCCCGCAGCCCGCGCTGGCGTTGCGCCTCGAGCAGCTCGGCGCCGGTGAACATCGTGGTCAGGACCTGCGCGAAGCCGCGGTCGCGCTGCGGGATCCGGCACACGTACTCGATGAACCCGCAGAACGCCGCCCACGGATCGGGATCCGCCGCTGCCCTGGTGGCCGTGTCCGCGTAGTCCGTCATCGCCGCCCCGAACGTCGCCTCGACGAGGTCGGCGCGGGCTGGGAAGTTGCGGATCAGCGTGGCGATCCCGACGCCGGCGCGACGTGCGACCTCGCTCATCGGCACGTCGATGCCGGACTCGCCGAACACCTCGGCCGCCGCGGCGAGGACCCGCTCCCGGTTGCGCACCGCGTCTGCCCGAGGCTGCCGTGACATCACCCACACCCCTTAAATGGAAGTCCTCTTCCGGATACTGTTGCGGAAGACCCCTTCCACTTTAGGACCGATCATGTCAGTGGTAGAAATCGGCGTCGCCAGCCTGGCCGACCGGCAGCCGCGTACGGTCGACGGCACCACCGTCACCGAAGCCGCACGCACGGCCCAGATCATCGAGCTGGGCGTCCAGGCGGACGAGCTCGGCCTCGACGTCTTCGGGCTCGGCGAGCACCACAGCCGGGACTTCGTCGTCTCGTCGCCCGTGCCCGTGCTGGCCGCCGTCGCTGCGCGCACCACCCGGATCCGGCTGACCAGCGGCGTGACCGTGCTGAGCGCGCTCGACCCCGTCCGCGTGCACCAGGACTTCGCCACCCTCGACCTCATCAGCGGCGGCCGGGCGGAGATCACCGTGGGCCGCAGCGCGTACCCGGAGCCGTTCGCGCTGTTCGGGGTCGACATCAACGACTACGACGAGGTGTTCACCGAGAAGCTGGACCTGCTGCTGCGCCTGCGCGACGAACCGGAGATCAGCTGGAGCGGCACCCACCGCCCGCCGCTGACCCGGGCCGCCGTGGTGCCGCGTGGCGTGCAGGCCGCACTACCCGTATGGATCGGCGCCGGTGGGACCCCGGCCAGCGCCGCCCGCGCCGGGCTGCTGGGCCTGCCGCTGATCCTCGGCTACCTCGGCGGCTCCCCGGAGCACCTCCGCGGGCTGGTGGACCTCTACCGCGCGGCCGGCGCCCGGGCCGGGCACGCCGATCGGCTGCGGGTGGGCGTCGCGGCGCACTACTTCGGCGCGGAAACGCAGGCGGAGGCCGCGTCGACGTACCCGTACTATCACGACTTTCTGCGGCCCAAGCACCCCGGAGGCGGCGGTTTCGTCGTCACCCCGCAGGCCTTCACCGACGGCACCAGCCCCGACCGGCCCCTGATGATCGGTACGCCCGGCCACGTCATCGACAAGCTCGTCCACCTGCACAAGGTCCTCGGCTACGACCGCCTGCAACTCCTCGCCGACTGGGGCGGTCTCCCGGCCCCGCTGGTCGAGGCCTCCGTGCACCGCCTGGGCACGGAGATAGCCCCCGCCCTGCGAGAAACGCTCAGTCGAGTTTCGCGCGGAATTCCTTGAGCGTGAGCTGGCCGGCGTTGTGCCCGTCGACGGGGAAGATGGCGATGTCCGCGTCATCCTCCTTGAGCTGCGGCAGCCACTCCTTCAGGAACTCGTCCACGGGAATCGCGATCGGGTGCTCCCCCGGCTCGGCGTCCTCCTCGTTCTCCAGCTGGGCCACCGTCGCGTACGGCCAGATCGGCAGCAGGGTCGTGCGCCGCGCGTCCTCGGTGAACAGGGTGTCGAACTCGTCCCCCCACACCCACAGCACGCCCTTGCCGGCGAGCACGTCGAACGTCGCGGCCACCCGGTCGTCCCCGCCCAGCGCGCGCAGCCGGTCCGCTTCGCCCCGCGAGATGTCATCCCGTGCCACTTGACCTCCGAAAACCCGCCCACCGATGTACGGCTGCGATCGTATCGGCCCGGCCACCACGAACGGCAGGCGGCGCTCCCCCTGCCGTGGTCAGCGGGCGGCCCATTTCTCCAGGCCGGCGGCGTCGATCGGCAGGGCTCCGGAGAGAACCTCATGCCCGGTCGCGGTGACCAGGAGATCATCCTCGATGCGTACGCCGATGCCGCGCAGCTCCGGCGGCAGCGTCTCGTCGTGGGCGTGGAAGTACAGTCCGGGCTCGACGGTCAGCACCATGCCGGGCGCAAGCGGCGCGCCCTGGTACTGGTCGTAGTTCGACGAGCCGCAATCGTGCACGTCGAGGCCGAGGTGGTGACCGATGCCGCAGACGATGTAGCGGCGGTGCTCCTGGCCCCGCGGTGCGAGTGCCTCGTCCACCGAGACCGGCAGCAGGCCCCAGTCGTGCAGGCCGCGGGCGAGGACCTCCAGGGAGGCGAAGTGGAAGTCGGAGAACAGACCGCCGGGGCGCACCTGGTCCATACCCGCCCGGTGGGAGGCCTCGACCAGATCGTGCACCTGCCGCTGGACGGGTGAGAAGGCGCCGCCCACCGGGATCGTCCGGGTCACGTCGGCGGTGTAGAGCGACCTCGCCTCCACTCCCATGTCGAGCAGCAACGTCTCACCGGGCCGGACCGGGCCGTCGCAGCGGACCCAGTGCAGGATCGGGGCGTGGTCACCGGAACCGACGATCGTGCTGTAGCCGGGGCCGTTGCCGAACGTCCGCGCGTACCTGTCGAAGGTGCCCTGCAGCCAGCGCTCCCCCAGCCCGTCGGCGACCGCGCGCGGCACCTCATCGGCCACGGCCGCGAACCCCGCGACGGTGTGGTCGATCGCCTCGCGCAGCTGGGCGATCTCCCATTCGTCCTTGATCATGCGGAGATCGGCGACGACCCGCTGCAGATCGGCGTCGGGCGAGGGGTCGGGCATCTTGAGCGCCGAGCGGGGCCGCACCGGCAGATCCAGGGCCGCCGACCACGCGCCGAGCCCCGCGGACGGCCCCACCCACAGCTCGCCGTGTGCCGCACTCGCGTAGAAGTCACGCTCACCGGGCCCGGCCGGTGCGGGCAGGTAGAGCACCGCGTCGTGGCCGCCCGGTGCCGGTGTCATGACCAGCACCGACCCCTCGACCTGACACGAGGTCGCCCATACGAAGTCGCTGTCCGCGCGGAACGGGTGGTCCGCGTCACCGTTGCGGGGCCGGGCCTGCCCGGCTGCCAGGACCAGGGTCTGGCCGGGCAGTGCGGCGCTGAGCCGGGCCCGGTGCGCGACAGCAGCCCGCGCCGCGGCCGGATCGACCGGGGCGGGGACGTCGCGTTCGGCCCAGCCCTGGCCGATGCGGGCCAGGAAGCCGGGGCTGTCGTCGGCCAGCCACGGAGGCTTCGTCCCGGCCCACGGCGGGGTGCTCAACTCGGTCATCGCTTCGCCTCCAGGAGCTCGACGCGTTCCATCAGAACACGGGCGGCGACGCGGGTGCCACCGGGAATCGGCCGTCCCTCACCGGGGCAGCGGGGGCAGTGCCGGCGTGTCGAGCCACTCCTTGAACAGCCCGTCCAGGGGTTCGCGGGAGAAGCGCTGCGCGTGCGCCCGGAAGTCCTCGCTCGTCACCGTCGCGTGCTGGTGCCCGGCCACCCAGGCGCGGACCATCGGGAAGAACGAGCCGGCGCCGACCTTCTTGCGCAGGGCGTGCAGAGTGAGCGCGCCGCGCTTGTAGACGGCCGGGTCGAACATCGCGTCCACCCCCGGGTCGGCCACCCGGATGCCGGCCGCGCTGACCGCGAGGTAGCCGTGCCACTGGGCCGCGAGGGTGTCGGCCGGGAGACCGCCGCTGACCTCGGACCACAGCCATTCCGCGTACGTCGCGAAGCCCTCGTTGAGCCAGATGTGGCGCCAGTCCGCGACCGTGAGGCTGTTGCCGAACCACTGATGCGCCAGCTCGTGCACGACCAGCCGCTCGTGGGTGCGCTTGCCGTCGATGTGGTTGGCGCCGAAGATGGCCATCCCCTGCGCCTCGATCGGGTCGTCGAGCTCGTCGTCGGCGACCACGAGCACGTACTCCTTGAACGGGTACGGCCCGAAGTACCGCTGCAGCGTCGCCATGATCTCGCCGTGCCGGCCGAGGTCGTGGGTGGCGCCGGCGCGCAACCGCGGCGGGATGGCGGCGCGCTGCCTGATCGGGCCGGGCGCGGCGAGCTCCATCATCTCGTAACGTCCGATCTGGACGCTCATCAGATAGGGCGACGTGGGTTCGCGACGCTCGAAGACCCAGCTGGTCGCGCCCGCACCACGCCACTTCGAGACAAGATCACCGGTCACCAGCACGGCGTACGCGGAAGCGACCGTCAACGCCACCCGATACGTCGCCTTGGCCGCCGGCTGGTCGTCGCACGGGAACCACGACGGCGCCCCGTTCGGCTGGCTCGCGACGAGCACGCCGTCGGTCAGCTCGTCCCACCCGATGTCGCCCCAGCGCCCGGAGATCGGCAGCGGCGTCCCCGAATACCGGATGTCGACCCGGAACGTGTCGCCGTCGTCGATCGGGCGCTGCGGCTTGATGAAAAGCTTGTGACCGCGCTGGAGGTGCTTCGCCGGCCACCCGTCGACCCGGACGTCCTGCACCCGGAAACGCCCGAGGTCGAGCGAGAACCGGGACAGCGCCTGACCGGCCACGGCGGTGATGGTGGCCTTGCCGCCGAGCCGGTTGGACGTGATCCGGTATTCCAGGTCCAGGTCGTAGTGCTCCACCCGGTACCCGCCGTTGCCGTGCTCCGGCAGGTACGAGTCCTGCGAGTGGTCCGCCCCCGGCTTGGCACCCCGCGGACCAGGTAACTTAGGCGTCATGCCGAGTCACCTTCGGCATGCCCTTCTGGCCCTCGCCGCTGCGGGCCGTCGCCGGCCGCCGGCAGGCGTGGCTCGGTGCAGTCGGTCATGCCTGACCGGTCGGGGGCGACCAGGTCGCGATCGGGTTTCCCAGCCAGCGGCTGTCCTGGGGGACCGCGTCACCGCGGGTGACCAGGGAACCGGGGCCTACGGTGGTGCGTGCGCCGATGCTCGCGCCGGGCAGCACGATGCTGTGCGGGCCGAGGGCGGCACCGGCGCCCAGGGTCACCTCGTCCATGCTCATGACACGATCATGGAACAAGTGGGTCTGAATCACACAACCGCGGTTCACCGTTGCCCCGTCGCCCAGGCTGACAAGATCATATTCGGGCAGCCAGTACGTCTCCAGCCAGACGCCCCGGCCGATCTTCGCGCCGAGCGTGCGCAGCCAGGCGGGAAGCAGCGGCGTGCCGGTCGCGAAACGGACCAGCCACGGCACCCCGAGCACCTCGACGAACGTGTCGGCGAGCTCGTTGCGCCACACGAACGAGGTCCAGAGCGCGTGGTCGACGACCCGGAACCGCCCGATCAGCAGCCACTTGGCGGCCGTCGAGACAGCGCCGGCGACGATCGCGGCGGCGAACATCACCGGGCCGGCGGCGAGCGCGGCAGCCCACCCACCGGCGCTGTGCCACACGACGTCGAGCGTGGCGAGGACGAGCACGGCGAGGGCCGCGGCGAGCATCACCGGGACGATCCGGCACAGCTCGATCGCCGCGCGGGCCAGCTTCAGCCGCAGCGGCGGGTCGAACGTCCGGCTGGTGTCGGCGGCCTCGACCGTGCGGCGCAGCGGCATCGGCGGGGCACCGAGCCACGACGAGCCCTTCTTCGCCTTGCGCGGCGCCGACGAGAGCACCCCGACGAGGCTGCGCTTGGGCACCGAGCGGCCCGGCGCGGTCATGCCCGAGTTGCCGAGGAATGCCTGCTTGCCGATGCGGGCCGGCGCGACCCGCAGCCAGCCGTGGTTGAGCTCGTACGTGGCGACCATGGTGTCGTCGGCCAGGAACGCGCCGTCGGCGACCGTGGTCATGGCGGGCACCGCGAGCACGGTCGACGCCTCGACGCCACGACCGACCTTGGCGCCGAGCAGCCGCAGCCACACCGGCGTGAACAGGCTGGCGTAGAGCGGGAACAACCCGACGCGGGCCATGCCCATCAGCCGCTCGGTGGCCCACACCTGCCAGGCCACGCGGCCCTGGACGGGGTGGTAGCCCTCGCGCAGCCCGATGCTGAGCAGCCGGACGGCGATCAGCACGATCAGGGCGTACACCAGGAAATAAGCGACGGCCGCGACCGGGATCACCCAGGCGATCTCCGCGCTGAGCCCGTCCGACAGGGTCCAGCCGAGCAGGGCGAGCCCCGGCAGGGCGGCGAGAACGGACACCAGGCCCAGCAGCTGCGCGGTCGTCCCGTAGGCCGCGGCCCAGTAGCCGGACCGCAGCTTCGACGAGGCCATGCGGGGCTCGGGCCAGTCGCCGTGGCTCTTCCCGGCGCGCACGGCGCCGGAGACGGTGGTCCCGGCGGAGACCCAGGCGTTCTTGCCGACCCGGGCGCCGGGCATGAGGGTGCTGCGCGCACCGACCCGGGCGCCGGCGCCGATGCGGATCTTGCCGATGTGCACGACGTCGCCGTCGACCCAGTAGCCGGAGAGGTCGACCTCGGGCTCGATCGCGGCGCCGCGGCCGAGCTTCAGCGCGCCCGTGACCGGCGGCGCGGAGTGCAGGTCGACGTCGGGGCTGATCTGCGCCCCGAGCGCCCGCGCATAGGTGATCATCCAGGAGGCGCCGGCGACGCTCGTCGCGCCGGTCAGGTCGGCGAACCGCTCCGCGGCCCAGAGCCGCAGGTGGACGCCGCCGCCGCGCGGGTAGTCACCGAAGCCCACGCCGCACAGCAGCAGCCGGGCCGCTCCTGCCGCGAGACCGATCCGGCCGGGCGCGCTGAACAGCACCAGCCAGCCGGCCGCGATCCACCACCAGGTGACGGGCGGTGCCCACGGCGCGGGCCCGATCAGGGCGGCGATCTTGCCGAGCCCGGCGAGCAGGGTCAGCCAGCGCAGCCCGACGAGCACGAGCATCGGCAGCATCAGCAGGCCCTGGATCAGCCCGGCCCGTTTGGGCGTGGGCCGGACGTCGCGGCGGACCGCCGCCGTCGTGTCGAGCTTTTCGAGCACCGCGGCGAGGCCGGACAGGCTCGGGTTCTGGTAGATGTCGGCGACCGACACCTGCGGGTGGCTGGCGCGGATCCACGCCACGAGCTGCGCGGCGGTGAGGCTGCCACCGCCGTGGGTGAAGAAGTCGGCGTCCACCTCGGCGGGACGCAGGCCGAGGATCTCCTCCCAGCCGGCGGCGAGCCATTCCTCGGTCGCCGTCAGCTCGGCGGCGCCCTCCTGCGCGGTGGCGAGCGGCCACGGCAACGCGTTCCGGTCGACCTTGCCCGACGTACGGGTGGGAAGCTCCTCCACGACTGCCAGCAACGGCACGAGAGCGGCCGGGAGCTGCTCCCGGAGCTGCGTCGCGGCAACGGTCGTGTCGAACTCCGCGCCCTCACGAACCACGACGTACCCGACCAGGAGCTGGTTGCCCGCGGCGGTCTTCTTCACGGCGGCGGCCGCACCGGCGACCCCGGGCAGTGCCTGCAGCGCGGCGTCGACCTCGCCCAGCTCGATCCGGCGCCCGCCAAGCTTGACCTGCTCGTCCCCGCGCCCGACGAACAGCAGCCCCTCGGGCTCCGCCCGCACGATGTCACCACTGCGGTAGGCCCGCTGCCAGCCGAGCGAGTCGAGCGGCGCGAACTTCTCCGCGTCCTTGGCGGCGTCGAGGTAGCGCGCGAGCCCCACCCCGCCGATCACCAGCTCGCCCGTCCCGCCCATCGCCACCGGCTCACCGGTCGCGTCGACCACGGCCAGCTCCCAGCCGAGCAGCGGCAACCCGATGCGCACGGGCCCCTCGCCGGTCAGCCGCGCGCCACAGGCCACCACGGTCGCCTCGGTCGGCCCGTAGGTGTTCCAGACCTCGCGTCCCTCGACGGCCAGCCGCTCGGCGAGCTCCGGCGGGCAGGCCTCACCACCGAAGATCAGCAGGCGTACGTCATCGAGCGCCTCGACGGGCCACAGCGCGGCGAGCGTGGGCACGGTCGACACGACGGTGATGCCCTGGCCGGCGAGCCACGGGCCGAGATCGACACCGCTGCGCACGAGCGAGCGGGCCGCCGGCACGAGACACGCACCGTGCCGCCACGCCAGCCACATCTCTTCACAGGACGCGTCGAACGCCACGGACAGCCCCGCCAGCACCCGATCGGCCGGCCCGATCGGCTCGGCGTCGTCACCGCTCAGGAACAGCTGCGCCTCGGCATCGACGAACGCGGCCGCCGAGCCGTGCGTGACGGCGACACCCTTCGGCGTGCCGGTCGAGCCGGACGTGAAGATGATCCAGGCGTCGTCACCGGGCCCGGGACGCCCCGGCTGCCCCACGGGCTCGCGCCGCATCGAGACGGTCAGGCCGTCACCCAGCACCGCGGCGACGCCCGCCTCGCCGAAAACAAGCTCAGCACGCTCTTCAGGATCATCCGCGTCGACCGGCACATAGGCCGCACCCGCCGCGAGCACCCCGAGGATCGCCAGATAAAGATCAACGGACCCGGACGACACGCGTACGCCGACCCGGTCGCCGACACCGATGCCGTGCCCGGCCAGCCTGCCGCGCAGCACCTCGACCTCGTCGGCCAGCTGACGGTAGGTCAGCATCCGGGTGCCGTCATCGATGGCGGCGGCGTGGGAGTGCTCGCGCGTGGTCTCGTCCAGAACATCGAGCAGGGAGCGGCGCACCGGCGCCGAGTCGGTGCGAAACACTGCCGGGGCGAGAGGCGCACCGGCAATCGAAGGAATTGTGACCAACCGCAAATCAGTCGTCACAGTCACCAGGCGCGCTCCATCTCCAGCTCACGGTCCAGGGCAACCGTCCACGCTACGTCCCCATCGGCGGAAGTGACGGGGACATTTCGGATTCGTGTCCGACAACACACCCGCTCCCCTCACTCCAGATCATCCGCCGTCGCGACGATCACCGTGACCGCAGCCCGGGCAAAAGCGGCCGCGACCTGGGCACTCAGCGCAGTCGGATGGTCAACCCGCACGGCGTGGGCACCGAATCCCCGGGCGATCGTGACGAGGTCGAGGGCGGTCACCTCGGTGCCGCTGCGGGGCACTCCGGCCCGGTCGAACGAGTCCCTGATCTCGCCGTACCCCTGGTTGTCCCAGACCACCACGACGAGGCGGCGCCCCAGATCGACCGCCGTGGCCAGCTCCGCCAGCGTGAAGAGCAGCCCGCCGTCCCCCACGATCACCAGCACGGGCAGCTCCGGGTCCGCGACGAGCACCCCGGCCGCCATCGGCAGGGCGGGACCGAGCGTGCCCAGCCCGTACGGTGCGATCCACGGGCCGGTCTTCCGGACGTACTGATGCGCCGTGTACGCCAGCTGCGTCGAGTCGAGCACCGTCACCACCCCGGCCGGGCAGGCACCGGCCAACGCATCGAGCCAGGGCAGATGCCGCTGCGACTGCGCCGTCCACTCGACCCCGCCCCTCGCCGCCGCAGCTCGCGCCGCGCCGCCCCGCCGTTCCCCCGGCTCGATGAGCGGCAGCAACTCGCTGAGGAAGGCGCCCACGTCAGCGAGCACCCCAACCACGGCCTCGTGCGCCGCCAGCTGCGACTCATCGAGATCAACCCGAACAAGCCGCCCGCGCACCTCGACCGGAATCCCCGTGTAGATCACATCCGTCTCGGAGAATTCCGTCCCCAACGCCAGCACCACATCCGCCCCTGCGATCAACTCCCGTGCCCCGGAGAACGGCAGCAACGTCCCCACCGCCAGCGGATGCCCGTCGTCAAGGGCCCCCGACCCGTTCCCGGTACACACCACCGGCGCGTCAAGCACCTCAGCCACCCGGGCAAGCCTCATCGCCAGTCCTTCAACAGCCACTCCCGCACCCTCGCCCACATCCGGGCCCCTTCTTCGGACCGCGCCGCCGCCCGCGATGATCACTGGGCGCCGGGCCTGCCTGAGTTCCTCCGCCGCAGCGTGCAACTGCTCGGCTGTGGGCCGGCGCGGATCCGGAGACTCCACGGCCGGGGCCGGCCAAGGCCCGTCGATCCACGTGGCGAAATGGTCGATCGGCACCGACAGGCAGGCGGGCCGGGGCCGCCCCGCGGTCAGCACCGCCCACGCCCCGGCCAGCAGCTCCGGGAACATCTCCGGCCGTTCCACCAGCCGTGACCACCCGGCGGCACCCGCCGCGGCGGCGACCTGGTCGGGCACGTCGTGCAGCGGCCCCCGCCCCCGCAGCCCACCCCGGGTCGCGGCCGCGATGACCAGCACCGGAACGGAGTCGTGCCAGGCCTGCGCGACCGGTGTCAGCACGTTCAGCAGCCCCGGCCCGGTCACCACCGCGCACACCCCCGGCCGCCCGGTGATGCGCGCATAGCCGTCCGCCATGAACCCCGCACCCTGCTCGTGCCGCGCGACATGCGTGGCGATCCCCGTCGCCCCGAACCCGCGGTAGAGCTCGATCGTGTGCACACCCGGGATGCCGAACACGTCCCGGACGCCGTAGTCACTCAACAACTGCGCGATCGCCTCGCCGTACCTCACGATCGATCCCCGTCCTCCCGGTTCCCGTGCCACCATCGCCAAGCATGAGCCAAACCCCCATCGGTCCCGTCGATGCGACGACGGTCCCCCGCTACGGCGGCCCCGCGACGTTCGCCCGCCTGCCCCGCCTCGACGAGGTGTCCCGCGCGGACGTGACCATCGTCGGCCTGCCGTTCGACTCCGGTGTCAGCTACCGCCCCGGCGCCCGGTTCGGCCCCGGTCACATCCGGGCCGCGTCGAAGCTGCTGCGCCCCTACCATCCCGGCCTCGCCGTGCACCCGTTCGGCGCGCAGCAGGTCGCCGACGCCGGTGACCTGGGCCTGAACCCGTTCGACATCGCCGAGGCCGTGGCGCAGACCGAGCAGGGCCTGCGCGCCCTCGGCGAGGACGGCTCCACGCTGCTCGCCCTGGGCGGCGACCACACGCTCGCGCTGCCCGCCCTGCGCGCACTCGCCACCCTGCACGGACCCCTCGCAGTCGTGCACTTCGACGCGCACCTCGACACGTGGGACACGTACTTCGGGGCGCCCGTCACCCACGGCACCCCGTTCCGCCGCGCCTCCGAGGAGGGCCTGATCGACCTGGAACGCAGCCTGCACCTCGGCATCCGCGGCCCGCTCTACAGCGCCCGGGACCTCGACGACGACCAGGCCCTGGGCTTCCACATCATCCGCGCCGACGACTACGAGACCGACGGCACTGCCCGCGCGGTCGAGCGCCTGCGCCGGCGCGTGGAAGATGCGCCGATCTACGTCTCGGTCGACATCGACGTCCTCGATCCCGCGCACGCCCCCGGAACGGGCACCCCCGAAGCCGGCGGCCTCACGAGCCGCGAACTGCTGACCACCCTGCGCGGCCTCACCGGCCTGAACGTCGTCGGGGCGGACATCGTCGAGGTCGCCCCGGCGTACGACCACGCGGAGATCACCGGAATCGCGGCCGCTCATGTCGCGTACGAAATCCTCGCGGTCCTCGCCGGTCGATAAAGCGTTTGTGACCCGGCCGGCGCGACGGGCAGCATTGCCCGATGACCGGCTTCGACGTACGCGCGATCGACCTGAGAGCCCTCAACTCGCTCACCAAGTACCCGTCCATCCCCACCTACCACCAGCTCGACCCGCGCAACGGCAACCTCGTCGAGACCGCGATCGCGTTCGACGGCCCGGTCATCGCCACCGAGAAGGTCGACGGCACCAACTCGCGGATCATCGTGCTGCCCGACGGCACCTATGTGCTCGGTTCGCGCGAGGAGCTGCTCTACGCGAAGGGCGACCTCATCGGTAACCCTTCGCAGGGCATCGTCGAGAACCTCAGGCCGCTGGCCGATCGGCTGCCGGCCGGCGACCGGGCCCGGGTCTACTACCTGGAGTTGTACGGCGCCAAGATCGGTGGTCAGGCCAAGCAGTACAGCACCCGGGGCGCGGTCGGCTGGCGGCTGTTCGACGTCGCCGTCCTCGACGACCTGGCCGACCGGCTGACGTGGCCCGCGCAGCAGATCTCGGCGTGGCGGGAGGGCGGCGGCCAGACGTACCTCGCCGAGGACGACCTGCAGCCGGCCGCCGACGCCGCCGGGGTCGATCTCACACCGCGCCTGTTCACGATCGACGCGGCCGAGCTGCCCACCGACATCGAAAAGATGCACGCGTTCCTCGGCGAGCGGCTGCCCCGCACACTGGTCGCCCTGGACGACTCGGGGCAGGGCCGCGCGGAGGGCATCGTGCTGCGCAGCCCGGACCGGTCGGTGATCGCGAAGGCCCGGTTCCAGGACTATGACCGTACGCTGCGCCGTCGCTCGCATTGATTCGTTATCATCTATCTCCGATGGTGGTGACGCGAGGGGGCACGCGGTGGTGCTCGATTCCGAACGGGACAGGGCCGAACGGGGTAGGGCGGGGCAGGACAGGGCCGGGCGGGGTAGGGCTGATCGGGACAGGGCTGATCGGGACACGGCTGGCCGGTCCGCCGAGGACCGGTCCGCCGAGGACCTGTTCACTGAGGACCGGTTCACTGAGGACCGGTTCGCCGCCGAGCTGCGGCATTGGCGTCACACGCAGCGCATGACCCAGGAGGG
The DNA here is from genome assembly GCF_016862215.1 of Winogradskya humida. GTDB lineage: Bacteria > Actinomycetota > Actinomycetes > Mycobacteriales > Micromonosporaceae > Actinoplanes > Actinoplanes humidus. The sequence continues at coordinate 70,517 of NZ_BOMN01000125.1, forward strand.
CCTGGCGGAGGCGTCCGGCCTGAGCGTCCGCGGCATCCGCAGCCTGGAACGAGGCCAGGTCCGCGCACCCCGCCGCCGCACGGTCGCACTGCTCGCGGACGCCCTCCGGTTGAACGGCGGTGACCGCGAAGGCTTCCTGACCCTCGCCACCGAGCCCGCCCCTACAGCGCCCGGCGACACCTCACCGGGCCACCGCGCCGACGTCCTGGTCCCTGGCGAGCTCCCTCCGGCGATCAACGACCTGACCGGTCGCTCCGCCGAACTAGCCCGGCTGGCATCACTCGCCGGCCCCGCCGCCACCGGCCAGGGCGCGGGCCCCACCGCCGTCGTCCTGCACGGCCTCGCGGGGATCGGCAAGACCAGCCTCGCGGTCGCCGCAGGACACCGTCTGAGAGAGCGCTTCCCCGACGGCCAGATCTTTGTGGACCTCAGCGTGCCGGACTCTCCCTCCACCGGAACCGCCCCGGCGCTTGCCGTCGACCAGGTGCCGGCGTTCCATCAGGCAGCCACGCTCGGGCGGATCCTGCGGTCACTGGGTGTGCCGGACAGCCGGATCCCCCGGTCATCGGCGGAACGTACCGCGCTCTACCGCACGGTGACGCAGGGCCGGCGCCTGCTCGTGGTGCTTGACAACGCTGTCAACGAACGCCAGGTACGCCCCCTGCTCCCGGCCACCCCGGGCTGCCTGGTCCTGATCACCGCACGCCGCCCCCTGGCCGGGCTCGAGGCCGTCGAGCGATCAGCGGTACCGGTGCTGGATCACCCCGTGGCTACCCTGCTGCTGCGGATCATCATCGGTCCGCGCGCCGCGGCCGAGCCCGAGGCGATCGCCGAGCTGGCACGGCTCTGCGGTCATCTGCCGCTGGCGCTGCGCATAGCCGGGAACAGGCTGGCGAGCCGTCCGTCATGGAGCGTGGCGCGGATGGTGGGGCAGCTGAGCGACGCGGGCGGGCGGCTCAGTGCGCTGACCGCGGGCGACCAGGGCGTACGCGAAGCTTTCGCCGTCTCCTACGCCCAGCTCGCGCTCACCACGGCCCTGGTTTTCCGCCGCTGCGCCCCGATCGCGCACACGGACTTCGGCGTAGCGCTGGCCGCCGCAACGGCGGGGTTGAGCGAATCCGGCACGGATGCGGCGCTGGAGGAACTCGTCGACGCCGGACTGCTGCTGACGGCCGGACGGCGGTACCGCTTCCATGACCTGGTCGCCCTGTACGCCGCCGAGCGTCTCCGGCGGGACGAGCCGCGCTGAACGCGTACTGTTAATAGACCGGCATAAATGCAGTTGCCGGTGAAGTGCCTGGCCGGGGTTGGTGCACGATGGTGTGCTGGGGGCGCCGCGCAGGTTGCGGCAGGTTGGCCCGTCCGCACGCGTCCCCGCGCGTGCCCCCCGAAAGGCAAACCGCATGAAACGCACCAGGCGCTTCGGCGCAACCGCCGCCCTCGCCGTCACCGCGGCAACCATCATCGCCTCCTCCCCCGCGGTGGCGGCACCGTCCGCGAACTCCCCCACCACGGACGTCACCGCCGTCGCGAGCAAGCAGATCCCCCTGACCAGGGCCGCGAGCATCATCCGCACCGCGGTCGAGCGCGGCGCCTCCCACGGGTACGCCGGCATCGCCCTCGAGGACGGCCACGTCGCCGTCTGGTGGAAGGGCGCGCTGCCCGCACCGGTCAGCAAGGCCGTAACCGCCGCCCGCGCTATCGCCCCCGTGCAGGTCTCCCCCGCCGATCACACCCTGCAGGAGCTGCGCACGGCCGGCGCGACACTCCGAGCCGCTTATTCTTCCGGGCAAACCCGAGTCAAGTACGCGGTGGACGGCAGCAAAGTTGTTGTCGGGCTCGATATGCGTACGGCCGTGGGGCGCAAGCAGGCCCCCGACGTCGGCGTGCCGGTGGAGATCGTCGACCAGGGCCCGAAGGTCGAGACCAGTCGTCGCGACGACTGGGCACCGTGGAAGGGCGGCGCCGACCAGATCAACGGCAACGCCCGCTGCACCACCGGGTTCCCGGTCCGCAACGCCGCCAACGAACGCTTCATCCTGACCGCCGGCCACTGCGGCAACAACGGCGATCGCATCACCGACGGCACCGGCGAGTTCATGGGCACGTTCACCGCGAAGAACGCCACCCACGACCTCGGCCTGGTCGCCACCCCGGGCAACGTCGACGACCTGATGTACCTCGGCGGCCTCGAATCCAACTCCGTCGCCACCGTCGGCGGCTGGGACTGGGTCTTCCCCGGCGAATACCTCTGCCAGTCCGGCGGCTCCTCCGCCCGCGACACCGGAGGCCCGGTCTGCGGCCTGCTGGTCGAGAAATTCAACACCGACGCCGGCGACGCCGTCGAAGCCCGCCAGGTCGACGGCCAGCCCGCCGTCCGCGGTGGCGACAGCGGCGGCCCGGTCTACACCGGCTCCGCCAGCGGCGCCGCGATCGCCAAGGGCATCAACTGCTACACGTACGTCGGCAACAACACCATCCTCGGCTTCCAGGACTTCGGCACCGCCACCCGCGACTACGGCATCTGGATCGCCCAGTAGCCCGGTCCGGCTGAGGAACGGATCACGCCCGGCGCGTGGTCCGTTCCTCCGTGCGGGCCGGCTCGCCACCCCGCTTCAGGTCACCGGAACAGCTTCAGGTCACCGGAACAGCTTCGGGTCACCGGAACAGCTCGGACGGGGTACGGCCGAGCAACCCGCGAGCCGTACGGACCAGATGGGCCTGATCCGCGAACCCCGCGGACACAGCGACCACCGCCGCCGGCCCGCCGGGCAGCACCGCAACGGCACCGCGTAACCGTGCCCACAACCTGAGCCGAGCCAACGGAATCCCCACCGAGCCACGCACCAGCACACGAAGCCGCGGCGCGGAGAGCCCGACCTCAGCGGCAATCTCGCTGATGGATCCGTCGCGAGCGATCGCGTTCACCGCGTACTCCACCCGCGGTTCGAGCGGCGCACCCGCGCCGGTGAGTCCCACGATCTCGGCGCGAGCGGCGGCCAGGTCAGCACCCGCGCCAGGGTTACCGGCTGCCGCGAGAATGCGCTTGGTCCGCGTCGCGTCGATGGGGACAGGCCGGTCAGCGGGCGCCAACTCCCAGGGCTCCAGCAGGAGCGCAACATACGCCGAGGACACCGCACAACTGTGCGCCACCTGCGGCGGCACGATCACTCCAGGACCGGTGGTCAAGCCCGCAGGGCCATAGCCGACGTCGACGTGGCCGCCGAGGGACAGGACAATCTTCCAGGCCGGGTGGCGGTGCGGCGTGACCCGGAAGCCGGTGGACTCGGCGAACATCGTCGCGACGGGAGTGGCAGCGAAGTCCAGGCGGCGATCGTTTTGTTCAAGCGTCCACGCACCGGTCGACGCCACGCTCATGGCATGCACCCTGTTGCGGCCATCGCTCTGGCCCTCTTCCTGTTCGTCAACGGCGTCGCGCATCTCGTCCGGCCCGCATATGTCCGCGGGCTGGTCCCGGGCTGGCTGGGGCGGCCCGATATCATTGTCCTCGCCGGCGGCGTGGCACTGATCCTCGACGGCGTTGCACTGCTCACACCGCAGGGCCGGGAGCCGGGCGCATGGGCCGCCGCAGCAATGATCGCGGTCTTCATAGTGGCGCACATCGACACCCTGATCCAAACCGCGGCCGAACGACCACGCCAAGTCCCGGCCGAGCCACCGCGCCAAGTCCCGGCCGAACGACCACGCCAAGTCCCGGCCGAGCCACCGCGCCAGGACCCGACCGAACGACCACGCCAGGACCCGACCGAGCCACCACGCCAGGACCCGACCGAGCCACCACGCCAGGACCCGACCGGGCAACCGCGCCAGGACCCGACCGAGCCGAGCCGCCGGGATCACATTTCCGCCGGCCTCGTCACCCTCGACGGCTCGGCCGGTTCGCCACGGCGGGCTCGCAGGCTGGTGGGCGCGGCGGTGAAGGTGCTGCTCAACCTGGGGTACGTCGGCTGGGCCGTCATAGTCGCCCTCCACAGTCATTGACATCAACCTATGTGAACGTTAACTATCTCGGTGTTGCGGTTTTGTTTCGTCCCGGCCGGGAGGCACCGATGAGCACCCGATTCCTACGTTGGCTCGCGGCACCACTACTCGTCACCACGGCCGGCCTGATCGGCCTGACGGCCCCGGCAACCGCAACCCCACCACGCAGCGCAACCACCGCAGGAAACACAACCACGCTCGGCACCGCAACCACGGCACACAGTGCGACCACGCTGGGCAGCGCGAACACGCCCGGCAGAGCAACCACGCTCGGCACCGCAACCACGGCACGTAGCGCAGTCACATCAGGCAATGCAGCCACGCCAAGCGACACCCCCGCAACGGCCGACGCAGCGGCCGCGGCCATGGTGGGGACGCCGCCGATGGGGTGGGCCTCGTGGAACACCTTTGCGGCGCAGATCAACTACGGCGTGATCAAGGCGCAGGTCGACGCGATGGTCGCGAGCGGGATGAAGGATGCGGGCTATCAGTACGTCAACATCGACGAGGGCTGGTGGCAGGGCACGCGGGACTCGGCGGGGAACATCACGGTGGACACGGCGGAGTGGCCGGGCGGGATGCAGGCGATTGCCGCGTACATCCACAGCAAGGGTTTGAAGGCCGGGATCTACACCGACGCCGGCCGCGACGGGTGCGGCTACTACTACCCCACCGGTCGTCCGGCGGCGCCCGGGTCGGGGTCCGAGGGGCACTACGACCAGGACTTTCTGCAGTTCTCGCAGTGGGGCTTCGACCTCGTGAAGGTCGACTGGTGCGGCGGGGACGCGGAGGGGCTGGATGCGCGGACGGCGTACCAGTCGATTGCGCAGTCGATTGTGCGGGCGACCAGCGTGACCGGGCGTCCAATGGTGCTGTCGGTGTGCAACTGGGGGAAGCAGAATCCGTGGGACTGGGCGCCCGGGATCTCGACGATGTGGCGCACCAGCACGGACATCATTTTCTACGGTGAGAGCCCGTCGATGGACCGCGTGCTGGCGAACTTCGACTCCGCGCAGCATCCGGCCGCGCAGGCCGCCGGGCGCTACAACGACCCGGACATGCTGATCGCGGGGATGCCCGGTTTCAGCGCCGCGCAGAACCGCAGCCATCTGAGCCTGTGGGCGATCTCCGGCGCGCCCCTGCTGGCCGGCAACAACCTGACCACCATGAGCGCGGAGACCCGTACCGTCCTGACGAACCGCGAGGTCATCGCCATCGATCAGGATCCGCTGGGCCGGCAGGGCGTCAAGGTCGCCGAGGCCACCCAGGGCCTGCAGGTCTACAGCAAGGTGCTCTCCGGCAGCGGCCGCCGCGCGGTCGTCCTGCTCAACCGGACCAGCACCACGGCCACCGTCACCACGACCTTCGCCGACCTCGGCCTCGCCACCACCGCGACCGTCCGCAACGTCTGGTCCGCGACCGAACTCGGCAGCAGAACCACGAGCTACGCGGCGAGCGTCCCGGCGCACGAGGCGGTCCTGCTGACGGTCACCGGAACGGAGAGCCCCGGCAGCGGCCCGAGAACCGGTGCGCTGGTGGGCAAGCAGTCCGGCCGCTGCCTGGACATCAACAATTTCACCACCACCAACGGCACCCAGGCCCAGCTCTGGGACTGCGCCGGCCAGACCAACCAGGCCTGGACCTACCTTTCAACAAAACAACTCTATGTGTACGGGAACAAGTGCCTCGACGCCTACAACGCCGGCACGGTCAACGGCACCGCGGTGGTCATCTGGGACTGCAACGGTCAGCCCAACCAGAAGTGGACCCTCAACCCCAACGGCACCATCACGGGTACGCAGTCCGGCCTCTGCCTCGACGCCTCCGGCCAGGGCACCGCGAACGGCACCAAGCTCGTCCTCTGGACCTGCGGCACCGCCGACAACCAGAAGTGGAGCTGGCGTTAGTGGAAGCCGAGGTGCTGGGCCGCCTCCTTGACGGCCTGCCACGCCTCGGCCTCGGCGACGCCGTCCGCGTGGTCCCGGGCGTCCCAGACCGCGGCCTTCGCGCGCAGGTACCCGAGCCGCGCGTGCTGGGCGACGATCTCCGCCTCGATCCGCTCCGCGTGGCGTAGCAGCAGGTCACGCTGCTCGGCGGCGGTCTCCTCCCGGTTGGCGAGGTTGGCCTTGTACGTCCGCATGTCCCCGATGCTCACCCCGGTCGCCCGCAGACAGGACAGCGCCCCGATGAGGTCAAGGTCAGCGGCGTCGTACTGACGATGCCCGCTCGCGTCGCGCCCGATCGGCCCGATCAGCCCGATGTCCTCGTAATACCGCAGCGTCGGCTCGCTCAGCCCGCACCGCCGGGCCACATCCCGGATCGTCCAAACGTCCATCCGGCCAGCGTCACACACCTCAAGCGCTTGAACACAAGCATCTGCCTCAGAGAACCGCCTCTGGTAGCGGCCACATTCTGGCACCTTCTCCTGACAAGGTCGTCCCGACACCGACCAGGATTTGGGGAAACAATGTTCAACGTGCTCGGCGACATCAACTGGCTCGCCGTACTCGCAGGCTTCGCCGCCTTCGCCCTCCTCGGCGGCCTCTGGTTCGCCCTGCTCTTCCCCAAGCAGTACAACCACTCCCTCGGCCGCCCCGCCGACGCCCAGCCGATCAGGTCCCCGCTGTTCCTCGCCGGCCCGCCCCTGTGCGCCCTGATCATCACGATCACCACGGCAACCCTGATCCAGGCCCTCCACATCACCACGTACGCGGATGCTCTGGTCTTCGCCCTCATCGCCGGCATCGGCTACCTGGTCGCCAACACCACCACGATCGCCATCAACCCCAACTTCCCCCACCCCTTGAGGTACGCAGCGATCAGCGGCGGCTACAACGTCATCGGCCTCGTCCTCGTGAGCCTCCTGAACGTCGCCATCAGCTAACGCCCGGCCGGGCGTCTACAGCACCGGCGCACGCTGCAGACGCCCCAAGCCATCCGCGTCCCCCGCTGCCACCGCCCATCCGGGAGGCCATCGATCGTCGCGTTTGTCCCTGGTGATGACCAGCGCCCCGTCGAGTGCACAAGCGCGGGAGATGTGCGTCCCCTCGGCGCTCTGCCCCAGGATGAAGGTCGCGTCACCGGCAAAAATGACGCTGTGGAAGCGAGCGTTACGGGCGAAGGTGGTTCCGTCGAAGAGAGTCTTCTTCTCGAAGCGTGTGGCGCTGAAGCCGGCGCTGTCGAAGAAATGTGCGCCGCTGAAGGTGACATTCTCCAGAAAAGTCACCCCTCGGAACAGTGCCGTGCGACGGAACTGCACCCCTTTGAAGACCGTGATCGCGCGGAAGGTCGCATCACTGAATCGGGCGGTGCCGGAGAACGTCGCATCATCGAACCTCGTCAGATGGTCGAACACTGCTGCCTCGAAGCGGGCTCCGCCGGCAAAGGACGCGCCGCTGAACCGTGAACCCGCGGCAAACGTCGTCGCGATGAACCTGGCGACGTTGAACCGGGTGGATCCGAAGGCGGCGGCGCCACGAAATGACGCGTTCTCGAACCGGCAGTCCGCCTTGAACGTCGTGTTGCCGAACAACGCGTTTCTGCGGAAGACGGCGGCCCGGAAAAGTGCGTCGTCATGAAACGTCGCGCCGGAGAACGTGGCGACATCGTCGAAAACGGCGTCGTCGAACCGGGCGGCACCCGCCCAGGTCGCGTTTCTGAACACCGCCGATCTCACCCGGGCGCCCGCCATGTCCCAGTCCACGAGCCGGGCGCCGGTGAGGTCCAGATCCATCTCGGGCCAGAACGCGCCACCACCAGCCGCACGGTTGCCGCGTTCGACCTCACGCCCCGGGCGAATGTGTTCGGTCAGTATCTTCTGAGCCGTCAACCGGACCTGCAACTCCTGGTAAGGATCCCGGCCCGCGTCGGCATCCGGCCGCCCAGAATCCGGCCGCACGGGATCCGGCCCCAGGGGATCCGGCGCGGCCGACGACGGCGGATCCGGCGCGGCCGACGGTGGGGTGAAAGGCATCCGCAAGTAGGCGCAGAGGACGTCCGCGATCGGTTGTTGCTGCTTGGGGTTGTCTTCCGCCACCCGCTGCAGGGCGTACAAACTGCCGAGCCGGACCGCGGCGTCCGCGGATCCCAGCTGTTCCACTGCCTTGGTGTAGATGTCGGTGACCCGCCGTTCGCTGGCGTCCGCCTCGGTGTGCCGCTGCGCGCGCTCGACGTGTTCCTGGGCGCGCTCGAGGTGCTGCTGGCGCCGGATGCCGAGCAGCAATGCCGCCACGGCGCCCGCTCCGGCAAAGACACCGAGACCGTATTTGATGGCGTCGACCTGAAGCCGGGGGCGTTCCGACTCCACAGCCGTGGCCGCCACCTGCAGCATGACGACGAGGGCCACGATGCCGAGACCGGTGACCGTCGCGACCATTGTCGCGATTCCCGGATAAGAGACCACCCAGGGCGTGTGCCGCTCGGACTCACCAGAGCCCCGCGCGGAATGCCGGTGCGCGCGGAATCGCGCAATTGCCCGGGCCGAACCCAGGCCGGCACCCGCGCCGAGCGCCAGTAGTCCGACGTGGCTCCGGACGCCCGCCCACATCGCCTCCCACGGCCATGACCAGGGCTGGAACTCAACAACCGCGCCACCGACGATCAGAACCGCCGTCAGCGCGCCCACACTCGCCTCGCGTCGAGTCACTCCTGCAGTGTGCCGTCGAGGTACGTCGATGTCATGGCTTGACCTGACGCGCGGTAGAGGTTCGAGACTGGCCACGAGAACCCTGAGGAGGCAATGCAGATGAAGGTCGGCGTGATCCTGCCGTCACTGGCAGTCCAGCGGCGTGACAAGCTCACCCTCGCCGAGGCGGCCCGGCACGCCGAGGACGTGGGTCTGGACAGCGTCTGGCATGGCGATCATCTTGCCGTAGGGATGCCGACCGTGGACTGCACGATCGCCCTGGCCGTCGCCGCGACCGCCACCAGCCGGATCGCCATCGGCGCGAGCGTCTTCATTCCCGCGATCCGGCCTCTGGTCTGGGCCGCTAAGCAGCTCGCAAGCCTGCAACTGGTCTCCGGCGGGCGCCTCCTGCTCGGCGTCGGCTCAGGAGGCGGCCCCGCGCAATGGGCGGCGGCCGGCGTTCCCTTCGACGAGCGCGGCAGGCGTACCGAAACGGCCCTGCGACTGTTTCCCGGGCTTCTGACCGGCGAAGACACGACGGTGGCCGGGTTCTACCCCACCGTCGAGGTGCCACCGCTGTGGGTGGGCAACGCGTCAGAGGTGGCGATCGACCGGGCGGCCAGGCTGGGCAATGGCTGGTTCCCATCGTTGATCACACCGGCGCGGCTGGCGGCGGGCAGGAGCAGGCTCAACACGCTGGCATCCGCCGCCGGCCGGCCGGTGCCGGCGGTGACGATCGGGGCGTCCGGGGCTCTGGGCTCGGCCGACGGCACGCCGACCCGGGCGGAGCTGGCCGCGGGCATTGCCGGGGCCTACCAGCACGCTGCCCGTGATGCTGCTGACATTCCCATCACCGGGGAGCCTGCCGAGGCCGCCGAACGGATCGCGGAGTACGCCGCGGACCACCTCGTGATCGGATTGTCCGGCCCTGGCTGGCGTACCCAGATCGATCTTCTGGCTGAGGTTCGTGACCTGCTGTGACCGGCCGTCAGGAGCGGAGCTGGGCCTCGATGGCCGGGCGGTCGATCAGCGATGAGACTGCGGCGATGCGGTCTTCGTGGAAGCGGTAGAAGACGTGTTCCGCGAAGTGCAAGCGCTTGCCGTTCGGGGTGAAGCCGAGGAATTCGCGCTGCGGCGTGCAGTCGAAGACGATGCGGCAGGCCACCTGGTCGCCCGTGGCGACGACGATGTCCGCGGCGTAGAACAGGTCGGGGATCGCGGCGATGTCGGCGGCGATCAGGTCCCGGTACTCACGGCGGGTCATCGGTTTGTCGTTGTACGTGAGGTTGTCGTGGACGTACCGATCCAGGTCGTCGAGGCGGCGGTCGTTGAGAGCTGCCAGGTAGGCTCGGTAGTGGGCCTCCAGGTCGATGTTCGTCATGGCTGATCATACTGCCGTGCGTGGGGTGGGACTCTCCCTGCGCGCTCAGCTCATGATTCGTAGCATCAGGTTCATGGGTATCGACTTCGCACTGTCGCAGAGATCGCGTCTGGGGATCGAGTGGGAGATCGCGTGTGTCGATCGGCGCAGCGGGGAGCTCGCTCCGGCCGCTCCGGAGCTGTTGTCGCGGCTCGGCGCCTTCGAGGGGTTTCCGCATGTCACGGGTGAGCTGCTCACCAACACCGTCGAGGTGGTCAGCGCGCCGCACCTGCGCGCCCAGGATGCCGTGGACGACCTGACGCGCCTGGTCGAACGGGTGGGTGCGCTCGCCGAGCCGATGGGCGTGGACCTGATGTCGTCGGGGACGCATCCGTTCAGCCAGTGGTTCCAGCAGCAGGTGACGCCGGGGAAGCCGCGCTACGAGACGCTCATCGACCGGACCCGGTGGTGGGGGCGGCAGATGATGATCTGGGGCGTGCATGTGCACGTCGCGGTCGAGGACCGGCGCAAGGTGCTGCCCATCATCGAGGGCCTGCTGAACTATCTGCCGCACTTCCAGGCGCTGAGCGCGTCGAGCCCGTTCTGGGCCGGGGAGAACACCGGCTACGCGTCCAACCGGGCCCTGATGTTCCAGCAGCTGCCGACGGCCGGCCTGCCGCCGCAGTTCACCGAGTGGGCACAGTACGAGGCGATGGTGGCCGACCTGCAGCACATCGGTGTCATCGAGGAATTGAACGAACTGCGCTGGGACATCCGCCCGTCACCGAAGTGGGGCACGATCGAGGTCAGAAGCTTCGACGGCATCCCCACCGTACGCGAGATCGGCGCCGTCGCCGCCCTCACCCAGTGCCTCGTCGAGCACTTCTCCCGCGAACTCGACGCCGGCCGCGACGTCCCGGGCCTGCAACCATGGTTCGTCCGCGAGAACAAATGGCGCACGGCCCGCTACGGCATGGACGCCATCATCATCCAGAACGCCGATGGCGACGAGCGCCTGGTCACCAAGGACCTCGACGAACTGCTCCCGGTCCTCGCCCCGATCGCGGAGTCACTCGGCTGCACGACCCAGCTCGACCACCTGCGCGACATCGCCGAACACGGCGCCAGCTATCAGCGCCAGCTCCGCGTCGCCGCGGCGAACAACGGCAGCCTCAAATCCGTGGTGTCCTCGCTCGTCCGCGAACTACGCGAGGGCCGACCCCAGTAAGGCGAGTCGTTCCGGGGTATGAGGCGCTCTGGGTGACGACACTGCGATGTGCCGGTTCCATAAGGGCGGCATGTCGACCCGGGCTGGCGGCTGATGAGATGCGGGTGTGGGTGTCGCGGGTTAGTGCGACAGTCGGGCGCCCGGGCGCGGTGGCCGGTAGCCGAGTGCGGTGGCCGAGTGCGGTGGCCGAGTGCGGTGGCCGAGTGCGGTGGCCGGTGGCCGAGTGCGGGGCTACTCGATCCAGCGCAGCGGGGCGCCCGGACGCGAGCTTGTGACGGGATGGTGGCCAGGCCCGATCACTGGCGACTGATCATCGGTGCCCGGTCACTGGCGCCCAGTCACAAGCACCCAGTCACAAGCACCCAGTCAGAGGGCGCCCAGTCAGAGGGCGCCCAGTCAGAGGGCGCCCAGTCAGAGGGCGCCCAGTCAGAGGGCGCCCAGTCAGAGGGCGCCCGACGATTGGCGCCTGATCGCTGGGGCTCGATCATTGGGGCCTGATCACTGGCGTAGGTGGTAGAGGTTGCGGCGTGGTAGCTGGGTGGGGTCGATGGTGGGTGGGGGGATGAAGAGGGGGTGCTGGTCGGGGCCGAGACTGATCGTCCAGCCCGCCGCCGGATCGTGAACAACGTTGTGGTGACGGCGGCACAGGAGGACGAGGTTGTCGAGGTTGGTGGGGCCGCCGGTGGTCCAGTGGCGGATGTGGTGGGAGTCTGTCCATCTCGGTGGGCGTTCGCAGTCGGGGAAGGCGCATCCGCCGTCTCGGATGTGGAGGGCGCGGCGTAGGGCTCCGGTTGCGGTGCGGCGGCGGCGGCGGCCGGCGTTGAGGACCTGGCCCTTGCCGTCCAGGACGACCGGCAGGATCCGGGCGTCACAGGCCAGGCGCCGGATGGTGTCAGGGGATATGCGCAGGCCGGTGTCGGTCGAGGCGATGCCCAGGGCCTGGGTGAGCGGGTCGTAGGCGACCGTGACCGCGAGCTGGGGTGGTTCGCCGCCGTCGGTGGGAAGCTCTGTGGTGCGTAGGGCCAACCGGCAGACCTCGAGCAGGGCGTCCGCACGGCGTTGCCCGGGGGTTCGGTTGTCGTCGGGGGCGGGTTTGCACAAGGGGTGCAGCGCGGCTTGCACGGTCGCGGCGTCCTCGACGCCGAGGATCCCGGACAGGTGCACCAGGCCGTCGACCGGTAGCGACAGGGCGAGACGGCGTTCGCGACGGGCGCGGGCTTCCTGGCGGGCCAGGGCGGCCCGGTCGGCGCGATCGGCCACCTCCGGGGCGACGTAGGCCAGGATCCGGTCCCCCGCACGACGCAGCTGGTTTGCCGACAGGCGGCCCGCCATGTCGAGCAGCAGGGTTTCGGCATCCTGCACGGTCTGCGCCGCATCGATGACCGGTGCACCATCGGGATCGTTCAGCGTGGCGAGGTCGGTGGGGATGTTCTCGATGGTCTGGGTGATCACCGTGGCCTGGCGCAGGTCGGCGTCGCCGTCCAGGACTGCCTGGGAGATCGCCGGGTGGTCCAGCACGGCGGCGTGGGCGACGAGGTCGCGGGCTGGGCCAAGATCCAGGATCAGCATGCTGCGCAGCCACTCGGTGACGGATCGATGGCCCTGCGCCGCGGGAACGCCTCGGGTGTCGATCTGGCGGGTCACCCGGGCCTGCAGGAACTTGGCGGCTTGTTCCAGGCGGTGCGCGGCCTTCAACGTCTCGGTCAGCTCGGTGTCGGACAGCTGCCAGAGCGGGGCCGCGGCAACCTTCGCCGCGACCACACCCAGCTGCTGCACCTGCGCCAACATGAGGACCACATTAGAACAGGC
>NZ_BOMN01000126.1 GCF_016862215.1 Winogradskya humida
GACTCAGGACTGCTCGTCGTCGAAGATTCCTTCGAGAATTAGCCTAGCCCTCGGCGGGACCTCTTCCTCCGGAAAAACATCGGCGCACAATGCCAATACCTGCGCGACCGAGGTGAATTCAAGGTGCGCCACCAGTACCTTGACGTCGTCGGCGTCCCGGCGACGGCCCGCCAACACCTTCATCGCCAACAGGTGCTCCGGCGAGGCGGCTGAGACCCGCAAACCGGGGTGGTCGAAGACTCTGGAGGCAGCACTGTCACCCCCTGGTGCTATGTACACGCTCGCCTGCTCGTTCAGCCACCATTGAGGCAGGCCCAACTCGTCCGCTACGGCGCGCGCCTCCTCAATTACGACACCATGTGGCTGAAAGACAGCGTCGATGTCGCGAGTAGCGCGGCGGCTGTCGTAAACCAATGACATCGCTGCGCCACCGAAGATATAGAGATCGGCAACTACGCCCCGACGTACCAGCCGATCACCTAGCCGCCGGAACGCGTCCTCGATTGCGCGTCGATCGAGCAACACTCCGTCGCTGGTCATGCCACTTCCAGCTCTTGGCGCGCGACGAAAACGCCGCGACGGCGGAACGACGCCGGCGCGTTGACCACCGCATCGACCCTCGCCGCACGCCCATTGAACGGGAACCAGAACCGCCGTAAAGACCTGGACCCGGCCCACGTAGGGCCATCGCGCCCGTCGCGGGCTGCCACGTGCTCGGCCAGAGCAGCCAGAAACACGTCCCAGTGCTCGTCGCCGGTACTTATCGGCTCATCGACGAGGAGCCTCGACCGCGACTCGCCGGGCTCCCACCCGTACTCCTCCAGGAACTCGGCAACCAGGCGCCACCGAAGCGAGTCAACAGCGCCGGTCAGCAGCACCCCGAGCTGGGCGAGAGTCATGGGCTCGTACACCTGGGGCTGCTCCTTCACCATCTAGACGTTAGTACATCTGGCGCGTCACGCTGGCCGGCCACCACAGCGGCCCCCGACCGTGCTCCAGCTAGGGCAGACAAGAGCTCACAGCGTACTTGACAGCTTACATCAGAGATCTATTATCTACCTATAGGGAGTGAGAGGGAGTAAAGTGAAGACCATTGAGGTGAGTGACGAGGCGCACGCGAGGCTCACATTCGCCGCTGACATTGCAAAGATTTCGCTGTCAGAGGCCGTGGATCGCGCCGTCGGCGTGCCTACCGACCCACCAGTTCCAACCGCCGCTGAGCCCGAACACGCCGAGGGCGACGAGATCGCGATCGTGGTGACGTATCGCGGCCACGAGGTGTCCGGCTACCTGGACCTCAGGACCGAGAACGTCCGGCTTACAGCCGCACCGAAGGCCGAGCTGATTCGCACATATAAGTCGCCGAGTCAAGCAGCAGTGGCAACAGTCCGCGCCCTGAACCCCGGACGCCAGCACCCCGAAACGAACGGCTGGCGTTTCTTCTACGGCAAGGACGGACAGCTGATCGACCGCCACCGTCGCCACCCGTAGCCACCAAGCAGCGAACCCCCACCGCGACCATCCCACCCGACCGCCCCCGCACCGCGGGGCGTCCGGGGGCTCGGCCCCCGGAGCAGACATACCGAAACGGCCCCCTGTTCGCGCTTTCCGCGAACAGGGGGCCGTCAGGCAGTGGAGGTGCCGGGAATCGAACCCGGGTCCTTCGTTGTTTTGTCAGGGCTTCTCCGAGCGCAGCTCACTATGCCTCTACTCGGCCCCACCGCTCACGTGAGCAAGTTGGTGTGACGGGCCCAGTCGCTGATTAATCTCGCCGCAAGGTCCCCGCGACCGGGACCTGTTGGCCAACCTCCTAGCTGATGCCGGAGTTCTGAGCCGGAGGTGTGCTCAGTCCGACAGAGTTAGCACTCGCTCAGGCGGCGAGGGCGAACTCGGTGCGCTTTGAATTGGCGCTTGTTGTTTTCCGACGACCGATTCTCGAGACGACGTCGGCTTCCTCGGCTCGCTTCCCCTGTCTCCACGTACGAAGTCGAAACCAGTCACCCCCTTGTAGGGCCACCGCGAACAGCGGCAGCCACACAAGACTAACGCGTCCCGCCCAGGACTTCATTCCGGTATTCAGCCGAACTTGCAGGATGTCCCTCGGGCGGTGCAGCTGGCGGGCGCGACCTTGCCCTTGACCTGCTTGTTTGCGGAGAAGCCGAAGGTGGCTGTGGCGCCGGGGGCGAGGGCTCCGCCGGTGAAGGTGGCGCCGGTGAGCTGGGCGTTCCAGGTGTTGGTGATGTTGACGCCGGCGCTTGCGGCGAACGTCACACTGACGGCCCAGTCGACGGAGGTGTCGCCGTTGTTGGTGACCTGGAGGTAGCCGATGAAGCCCGTGTCCCAGCTCGCGGTGGTCCGGTAGCGCGCGCTCAAGACGGCGGCCGGCGGCGGGGTGGTGGTGGTCACAGCCGGGGTGGGCGACGACGAGACCGGCACAGACCGGGATCGGGACGGAGACGGCGACGCGGACGGGGAGGACGTGGGCGAGGGCGACGCTGAACGAGAGGGAGAAGCGGACGGCGGCGCGGAGGGGGAAACCGAGGAAGACGGGGACGGCACTACCAGCGCTGCCGGGACCACTGAGGTGGAGGGCACCACGAGGCGGGGGCCGCTGTGGTGGCTGGGGCCTGCCGCCCGGACCGCTACCCACCCGACCAGCAGCACCAGCAGGAGTGCGGCGGCCGTGGTCAGGGAGTAGCGGGGGAGGCGAAGAACTCGGACTTGGTGCTTGCCGGGCAACGGCGGTCCCTTCGCGCGGTTGATCGATGCCGCGGGGAGGTTACCTGTCAGTCCATGCCTTTGCTACGGCGGCCCATGGCCTTGTTGATCTCTTTCTGGGCGTCGCGGCTGGCGAGGTCCTGGCGTTTGTCGTAGGACTTCTTGCCCTTGGCGAGGCCGAGTTCGACTTTGGCGTACCCATTGTCGAAGTAGACCTGGAGCGGGACGAGGGTGACGCCGTCGTCGCGGAGCTTGCCCATCATCTTGGCGATCTCCTCGCGGTGCAGGAGGAGTTTGCGGACGCGGCGTGGCTCGTGGTTGGTCCAGGTGCCCTGCGTGTATTCGGGGATGTGCATCCCGTGCAGGAAGATCTCACCGTTGTTCTCGTGGCCGAACGCGTCGACGAGCGACGCGCGGCCGGCGCGCAGCGACTTGACCTCGGTGCCGGTCAGCTGCATACCCGCCTCGTAGGTGTCGAGGATCGAGTAGTCGTGCCGCGCCTTACGGTTCGAGGCCACGACCTTGCGCCCCTGTTCGCGCGGCATGGTGTCACTCCCAATACAAGAAAAGGGCCTGACCATCCGGCCAGGCCCCACAATCTTACCGTTGCGCTAACAGAAACAGCTCGGCAGATATTTGAGCGGATTCTTCGGTACGCCGTAGAAGCGCGTCTCGAAGTGCAGGTGGTACCCCGTGGACGCCCCTGTGGTGCCCACCTTGCCGATGACCTCGCCGCGGCGGACGTACTCTCCGGGGTAGACCATAATTTTGGATTGGTGGCCGTAGCAGGTGGAGAAGCCCTTGCCGTGGCTGAGGCACGTGTAGTTGCCGTAGCCGCCGTTCCAGCCGGCCCGGATGACGGTTCCGCTCGCTGCAGCGTGGATGGGTGTGCCGCCCGGTGCCGCTATGTCTGTACCCGCGTGTAACTGGTAGACGTGGTAGTACGGGTCGTAGCGGGAGCCGAAGTCGCTGGTCTTCCAGCCGTGCACGGGCATGAGCAGGGCGCCACCGGAGTAGGCCGCGCCGCCGCCGTTGCGGTCGTCCCAGCCGCGGAGCGCGTTCTGGATCCGGGCCTCCTCGGCCTTGGCCTGTTCGTATTTCGCGAGGACGGCAGAGCGCTGCGAGCGAGCGACGTGCAGGGCGTCCTTGCGGCTCTGGGTCAGGTGGACCACTGCGGCCCGGGCCTGCTCCGCAGCCTTCTGGGCGGCCCGTGCGGCGTTCAGCTTGGCGGTTGCCTCACGCTCGGCGTCCTCGGCGGTGCGCTTGGCGAGTCCGGCCTTGTCCTGTTCGGTACGCGCGGAGCGCCGCGCCGCCATGAACTGGTCGACGCCTTCCTGCTGTTTCTGCATGACCTGGCCGACGAGGTCGAGCCGGTCCATGGCGTCCTGGGGTCCGGTGGCGTCGACGAGGACGTTGATGGCGGCGAAGTTGCCACCCATGTACGTGGCCGAGGCGATCTCGTTGACGCGTTCGCGGGCCTGGTCGACCTGATCCTGCGCGGCCTGGAAGCTCGCGGCGGTGACCTCGAACGCCGCCTGGGCCGCGTCCGCCTTGCGCCGGGCTGTAGCGGCCTGCACGGAGGCGGCGACCACAACCCCCCGGGAGGTGGCCACCTTCTCCTGGGCTGCGGGTAGCGCGGCTGTCGCCGCTTCGAGACGGCGGGCGGCGTTGCGGGCGGTCACGGTGGCGTCCTCGAGGATGGCCTCCGCCCGGTCCACGGCCTTCGACGCTCGTTTCGCGTCATCCGACGGGTCGGCCCACGCGGTGCCGGGTGCGGACACGGCCGGTGCGGCAAGGCAGAGCACGCTGAGACAGAGAACCAGCGTGGCACGCAGCCGGCTATGTCGCTGTTTGGACCCCACGAAAAGTCACCGTACTACGACTCTTCGTAACTATCAGTCAAAACCGCCCAAACAGTAATCGCCGCGCATCCTGCGTACGGAATGCGCGGCGATCTTGACTGTGATTCGGCCCTGGGAGCCTTAGACCTTGAGGTAGAAGCGCAGGGTGACCCACGCTGTGATCGCGCTGACCAGGGCACCGACACCGGCGAGCAGAGGCAGCATCAACCACACGTTGCCGTCGGGGATCGGGGTGAGCACGTTCGTCAGGGCCTGCAATCGGCCGTCGAGGAGCGTGACCTTGCCGACGAAGATGAACACAAAGCCCAGGATCGCGCCGATCAGACCGGCGACCACCGCCTCGAGCACGAAGGGCGCCTGGATGAACCAGTTGGACGCGCCGACGAGTTTCATGACCGCGACTTCCCGGCGCTTGCTGTACGCCGCGACCTGGATGGTGTTACCCACCAGGAGCAACGCCGCCAGCGCCATGAAGCCGGCCACGATCAGTGCCATCACCTGGATCGCGTTGAAGATCTTGAAGACCTTCTCGAGCAGCTCACGCTGGTCGACGATGTCCTGGATGCCCTGCTGACCCTTGATCTGGTCGGCGAACGTGGAGTACTGCTCGGGGTCCTTGAGCTTCACCCGGAACGATTCGGGGAGGCTGTCCGGGCCGACCGACTTCACGAAGTCGGGCGAGTCGCGCCAGAGGACCTTGAACTTGGCCAGGGCGTCTTCACGGCTCTCGTAGGTCTTCGACTGCACGAGCGGGTTGCTGTCGATCGACTGGTCGATCGCCGCGCGCTGCGCCTCGGTGACGTCGTCCCGGAGGAAGATCGAGACCTCGATCTCGCCGTAGTAGAAGCTCTTCATCTGGTCGACCTGCATGTACATCAGCACGCTGGCGCCGAGCATCGTGAGCGACACCGAGAGAGTGATGATCATGGCGACCGTCATGGTGACGTTTCGCCAGAGGCCGACCAGCACCTCGTTGAGGATGTATTTGGCGCGCTGCATCGGGGGTTCCTTCCGGGACTCCGCGTTCTTCGATCAAGGTGTGCAAGGTAGGGCGCGGGGCCCGGACTCAGCCGTAGACGCCGCGGGCCTGGTCGCGGACGATGCGACCACTCTCGATCTCGATGACCCGCCGGCGCATCTGGTTGACGATGTTGGAGTCGTGCGTGACCATCACGACCGTCGTGCCGGTCCGGTTGATCCGGTCCAGCAGCCGCATGATCTCGATGGACGTGTCGGGGTCCAGGTTGCCTGTGGGCTCGTCCGCCAGCAGGATCAGCGGCCGGTTCACGAAGGCCCGGGCCACGGCGACACGCTGCTGCTCACCGCCGGAGAGCTCGTGCGGGTAACGGTGCTCCTTGCCGCCGAGACCGACGAGCTCGAGCACCTCGGGAACGACCCGCCGGGCGACAGCCTTGGTCTTACCGATCACTTCCAGGGCGAAAGCGACATTCTCGTACGCGGTGCGGTTCGGCAGGAGCCGGAAGTCCTGGAACACGCAGCCGATCGAGCGACGGAAGTGCGGGACCTTCCACGACCGCAGCGTGGTGACGTCCTTGGCGTTCACCACGACCTTGCCCCTGGTGGGAGCCACCTCGTGCAGCAGCAGCTTGATGATCGTCGACTTCCCGGACCCGGAGGGACCGATGAAGAAAACGAACTCACCCTTGTCGATACCGACGCTGACGTCGTCCAACGACGGCCGCGACGCCTTTGGATACGTCTTCGTCACGTTCTCGAGCTGAATCACGGGTGGAGAGTCTACGCGGTGTAACGAAAACTCCAAGCCCAGCGGTCACCGTCTTTTGCACTTCTCCCGGCAAGATCCGCACGCGGCGTGAGCGCCGTCTGACTCTTCGTTCAGACGGCGTGTCGCCCCTATCGGACGACAGAGCACTGACGCGCTCAGCCGGCGATCTGGGTCTGCTTACGCCACCGGATGCCGGCCTCGATGAATTCGTCGATGTGGCCGTCAAAAACCGACGGCGGGTTGCCGGTCTCCTGCTCAGTGCGCAGATCCTTGACCATCTGGTAGGGGTGCAGGACGTACGAACGCATCTGGTCACCCCACGATCCGGTGGTGTCCTGCTTGAGGCCGGCCATCTTGGCCTCCTCCTCCTGGCGCTTGCGCTCGAGCAGCCGGGCCTGCAGCACCCGCATCGCCGATGCCTTGTTCTGAAGCTGCGACTTCTCGTTCTGACACGTCACGACGATGCCCGTCGGAATGTGCGTGAGGCGCACGGCGGAGTCCGTGGTGTTAACGCTCTGTCCACCAGGCCCCGACGAACGGTAGACGTCGGTCCGGATCTCGTTCTCCGGAATGTCGATGTGGTCGGTCTGTGCCACTACGGGCATTACCTCGACGCCGGCGAAGCTCGTCTGGCGGCGGCCCTGGTTGTCGAACGGGCTGATCCGGACCAGGCGGTGGGTGCCGGACTCGACGCTGAGCGTGCCGAACGCGTAGGGCACCTTGACCGCGAACGTGGCGGACTTGAGGCCCGCCTCCTCGGCGTAGGAGGTGTCGTAGACCTCCGTGGGGTAGCCGTGGCGCTCAGCCCACCGCAGATACATCCGCAGGAGCATCTCGGCGAAGTCGGCGGCGTCAACGCCACCGGCACCGGCGCGGATGGCGACCACGGCCTCCCGGGAGTCGTACTCGCCGGAGAGCAGGGTGCGGACCTCTTGCGCGTCGATGGCCTTCTGCAGGCTCAGGATCTCGGCGCCGACCTCGTTGACGGAGCCTTCGTCACTCTCGGCCTGCGCCATCTCGAGCAGCAGGGCGGCGTCGTCGAGGCGACTGCGCAGCGATTCCATCTTCGAGATCTCGCTGGCGGCGTACGAAAGCTTGGAGTTGACCTCCTGGGCACGGGCCTGGTCGTCCCACAGGTCGGGGGCGGAGGCCTGCTCCTCGAGCTCAGCACGCTCCCGCCGCAGCCTGTCGAGGTCGAGCACGTTCTCGATATTGCGGAGGGTGGCGTCGAGCGCCTTGAGCTGGTCAGGAAAGTCGGCTGCACTCACGACTGTTAAGAATACGCCGCCCGGCCGCTGTTGCGGCCGGGCGGCCCATGCTGCGTAATTCCGTCATCACTCCGCAGGTGCGGCCTTGAGCCAGGTCAGAGCCGCCTTGTGGTACGCGACCGCGAACTCGAGAGCCGCGGCACCGTACTGATCGCCGGCCTTCTTGGCCTCTTTGGCCTGCTCGCGCGCCATCGCCAGGGCCTCGGAGTGATACTCGTTGGCACCGGTGTAGAGCGTCTTCAGCTGGCCGCCCGCGTGCTGCTGACCGAATGCGACGCGCAATGCGACCGGGTTACGGATCGCGTCACGGCCGGGAGACTCGGCGAGCCACCGGCTGAAAGCACGTTTGCCGGGGGCGGTGATGGCGTAGGGCTGGCTGGACCGCGGTCCTGGCTTGCCGAGGCGGACGTATCCCATCTCGGCCAGGACCGGCAATTCGCGGTAGACCTGGCTCCGCGTCATCGACCAGTAAGGCCCGAGGCGGCGTTCGGCAGCCGCCATGAGCTGTCCGCCGGTCATCGGCCCGTCGTGGAGCAGACCGAGCAGAGCGGCAGCCGTAGGGTTGATTTGAGAGTCGGGCATGCCTTCTAAGCTGCCACTTTGTCGCTGCGGCGTCCAGGATTTCGCCCGATCCGTCCAATTTGCGTCTCCACATACGACTGTCCCGCACAGACAGTCCGACCACGAGGGTCGTGACCGGGCGTTTTGCCGTTGTGAACGAGTCTCTGGGGGTAAAATGGAGCGCGAAATCGGTCAGACGGCGCTCGAAGTCTGGAACCGCTTCAAAACTGGCGGATCGCCGCGCTGACTGTGACGCGAAATTTCTGAAGAAACGACTTTAGGGACAATCCGCCCATCTAGGACTCGCCGCCGCCTCCACCTAGCCCGCAGCGGCGGCCCGCGTACCCTTTGGCCATGCCTTCTCCTTCGCGGGGCATCCTCTCCGCGCTCTCTCTGGCGTTCATGGGATTGCTGTGGGCGGCCGGGATGCTCGTGTCCGCCCGGGTCTCGATCACCGGTCAGACAGACGCCGAAATCGAGGTCACCTCCACGGCGTACGCGATGCCCGGCACGGTCTCCGCGATGCTCGTCGCCGGCGCGGCAGTCGGCCTGGCCGTCCTGACCCTGGTGTCGCGCAGCGGCCGTGAGGTCGGCACCACCGTGCGCTTCGTGATCTCCACCGGCAGCGGCGTGATCATCGGTGGCCTCGGCGCGCTCGCCATCATCACGATCAACACCGAGGGCTGGATCTACGCGGTCACGGGCGGCACGATCGCAGCGGCCGCGACCATCGGTGGCGCGCTGGCCGGGCTCCCCCGCCCGCGGGTCACCGCGGCTGTCAGCTGGGCCGCGATCGCCGTCTTCCTGGTCGGCATGGTGCTGGCGTTCCTGCAGGACGACCTGCTGCCGGTCTTCGGCGCGGGCAGCAGTTCGGCGTCACAGGCCAACGCGGCCAACTACTGGGGCTATGCGCAGGGCATTCTCGGTGGCCTGGCCGCCGGCCTGATCACCTACCGCCTGCTGCGCAAGGACACAGACCTGCGGTGGCCGCTCTTCGGACTTGCGGGCGCCGGGCCCGGCCTGCTCCTGGTTCTGGGAGAGATTCTCGTACGCACGGCAGGTGCGCGGGTGTTCGATCTCGCTGGACGGGTGAGCGTGCTGGACTCCACGATCCAGACCATGCTGAGCGGGACCCGGCTCAACAATGCGTTGATGGTGCTCTTCGTCGGCGCGTTCACGGCCATCGTGGCCTTCGGGCGCACCCTCAGCTCCCCCGCCGACGTCGAGCCCGCACCCAGGCCGTCCCGGCGGGCCGCTCCCGTCACGGCGCCCGCCTCCTCGACCACCGACGCTGACCAGATCGAGGAAGCCGCCCGCGCGGAGTAGTGGTCAGAGGAGTTCGTCGAGCTCCGTCACCGCGTACCACTCAAGCTCGTGATCCTCGGCGCCGTCGACTGTGAACTGGGCGTCGGGGTCACCGGCCAGCGCCTCCAGCACCACCTCAGCCGCGGCGGCGACCTGCTCGGCGGCGTCGGCACTGTCCACGTGGATCGCGGCGACGGACTTGATGGAGAGCGGCTGCGGCAGCGTCACCGCGCTCGACCCCAGCTCGTTGTCCTCCCGCACGAGGGCGCTCGCCAGGACGTCGGCGGAGACCACGACCCGCCGGCTCGGAGCCTTCGGGTCGTGGCGCAACAGCTGCAGGGCGGCCTGGGCAGCGCGGGTGAAAGCGACGTACTCGAGCTCTTCCTCGTCGCCCTCCGCGTACCACTCGCGCAGCCCCGGGGTGACCGTGTGGCCCTCCGTGACGGGAAGCTGGCCGGACTCCTTGAGCATGGCCAGCAGGGGCACGGTGGCCGGCACGTAGACCCGGACCTGCTCGGTGATCGGCACTGTTTGTCTCCCCGACGTCGTGGTTGCTCCCCTTTATCTCATCAGCAACCGCAGGCGTCCGTGGCAGGGGCGGTCAGCGGGTCCGGAATACGGGTGACGTCGCCGGTGGGCGTACGCAGCGGAAAGCCTTCCCGGATCCAATACTCGACGCCACCGAGCATCTCGCGGACCGCATAGCCGAGCTTGGCGAACTCCAACGCGGCCCGGGTGGCACCGTTGCACCCCGGCCCCCAGCAGTACGTGACTACCGCCCCTTCGATCTCATGGGCCCGGCCCGCGATCTCCGTGGTCGGCATGTGCACCGCACCGGGCAGATGCCCCTGGTCCCAGGCCTGCTTCGAACGCGAGTCGACCAGCACGAAGCTGCCCGGCTCGGCGTTGCGGACATCGGCCACGTCGGTCTGCGTGGCAAGGCGTTCGGCGAAGATCTCCGCTGCTGTTCTCATGCCCTCAACGCTATTTTCGCCGCCGTGTGATCAACATCCCGGCTCCACGGCGCTGAGCTGCTTTTACCCCCGCATCCACGGTAGTTTCCGCCGATGACCGTTGAAACCGCACTGGACCGTACGGACTGGCGCTTGCTCGCCGAACTGCAACGCGACGGCCGTGCCACGTTCGCCGAGCTCGCCCGAGCCGTGGCGATGTCACCCAGCGCCGTGGCCGAACGGGTCCGCCGTCTCGAGGAGACCGGAGTGATCGCGGGCTACCGGGCTTCGCTGGACCCTTCGCGGATCGGCTTCGACGTGATGGCCTTCGTCCGGCTGCGCTACCCGACCGGCAACTACAAGCCGTTCCACGCCCTGCTGGACACCACACCCGAGATCGTCGAGGCCCACCACGTGACGGGCGATGACTGTTTCATCCTGAAGGTCCTGACCCGCTCGATGCGCCATCTGGAAGAGGTCACCGGCCGGATCGCGGGCCTGGGCGCCGTGACGACGAGCGTCGTATATTCCAGCCCAATGCCGGGGCGCGCCCTCTCCTCAGGGGACCTCACCTGAGTCAAACGATGGCAAACTAATGCTCATGAGCGACGGGTCCGACGAGAAGCGCACGGAGCCGAGGTTCCTGCTGCTCTCGGACGTCGCCACCGAGCTGAACGTCTCGGACTCGCAGGTCTACCACATGGTCCGCAGCGGTGAACTCCCCGCGATCAAGGTCGGTGGCCGGGGTCAGTGGCGCGTGGAACGCGCCAAGCTCGAGGAATACATCGAGCAGAAGTACGCCGAGACGGCCGAATGGGTGCAGGACAACCCGCTCACCGACTGAGCCCGCGTCTCCCCCCTCCCATAGTTATCCACGGGGTTATCCACAGGTTCTGAAAGTGGCATTGACCGGTCGCCGCGCGCACCCCGACACTCGTAGCCGTAGGCAAACGAAGGCAAACCGAAGGATCGGGGTGCAACGTGTCGATCGCTGAGCTGGCACAAATGGGACCAACGCCGGGAATACACCTGCGCCGGGCTTACGCCGCCGACCCACCCTTCGATCCGGCCAGCTCTTCTCCCGGCGATCCCCCTTCCGCCGCTTCTCCTGGGGATCCCCACCGTGGGTTTCCTTCTGCGGAGCTCAGGCCGGGCTTTCCTTCCGGGAATCCCTGGCGTGACTCTTCTTCGGTGGAACCCGCGCCGGATTCTTCTCCCGATTTTTCTCCTGCGGATCTTCGCCCTGATCCTTCTCCCGGCGTCAGCCCTGATCCGTCTCCCGGTCTCAGCCCTGGTCTTTCTGCCGGTCTCAGCCCGCGTCCTACTCCCGGTCCGCGTCCTACCTCCGGTCCCGGTCCGCGTCCTACTTCCGGTCCCGGTCCGCGGCCTACTCCCGGCCCCAGGTCTGGTGTCTCTCGCGGCCTCAGTGCGGCTGAGCTTGAGGCCGAATTCGGACCGCCCGCGCTGGAGCCCGCCCCGACACGCCTCGGTGCCGCCCCTCTCGCTCTCGCCACCCGGCAGCAACCCTCCACAGCAGTCCCGGCGCGGCGACTGCCCCTCCCCTCCACCCCGACAGAAGCCGAAGCGGCAGTCCACCATTTCGCAAATTCCTGCGTCGAGGTGGTCAACGGCTACCGCCCCGCGGCGCACCTGCAGAAACTCGCCCAGCCCAGAGAGGCCCCGACGGTGATAGCCCAGGCCCTGATCGCAGCACAGCGAGTGGCCGCAGACCGCCAGGACGCCTACCAGTCCCAACGCCGCAGGCCCCCGTCCCCGGTGGCAATGGTCCACATGGCCACCTGCGAACCCCACCCGTCAGCCATCGAAGCGGCAGTGGTCCTGGTCGCCCCCGAACGAACCTGGGCCCTCGCCTTCCGCCTCGAACACATATCCAACCGCTGGCTGGCAACCACCATGCGCCTCGTCTGACCACCCCACGCCGTCAACCCCCGGGGCGTCTGTTGAGCACCACAGGCGGCGGCCGTCCCGGGCCTCACCCCCACACCCCACCCGCGCTGACGTGAGCCGGTTCAGCCATACGCGGGCGTGAGCACGTTCAGCCCCACGCTGGCGTGAGCACGTTCAGCCCTACGCGGGCGTGAGCACGTTCAGCCCCACGCTGGCGTGAGCACGGCAGTGGGCGCGTTCAGCCTGCGCTGCTGGGGCCCACTCAACCCGTGCGAACGGAGGGCACGCTCAACCCCGGCGAGCGTGGGCCGCTCAACCCGCGACCGCGGCGGCCATAGAGCTACGGTGCCGGCGCTTGGATCGGCGGGCGTGAGCGTGCTCAACCCGGCTGGCGGTGGGCGAGCTCAGCGAGAGGGTCGGGGAGCGTTCAACCAGGTGGTGAGGAGGGGCAGGACCGCTCGGAGGTCGGTTCCGTCCGTTGCCGCGTGGGCGGCGGTGCGGGCCGGGGGGCTTGCGTTGAAGGCTATCGCCATTCCCACCTCGGCGAAGAGAGGCAGGTCCGAACGGCTGTCACCGATGGCAGCACACTGCGCCGGGTCCACGCCCAGCTCGGCGGCGACGCCCACCGCGAAGTCCCGTTTGTCCAGCTCATCGAAGTGCTCGGCGACCTCACCGGTGTAGCGGCCGCCGATGACCTCCAGCCGCGGGCCGCTCGCACGGTCGAAGCCGAAACGCCCGCACAGATAGACACCCACGGCGTCCCACGCCAACGTGGCCAGCACCGGAGCCAGGTCCTGCTGACGACACCAGTCGACGGTCTCCGCGATGCCGTCGACAAGCGGCAGGGAATCCAGGAGGCCGCGCACTTCGGCGGGAGTCCGCGTCACCCATCCGCGGGCGTCCAGGACGGAGACCTCCTGGTTGCTCAGGGTCCCGGCCGCATAACGGGCTTCGGCCTCCCGCACAACGCCGGCGTGACCGAGCGACTCGGCCAGATGCTGCCCACTGCTGGTATGCGGGACCAGTGTCCCGTCGACATCGAAGAAGACCACCCCGCGCACCACAGACCGAAGGCTAAACCACGGCCGCGGAGCCCGACCCAGGCAACCCGGTCCAGCGAACCCGGCCTACAGGGCCTGCCCCTCAAGGCCTCAACCCGCAGCCCCAACCCGCAGCCCCAACACACCGCCCCAACCCGCAGCCCCAACCCACGGCCCCAGCCCGCAGCCCCAACCCACGGCCCCCAGGTTTGAGGGAGCCCAGTTCGTAGGGAGCCCAGCCCACGGAACCCGCCCTACAAGGCCCCAACCCGCAGCTCCAACCCACGCCCCCAAACCCACGGCCCCAAACCCACGGCCCCAAACCCAGGGAACCCAGCCCACGGACCCAGCCCTGCACGGTCCCAACGCACGGCCCAACCCCATGGCACCCAGCCCACGGACCCGGCCTGGGCCCGGGCCGGCTCGGCCCCAGCGCTCAACCGACAAACCCGGGTTCCCTACGAAGCCCAACCCACGAAGCCCAACCCACGAAGCCTCACCCACGAAGCCTCACCCACGGAGCACTACGCCATAGCCCGACAACAAAGCCCGGCCCAAAGCGCCCAACCCACGAAGCCTTACCCCCAGAGCACGACCCCATAGCCCGGCAACACAGCCCTGCCCACAGCGCCCTATCAACCAAAGCCCGGCCCCACCGATGCGAAACGGCCCCCACGTGCCGCCGCGGGGGCGGGCGTGAGGGCCGTTCGGTGGGAGCTGGTGAGGATTAGCTCGGGGCTCCGTGGCAGCGCTTGTACTTTTTGCCGGAGCCGCAGTAGCAGGGGGCGTTGCGGGAGGGGCCGTTGCTGGCCTCTGCCTGGCCTGAGGTGCGGTTCTGGGTCTGGCGGTGGGCGCCGGTGTGGGCGGGGCTGGCCGGGATGACCGGGGCGGTGCCGATGCCGAGGGCTGGGGCCTGCTGTTCCGGGTCCTGTTGGATCTGGGGGGCGCCGGCGCCGGCTTCGCCGTCGATGGTGGGGGCTGTGTATTGGAGTTGCTGGGGGCGGCGGTCGGGGCCGCCGAGGCCCTTGGCGCGGACCTCGACGTGCTGCTCCGGCTCGTTGGCGCGGGGCATGGCGACGGCCTGGGTCGGGTCGAGGGTGACGGTGGGGGCTTCTTCGACCTGGACTTCGAGGTTGAAGAGGAAGCCGACCGCTTCCTCCTTGATACCTTCCATCATCTGGTTGAACATGTCGAAGCCCTCGCGCTGGTACTCGACGACCGGGTCGCGCTGGGCGTAGGCCCGCAGGCTGATGCCTTCCTGCAGGTAGTCCATCTCGTAGAGGTGTTCGCGCCACTTGCGGTCGATGACCGCGAGGAGGACCTGGCGTTCGAGCTCGCGGACGGCTTCCTCGCCGAGTTCGTCCTCGCGGGCCTGGTAGGCCGCTTGGGCTTCTTCCTTGATGCGCTCGATGAGCCATTCCTGGTCGATGGCGGAACGTTCGCCGCCGGACTGCTCGATGACGTCGTCGATGGTGAGGCTCAGCGGGAAGAGGCGCTTGAGGTTGGTCCAGAGCTGGTCGAGGTCCCAGTCCTCCGCGTAGCCGTCGGAGGTGGCGGCGCGGACGTATTCGGCGGCCGTGTCGTCGATCATGTGCTGGGCCTGGTCGTGCATGTCCTCACCGTCGAGGACGCGCTTGCGCTCGGCGTAGATGACCTGGCGCTGCTTGTTAAGCACCTCGTCGTACTTCAGGACGTTCTTGCGGATCTCGGCGTTCTGGGCCTCGATCTGGGTCTGGGCACTGCGGATCTGGCGGGTCACCATCTTCGACTCGATGGGGACGTCCTCCGGGATGTTGAAGCGCTCCATGACCGCTTCGACCGCGCCGGCGCGGAACCGCTTCATCAGGTCGTCCTGCAGCGACAGGTAGAACCGGGACTCGCCCGGGTCGCCCTGGCGGCCGGAGCGGCCGCGGAGCTGGTTGTCGATGCGGCGGGAGTCGTGCCGCTCGGTGCCGAGGACGTAGAGACCGCCGGCGCCGATGACCTCGGCGGCCTCGGTCTCGCAGGCTTCCTTGACCGACGGCATGACCTCTTCGAGCGCCTTGGCGTACTCCTCGGGGCTCTCGACCGGGTCGAGGCCGCGCTGGTGCAGCTCGGCCGCGGCCAGGAACTCGGGGTTGCCGCCGAGCAGGATGTCCGTGCCACGGCCGGCCATGTTGGTGGCGACCGTGACGCCGCCCTTGCGGCCGGCCTGGGCGATGATCGTCGCCTCCTGCGCGTGGAACTTGGCGTTCAGCACGCTGTGCGGGATGCCGCGGCGGCGCAGCAGGGTCGAGAGGATCTCGGAATTCTCGACCGAGACCGTGCCGACGAGCACCGGCTGGCCGGTGGCGTGCCGCTCGGCGATGTCCTCGATGACCGCGTTGAACTTGGCCTTCTCGGTCTTGTAGATGACGTCCGGGTGATCGAGGCGGATCATCGGGCGGTGCGTCGGGATGCTCACGACGCCGACCTTGTAGACCTGGTTGAACTCGCCGGCCTCGGTCTGCGCCGTACCGGTCATGCCGCCGAGCTTGCTGTAGAGGCGGAAGTAGTTCTGCAGCGTGATGGTCGCGAGGGTCTGGTTCTCCTGCTTGACCTCCACGCCCTCCTTCGCCTCGATGGCCTGGTGCATGCCCTCGTTGTAGCGGCGCCCGTGCAGGATGCGGCCGGTGAACTCGTCGACGATCAGGACCTCGCCGTTGTCGTCGACGATGTAGTCCTTGTCGCGCTTGTAGAGCTCCTTCGCCTTGATGGCGTTGTTCAGGTAGCCCACCAGCGGCGTGTTGACCGACTCGTAGAGGTTGTCGATGCCGAGGCGGTCCTCGACGCGGGAGACGCCGCGCTCGGTGATGGCGACGGTGCGCTTGGCCTCGTCGACCTCGTAGTCGAGCTCGCCCTCCTTGCCCTTCTGCAGGCGGTTGACGATGGCGGCGAACTCGCCGTACCACCGCTGGGAGTGCTCGCCCGGACCGGAGATGATCAGCGGGGTGCGGGCCTCGTCGATGAGGATCGAGTCGACCTCGTCGACGATGCAGAAGTTGTGGCCCCGCTGGACCAGCTCGGACGCCGACCACGCCATGTTGTCGCGCAGGAAGTCGAAGCCGAACTCGTTGTTGGTGCCGTAGGTGATGTCGCACGCATACGCGGCGCGGTGCTCTGCCGCGGGCCGGTTGGGCAGGATCACGCCCACGGTCAGGCCGAGGAACGAGTGCACACGGCCCACCCACTCGGCGTCGCGCTGGGCGAGGTAGTCGTTGACCGTGATGATGTGTACGCCGTCACCGCTGAGCGCGTTGAGATAGGCGGGGAACACACCGGTCAGGGTCTTGCCCTCACCGGTCTTCATCTCGGGAATGTTGCCGAAGTGCAGCGCGGCGCCGCCCATCAGCTGGACGTCATACGCCCGCTGTCCGAGCACCCGGCGGGCACCCTCACGAGCCACGGCGAACGCCTCGACGAGCATGTCGTCGAGTTTCTCGCCGTCGGCGTAACGCTGCTTGAACTGTTCGGTCCACTCCCGCAACTCGTCGTCGGTGAGGTCGGTGTATTCGTCCTCAACCGAGTTGACCGCTTCGGCGATCGCCTTGAGGCGGCGCACCATGCGGCCTTCGCCTGCGCGGAGGACTTTTTCGAAAATCGACACGGGTCAACGCTCCCCTAGACGGTCTGCCGAACCATCGTAGGCGTCTTCTCTGCGCGCCGGTGAGCCGAGCCTCGGGTTAACCTCGCAAAGGGCATAAAACCCGGCAGTTAGTTCGCTGAGAGCGGAGCGCGCAACCTGTTGGCGCCTCCGCGCGTCCCCGGGGCAGGATGGCCGCGTGCAGACGCCTGATCTTCGAGTGGACGAGCTCCGCATCCGCCCCTGGCACCTGGATGACGCCGATGCGATGGTCCGGGCGTGTCAGGACCCGGAGCGGCACCGCTGGTCGCCCGAATTGCCCTGGCCCTACGGCAAGGAGCACGCCGAGGGGTTCATCCGCGAGCACGACGGGCTGCACCTCGCCATCTTCGACGAACACGATCTGGTGGGCAGCGTCGCGCTGCACTCGATCGACGAGGACGCCGGCACCGCGGAGATCGGTTACTGGTCGGCACCATGGGCGCGCGGACGCAGAGTCACCGAGCGCGCGGGCCGGGCGCTGCTCCGCTGGGCGTTCGACGAGGGTTTGACCCGGATCGACTGGAAGTCGCGAATCGGCAACCACGCCTCGCGCCTGCCCGCGCTGCGAATGGGATTCACGATCATCGGGATCCGGCCCGGCGACAAGAAACGCCCGGCCCAGTGGGTGGGCGCGCTCACGGAGACGGGCCTCACGGCTGCGGGCACGGAGGTCGCTTCATCCGTACGCAGGACAGCGCGCGCTTTCCACGCCGGCCACCCGGTCATCAAGGCAGGCCCCGTCACTCTCCGTAAGCCAGCGGAGAAGGACATCCTCAGCGTCACTCGAACGTTCAACGATCCCGAGGTTGTCCGCTGGTTCGCGCCGCCCCAGCCCTATCACGAGTCACACGGTCGCCGTTATGTCACTGTCAGGGTGGACGAGTGGTGGGCGAGCGGCGCAGAAGCAGTTTTCGCGATTGCTGACCACTTGGACGCGTACACGGGATCGATTGATCTGAGAGTGAGCGACAACGACCCGGCGGTGGGCGAGGTGGGTTATTTCGTGGCGCCGTGGGCGCGCGGGCGTGGCTATGCGGTCGCGGCGACCAGAGCGATCAGCCGGTGGGGCTTCGAGGAGCTCGGTCTGGAGCGCATCCAGCTGCGCTGGGAGGCCGGCAACGAGCTGTCCGGCAAGGTCTCGGCCGGGTCGGGCTTCACGACCGAGGGGTCGCTGCGGCAAGCTTTGAAGATCAACGGAACACGGCGGGACTGCTGGGTGGCGTCGCGTTTGAGAGAAGAGGCTGTGTGAGGGTGCCCACGATCACTGGCGAGGGCGTACGGCTACGCGCGCTCGCCCGGGGTGACCTGGACGACCTCCTGGTCGCCTACAACGACTGGGAGCTGCGGCGTTTCCTGCCCGCCCTGCCGATCCCGTTCACCCGCACGCTCGCCGAGGAGTACCTGCACGACGTCGTGCCCCGGATGTTCGAGGTCGGCGGCGGGTTCTGGGCGATCGCCGACCCGCTGACCGACGGGCTGATCGGCGGCATCGGCATCGACCGGGTCACGCTCGAACGCGGGCAGGCGGAGATCGGCTACTGGACGGCCCCGGGCGCACGTCGACGCGGCGTCGCCACCGCTGCCGTGCGCGCGCTGACCGGGCATGCCTTCCAGAGCGGGCTCGCCCGGATCGAGCTGCTCACGCATTGGGAGAACGCCGCGAGCCAGCGGGTTGCCCTCGCCGCCGGCTTCACCCGGGAGGGGGTACGCCGGGGTGCGCTGCCCGACCGTGACGGCGACAGGGACGACTTGATCGCGTACGCGAAGCTGGTCGGTGACCCGCCCGACCCGATCGAACGTCTCCTGCCCGACCTGCCCGGCGGAGAATTGAGCGACGGCGTCGTGACACTTCGCCCGCTGACCCCGGACGACCTCGACTTCTACGCCGAGCTCCACACGCTGCCCGACGTCGTTGCGACCAGTGTCCCGCCGATCCCGCCGAGCCGGACGGAGATGGAACGGCGCTGCGACCGTACCCAGTCGCACTGGCTGGCAGGCGACCGCGCCGACCTGATCATCGTGGACGCCGAGACCGGAACGCCGGCCGGCGAGATCGGCCTCTACTACCAGGAACCCCGCACCGCGCAGGCCATGATCGGTTACAGCATGATGCCTGCCTGGCGGGGGCGGGGCTTCCCGACGCGTGCGGCCCAACTGCTCGCGCTGTGGGTCTTCGCCGAGACGGGGATCGCCCGGCTCATCGCGGGGGCCCTGCCCACGAACCTGGGCTCGCAGCGGGTGCTCGAGAAGGCCGGCTTCAAACGGGAGGCCTATCTGCGCTCCCGCCTGCCCGGCGCGGACGGGCGCCGCAACGACGACGTTCAGTACGCCCTCCTCGCGGAGGACATGCTGGACGGGCTCGTAAGCCTCGGCTAGTCCGGCGCTTCTGGCGGCGTCTTGGAGCAGCGGCGCCTCTTGCGGCGTCTTAGGGCGGCAGCGCCTCTGACGGGGTCTTGGGGCGGACTGCCTCTGGCGGCTCGGCGGGTTGTGCCCGCCGAGCCGTGGGCGTGCGACGGTCAGCCCGTTGTTTCCAGGCTGAGGATGCCGTAGTCGTAGCCGCGGCGCCGATAGACGACGCTCGGGCGGCCGCTCTCCTTGTCCTGGAAGAGGTAGAAGTCGTGGCCGACGAGCTCCATCTGGAAGAGAGCGTCGTCGACGGTCATCGGATCCGCGGGGTGTTCCTTTTCGCGCACGATGCGCCAAGGCTGGTCTTCGTCGTGCTCCAGCAGGTCCGTGCCGACCGATGAGCCACCGTCGGGCGGTGTCAGGCTCGGCAGGTCGGTCGGGAGCCCTGCGGTCGCGGCGGCCACGGAGACCGGCGCGTGGCGGCCGCGGTGAACGCGGCGGCGGTCGGCGGCACGGCGGAGGCGCCCGTCGAGTTTGTTGAACGCGGCGTCCAGCGCTGCGTAGAAATCTTTGGCACATGCCTCGGCCCGCACCACGGGGCCCCTGGTAACGACGGTGATCTCCACACGCTGGCAGTTGTCCGACTGCCGCGGGTTGCGCTCGTGGAACAACTCCACGTCGACTCTGATCAGCTTCTGGTCGTACCGCTCGACTTTTGCCAGTTTTTCGGCGACGTGTTCCCGATAGTGCGCGGGAACCTCTACGTTGCGGCCCTTGACGACAATGTCCACTCGTGACCTCCCCCAACGTTGCACTTGATCGCGGTGTGCGGGTGTCGGCGACGGCGGGAACCCCTACTGCTGAGCAATCCCACGCACGTGACCGAATCGGCTTACGAGGACGCTCCTTTCCGGTGCGGCGAGTCTGATGGTCGACTTCGCTCCGGTGGCGGGTAAGACAGACGCGCTTACCCTCGTCACCAGAACGCTAACCTGCCGAGGCCTGCTCGTCACCCCTCGTTCGGGAACCCGTTAGCGGGACTTCCGACCCTGGCACCCCCGGCGGACCACCGCCGGCGACCCGCTCGGCCCGGCCCCTGCGCAGCCGCGTCGCCGCCACCACCGCAGCCCCCGTGACCTGCATATCCACCTCCCGGAGCCGACCCGTCACCGCTGCCAGCGTGGCCCCCGTCGTGACGATGTCGTCAACCACTATCAGGGTGCCTCTGATCGTCGGCCGCCGCCGCGGAATGCGGATCCGAACCCCCTTGATTCGCAGCGAACTCTCAGCCGCAGCCAAACGCCCGTTCACATCCAGCAACACCGAGTCAGCCCGAGGTAACGCCCGCAACACATGCGTCACCTCCGCGTCCCACCCGGCCCCCCGCAACCACCGAACCGCCTCCCCCGCCAACCGCCCCATATGGTCACCGTGCCGAGCCCGAACCGCCCCCGCAGTCGAAGGAACAGGAACCACCACCACAGGTACGCCCGGACCCCCGCCCCCACGCACAGCAGCCTCAGCCACCGCCGCCCCCAGAAGCACCCCCAAGGGCCGCTTCAACCGATACCGCCCCCGTTCCTTGTACGCCAGCAGAGCCCCCCGCAACGCCCCCGCATAAACCCCCGCCGCAAAACACGCCGGCATCCCCCGCGGCGTCGGCGTCGGCCTGGTGGCATAGGGCCGAAGCACCTCCCACTCAGCAGCGCACTCCCAGCAGATCGCACACCGCAACGGCACCCGCTCAGCCCCGCACCCAGCACAAACCCCAGGCAGAACAAGATCAGCCAAATCCCCGCCAACCCCACCCACCCATCCCCGCGCCCCCGCAACAACCCGCCCAGCCAACCCGACAGCCGGGACTGGGGCTGGGACCGGGGCTTGGGCCGGTAGCGGGGCTGAGGCTGAGGCTGGGGCCCGGCCGAGGGCTGAGACCGGGCCGAGGGCTGAGACTGAGGTTGGGGCTGAGGTTGGGGCTGGGGCTGGGGCCGAGGCCGAGGCCGGGGCCGGGGTCGGCGTAGGGGCGAGGGCTGGGGCTGGGGCATGCGGCAGAACGCCCGGACGGTTTCGGCCAGAGCCGGCAGGCTTGCTCAACCGGCTGGGCGTGGGCAGAGGAAAGCTGCCTGGAGCAGGCGAACGCGAATGGTCGGACGGCCGCGGATATTGCCCGCCGCTCGCAGACGAAGGCGAACGACCCACCCCAGCCAATGGCGAACCGCCGGAGCCAGCCGGAAGCGAACGCCCCTGCCCTGCCGAAGGCGATCTGCCCGACGCAGCCGGAACCGAACGACCCAACCCACGCGGAAGCGGAGTGCCCTGCCCAAGCGAGCCGGCCGGCCTGTCCGAATGCGACCTACCCGGTTCGGGCGAAGCCGAGCTGTCGGGTCCGAGCGATCTACCCGACCCAGCATGAGGCGAATCTCCCGCCCCGAGCGAACCACTCGACCCAGCCGAATGCGAACTGCCCCGCCCGAGCGAACCGCCCGGCCCAGCCGAATGCGAACTGCCCCGCCCGAGCGAACCGCCCGGCCCATGAAGAATCGAACTAACCGACCCAGCCGAACGCGAGCCGCCCGCCCCAAACGGACCGCCCGCCCCAAGCGAACCGCGCAGCCCGGCCGAACGCGAGCCGCCCAGCCCAAGCAGACCGCCCGCCTCAAGCAGACCGCCCGCCTCAAGCAGACCGCCCTGCTCAAACGGACCGCCCGGCCAAGGCGACCTGCCCGATCTGAGCGGGTAAACGCCGCTGGGCGCTGGGGGGTCGGAGTGGCCGGTGGGCATTGGGGTTTAGCGGAGGAAGAAGGGGGAGACGGGGATGACGCCGGGTGGGGGGTTGGTGATCGGGTCGGCGAGGTCGGCGATGTTGATGCGGACGGGTTGGGTTTGGATGTCGTAGGTGGCTCCGTTGGCCATGTATTCCATGACGTCGGGGAGGGATTTCTGGGTGATGGGGTTGACGGGGTAGGCGGCGAGGTAGCTGACGTGTTCGTTGCCGATGTCGGCGAGGACTTCGGAGGAGCGGGCGCCGTCTAGTTCGGTTTCGATGATGGCGACCCGGTCGCCGTCGCTGCGGGTGCCGGCGACGATCAGGGAGCTTTCGGTGCCCCAGTCGGCTGCGGTGACGTCGGCGAGGCGGTAGATCTCGACGCGGCGGGGGGTGGAGAGGGCGGGGCCGGAGCCGTCGGCGGTCATGGCCGCGACGTAGAGCTCGCCGTTGACGACCAGGGCGAGGCGGCGGCCGTCGGGGGCGACCGAGACCGCTGAGATCAGGCCGGACGGGCCGGGCCAGTTGACGCGTTTCAGGGTCGAGTCGTCGGGCGAGAAGCTGTAGAGCCGGCCGCCGACCGTGATGAGGCCGATGGCTCCGGTCTGGGCGTCGTCGGAGGTGATCGCCCACACCGGCTGGCCGGTCGAGCCGCCGGGCAGGGGCACCGGGTGCAGTTTCGCCTGCTCGCCTCGCGGGGCTGAGCCGACCTGGAGCGCTTGTTTGCCGGCGTCGCTGGTCACCAGGGCGGCGTAGCCCCGGTCGCTGAAGCTACGGGCCAGGGCGGCCGCCCGGACCTTGCGATTGTTCTCGGGGCGGATCACCGGGATGGGGTCGGTCGAGGCCGCCGACTGCGACACGCGCCGGATCTGCTCGTTGTAGATCACGAAGCGTTCGGGGGTGGCCGCGAGCCTGTAAGACGCGTTGCTCGTGTAGTAGTCGTTGCTCTCGTAGTCGGTCTGGGGTCCGTTGCCGACCTTGAGCTCGAGCACCCGGGGCAGGAACTGGCGCAGCGACCACATCAGTTGCCGGCGTAACCGGTCGAGGGCGGCCTGGGCGTCCGGCTGCTGGGCCGATCCGCCGCTCAGGTTGATCTGGAGCTTGTTGTTGGTGACCGCGGGCACGTTACCGATCAGCGCGGTGCCGTCCGGCAGCGGTTCGGCGGCACCGGCGAGCCAGGAGGCGGGGCCCTCGATCATCCACTTGACGATCTCCTGCGGGACCTGCTCGGAGGGGACGTCGGCGGAGAGGTAGCGCACGTCGGGGACCAGCGCGGTGTGGTCGCGGTTCCAGAAGTAGATCGTGTGCTGGTGGTAGTAGTCCTCGAGGCCCTCATCGGTCAGGAGCAGCACCGGCGGCGCCTTGGTGACGAACAGGCCGTCCTTGCCGGTGATGCTCGAGACCGTCATCGAATATGTCTGGACGCCCTTGTCCTCCGAGGCTTCCAGGACTCCGTTGTGGGAGAGCACGCCGACCGTCAGCGCGCTGACCTTGACCTCGTCGCTGCCCGGGTTGACCAGGGGCGTGCCGATGAGGTGGATGACCTTGACGTCCGTCGGGGCCTTGAGGGTGGTGGCGGCGAACGACGGGGACAGGAAGGACTGCACCTGTTTGAGGGAGGTGTCGGGGTCGCTCGCCGCGGCTGCCTGCAGGTAGAACTTCACCAGCAGGGCGGTGTCGTCGCCGGCTTCCTCGCGAGTGGATTTGTCCGGCGGGTCGTCCTGGCCGAAGGAGGCCCCGGTGCGGGGGCCGTCGCTGACCTTGGAGACCTCGGTGTTCTCCGGGATGCCGCAGCCGGCGAGCAGCAGGGCACCGGCCAGCACAGTGGCGAGCAGTCCGCGTTTCATCACAGCACCTCCGCGGGCTCGTCGCCCAAGGCCGAGGAAGCCGGGATCGCAGCAGAAGCCGGGGCCGCAGAGGAAGCCGGGGCCGAGGAGGAAGCCGGGGCGGCAGAAGAAGCCGGCGCCGCAGAGGAAGCCGGGGCCGAGGAGGAGGCCTGGCCGGCAGAAGAAGCCGGGCCCGTGGAGGAAGCCGGGCCCGTAGAGGAAGCCGGGCCTGCGGAGGAGGTCAGGGCCGCAGTGGGCGGCGGGGTGGGGTCGATGGCTTTGTCGCGGTCGCGGGGGATCAGGGGGAGGGGGGCTGCGACCAGGCGGTCGCCTGAGCGGACCGGGACGGTTAGGCGGAATTGGGCGCCGCCGCCTGGCTCGCCCCAGGCTTCTAGCCAGCCGCCGTGGAGGCGGGCGTCCTCGACGGAGATGGAGAGGCCGAGGCCGGTGCCGCCGGTCTGGCGGGCGCGGGACGGGTCGGCGCGCCAGAAGCGGTTGAAGACCAGGCGCTCCTCGCCCGGTTTCAGGCCGACGCCGTGGTCGCGGACCGTGACGGCCACGGCAGCGTCGTCGGTGGCGAGGGTGACCTCGACCGGTCTGCGCTCGCCGTGCTCGACCGCGTTGCCGACGAGGTTGCGCAGGATGCGCTCGACGCGGCGGGGGTCGACCTCGGCGATGACCGGGGTGTCGGGCAGGCGGAGCTCGATCGTCACGCCGACCCGCTCGGCGAGGCCGGCGAGGCGCTCGGCGACGCGCTCGATGATGGGGACGAGGTCGGAGTGCTCGGCGTCGAGGGCCGCGAAGCCGGCGTCGAAGCGGCTGATCTCGAGCAGGTCGGTGAGCAGGCTCTCGAAGCGGTCCAGCTCGGCCTGGAGCAGCTCCGCGCTGCGGGCCACCGCCGGCTCGAACTCGTCGCGCTCGGAGAAGATGAGGTCGGCGGCCATCCGCACGGTGGTCAGCGGGGTGCGCAGCTCATGGGAGACGTCCGAGGTGAATCGCCGTTGCAGGCGGGACATCTCCTCCAGGCGCACGATCTGGCGCTGCAGGTTGGCCGCCATCTGGTTGAAGGAGGCCGCCAGCAGGGCCAGGTCGTCTTCGCCGTCGACCTTCATGCGCTGGTCGAGCAGGCCCGCGGAGAGCCGCTGGGCGGTGCGGGCGGCGACCCGGACCGGTGTCACCACCATGCGGGTGACCAGGCCCGCCAGCAGGCCCAGGAGCAGGACCAGGGCCAGGCCGGTGACGGCCACCGTGGCACGGATCTCGTTGGCGGCCTTGTCCTCGGTGGTCAGCGGGACCATGTAGTAGAGCTCGACGTGGCCGAAGCTGGTCGGCACCGGCGAGCCCCAGACCAGGTATTTGACCGGCTCGCCGCGCACGTCGATGGTGCGGATCTGACGGGCGACCTGGCTCTCGGTGGCGACCGAGTAGCGCATCTCCCTGGTGAGCAGCGCGCTGGCGTCGATCCGCTCGTCGGAGATCACCGGTTTGAGATCGGGATAGTTGTCGGCGCGCAGCTCGAGGAGCGCGCCGCCGCTCTCGGTCGGGTCGCCGTCGCTGAGGCGGGTCACCGTGTTGCTGATCGTCGTCGGGAGCTTGGGGTCACGCTCGGTGCGGTGCACGGTGAGCTGCGAGACGGCGTAGTCGACCTTGCCGGACATCTGCGAGCTCACCTCGTCGCGGGCCCGGTCGAGCAGGATCTGGGTGCTGCGGTCGGCGATGAACCAGCCGAAGCCGCCGACCAGCAGGCTGGACGCGACGAGCGTGAGAGTGACGACCCGGAGGTGCAGCGAGCGGCGCCAGGCCCGGCGCGCGGGCGCGGAGACCTTGCGGGCCCGGCGCACGACTATGCGCCACTGCCGCCGCACCACCCTCAGGGTGCGGCGGATGGGCATCGGAAGCCAGGCAGGAGCGCGCATCGGGGCCAAGGTTAGCCCTTCTCAACCCCGGCGCCCGCCCCGCCTGTGGACGAAACCCGACAGA
Organism: Winogradskya humida; assembly: GCF_016862215.1. Lineage (GTDB taxonomy): Bacteria > Actinomycetota > Actinomycetes > Mycobacteriales > Micromonosporaceae > Actinoplanes > Actinoplanes humidus. The sequence goes on from NZ_BOMN01000126.1 coordinate 25,922, forward strand.
TCAGCCCGCCCCGCCTGCGACGGACCCGGCAAGATCAGCCCGGCTCGCCTGCGACGGGCCCGGCATGATCAGCCCGGCTCGCCTGCGACGGGCCGGACACGATCAGCTCGGCTCGCCCAAAGAAAGACCTTGCAAGATCAGCCGAGGATCAGCCGGTGCCGGCCTTGTAGCCGACGCCACGCACCGTGAGGATGATCTCCGGCCGCTCCGGGTCGGGCTCGATCTTGGCGCGCAGCCGCTGGACGTGCACGTTGACCAGCCGCGTGTCGGCCGCGTGGCGGTATCCCCAGACCTGCTCCAGCAGGACCTCGCGGGTGAAGACCTGGCGCGGCTTGCGGGCGAGCGCGACCAGCAGGTCGAACTCGAGCGGCGTCAGCTTCACCTCCTCGCTGTCGCGGGAGACGGTGTGCGCCGGCACGTCGATGGTGATCTGGTTGCCGGGCGGCCCGATGGTGAGCATCTCCGGCGCGGCGTCCTCGCCCCTGCGCAGCCGGGCACGCATGCGCGCCACCAGCTCCTTGGGCTTGAACGGCTTGACCACGTAGTCGTCGGCGCCGGACTCGAGGCCCAGCACGACGTCGACGGTGTCGCTCTTGGCGGTGAGCATGACGATCGGGATGCCCGACTCCGTGCGGATGGCCCGCGCGACGTCGATGCCACTCATGCCGGGCAGCATGAGGTCGAGCAGGACGATGTCGGGCCTGTTCTCCCGGAACGCGGCGAGGGCACGTTCACCGTCGGCCACGAAGGAAGGCAGGAAGCCCTCGCTGCGCAGGACGATGCCGAGCATCTCCGCCAGCGCGGGGTCGTCATCGACGACGAGTACGCGGGCTCTCATGCGATCCAATATTGCACTGTCCCCTTCCGGCCGGTGTGACCGCCCGTCGATCATGGCCCCAGCAAAAGCGATCATGACCCCGGCGCAGGCCCGGGCCGCAGAAAGATCACGCTCTCGGCCGGACCAAAATACCGCCTCAGGCGAGTAATGCGCTCCCCCAGAAGTCCCCGTTGCCCGAGACTCCCGGCGGACAGGCGAAGAGCCCGAGTGACACAGCTTTGAGGTATTCGTTCATCTCGTCGTGCCGGGCAAGATTCCGCTGAATCGGGACAAACTGCTTACGCGGATCCCGCTGGTACGCCATGAAGAACAGCCCGGCGTCCAACCGCCCCAACCCGTCCGACCCGTCGACGAAGTTGTACCCCCGCCGCAACAACCGCGCGCCGCCGTTGAGCGAGGGATGGGCGAGCCGCACATGCGAGCCCTCGGGCAGCGCGGCAGGGTCCGGTTCGTCGAATTCCGCGGTATGCCCGAGCGGCGCGCCCGTACCCTTGTGCCGCCCGACGATGGACTCCTGCTCCGCCAGCGACGACCGGTCCCAGGTCTCGATGATCATGCGGATCTTCCGGGTGACCAGGTACGCCCCGCCCGTCATCCACGCGGGACCGTCCTGCGGCTGCACCCAGAGATGCTCCTTGAGCAGGCCGGTCTCCTCGAGCTTCAGGTTGGCGGTGCCGTCCTTGAACCCGAAGAGGTTGCGCGGCGTGGCCTGAGCCTTGGAGGTGGACGACGTACGCCCGAACCCCAGCTGCGACCACCGCACGCTGACCACGCCCATGCCGATCCGCGCGAGGTTCCGGATGGCGTGCACCGCGACCTGAGGATCGTCCGCGCAGGCCTGCACACACAGATCGCCCCCGGACAGCGCGGCGTCGAGCACGTCACCCGGGAAGTGCGGCAGCTCATCGAGGGCCGGCGGGAGCTGCGCGGCGATCCCGAACCGGTCCCGCCCGTCGGCGTCCCGGAACAGCGTCCTGCCGAACCCGACGGTGATGGTCAGGTTGGCCGGGGGCAGCCCGAGCGCCTCGCCGGTGTCGTCCGGAGGTGCTTCGGGTACGCCGTTGACGGCCCCGATCTCCCCCGCGTCCCGCCCCGCGGTCATCCGTGCGGCGGCCGCCGTCCAGTCCTTGAGCAGGGAGATCAGCCGCGCGCGGTCCTTGGTGATGACGTCGAACGCCACGAAGTGCAGCCGGTCCTGAGCCGGGGTGACGATCCCCGCCTGATGCTCGCCCGCGAACGCTACCGAATTATCCGTTTCGGACGCGAAAGCCTGCACCACGCCGGCGCCGACGGAGGCGGCCCCGACAACGCCGATGCCGGCGAGCCCGATGGCCCGCCGGCGCGACACATTCCAGGAGAAGGACATCAGAACCTACTTCTGCGAGACCACCGCGGCGACCTTGGAGATCGGCTCGGCGAGCGCGTTGATCGCGTCCGAGAGGCTCTTCAGGTCGGCCTGGGTGAGCTGGTTGTGCAGCTTCCAGCCATCGCCGTCGCGGTACTTCGCGAGCGTGGTGTCGACGTTGGCGAACTCGGTGTCCAGCGTCTTGACCAGGGCGGCGTCCCGCTCCTCGAGGACCGGGCGCAGCGAGGCGATCGCGGCCTTGGAGCCCTCGACGTTGGCGTTGAAGTCCCACAGGTCGGTGTGCGAGTAGCGGTCCTCCTCGCCGGTGATCTTGCCGGTGGCGACCTCGTCGAGCAGGCCCTTGGCGCCGTTGGCGAGCTGCAGCGGGGAGAGCTTCTCGGCGTTGGCCTTGGCGACGATCTCCTTGACGTTGGTCAGCAGCTCGTCGGCGATCGGGCCGTCCTTGCTGATGTCCGGCGTGGCCGCCCAGAGATCCTTCTCGAGGCGGTGGAAGCCGGTGAACGCCATGCCCTCCTCGGTGACCTCCTCGCGACCGTCGATCTTGGGGTCGAGGTCGCCGAAGATCTCGGCCACGGGCTCGATGCGCTCCCAGTACGTACGCGCGATCGGGAAGAGGGCCTTTGCCTTCTCCACGTCGCCGCCCTTGACCGCAGTGACGAACTCCTCGGTCTTCGGCAGCAGCGCCTCGGTCTGGCTCTTCACGTAGCGCGAGTAGCTGGCGGTCGCGTCGGCGAGCTTGGCGTCGTCCGTGAGCGGTGCGGCCGAACCGGAGACGGTGAACGCCGCGCGGAGACCCTTGCCGATCATGCCCGGCTTGCAGGCCGTCTCGTAGGAGCCCGCGGGCAGCTCGACGTGCAGGTCACGCGAGAGCCCGGGCGCGATGTTCTCGACCTCACCCATGATCCGGTCGCCGGCGGCGTACACGTAGAACTCGGTGATCTTGTTTCCGCCGTTGGTGATGGTGAAAACGCTGGTGCCGGCATTCGCCGAGGTCGCCGCGACCTCGCAGGCGGTGTCGCTGGCCTTGACCACGATCGGGCCGCCCGAGGCGCTGTCCGAGGAGGAGGAGTCATCGCCGCCGCACGCCGCGAGTGAGCCGCCGAGGACGCCAATCGCCGCAAGGGCCAGAAGCCGGGGGGTACGCATAGTTCTCCTACTGCTGAGGCGCGGGCGCCGGTTGGGGGGTGGGCCAGAGAAAAATGACAAGGACCGGGATTCCGTACGCCGCCCAAGCGACGGTTTCCAGCACGGACGCCGTCGGGGTGACGTTGAACATCCCGGTGAGCAGCGCGGTGTACCAGGCGCTGGGGTCGAGCGCGCCGCTGATGTCGTACGCCAGGTTGTTGAGCCCCGGGAGCACGTTGGACTCCTGGAAGTCATGCACCGCGTACTTGAAGATCCCGGCGGCGACCAGGATGAGCAGCGCCCCGGTCCAGGTGAAGAACACGGCGAGGTTGATTCGTATGGCTGTCGCATACATGAGCCAGCCAATGACGACGGCCGAGAGGATTCCGGCGATCAGCGCCAGCAGCGGCTTGGTGTTCGACGAGGCGCCCTGGACCGCGGAGTAGAAGATCAGCGACGTTTCGAGGCCTTCACGGACCACCGCGAGGAACGCCATCACGCCGACGGCGACCGAGCCCACGGCGAGCGCGTCGTGCAGCTTGGTGCGCAGCTCACCGGCGATGGACCGGGCGGCCCGGCGCATCCAGAAGATCATCCAGGTGACGAAGCCGACGGCGAGGACCGAGGTGACCGCCTCGAACAGCTCGCGCTGCTCGTACTTCTGCAGCAGCGTGGTCTCGGTGTAACTGAGCAGCCAGCCGAAGAAGACGGAGAGCACCACGGCCAGGGCGACGCCGGCCCAGACCTGCACCAGCCGGTCCTTGCGCTGCGACTTCACCAGGAACGCGATCAGGATGCTGACCACGAGCGTGGCTTCCAGCCCCTCACGGAGTCCGATGAGGTACGTGGCGAGCATGGCACTCCGTTGCTAAGGGTTCCCTAACTTAGGTTCGGCATACCTTATGCACGGCCCTGCCTACCGCGTCAAGCAGGCATTACTTTGAACACGGGCGACCGGATAGTCGCCCGTGCGACATTCTTCAGCGGTCGAACTCGCCCGCACGCACCCCGGCGACAAACTCGGCCCAGCCTGCTTGACCGAATTCGAGCATCGGCCCCTCGACGTTCTTGGAGTCGCGCACAAAAACCGCCGCCGCGACGGAAGCCACCTCGACACAGTGCCCGGCCGCCCCGCTACGCGTGCTCTTTCGCCAGGTCAACGCGTTCTTCTGCAATGTCATACCCTTCAGCGAATGGATACCCGCTGACATAACGGACAGCGGCGACACTCAGTCAAGCCGTTCGCCCGTTCGAGCGATGACTTCTCGCGTCTCATCCACCGAAAGCGACCGTCGCCGCAGATCGGCGAAGGCCTTGCGATACACCAGCACCTCGGTGTCCTTAGTCCGTAACTGCCCACCCGTCAGCGCCTCGCTGTGCACCACCGCGGGCCGGTCCTCGAACTCGAAGATGACAAACGCCTCCCCGAGCGCCGCGTGTGCCCCTGTGGTGAACGGCATGACCTGAAGCTCCACCCCGGGCCGCCGGCTGGCGTCGAAAAGTCGCTGCAACTGCCGCCGGAGCACCTCCCGCCCGCCGACCTCCCGCCGGAGCACCGCCTCGTCCAGCACGACGCAGAGCCGCGGCGCGGGATCCCGGGTCAGCACGCTCTGCCGCGCCATCCGCAGGGCGGTCCGCCGCTGCACCGTCTCGGGGTCGTGCACATCGGCGCCGGTCTGGATGATGGCGTGCGCGTACTCATCGGTCTGCAACAGGCCGGGCACGAGCTGCGCCTCCCACTCGCACATGAGCACGGCCTCGGCCTCGAACGCGACATACTCGTCGTAGGGGTCGGCCACCGATGACCGGTAGGGCGCCCACCACACGCGCGCCCGCCCCCGATCGGCAAGGTCACGCAGCCGGTTCCGCTCCCCCGCCGGCGCCGCGAGCGCGTCGAGCAACCGCTCCAGGTCGGCGTCGCTGATCCCGGTCCGCGCGGTCTCGATCCTGCTCAGCTTGGACTCCGACCAGCCCAGACCCGCGGCCACAACAGCACCTCGCCGCCCGCCCCGCAGCCGGCGCAGCTCGTCGGCCAGCTCACGGCGGGCAGCCATCGACGTCGATCCCGCCATACCACTCACCGTACCGGCCACGACATGCAACTTGCAGACCACTATCTGCACTTGCAGATCGGCGCGGAGCATGTGCTAATGGGATGAGCTGGACAAGCGCCCCAGCCCTCACGGGGGCTGCCGGGAGCTATAGGTGCAGGTCGCCAGGCGGGAGGCTCTGCACCCTGCGCATCGCCTGCGGGGGCGGCGCGCAGAACCGGAAAGCGAACCGGCGGCGGCAACCACCGGTTCGCTTTTCCATGTGCCCCAGCTAAGAGGGGCCCAGCTCAGAGAGGCCCAGCTCAGAGAGGCCCAGCTCAGCGGGCCCCACCGGGCCGGGCGGCGGAATACACATCCAAAAACCGTTCACATGCCGTCTCGTACGTTTCACCGCGCACTTCTTCGAGCCGGGTCAACGCCAGCGCCCGCTCCGCCGGAACCGCGGTCCCCACGCCCAGCTCCGGAGCGAGCTGCAGCTGCGTGTCGAAGTAGCCGCCCCGCCTGCGAGCCGCCCCCAGCGCGAGGCCGATCGAGGTCACGACCATCACCGGGGTACGCGCGGGGGTGAAGTCGAGCCACGCGACATGGCGCCCCGCCAGCTCGGTCAGGTCGTCGGCGTAATCCTCGTCGCACCGGAAGACCATCAGCCAGATCCGCCACGGGAACCCCTCGGCACCGATCTCGTAGTGCTCATCGTCGTCGACACCGGCCGGGACCCGCGGGCCGCCGAGCCGCACCGCCTCGAGCTCATCGCGCCCGAGCAACCGCTCCAGGTCGTCGGTCAGCCGCCCATCGCCGCCTCGACGCCGGTGAAAGACGTCCAGCTGTGGCACGACGTCGACGCCGAGCAGGTCCTGCAGCGTGTCCCGGGCAGCGTCCACGGTCTCGGCGAGGGTGATCGACTCTGGCAACGACCCCATTGAATTGACGGCCACGGGGCCACCGTAACGACGCCGGCCCAGCGCACCGGCCCAGCCCCGCACCGGCCGGACACCCGCATCGGGTGCGAATAGCGAACGGGACGACAGGTCAAAGACCCGCCGCCCCGTTCATCCCCCCGGTTTGGTACCGCGCGCGTCGTGGGACCCCCCGATCACCATTGACGCTGCGTGTTTATAGATTCACACTCCGCAACCCTCATGTCAAGCAAATCCGGAAATTTCGTCTTACGTAACCCCAAGAAAGCCGAAGAGCGCGCAACCCACCCGGGGTTACGCGCCCTCAAAAGCCCCAAAACCGCCCAGCCGCGCCACGATGCCCGCCGAGCCACGACGCCCAGCCCAGCCGCGACGCCGAGCCGAGCCGCGCTGCGCCGGCCACGACACTCAGGAAGCGACGGCCGCCACGAAGATCTCACCGAGGCCGGCCGCCGTGGCAGCCCCGGTCCCGGCCGGGATGTAGGCCGCCGTGCCCGGCGTGACCTCGACCGGCGTGCCGTCCACGGCCTCCGCGACGTACACATCCCCGACCGTGCCCAGCACGATCCGCGGACCGGCCGGCGGCAGGCTCAGCGGCGGTGTGGACGTTCCCAGTTCGTACTTGAACAGCGCGAACTCCCGGACCGGCACCTTCCAGGTGACCACGCCCGGGCTCACCGGGGTCGCCGGCAGGATCGGATCCTCCAGGACCTCAAAGCGCAGGACCCGCAGCAGCTCGTCGACGTCAACGCGCTTGGGCGTCAACCCACCCCGGAGCACGTTGTCGCTGGCCGCCATGATCTCGACGCCAAGCCCTGAGAGGTAGGCATGCAGGTTTCCGGCGGGCATCCAGATGGCTTCGCCGGGCTCCAGGCGTACGTGATTGAGGAGAAGCGCGACCAGAACGCCCGGATCTCCCGGGTAGAAGCCCGCGATGCTGACCGCCAGCGGTGAGGTGCCGGCGGCGACGACCTCCTCGACCAGCGCGGCCCGATCATCGGCGGGCCAGGTCAGCAGCGTCCGGACCGCCTCGGACAACCCGTTGACGCCCGTGCGCAGGGCGGCCACGACCGGGCTGAGCCGTTCGATGCCGAAAGCTTCCAGCGCGGAAGCCGACTCGGCCGGGTCGCGGAAACCGCAAAGCGCCTCGAACGGCGTGAGCGCGACCAGCATCTCCGGCTTGTGGAACGCGTCGGTGTAGTTCTTCGGGGCGTCCGGGCCGGCTTCCTGGGCCGCCCACGCGATCTTCGCGTAGTCGGCGTCCGGGTGGGCCTGCAGGGACAGCGGTGCGGCTGCGGCCAGGACCTTCATGAGATACGGCAGGCGTACGCCGAATTCGCCGGCGACCTCCGTACCCAGCTGGCCCTTCGGATCGTTCTCGATGAGGGTCGCCAGGGAGACACCGTCAACGGTCGACGGGTCTCCCGGGTGCGCGCCGAGCCACAGCTCCGCTTCCGGGGCGTCGCTCGGCGACGGCCGGCCCTGCAGGTCGGCGAGCGCCGTGCGCGACCCCCAGGCGTAGGGCCGGATGACTCCGGTCAAGGGAAATACCGCAGCCACCGTGGCCGCCCCCGTTTCGTCAGTTGGCGACGGCCGCGTCGGAGGCCGTCGGGTTCGGAGCCTTCTTGGGGCTGTAGATGTCCGGCTCGAGGTAGATCACCCGGGCGACGGGCAGCGCCTCGCGGATGCGGATCTCGGTCTCGTTGATGTGCCGGGCCACCTCCTCGGCGCTCTCGGTCGGCGGGACCGCGATCTTCGCCGCCACCAGGAGCTCTTCCGGGCCGAGGTAGAGCGTCTTCATGTGGATGATGCGCTCGACGCCGGGGCCGGCGACGATGGCCTGCTCCAGCTTCTTGACGTCCTCGGGGTTGGCGCCCTCGCCCAGCAGCAGGCTCTTGGTCTCGATCGCCAGGACGATCGCGATGGTCACCAGCAGCAGGCCGATGGCGAGCGTGCCGAGGCCGTCCCAGACGCCGTTGCCGGTGATCAGGGTCAGGCCCACGCCGATCAGCGCGAGCACGAGGCCGACCAGCGCGCCGGCGTCCTCGAGCAGAACCACGGGCAGCTCGGGGGCCTTGGCGCGGCGCACGAAGTTGACCCAGGTCTGCTTGCCGCGGGTGTGGTTGGACTCCTTGATCGCCGTCATGAAGGAGTAACCCTCGAGGCAGATCGCGATGACCAGGACCGCGAGCGGCACCCACTGCCACGCGTCGATGGCCTCGGGATGCCTGACCTTGTGGTAGCCCTCGTAGACCGCGAAGAGGCCGCCGACGCTGAACAGCACGATGGAGACGATGAACGCGTAGATGTAGCGCTCGCGGCCGTACCCAAAGGGGTGTTCGGGGGTGGCCTTGCGGGTCGAGCGCTTGCCGCCGAGCAGGAGCAGTGCCTGGTTGCCGGAGTCGGCCACCGAGTGGATGGCCTCCGCCAGCATCGACGACGAGCCGGTCAGCAACCAGGCGATGAACTTGGTGACCGCGATGCCGAGGTTGGCCCCCAGCGCGGCGAGAATCGCCTTCGTTCCGCCGCCTGCGCTCACTGAAGTGCCTCGGGCATGGGGTTCGACAGTTCCTTCATCTCGTTGATGGCGGGCACGGCCATGGGGTCGAGGCCGTGCGCCAGGGCAAGGTAGATCGAGGCGAAGTCGGGCACGGCCGTGAGCGACGCCAGCCGCTCCAGCGCGGAGCCACCCTCCGCCGTCAGGACGTCGCAGCGTACGCCACGGCGCTCGGCGAGGACCTGCACGGCTTCCGCCCTGCGCTCCTCCACGGCGACCGGCTCGTCGGCCTCGTCCTCGGGGTTCAGGCCACCGTCGCGGAAGACGACCAGGCGCAACCGGGTGTTCTCCTCCTCGTCGTCCGGGTCGGCGAAGATGTCGCGGCCCGACTCGGCGAGCCCGCCGAACGGCCCGTCGAGCAGACCGACGCGGCCCCGGCCGGCCTCGCCCAGCGCACCGGCCATGACCGGGTAACGGGCGTTCGCGGCAAGCGTGTCGGCGAAGCGGCGGGCGGCGACCGTGGCCAGCGGGGACGAGCCCCAGACGATCGGCACCGAACCGGCGAGGCCGAGTGCGAGCGACTTGGCCGGGTTGACGAAGGCCTCGGCGCCGGGGCGGCAGCGCTCGGCGTCCGCGTCGAGCCGGGCGGCGGTCTCGGCCAGGTCGGCCTCGTTGACCTTGACCAGGCCGAGCGCGCGGGCGGCGAGCAGCACCGGCACGGCGAGACCCCACAGGCTGGCCCGGGCGGGCGCGCGGCGGGGCACCGGGATGAACGGCGCCCGGGCCCGCTCGGCCATGGCCTGCAGCTCGGAGTCGGGGTTGCCGATCGCCACCAGGCGCGCGCCACGGCGGGCCGCGGCGTCGGCGGCGGCGAGCGCCTCGGGGCTGCGCCCGGAGGCGGACACGGCGATGACCACGTCAGCCGCTCCGACCCAGCCCGGAACGCCGGCGCTGCGGTGTCCGATCACCGGGACCGGGCAGCGCGGCCCGGCGACCGTGGCCAGAATGCTGCCGGTCAGGCCGGCCGTGCCGATCCCGGCGACGACGACCGCCCGGGGGCGGCCCTCGTCGGCCAGGACCTGCAGGTTGGCCTCGGCGGCCAGCGCCGCCGACTCGCGGACCTGGGCGCCCGCCGAGGCGGTGGCCCGGAGCATGCCGCCCGGGTCCTGGGCCAGCATCGCCTTCTCGTCCTCGAGCCGTGACTCGTCGGCGATCCGGCTGCCGGTCAGACCGACGCCGTTCTCCCTGGGACTCGCCATGTCAAGCCACCTCACCCTTAGGACCTGAGCCAGGTAGCGCTTCGTCCAGCAGCAGCACCGGGATGTCGTCGCGCACCGGGAAGACCCGCCCGCACTCGGTGCAGGTCAGGGTCGACGCGGCGGCGTCGAACTCCAGCGGTGCGTGGTGCGTGTCCGGGCAGGCCAGAATCTCCAGCAACTGCGGGTCGAGGGCCACCGAACGGCTCCTTCGTGACGCGGGACTAGGGGCGGTTTCCCCCTACTAGGACCAGGTGATCCTAACCGCGCACGATGCTGAGCACTTCGTCCCGCAGCGCTGCCATCCGGTCCGGCTTGTGCGCCTCGACGTTCAGGCGCAGCAGCGGCTCGGTGTTGGAGGCGCGCAGGTTGAACCAGGACCCGTCCTTGAGCTGGAACGTCAGACCGTCGAGGGTGTCGATCTCGGCGTCCGGGAAGGCGGCCCGCACCTTCTCGGTCGTGGCCTTGGCGTCGGCGACCGTGGAGTTGATCTCACCGGAGGCGCTGTAGCGCTCGAACTCGGCGGCGAAGGCCGAGAGCGGCTCGTCCTGGCCACCGAGCGCGGCGAGCACGTGCATGGCGGCCAGCATGCCGGTGTCGGCGAACCAGAAGTCACGGAAGTAGTAGTGCGCGGAGTGCTCACCGCCGAAGATGGCGTTGGTGCGGGCCATCTCGGCCTTGATGAAGGAGTGGCCGACCCGGCTGCGCACCGGGGTACCGCCGTTCTCCTTGATGATCTCCGGCACGGCGGCCGAGGTGATCAGGTTGTGGATGACCGTGGCACCCGGGGACTTCGCCAGCTCACGCTTCGCGACCAGCGCGGTGACCGCGGACGGCGAGACCGGGTTGCCCTTCTCGTCGATGACGAAGCAGCGGTCGGCGTCGCCGTCGAACGCGAGCCCGATGTCGGCGCCGTGCTCGACCACGCCGGCCTGCAGGTCGACCAGGTTCTTCGGGTCGAGCGGGTTGGCCTCGTGGTTGGGGAACGAGCCGTCGAGCTCGAAGTACATCGGCACGATCTCCAGGGGCAGGCCCGGGAGGATCTGGTCGCCGAGCACCGCGGGGACGGTGTAGCCGCCCATGCCGTTGCCCGCGTCGACCACGACCTTGAGCGGGCGGATGCCGCTGAGGTCGACCAGCTTGCGCAGGTGCTCGGCATATCCGGAGAGCAGGTCGGTGTGCTCGACGGCGACCGGCATCTCGCCGACCGAGTCGAGATCGCTGAGCAGCTGCTCGGCACGCTGACGCACGATCACCAGGCCGCTGTCCTGCCCGACCGGCTTGGCGCCGGCGCGGCAGAGCTTGATCCCGTTGTACTGCGCGGGGTTGTGGCTCGCGGTGAACATCGCCCCGGGCAGGCCGAGCACGCCGGACGCGTAGTAGAGCTCATCGGTGGAGCCCAGGCCGATGTGCACGACCGCCGCGCCGGCGGAATTGGCTCCCGCGGCGAAGGCGGCGGCCAGGGCCGGGCCGGTCTCACGCATGTCATGGGCGATGACGATCTTCTCGGCATCGTCACCGGACTCCCGCAGCATCTCGACGAACGCGGTGCCCAGTGCACGGGCTACGGTCTCGTTGAGCTGCTCGGGCACGACGCCACGGACGTCGTAAGCCTTCACGAGCTGGGACAGGTCAGTCAACGCACACTCCTTGGGCGATTTACTGTCCCGCAGAGACTAACGGAGCACTGATAGCGACAAGGTGGCAACTGCGTGCCACCACCGGGTCGGTGTTGTTACAGCGAGCTTTCCTGGCGGACAAAAAGGAAGGCGACCCGGAAATACTCCGGGTCGCCCTGAACAAATCCGAAGATCAGCCCCAGAAGACGTACGTGGCGTTGTAAGCGACAGCAGTGGTGGAACCGTCGGTGCACTCACCGGCCGGGGCAGCGCCGCCGGAGGTGTTGAGGCGCTGGATGTAGGCGGCCTTGGAAAGGATGCCGGTGCCGGTGTGGCTGTTCACCTGGAGCAGCAGCTCGGCGATGGTGCCGGTCTTCGGCTTCTCGGCGACCTTGGTGGCGGTGACGAGCGACGAGTCACGCGCGGACTGCCAGCTCGGGCCCTTGAAGTGGTGGATCCAGCCGCCGGTGCCGACCAGCTGGGCCTCGGGAACCGAGGCGCCCGCGAAGGAGCCCGCGGCGCAGGTGTAGGTCTGGGTGCCCTTGACGACCTTGTAGGTGCCGATCTTCCGCAGGCCGGCGGGCGGGTTGATGCCCACGGGAGCGGTGGAGGCGGAGGCCGAGGGAGCGGCGGAGGTGATGACCGGACGCGGCCGGGCCGTCGTCTCGGCGGCGGAGGCGTTGAAGGTCACAGCGGTGAGCGCGCCGACGACTGCGAGTGCAGCGCCGCCGAGGATCGCGGTACGGAGGTGGGTCCGCATGGTGGTGCTCCTTATTGAGACTCGGGTGTCCAACGAGCAGCACGGAGCCGGTCGGGGCATCGTTCGACCAATTCATCGATTGCCCCAAATGGCCGACGTACATTACCCGAAAAGCCCATCTGGCTCAATGGATGTCGAAATGACCCGGCCATAAACGTGAGAACTACTCAAAATGGGAAGGTGGTCCCGTGAGCGAAGATCACTGGTCCGAGATCGCCGGCATCTGGAGCGAGGTGTGGGGCGCGACGGCCGAGCCCGCGTGGCGCGCTGTCCTCGACGCGAGTGGCGTGGCACCTGGGGCGCGGGTGCTCGACGTGGGGTGCGGCGGGGGCGAATTCCTCGCGTACGCCCAGAGTCTCGGACTGCGAACGGCCGGTGCCGATCCCGCACCCGGCATGCTCGCCCTCGCCGCGGCCAGGGTGGCCGACCTGCGCGAGGCCGGCGCCGAGGATCTCCCCTGGCCCGACGCGAGTTTCGACCTGGTGACGGCGTTCAACTCGCTGCAGTTCGCCGAGGACACCGACGACGGGCTCGCCGAGCTGATCCGGGTGACCGCGCCGGGCGGGCACGTGGCGATCGCCAACTGGGCCGAACGCGCGCTCAACGACCTGGACGCGGTGGAGCAGGCGCTCGCGGACGGCCCGGCGGCCCCGGACGGCGACCTGCGGGTGCCCGGCGGCCTCGAGGAGCTGCTCGAGGACGGCGGGCTCACCGTGATCGTCGCCGGGCTCGCCGAGGTGCCGTGGCGGGTGCCCGATGAGGCCTCCCTGGTCCGCGGCATCCTGCTCGGCGAGGACCACGACCTCACCCCCGAGGTGATCGGGGCCGCGCGGGCGTACCGACATGATGGTGGGGGTTATCTGCTGGTCAATCACTTCCGTTTTGCGGTTGGCCGTCGGATGGCGTGAGCAGGCGGCTGCGGATCAGGAAGCGGACGCCGTCCGGGGCTTCGAGGCTGAACCCGCTGCCCCGGCCCGGGACGACGTCGACGGTCAGATGCGTGTGCTTCCACGTCTCGTACTGCGCGGTGCTCATCCAGAAGGAGACCGGCTCGGCCACGCCGTCGATGTGCAGCTCCTCCAGCAGGATGTCGCTGGCGCCGGTCCGGAACTCCCCCTCCAGGTAGCACATGGGGGCACTGCCGTCGCAGCATCCGCCGGACTGGTGGAACATCAGCGGACCGTGCCGCCCCCGCAGCGACCGAAGAACTTCAGCCGCCGCGGGAGTGACTTCGACACGCGTACCCGTACCCATCAGAAGAAGCCCATGGCCTTGGGTGAGTAACTGACCAACAGGTTCTTGGTCTGCTGGTAGTGGTCCAGCATCATCTTGTGGTTCTCGCGGCCGATGCCCGACTGCTTGTACCCGCCGAACGCGGCGTGCGCGGGGTACTGGTGGTAGCAGTTGGTCCACACCCGGCCGGCCTGGATCTCGCGACCCGCGCGGTAGGCCTGGTTGATGTCCCGGGTCCAGACGCCGGCCCCGAGCCCGTAGAGGGTGTCGTTCGCGATCTTGATGGCATCCGCGTAGTCGGTGAACGAGGTCACCGAGACGACCGGGCCGAAGATCTCCTCCTGGAAGATCCGCATCGAGTTCGAGCCCTCGAAGACCGTCGGCTGCACGTAGTAACCGCCGGCGAGGTCGCCACCGAGCTCGGTCCTGGCGCCGCCGATGAGGATCTTGGCGCCCTCCTGCCTGCCGATGTCGAAGTAGGACAGGATCTTCTCGAGCTGGTCGTTCGAGGCCTGCGCGCCGACCTGGGTGTCGGTGTCGAGCGGGTTGCCCTGCTTCATGTTCTCCACGCGCTTGACGCCCGCGGCCAGGAAGTCCGAGTAGTGGCCCCGCTGGATCAGCGCGCGCGACGGGCAGGTGCAGACCTCACCCTGGTTGAGCGCGAACATCGCGAAGCCCTCGAGGGCCTTGTCCATGAAGTCGTCGTCGGCGCGGCTCACGTCGTCGAAGAACAGGTTCGGGCTCTTGCCGCCGAGTTCGAGCGTCACCGGGATGATGTTCTCGGAGGCGTACTGCATGATCAGGCGCCCGGTGGTGGTCTCGCCGGTGAAGGCGACCTTGGCGACCCGCTTCGACGACGCGAGCGGCTTGCCGGCCTCCACGCCGAAACCGTTGACGATGTTCAGGACGCCCGGCGGCAGCAGATCGCCGACCAGCGAGATCAGGTAGTGGATCGAGGCCGGGGTCTGCTCGGCGGGCTTGAGCACCACGGCGTTACCGGCGGCCAGCGCGGGGGCGAGCTTCCAGACGGCCATCAGGATGGGGAAGTTCCACGGGATGATCTGGGCGACCACACCGAGCGGTTCGTGGAAGTGGTACGCGACGGTGTCGTCGTCGATCTCCCCGAGGCTGCCCTCCTGGGCCCGCAGGGCGCCGGCGAAGTAGCGGAAGTGGTCGACCGCGAGCGGCAGGTCGGCGGCGAGCGTCTCCCGGACCGGCTTGCCGTTCTCCCAGCTCTCGGCGACCGCGAGCTTTTCGAGGTTCGCCTCCATCCGGTCGGCGATGCGGTTCAGGATGTTCGCGCGCTCGGCGACCGAGGTGCGGGCCCAGCCGGGCGCCGCGCCGTGGGCCGCGTCCAGCGCCCGTTCGACGTCGTCGGCGGTGCCACGTGCGATCTCGCAGAAGGTCTGCCCCGTGACCGGGGACGGGTTGTCGAAGTACTGACCCTTGGCGGGCGGTACGTACTCGCCGCCGATCCAGTGGTCGTAGCGGGTCTCATATTTGACGATCGAGCCCTCGGTCCCGGGCGGGGCGTAAACGGTCATGCCCGCGGACGTTAGTTACGGGAACGTTGCACAGACGTTGCAAGCCCGTACTCCGCGCGCAGGCGGGCGATTTGTTCCCCGGACCCGGGGAGCGCCTCCCACATCTGGAGATCATCCGCGCCCCAGGCCGCATTCACCCAGGTGGACACGAGTGCGGCATCGGCGGAGGCCAGCACGGCGGACCGCAGCCGGGAATGGATCTGATGCCGCAGAGCGACCACCCCGGGCGCGTCCGACGACGGCAGCAGCGGCCCGGCATAGGACTCCAGCGCCTCCGCGACCAGCCCGCGCTCCAGCAACCGGGTCACGGTCACAAAATCCGCGACCACCTCGGTGCGCAGCCGGTAGGGACGCGAGTCCAGCAGTTCAGGCCCCAGGATCCGGCGCAGCCGCGAGAGCTCGGCCCGGACCGTCACCGGGCTCAGGTCATCCGCATAGAGATCAAAACCCAGTTGATCGCCTGTACGCCCGGACGGGTGCAACAACAGCAAGCAGAGCAGTTCCGAGTGCCGGCGCCCGAGCCGGATCCGCTTTCCCCGCACCGAGATGACGGCGTCCTCGCGACCCAGCACGCACACGGTGGCGGCTTCGGGGCCCTGCGATCGCAGATACGCCTCCGCCGCGAGGGCGGTCGCGCGCACCAGGGCAAGGCTGTGCGGATGAGCGAGATGGTCGCCGCCGGTCACGTCCACCGCCCCGAGCAGCAGCCCGGTCGCCGGGTCGTGGATCGGCGCCGCCGCGCAGGTCCAGCGCTGCACACCCCGGGTGAAATGCTCCGTGGCGAAGATCTGCACCGGGTGGTCGACCGCGAGCGCCGTACCAGGAGCGTTCGTCCCCGCGTGCGCCTCGTCCCAGCGGGCCCCCGGCACGAAGTTCATCGACTCCGCACCGCGCAGCACCGCCGGATGGCCCTCGACCCACAGCATCCGGCCGTGCGCGTCGCAGATCGCCATCAGGTGCGCACCGTCCTCCGCCAGCCCGCCGAGCAGATCCCGGAAGATCGGCAGGACCCGGGCAAGCGGATGAGCCTTCCTGTACGCGTCCAGGTCGCCATCCGTGAGATCGATGGGCGCTGTGCCATCGGGGCTGACCCGCGCCCCCGCCGAGCGCCGCCACGAGTCGGCGACCACCGATCGCACCTCCGCGTTCCCGCCGGTGAGGAACCGCTCATGGGCGCGGCCCACCTGACTCATGCGTTCGGCGGGGTCAGCGCCAAGGTCGAGGGCGAGCCAGGGATTGGGCATGCGGTACCTCCAGACCCCCATCGTGACCCACGTCACCCCTCACGACAACAGGTCATTGGCTGTAGACCTACTGTGGGTGGGTGGACTTCTATGTGGCGGGTTCTGCGGCTCATGGCGACGACGAGGTAACGGTCACTCATCCGTACGACGGGCGCGCTGTCGGGCGTACGACCTGGGCGAAAGATGACCAGGTCGAAGCCGCGGTCGCGGCAGCCGCAGCGGTCGCCGCCGAGGCCGCGGCCCTGCCCGCGCATGTTCGCGCGACGGCGCTGGAACACGTCTCCCGGCGCATCGCCGAACGCCGTCAGGAGATCGGCGAGCTGATCACGGCGGAGAACGGCAAGCCGCTCAAGTGGGCGCTGCTGGAGGCCGACCGGGCCGTGTCGGTGTTCCGCTGGGCCGCCGAGGAGGCCCGCCGTTTCTCCGGCAGCCTGCAACGCCTCGACACCGACCCCGGGGGCACCGGGCGCATCGCGGTGGTCAAACGCGTGCCGCGCGGCCCGGTCCTGGGCATCTCGCCGTTCAACTTCCCGCTCAACCTGGTGGCCCACAAGATCGCCCCGGCCATCGCCGTAGGCGCGCCGATCGTGCTCAAACCCGCGCCGGCCACCCCGCTGACGGCGCTGCTGCTCGGCTCGATCCTCGCCGAGACCGACCTGCCGGCGGGCATGTTCTCCGTGCTGCCGATCCCGAACGACCGCGCTTCGTCCCTTGTCACCGACCCACGTCTGCCGATCGTCTCGTTCACCGGCTCCGGCCCGGTCGGCGCGTCGATCCGGCGCGCCGCCCCCGACAAGCACGTGACGCTGGAGCTGGGCGGGAACGCCGCGGTGCTGGTCTGCTCCGATTACGCCGACCTCGACTGGGCCGCCTCCCGCATCGCGACGTTCGGGACGTACCAGGCAGGTCAGAGTTGTATCGCCGTCCAGCGGGTCTTTGTGCACTCGGACCATGACCTGCTCCCCCGCCTGACCGCCGCGGTCAACGCCCTGGTCACCGGCGACCCGTCCGACCCGAAGGTCGACGTCGGCCCGATGATCAGCGAGGACGCGGCCAAGCGGGTCGAGTCCTGGGTCGACGAAGCCGTCGCGGCCGGCGCCTCCGTGGTGACCGGAGGCAAACGCGACGGCGCGACCTACGCCCCGACGATCCTCACCGGCGTCCCCGCCGACGCCAAGGTCGTCGCCGAGGAGATCTTCGGCCCGGTCCTGGTCGTCTCCGAGGTCCCCACCGACGAGGCCGGCTTCGCCGCGATCAACAACTCGGCGTACGGGCTGCAGGCCGGCGTCTTCACCCACAACCTCCAGACGGCGTTCACCGCCCACCGCATCCTCGACGTGGGTGGCGTCATCGTCGGCGACGTCCCCAGTTACCGCGCGGACCAGATGCCCTACGGCGGCGTGAAGGGCAGCGGCGTGGGTCGCGAAGGCGTCGCCAGCGCCATGGAGGACTACACCGAGCCGCGCGTCATGGTCCTCACCGGAGTCGATCTCTAGAGATCATCTCCCCCATCTGTGCCAGGCCTGTGCGGGCCGGCGCCATCAGGCAACGTACCCGAGCATATTTCTCTTCGTCCTTAGTGCTGCTTCCGCGGACGGAGATAGAGAAATGCGCAACCTCAAGCTGATGGTGACCGGCCTCGCGCTGGCCGGACTGGCCGGCTGCGGCACGGCCTACGCGGCTGCCTCGCCGTCCGCGTCGTGGGTCGCGCCCTCGTCCTCCCCCACCGCGACCCCCACCGCGACCTCTGCCGCGACCCCCACCGCGACCTCCGCCACGCCGACGACCGCCGCTCCCGCCTCCCCCTCCTCCGAGGCGCCCGCCGCTCCTTCCTCCGAGGCGCCCGCTCCGTCTTCTTCCTCCGCGGCGCCGTCTTCATCGCCTGCCGCGCCGCATCACGGCGGGCCGGCGAACAGCCTGATGAAGACGGGTACGAAGGATGTGGCGCTGACCTTCGACGACGGCCCGGACCCCGTGCAGACGCCGGCGCTGCTGGACCTGCTCGGCGAGGAGGGCGTCAAGGCGACGTTCTGCCTGGTCGGCCAGCAGGCGGCAGCGCACCCCGACCTGGTCCGCCGGATCGTCGAGGAGGGTCACACGCTCTGCAACCACAGCTGGAACCACAGCCTGACCCTCGGCAAGGGCAGCCCGGCGCAGATCCGCAAGGACCTGCAGAAGACCAACGACGCCATCCACGCCGCGGTCCCCGACGCCGAGATCAAGTACATGCGGGCCCCGGGCGGCAACTTCACGCCGGCCCTCGTCAAGGCGGCCTCAAACCTGGGGATGACCTCGATCTACTGGGACCTCGACCCGCGCGACTGGGACCACCCGGCCGGCGAGTCGGACGCTGCCCACACGGCCCGGGTCATCAGCACGGTGAAGAAGCACACCACCAAGGGCGCGATCATCCTGTCCCACGACTACGGCCAGCCGGACACCATCAAGGCCTACCGGACGCTGATCCCCTGGTTGAAGACCCGCTTCACGCTGATCGCGCTGCCTGTCGACAACGCGCTCTGACCCACATCGGGTTCGTCGCCCCGGCCACAACGGCCGGGGCCGACCCATTTCAGTGGGAGGGCGGAATTACGCGCAGGTGGCCTCGGCGGCCGGTCTGGTGGCCCGGGAGGTTGTCGTGCTCCTCCGGGCGGGGCGGCGGGGCCGGGCGGGCCGCTTCGCGGACGGCGTCGGCGAGGGCCACGAGGTCGTCCGTGGTGGGCGGCGGCGGGGCGAAATCACCGTCATGGCGGACCAGATCCCAGCCTCGGGGGGCGGTGAGGCTGCGGGCGTGGGGTTCGCAGAGGTCGTACGTGTGCGGCTCCGCGAAAGCGGCCAGCGGGCCGACCACGGCCGTCGAATCGTTATAGACGTAGGTCAGGGTGGCGACCGCCTGTCGGGGACAGCCGTTACGGGAGCAGCGCCGTGGGGACCTCACGGCGGCACGTTATCTCTAAGCGCGCTCGCGCGGGGCCCGATGCAGCCGCGACACGCCGACCGACGATGCATCACGATTTTGACATGATGCCCCGACACGCCGCCCCAATGGGACGAATTACCGCACTCGAAACGCGCCCGACACAGCCTGACCACGGGCGACGGCGTTTGCGGGCTAGGCTGGCGGCGTGACTACCAGTCCCGACCGCCAACGGGCCGGCTCCGAGCCGGGCCGCACGGCGCGCGCAGCCGGACCGGGCCGTCCCGCCCGCCGTGACAGGCACGGGCGCGGGCTGCGTGGCCGGCTCGTCCCAGCCACCGTCCCGCTCGCCCGCACCAAGGCAGAGATCTTCGACGACCTCGTCCTCGACACGGTCGAGAGCCTCGAACGCCGCTACGCGAAGGAGCTGGCCGGCGTCGAGTTCGCCGTCGAGGACGTCCCACCGGACCTCAACGTCTACGACTCGGATGTCCTGGAGGACGGCGAGGTCCCCCTCGCACGCCTGCTCCCCGGCCGCCCCGGTCGCCAGGAGCTGCCGCCACGGATCGTCCTTTACCGCCGGCCCCTCGAGTTCCGGGCCATGGACAGGGAAGACCTGGCCGACCTGGTCCACGACGTGATCATCGAGCAGGTCGCCAACCTGCTCGGCATGGATCCCGACGAGCTGTCCTGA
Source organism: Winogradskya humida (assembly GCF_016862215.1). Lineage (GTDB taxonomy): Bacteria > Actinomycetota > Actinomycetes > Mycobacteriales > Micromonosporaceae > Actinoplanes > Actinoplanes humidus. The sequence goes on from NZ_BOMN01000126.1 coordinate 45,983, forward strand.
CCCACCGGCCGGTCGGCCGGCGGCTCTGTGGTCCATGACACGACGGGGTGACTCGCGAGGCCCGGGCGATTCCGCGCGAACTCGGTTTCGCGCCGGGCCGCGAGTGGAGAGCGGCGGGCGTGCTGGCGCTGAGGTCGCCCGCGCCGCGCGAACTGCTCAGAAGGCCCCCACCTCGTGAGCTCGCGACGTGCTAGTTCCGGCCCTGCCTAGCTGCATACCGAACTGTGGCGCCCTGCCGGATCGCGGCAGCGGCGCTGTTTTCGCCTTGTCGGCCTCTCGTCGATGGGCCCCCCAGCGTCAGGACGAGAGTTTTCCGGACCGGTCAGGCAACCCGGCGCTTGAGCTTGCGGCGTTCCCGTTCGGAGAGGCCGCCCCAGATTCCAAATCGCTCATCGTGACCGAGTGCATACTCAAGGCATTCTGCCTTGACGTCACAGCGGCCGCAGATTCGCTTCGCCTCGCGGGTCGAGCCGCCTTTTTCCGGGAAGAAAGCTTCCGGATCCGTCTGCGAACACAGCGCCCGCTCCTGCCACTCGGGCGCGTCCCCGAGCAGGTCTACCCCTTCTACCTGCGCTTCCATCGGCGTGCCTCCTTTTCCGCGCCGGCAGCGATGCCAGCGCTGACCCCCCACGCACGCGGCGTGTTTCTTGCAGGAAATGAGCGGTTCGCGACGCCCCTTTCCTGCAACCCCACCGAAATTACACGCGTGTAAGACGTGCGTCGTCAAGCCGAACCTGATAAATAGGCCCGTTTCCACGAGGCGCCGCCATCACCTCACGGTCCCGTTCCTGCCCTATCTCTCAGGGCGGTCACGAGGTAACGCTCAGTCGGCGCGTCGAGTCCAAATTACCCCAATTTGTAATGTACCCACCACTCCTCCCGAGACCACCCGTGGTAAGGCACACCCTCGACCGCGCCAAAATCCGACACCCGCTCACGTCCGCACCCCCGCGGACTACCCCGCCGACACGCCGAATCACGGCGGAGATTTGTGGATCATCTCGATCGAGCAGACCCGGGAGCGGCGTGGACCACGGCTCAGCGACGGCTGTAGACAGTGGTCCGTTCCGCCGACGGCCGGCCGGCGCGGGCTGCGAGCTCCTTCAACTCCGCGACCGTCCGGGCCGAGCCGTTCTCGGATCCGGCCATCCGGGAGATGGTCTCCTCCATCAGGGTGCCGCCCAGGTCGTTGCAGCCGGAGTTCAGCATCGCGATGGTGCCCTCGTCGCCGAGCTTCACCCACGAGCACTGGATGTTGTCGATGCGGCCGTGCAGCAGGATCCGGGCCATCGCGTGGACCACCCTGTTCTCACGCCAGGTGGGACCGGGGCGCGCGATGCCGGCCAGGTAGATCGGGGCGTTGGTGTGGATGAACGGCAGCGCCACGAATTCGGTGAAGCCGCCGGTCACGTCCTGGATCCCGGCGAGGACCCGGAAGTGGTTCAGCCACTGGCGAGGGTGGTCGACATGGCCGTACATCATGGTGGAACTCGATCGGATTCCTACCTGGTGGGCCGTGGTGACGACGTCGATCCAGGTCGACGCCGGGAGCTTGCCCTTGGTGAGGACCCAGCGGACGTCGTCGTCGAGGATCTCGGCGGCGGTGCCGGGGATGGTGTCGAGCCCGGCCTCGCGCAGCTCGGTGAGCCAGTCGCGGACGGAGACACCCGCCTTGGAGGCGCCCGTGACGATCTCCATCGGGGAGTACGCGTGGACGTGCATCCCCGGCACCCGCTCCTTTACGGCGCGGACCAGGTCTGCGTACGCCGTGATGGGCAGTTTGGGGTCGATCCCGCCCTGCATGCAGACCTCGGTGGCGCCGTCCCGCCAGGCCTCCTGGGCCCGGTCGGCGACCTGCGTGACCGACAGGCGGTAGGCGTCGGCGTCCTTCTCGCGCTGGGCGAAGGCGCAGAAGCGGCAGCCGACGTAACAGACGTTCGAGAAGTTGATGTTGCGGTTGACGACGTACGTGATGTCGTCGCCGTTCACCTCGCGGCGCAGGTCGTCGGCGATGCGGGCGATCTCGTCGAGCGCCGGGCCGTCCGCGTTGAACAGGGCCATCGCCTTGTCCTCGTGCTCCGGCAGCAGCAGCTGCGCCGGGTCCGACGCGGCGAGTCGCAGGCCGGCAAGGGCATCCGCCGGGAGCGAAGGGCCGGCGGTATCCACGCTGACGTGGGACGCCACTGCAGACCAGTCGCCGTAGACCGAGTCGAAGTCGCCGCGGCGGTCCTCGGTGCGGCCCGTGGTGTCGATCGTGGCGAAGAGGTCGGTGCGGCCCGTCGCGTACGCGTCGTCAGGCTCCTGCCAGGGCAGACCCACCGGGATGGCGTCCTCGCGGGCCAGGCCGGACGGGTCGGCGAGCGCGGCCACGTGCGCGGCGAGGCGCGGATCGAGCCAGCCCTCGGCGCCGCGGCGGACGTACTCGGGATAGATCGTGAGGCGTTCCCGAAGCTCGAAGCCCGAGCGTGCGGACATCTCGCGGAGCTGCTCGATCTGCGGCCAGGGGCGCTCGGGGTTGACGTGGTCGGGCGTCACCGGCGAGACGCCGCCCCAGTCGTCGATGCCGGCGCGCAGCAGCAGGTCGTACTCGGAGTCGATGAGGTTCGGCGGCGCCTGGACCCGGGCGCGGGGGCCCATGATGATCCGGGAGACCGCCACGGTCGCGGCCAGCTCGCGCAGCTCGGCGTCGGGCATGCCGCGCATCGCCGTGTCCGGCTTGGCGCGGAAATTCTGGATGATGACTTCCTGGATGTGGCCGTACTCGCGGGCGGCCCGGCGCATCGCGAAGATGGCGTCGGCGCGCTCGGCCTTGTTCTCCCCGATGCCGATCAGGATGCCGGTGGTGAACGGGACGCCGACCCGGCCGGCGTCGGCGAGGACCCGGAGCCGGACGGCGGGCTCCTTGTCGGGCGAGGCGTAGTGCGGCTGACCCGGCTCGGACCACAGCCGCGTCGCGGTGGTCTCCAGCATCATGCCCATGCTCGGCGCGACCGGCTTGAGCCGCTGCAGGTCGTCCCAGCTCAGCACGCCGGGGTTGAGGTGCGGCAGCAGGCCGGTCTCCTCCAGCACCGCGATGGCGCAGGCGCGCACATAGTCGAGGGTGGAGTCGTAACCACGCTCGTCGAGCCACTGCCGCGCGGCGGGCCAGCGGTCCTCGGGGCGGTCGCCGAGCGTGAACAGCGCTTCCTTGCAACCCTGGGCGGCACCCTCGCGGGCGATGGCGAGCACCTCGTCGCGCTCCAGGAAGGCGGCGGGCAGCTTGTGTGGAACGGTCGCGAACGTGCAGTAGTGGCATCGGTCACGGCAGAGCCGGGTGAGCGGGATGAAGACCTTCTTGGAGTACGTGACGACGCCCGGCCGTCCCGCCTCCCGCAGACCCGCGTCCCGGATGCCCCCGGCGATCGCCAGCAGCTCGTCGAACTGGGGTCCCTGCGCCGCGAGCAGCGCGCCCGCCTCCTCGGGATCGATCGCCTTACCCTCGGCGGCACGCTTGAGCGCTCGGCGGATGCTTGCTTCGGTCGGCGTTGTTTCCACGGCTCCCACCCGTGCAGCCTAGGCCGAAATAAGGTCAACTGACGCTATGGAGACCTCCGCGCTACAGGTTGTGGTTCTGCTCGGGGCCGCGGTGTGGGGGCTGACGCTGCTGGCCAGGCGGTTGGGGGTGCCAGCGCCGATCGTGCTGCTGCTCGGCGGGGTGCCGCTGGCTTTCGTACCGTGGCTGGCCGATGTGCACCTACAGCCTGAGCTGGTCCTTCTCGTGTTCCTGCCGGCCCTGCTGTTCCCCGAGGCGCAGGACACGTCGCTGAGTGAGATCCGTAACACGCGCTCGGGCTGAGCTGGCCGGTGGCGTGGATCCTGGGCGCGGTGCTCGCGCCGACCGATGCCACCGCGGTCGCGGCGGTCGCCGGGCGGATGCCGCGCCGCACACTTGACCATCCTGCGCGCGGAGAGCCTCGTCAACGACGGCACGGCCCTGGTCATCTTCGGGATCGCGGTCCAGATCGCCACCGGCCACGACGGGGTCGGGCCGGGTGGGATCGCCCTGGACTTCCTGATCTCGTACGCGGGCGGAATCGGCGTCGGCCTCGCCGCGGGCTGGCTCAGCATCCGGCTGCGCGGCGTGGTCCGCGACACCCTGCTGAACAACACGGTGAGCCTGCTGACCCCGTTCGCCGCGTTCCTGCTCGCGGAGGAGATCAACGCCTCCGGGGTGCTCGCGGTGGTCGTCGCCGGGCTCTACATCAGCCAGGCCGGTTCGCTGCTGATCGCCGCGCAGGAGCGGATCCGGGTGCGAGCTTTCTGGCAGCTCGCGACGTTCCTGCTCAACGGCACCCTGTTCGTCCTCGTGGGGCTCGAGCTGCGGGGCGCCGTCAACGACCTGACGTCGTACCCGTTGAGGACTGCCGTTGTTGATGCCCTGCTCGTCGCCGCCGCGGTGATCGGCACCCGGCTGGTCTGGCTCAACACCACGCCGTACCTGATCAGGGCGCTGGACCGCCGCCCACAGCAACGGGCCCGCCGGATCGGTTTCCGGGGCCGTCAGCCGAACGCCTGGGCCGGTTTCCGGGGCGCGGTCTCGCTGGCCGCCGCGCTCGCCATCCCGTCCGGCGTGCCGGGGCGCGACCTGATCATCGTGGTCACCTTCGGCGTCATCCTGGTCACCCTCGTCGTGCAGGGCCTGACGTTGCCCGCTGTACTGCGTTGGGCACGCCTACCGACAGACAATTCCGAGACCGAGATGGCGTACGCCGAAAGCCGCGCCGTCGAAGCCGCACTCCAACTACTCCCGGGCGAAGCCGAGCGCCTCGCCGTCGACCCGGAGATCACCGCGCTCGTCCGCTCCGAGGTGGAAGAGCGCCGCACCGAACTGACCGAGGCGGAACCGGCACCGGACGGCCTCAACCGCCGCGAGCAGTACCGCGCTCTCCGGCTCGCCCTGATCAGCGAAAAACGCCGCGTCGTGGTGCACCTGCGCGACGAACGCCGGATCGACGACCTCGTGCTGCGCAGGTTCGAGACGGTGCTGGACGCCGAGGAGTTACGTCTCGGGGCCGACACCGCGGACGCCGGGGAGTGATGCCCGGCATCCGCAGTCCTCATTCAGCTGCTTTCAGCTGCACGGGGCTCGTCTTTCAACTGCGCGGGGGCTCGTCGCCGACGATCTGGGTGCGCTCGTCCTGCTCGGGCGCGCGGGTGCGGAATGCCTCGGTCGGCTCCGAGAAAGCTCCCGGCTGCGGCTGGCCCGGCTGAGACTGACCCTGCTGGGGCTGGCCCTGCTGGGGCTGGCCTGGGTGAGGTGCGAAAGGGCCGGGAGGGGTCTGTGACGAGGCCGGCGGCGCTGAATACTGCTGGGCCGGCGGGCCTGAAGCCGGGGGCTGCGCAACGACAGGCTGCTGGCCGGTCGGGCCACCCCAGGCGGGCTGCTGCGGCTGACCCCACGTGTCCGGCGGGGACGCGGGTGGCTGGCCGTAGGGCGCCTGACCGTACGGTGCCTGGCCGTAAGGTGCCTGGCCCGGCTGACCCGGGTAACCCTGCTGACCTTGTGGGCCCAGCTGACCCGAGTAGCCCTGCTGACCCGGATAGCCCTGCGGGTCCGACGGGAAGCCGGGCTGACCCTGCTGACCCTGCTGACCCTGTTGACCGGGCTGAGCGGGTGGGAAGCCGGGCTGGCCGGACGGGAAGCCCTGCTGACCCTGCGGGCCGTAGGGCGGCTGGCCCTGCGGCGACTGGCCCTGCGGCGGGAGGCCCCACGCCTGCTGCGGGTTGCCGTACTGACCCGGACCGGCGACCGGCTTGGGGCGCGGCGCGTAGTAGAGGCTGCGCCAGATCAGGAAGACGGCGTAGGCCGCGAGTGCGAACACCGCGAGCCACGCCGCCCGGACCAGGAACTCCTCGAAGGCGACCCGGATGGCGTTGCCCGCGATCGACACGATGGCGATGAGGAAGCCGAAGACCACGGCGAAGAAGCCGGCGACGGCGTACTCGACGAGGGCGACGATCGTCACCAGCCGGGCCTGCGGGTGGCGGGGCTGGAACAGGTGGGCGAGCAGGACCGCGGCGAGCGGCATCACGATCAGCTCGATGTTGACGAAGCTGTAGAAGCTGTTCTGCGCCCGGGTGAGGAAGGTCAGCCCCACGTCCGAGGGGATGAGCCGGATGATCGCTACGAAGAGCCAGACCGCGGGCGCGCCGACCAGCGCATACACGGCGAGGTCGCGCAGGGGGCGGAGCAGCGCGCTGACCGGGCGGCCGGGCTGGGCACCCGCACCCGACGAGGGCGCGGGCGGCGAGCTGGGCTGTTCCGGACCCGGGCTGGGCTGGGCCGGGCCGGAGCCTGGCTGGGCCGAACCGGGCTGTGGCGTACTGGTCACAGCTGCTCTCCTGGATGGGGGATTCGGGGCAGGGGCACTCAGCGTAGTCCCGATAGCCACATCACACCCGCCACCCACGGGCCACGAACCGGGCTCCGGTGCGCAAGGATGGACGAATGCGGATCGTGGTCCTGACCGGGGGCATCGGTGGCGCCCGTTTCCTGGTGGGCGTGCGCGCTTATGCGCGGAGCATCGGTGCCGAAGTCACGGCGGTGGTGAACGTCGGTGACGACGTTCGCATGCACGGCCTGCAAATATGTCCGGACCTCGACAGTGTGATGTATACGCTGGGCGGCGCGGCGGACCCCGAGCGTGGCTGGGGCCGCGTCGGTGAGACCTGGGTGGTCAAGGAGGAGCTCGCGAAATACGGCGCGGAGCCGACGTGGTTCGGCCTGGGCGACAAGGACACGGCCACTCATCTCGTACGCACGACGATGCTCAGCGCGGGCTATCCCCTGTCGCAGGTCACCGCCGCCCTCTGCGAGCGGTGGCAGCCGGGCATCACGATGATCCCGGCGACCGACGACCGGCTCGAGACCCACGTGGTCGTCGACGTCGAGGGTGAGCGCAAGGCGATCCACTTCCAGGAGTGGTGGGTGCGTTACCGCGGAAACGTGCCGACGCACCGGTTCGTCTTCGTGGGCGCGGACGCCGCGAAACCCGCTGCCGGGGTGCTGGAGGCCATCGCCGCCGCCGACGTGGTGCTCGTGGCGCCCAGCAACCCCGTGGTCTCCGTCGCGCCCATTCTCGCCGTGCAGGAGCTCAGGGACGCCGTGAAGAACGGTCCGGCACCCGTTGTCGGGGTTTCGCCGATCATCGGTGGCTCGCCGGTGCGCGGCATGGCCGACCGCTGCCTCGACACACTGGGCGTCGAGGTCAGTGCGGCCGGCGTGGGCGGCCTCTACGGCGCCCGATCCGGCGAAGGTCTGCTGGACGGGTGGCTGGTCGACACCACGGATGACAAGACCGACGTTCCCGGCGTACGCGTAAAAGCAGTTCCGTTGTGGATGAAGAGTGAGGAGGCGACGGCCTCGATGGTCGCCGCCGCTCTGGATCTTGCGGGGGTTGCCTGATGGAGGGGCTCGAGGTTCTGCCGGTGCGGGGCATCGGCGACGTGACGGCCGGTGACGACCTCGCCGAGCTGATCACCCGCAACGCCCCCTGGCTGCGCGACGGCGACGTCCTGATCGTGACCAGCAAAATCGTCTCCAAGGCGGAGGGCCGCCTGGTCGAGGTCCCCGCCGACGGCCCGGAACGCGAGGCCGCCCGGGTCCGCGTGCTCGACTCCGAGACCCGCCGCGTGGTCGCCCGCCGCGGCCCGACCTCGATCGTGCAGACCCACCACGGCTTCGTGATGGCCGCCGCGGGCATCGACGCCTCCAACGTCGACAAGACCCACCTCGTCCTCCTGCCGGTCGCCCCCGACGACTCGGCCCGCCGCCTGCGAGCCGACCTCGCCACCCGCGGCCTGCACGTCGGCGTCATCGTCTCCGACACGATGGGCCGGGCCTGGCGCAACGGCCTGACCGACGTCGCGCTCGGCGCAGCGGGCATCGAACCCATCCGCGACCACCGCGGCGAGATCGACCCCTACGGCAACGAGCTCCAGCTCACCCAGATCGCCGTCATCGACGAGCTGGCCGCCGCCGGCGAGCTGGTCAAGGGCAAGTGCGACCAGGTGCCGGTCGCAGTCGTGCGCGGCTACCCGGGCGCAGGCACCCAGGACGGCCCCGGCGCCACGGTCCTTCTTCGCGACGCGGCCAGCGACATGTTCTCCCTCGGCACCGCGGAGGCCCACGCTTCGGGCCTGCGCGACGCGGCTGCACTCACCGACACCACCACCGACCGCCCCGCTCCCGAGTCCTCCGTCCAGCGGGCCATCGAGCTCGCGGGAATGACGGACGCGGTCGACGTCCCCTCGCCACAAACCCTGCGCTGCACCGCGCCCTCTTCGTCACCTTCGGCGCTCATGCGCTTCGGCGCCGACGTGCAACGGCTGCGTGCGGCGCTGGCCGCCGAGGGCCTGGCATCGGCGGTCGCCTACGACGAGTCAGGGGCGACCATCGCCGTCTCCGGAGCCGCAGCCGCCGTCTCCGGACCCTCCGCATGACCATCGCCGTCTCTGGAGCCGCCGCATGACCATCGCCGTCTCTGGAGCCGCCGCGTGACCCTCTACGACGACGCCGTCAGCACCCTCAACGGCTGGAACGCCACCTCAGACGCGGCGGAGTCGGCCCGCAAGCGCACGCTGGAGCTCCTGACCGCCGGCCCGACCGCGACAACCCGAGCCCACCGCCCGGGCCACGTCACGGCCAGCACGCTGATCGTCGGGGAAGACCGGCGCGTCCTGCTCTGCCTCCACGGCCGCCTGGGCCTGTGGATGCAGCTCGGCGGCCACTGCGAGCCCACCGACGAGACCCTCGCGGCAGCCGCCGTGCGCGAGGCCACCGAAGAATCCGGCATCACCACCCTGCGCCTCGACCCCACCCCGATCGACATCGACATCCACGCCGTCCGCTGCGCCCCCGCGGATGGCCAGCCGGCCACGGAGTCCTGGCACTACGACGTCCGCTACCTGGCTGTCTGCCCCACCGGCGCGATCGAGCAGATCAGCGACGAGTCAGCAGACCTGTCCTGGTTCCCCGCCGACGCCCTCCCGTCACCCCTCGCCGACGGCGTAGTCCAGCAACTGGCACCCGCCTTCGCCCGCCTGGACCACTGAGCAGCTGCGCTTTGCCGCGGTCAGGTATTCCATTCCGCACAGGGGATGGCGGCGTACACCGCCTCCAGATCGTCTCTGGTCTGGGCGCTGACCCACAGCCACACACCCCCGTCCCCATGGGTGCGCAGCAACTGTCCCGGCCCCGACCACCAGCGCACTGGCGACTCTTCAACACCGATCCACATAGGCAGGTCCGGCAGCGGCACGCGATTGAAAGCGGCCATGGCTGATTCGACCATTTCCGCCGGCAACTCACACGCGTTGCCCAGCCGTTCGTCGTGGTCCTGGATCACCGCGGTCAGGGCCAGATCGACACAGGCCAGCGACACCCGCTCAAGATACGGCTGCCAGGTCCCATCGCCAGTGTTGATCACCACCGGCGGGTCCGGCTGACCGGCGACATCGAGCGGGATACCCCACATCGTCTCTGTGATCATCGGGTCGGCGTAGTGGAAGACCAGGACGTTGTCCTGCACCTCCAGCGCTCCGGGATCCAGGACGCCGCCGACCGCGTACGCCTCCCGCAACGCACCATCGAGTTGAGTCTCGGACCGTGCCGGGTCGCCGCTTTCCCCCAGCTCCCAGGCTCGCGCGAACCGACGCAGAAATTCCCACGCGCCCGCAGGGTCACCGAGCCGCGCCCTCAACTCCGCTGCTGTGTCGAATCCCGCCACGACTGCCCCTTCCGAATAGCTGATCAGGCCCGGACGCCGACCGAACAGCGGCACCTCCGGCCCGGGTGCTGGTCGGATCGCTGGGCCTTCCGGCATCCGGCGGGGGCCTGGACAAACACCAGCCCCCGGCCAAAGCCGGGGGCTGGGTGTAATTTGTGCCGTTTCATGCCGGGCCGGCCTAGATGTAGCTTAGGCGGCCGGTTTCCTTGAGCTCGTCCACGATGGATTTGACCTCCTGGGCGCGGTCCCGGGGGCAGACCAGGACGGCGTCCGGGGTGTCGACGATGATGAGGTCGCGGACGCCGAGGGCGGCGACGAGGCGGCCCGAGGTCGGGACGACGACGAGGTTTTCCGACTCTTTCAGCATGACGCCGACGCCGGCCGAGGGGTCCTGGCCGACGACGACGTTGCCGGCCTGGTCGGCGGCGAGGACCTCGCCGAGGGTGTGGAAGTCGCCGACGTCGTTCCAGCCGAAGTCGCCGGGGACCGTGCCGACCCGGCCGACGGCGGCGGCGCCTTCCATGACGGCGTAGTCGACCGAGATGCGGGGCAGCGTGGGCCAGACCTCGCCGAGGACGTCCTCGCGTGACGGGGAATCCCAGGCCTGCGCGATCCGGGCGATGCCGGCGTGCAGTTGGGGCTGCTGGCGGGCCAGCTCGGTGAGGAAGACGTCGACCCGCCACACGAACATGCCGGCGTTCCACAGGTAGTTGCCGGATTTGACATAGCTCTCGGCGACTTCGTAGGAGGGTTTCTCCTTGAACTCCTCCACCGCGAGCACCGGGCCGTCGCCGACCGGGCTGCCGCACTGGACGTAGCCGTAGCCGGTCTCGGGGCGGGTCGGCGTGATGCCCAGGGTCATCAGCAGACCCTGCTCGGCGCCGTTCATCGCCTGCTTGATGACGTCGATGAAGTGCTCGCCGTTCGCGATGAGGTGGTCGGCGGCGAACGCACCCATGATCGCCTCGGGCTCGCGCCGGGCGATGACCGCCGCGGCGAGGGCGATCGCCGCGCAGGAGTCGCGTGGCGAGGGCTCGACGAGGATGTTCTCTTCCGGCACGGCAGTGAGCTGGCGTGCCACGGCGGCGGCGTGCGCCACGCCCGTCACGACGAAGATATGGTCGGTTTCTGTCATGGGCAGCAGCCGATCGACGGTCGCCTGCAGCAGCGACGCGTCCGTTCCGGTCAAGGGGTGCAGGAACTTCGGGTGACCCGCCCTGGACAAGGGCCATAGACGAGTGCCACTGCCACCTGCTGGGATGACGGCGTAGAGCCCACCCTGGTTGTCACTCATGCGCACGGAGTGTAGCGAATAACTACGACGCCACGCGGTTCCATGTCGTTACATGAACCTCTGCGCTTGTTGCCCACGTGAACTCCTTGGCCCGATCGAAGCCTGCCTTGGCCAGAGTGAGCCGCCGGGGCTCGTCGTGCAGGAGGTCGGCGAGGTCCTCGGCGATGCGGTCCGGGTCTTCCGTGGTGTACGCGACGGCGTCCCCGCCGACCTCCGGAAGCGACAGGCGCGGGGTGGTGAGGACCGGCGTGGCGCAGGCCATCGCCTCCAGGATCGGGAGCCCGAAACCCTCACCGAAGGACGGGTAGCACGCCACGAGGGCGCCGCCGAGGAAACCGGGCAGGTCGGCGTACCGAAGATAGCCGGGACGCAGCAGCCGCAGGTGCGACGGGACCTCGGCCACCGCACGGTCGATCTCGTCGTCGTGGCCCTGGCCACCGGCGACGACCAGCGCGGGCGGGTGCGGCCAGTCGGCGACAGCGCGGGCCCAGCCGCGGATCAGGTTGGGCACGTTCTTGCGGGGCTCCTTGGCGCCGAGGAACGCGACGTAGCCCGAGGAACCCAGGCCGAGCCGGGCCCGCACCCGCGCCTTCTCCTCGTCGCTGGGCGCGTGGAACGCCGTCTGGTCGACCCCGTGGTAGGCCACGTCGATGCGGGTCGGGTCGGCGTCGAGGAGCCGGATCAGCTCGTCGCGGGTGGCCTTGCTCGGCACGATGACGCGGGCGGCCCGGCGCAGCGAGGTCTTGATGGCGCTGCGGAAGAACGTGCGCTTGGTGTTGTCGTAATGCTCCGGCTCGGTGAAGAAGGTCGCGTCGTGCACGGTGACCGTGACCGGGCAACCCGCGCGCAACGGGCACGTGTAGAACGGCGAATGCAGCACCTTGGCGCCGACCTGCTGGGCGAGCAGCGGCAGACCCGTCTGCTCCCAGGCGAGCCGGGCGGGACGATGGGCCACCGCGGACGGGCCGGCGATGACCTCGGCGTTGGTGAGCATCCGGGAGTAACGCTCCGCATCTGAACGCTGCGCCACCACGGCGAGGTCCAGGCGGTCAGGATCGATGCTTCCCAGCGCGCCGAGCAGCCCGTCGACGTATCTGCCGACACCGCCTCGGTCGGCGGGGACGCTAGTGGCGTCGACGAGGACTCGGGGCGGACGACCGGCGGTCACTTGCAACTCCTCAAAGCTGTGGGCCAGACCACGGCCAAGGGTACGCCGCTCGATGCATCCCGTGTGAACTGCGACGCCCCACGTCATCTTGCCGTTACGTGTACTTCCGGTGCGCGCCGCCCACATCCACTCTCCGTGATGCGACTATCGTCTTTCGTGATGAACGAGACCATCCCCGCCGCATTCGCGCAAGCTGTCCGCCGCGACCCGACGGTCCCCCTGCTGACCTGGTACGACGACGCCTCAGGCGACCGCACGGAGCTGTCCGGCGCAACGATGGACAACTGGGTCTCCAAGACGGCCAACCTCCTCGTCGACGGCGCCGGCCTGGGCCAGGGCGACACGGCGGCCGTACTGCTGCCTCCGCATTGGCAGACCGCCGCGATCCTGCTGGGCGCCTGGTCAGCGGGCCTCACCGCGGCCCCGACCGCCGTCCCCGGCCCGGCGGACGTGCTCTTCACCAGCCCCGCCGAGCTGGCCTCAGCGGCAACCTGGTCGGCCGGCGACCGCTACGCGACAGGCCTCCTGCCGCTCGCGATGCCGCTGCGCCCGCTCCCCGACGGCTACGCGGACTACACGATCGAGGTACGAGGCTTCGGCGACCGCTTCGTCGCCCCCCAGCCGGTAACCCCCTCGGACCACGCCCTGGGCGACATCACCCACGCTTCCCTCTCGGGTACGGCATCAGCGCGCGCGTCATCCCTCGGCATCACGCCCGGCACCCGGGTCCTGGTCGACGCCACGGCCCACCCCGACCCGCTCGACTGGCTCCTAGCCCCACTCTTCGCCGGCGCCAGCATCGTCCTCTGCGCCAACCTCGACCCGGCCCTCGTGGACAAGCGCGCAGCCTCCGAGAACGTCACGCTGATCCTTCATTGACATCTTCTCCGCCCTGAAGCTCAAGGACTTCTCCGCCCTGAAGCTCAAGGACGGAAATTCCCTCCACACTGCGCGTGGAACACGCAGCGTCCGGGTGGGTTACCGCTTCACCGCGCGGTGCCGGCACGAATGCTGGTCTTACCTGCGCTCCACGGTTGTGGAAGTCCGCCTGCCCGGCGGCCTTGACATTCTTTGCAGCGCACGCCATTTGGTCTTCGTCACAAATTTCGGCACAGAATGTTCAGCGACCGACACCTCGCCCGGATGGGCGAGATCATGTGGTCGGTATGCACGGACTTCGAGACCGAGTTGGTCGAGTTCAACCACATCTGCCTACTCGTCAACTTCCCACCCAAAGTCGCCCCGGCGAAGCCGGTCAACTCGTTGAAGGGCGTGTCGTCGCGACGGATGCGCCAGGAGTTCCCTGACCGGGTACGGCACTACTACCAGGTCAACAAGCTCTGGTCCGGCTCTTACTTCGCCGGGCACGGCCCTCCCAACATGGGCCCTCACCCCCGCCCTGAAGGCCGGAGCGCTGGCCCGCATGTCAGTAGCCGACGGCGACCAGCAGGTACTTCGGGTCGGTGTGGGAGATGTAGGTCGATTGGGCCGCTACGTCGTCGTACGCGAAGCCATAAGCTTTGTGTCCGATAGCGTTGTCGTGCCAGAACTTGGCGTAATAGTTGGCCGGGGATTTCTGGTAGAACGTGCTCGGGCTGGCGCTCGTAGAGTTCCGGTTGAGCTGCGCGCACTGATCGGGCTTGCCGGATAACGGTCCAGCGCATCCGAAAATGTCCGAGGTCGCAATGTCACCCGGGAAATAGCCGGCATATTTTCCCCCGGCCCGGAATTGCGGATCGCCACCGGGCGAAAGAATCCGCGTCGTCCCCTCGGCCAGGTGATCGAACTCCGCGGGCACAGCGTCCCGGAACCGCCGGAACGTAGCCGCCCGCGACTCCGCGAACGTCGCCTGGTCCTCCCCGACCGTGAGGTCCGCACCGCTGCTGGAGTGCAACCGCATCGCCAGCTTGAGCACAAACGCATCGACCCGCGTGGTGTTCCCGTTGAACTGATCGGCCCCCACCGTGAACTCCACGAAGTCGTTCAACGCGGCATCCGGCGAGCCCAGATGGAAATACATCCGACCGGCCGAATTAGCGGGCATGTCAAGAAAAGGCTGCTCCGCGATCGAATGGGTCTGGCCGTTGAAACTCCAATAGACCTTGCTGTCGGGGTACTTCCCGTTGGTCCGGTTCAGCACCTTCACGGTGAGCACATTCTTGGCCTTCGGAATCCCACCCGCATCCCAGAAAGCCCCGCTTCCGGCCACCTTTTTGCTCGCCGTGGGCCGCACGCCGCTGGGTCCCGCCACGCTCGCCGACGGCTGTGCGCTCCCAGATGCCGGCGTGCCCGATGACGGCTGCGCGCTGCCGGATGCCGCACCCGCTGACGGCTGCGCGCTGCCGGAAACCGCCGCGCCCGCCGGCGGAGCCGCACTGGCCAACGGACCGGCCACCACCGACCCCGTGGGATTTCCGGCCACGGCCACCGGGTCGGCCCGCCAGCCACCGGCACCCCGCAGCACAACAAAACCGATCACAGCAGCAACGGCGACAGCAGCCCCGCCCGCGGTCCAGACAAGCCCCGCAGACGAGCGACGATGGGTTCCCACCCGCCCAGCCTCCGGACCGCCCCGCCACCCGTCAACGTGATGATGTCGGCGCCGAATTTCGGTTATCCCATTAGCTGTCGGCCGCCTCCATAGGCGGGGTCAATGTCAGTCACCCCCCCCGTGGCCCCGCTGAACGCCAAGCTTCAGCGAGCCGCCGCGCTTCCACCCGTGCCCCCGCTGAACGCCAAGCTTCAGCGAGCCGCCGCGCTTCCACCCGTGCCCCCCGCTGAACGCAAAGCTTCAGCGAGCCGCCGCGCTTCCACCACGACGCGGCTGGACCCGGGCCAGGCAGCCACCGCGTCCAACCCGTCGACCGGCAGCCGAACCCCCGTCGCCACCGCCGTCTCCGTCGCGAGGGCAAGCAGCTCGGGCGTGCCCCGCGGCACCTTCGGCGCGACTCCCGACGGCCGAGGCAGGGTAATTCTGGGCGGTGGTGTCTCGGGCGGAGCGCCACGCAGCAGGTGGGGAAGCGCCGCCGCCAGCAGGCGCCAGACCGAGAGCGGTGCACCGGCGGACGCGGCGTCGCGAAGGACCTCGACGATGCGGGTCGGCTTGAGCGGGCCTGACGTCGACAGGACGCCGATCAGCTCGCCGATGCCCTCCGGGTTGAGCGTTCCGGTGGCAGCCATCGTCAGGAAGGCGTCCAGCGCGGCGATCCGATCGGCCGGCCGCCGGGCGCTCACCGCGTATGCCAATCCCAGGTCGAGCGCCACTCCCCCGTCCCCGTCGCAGTCGGCCAGCAGAGGCAGGATGGCGGTGCTGCCATCGTCGATGTCCCGATCCGCAGCAGCGGCCAGGAGTGGCAGCGCCGCCGCGGCTACAACGCCACGATGGTGCGGCATCGCCAGTGCCCAGTGCCGCGACCAGTCCTCCTCGGCACGCGTCGAGTAGTACTCGCCGACGGTCACGTCGAGCAGCTCCACCAGCTCGAAGCCGAGGCCGGCGGGCGGTGCCGTCTCGACCAGAAGACGCCGGGGCCACAGGCCGAAGGACTCCCGTACGTCCGCGTCGTCGAGCTTCCGGCTGAACTCGACCGACACCGTGTACTGGCCCGGCTGCGGCAGCCCGCCCGAGCGGAGCCGCGCAGCAAGCGCCTTCCCAGCGCTGCTCCCCAGTGCCTCCGCCTGGGCTGCCAACCCGTTGTCGGGGGCCAGTGGCAGCCGGAGCAGCGCCTGCGTCAGGTCCACGGGCCACGGTTCGCGGTCTCCGAGCGAGGCGATGCGTTCGAGTAACACCGAACCGTCCAGCGAACCCGTCATCGAGGTCGGCGTGCAGAGCAGACTCGGAGTGCTGCCGAGCCGGGCGGTGGCCTCCTCGAGACGACGACGCACCAGGACCGCGGGTGCGGCCCGTGCCGGATCCGGCTCGTTCTCACTGGACCAGTCCTGCGGCTCCCGTTCGCGTTCCAGCCCCGCCGCGGCCCGGAGCAGGTCACCCATCGATTCGCAGAGGCAGTGCGGCTCGTTGCGATGTCTCCGGAAGACCCACCCGCGCGCATCCCGCAGGAGGGGTCGCAGTGCGCCCGCCAGCCGTCCGTCATCCACCGCGGCGAGCCGGACGAGGCCGTCGAGCACCCGCTCCACCGGCCCGTCGGGAATCCTGCGCCGCAGAAGGAGCGCGACTTCCTCGACCAGGGTGTCAACGTCGGTTATGGGAGGAGGCGCGGGTTGCGGCAACGCAAGCGCAGGCAGGTCATCACCCCGAGGCGACGAGAACACCACCGGGGCAGCCGGTCCGGCGACGCCGAGCCAGGCGAGCTGCGCCTTCACCAACGCCTTCTCGGGGCGCGCGAGCACCACCCGCGACGCCTCCAGCAAGGCATCCCGATCAGGCAGGTCGACCGTACGCAGAACCCGCTGCGCCATGGTCGCGACGCTCACCGGTCCGTCGGTCAGCAGCCGCAGATAGTCCCCGGGTCGTGCGACGACTTCGGCGGCGGTCGGCGCAAGTGTCTCGTGCAGCATGATGAACGCCCGCAACGCCTTCGGCCGGTCCCCTCGCAGCAGCCGGTCGAGCGTCGCACCGATCAGGTCAGCACGATCGAGCACACCTTCCCTGCTCAACTGGGCGACAGCATCGGCGAACCCGTTCTCCCGGCCGGTACACAGGTCGGGGAAGTGTAGTCGCAGACCGACGGTGTCGACCTCGAACAGCCTCGGCAGCAGGGCCCGAAGGAACGGGTCGTCTCGTAACCGATCGGCGAGGGGCCGGTCGAGGTCGCGCATCCCCAGGTCGGTCGCCCAGCCCTCGACGAAGCGATCCCCCGTGGGCGGTGGGGCTCCTTCCGCGCGGATGAGCCCGGCGACGAACCGCCAGTCCGGATCGGGGACGGTGGCCAGTCTGTTGGCGAGTTCAACAAGCCAGGGAACGCCGAGCGCACGGGCCACTTCGAGCACCGGCGCGACGGCCTCTTCCGGAAGGCCCACCGAGGGGCGGCCGAGGATCTGCGCGGCCGTCGCGGCGGTGGGCTGGCATCCGACGACAGCGACGCTCAGTGCGGCGCCCCGGGTGCCGTCCCACCAGACCTCACGGTCGCGTGTCATCGCCGTGAAGGCCGTGCGGGCCTCGCGGCGGCCCAGCTCGTCGGGGCTGCGGACGGCTGTGACCACTGAGGCCACGTCGCCCGCCTCGATCGCGGTCCGGAGACTCATGCGTTCGCCCCGGCCAGTCGGCGGGCCTCGGTCACGAGACGGCCGGAACCGGGACGGGCGGCGGCCGCGGCGAGGCCGTCGACCTCCAGGCTTACGCCGGTGGTTGTGGCCGTCTCGGTCGCCAGGGTGAGCAGGTCGGGAGTGCCGCGGGGTGGTTTGGGGGCCTTGAGCATCGGGGGCAGGGCCGCGGCCAGCACACGCCAGACCGATAGTGGCGCTCCGGCCGCGGCGGCGTCGCGGAGGGGTTCGAGGAAGCGGCTCGGTTTCAGGGCGTCGCGGACGGCCAGGCGGCCGAGGCTGGAGCCGATGGCGGTCGGGTCGAGGGTGCCGGCCGCGGCGAGGGAGAGGAACGCGTCGAGTGCCGCGACGCGGTCCTGGGGGTGGCGAGCGGCTAGGCCGTACGCGACAGCCGTCGGCAGCGCGGCCCCGCCGTCCCCGGCGCACTCGGCCAGGAGCGGCAGGATCGCGGCGCCGTCCCGGATGTCGCTGTCCGCCGCCGAGGCCACCTGCGGGAGGGCCGCCGCGGCGATCAGGCCACGATGGTGGGGCAGCAACGCCGGCCAGTAGCTCGTCCAGCTCCGGTGGTAGCTGGTCTCCGTGGTCCCGACGATGCCCGTGAGCAGGACCTCACTGTCGGGGTCGGTGCCGGGCGGCGCGGTTGTGCGGGTCAGCAGCCGCCAAGGTGGCAGCCTCTCCCAGGCTTCGTCCTGCCAGAAGCGACCGGTCTTGTTCGGGCGGCGCTCGACGAGCACCTCCTCCTGCAGCGGCTGTGGCAGGCCGCCGGCGCGCAGCCGGGCCGCGAGCGCGTCGCCCGCCGGTGTGCCGAGGGCCGCCGCGCGGGTGGCGAGCTGTTCGTCGACGCCCGGCTCGATCCGCAGGAACGCCTGGAACAGGTCCCACCGCCACGGCGCCCGGTCACCGAGCGCTGCGATGCGTTCGTAGAGGGCGGTCGCGTCGATCGCGCCGGTCGACGAGGTCGGGGCGGCAAGAAGCCCGTGATAGCCGACCGGGCCGCCGCCTGCGGGCAGGGTCAGGCCGGCTCTGTCGAGAGGCCGGGATCCGCCATAGCTGAGCAGGGCAGGAATCTCTGCGAGCCGTAACGCAAGGAGCCGGTGCAGGGGCGGAACGCTGCCACGGCCCTGCAACGGATGCTCATGGGCGCGGAGGATTTCCCCGAGCTTGCCGAGCCAGGTGGCGCGGGCACCGGCGGACGGAGCGGCCACGGCCCACAGGGCTCCCCCGATCGCCGGACACAGACACAGCGCGTCCCAACCGTCCCGCCCGAAGTTGCCGGTCTCCACCATCGGCCGCAGCACGCCCGCGAAAGACGACGACTGAACCTCGCCCGCGAAAACCGACGGCCGCGCCGCGCTCGGGAGGGATGTCGTGGCTGACAAGCGGACGATGCCGTCGAGGACTCGTTCGAGCGGGCCGGCGCTGAGATCGCGGAGCAGCAGCGCCACCTCCTCTCGTAGCTCGGCCACATCGGAGATGGGTGGTGGGGCGTCCGCCGGCCGGATGGGCGCGGGCAGGTCGTCACCGCGCGCCGTCACCACCGCGACCGCCGGCCCGGGGCCGGCACCGATGAGGGCGCGGGCACGGTCGCGGATCTCGGGAGCGGGATGATCCGCGGCGATGGCGATCACCTCGGCGACCTCCGGTGATCGGGGGAGCTTGCCCAGCCAGGTGAGTTGCTTCTTCACCAGGGTCTTCTCGGGACGGGTCAGCACCACCCGGGACGCGTCGAGCAGCGAAGACACCTCGACATCGGCGCCGGGCAACGCCTTCTGCGCCATAGCCGCGACGTTTCCCGGAGCGTCGGTGAGCAGGCGCAGATATTCACCGGTGCGAGCAGTGGTTTCCTCCCGGGTCGGGGCCAGGAGGTCGTGCAGGACCACGAACGCGCGCATCGCCCCCGGCCGGTCACCCCGGACCAGGCGATCGAGAGTGCTGTCCAGGACGGTTGCCCGGTCGAGCGTGCCGTCCGCGCAGAGGTGCGCGAGGGCGTCGAGGAAGACGTGCTTGATGCCGGAGCGGCGCGACTCGAAGAGCAGGCGGGTGCCGAGACCGTCGAGCTCGAAGATCCTGGGCAGCAGGACCGGCAGGAACGGGTCGGTGCGTAGCCGGTCGATTAGCGGAACGCTGCGCTGCCGGGGGATGTGCGGGAAGTCGAGCTCCCACAGCCAGCCCTGGACGAAGGCCTCGCTCGTGGGTGGCGCGGCGTTCTCGGCGTGGAGCAGGCCCGCGACGAAATCCCAGCGTTCCGCCGAGTCGCCGAGGCGGTGGGCCAGGTCGGCGAGCCAGGGGATGCCGCGCGCACGTGCGACGGTGACCACCGGGCCGACCGCTGCGGCGTCGAGTGCGATGTCTCGGCGGCGCAGGATCTGGGCGGTCTTCGCGGCAGTGGGCAGCAACCCGACCGCCGCCAGGACGGCCAGCGGCGCCTCGCCCGTAGTCCACCAGCCGTCGAACTGCTCACGGGTCAGCGTCGGCGACGCCCTGAGCACCGCCTCGACCACCGCATCGGTCTGCCCACCGTCGATCAACTTGAGGAAATTCACGACCGAAGGCCCAGCAGCCCGAGGACGGTTCGAGGACGGAGGCCGAGCAGCCTGGGCACGGGTCACGGCCGGAGACCCAGCAGCCCGAGCACCCGTCATGGCCGAAAGCCCAGAAGCCTGAGGATGGGTCACGGGCGGAGCTCCAGTTGGACGGCGAGGACGTGTTTGCAGGGGCCGCGTTGGCCGCGGTGCTTGGCGTACCAGGGGCAGGAGCAGGAGGACTCGGCGACGCGGACGCGGTGGTCGCCGACCGTGGCTGCGCGGCCGTCCTCGTCGAGCTTGACCAGGCCGGACGAGACGAGCGTGCGGGCACCGATCAGGCGGGGATTGTCGCGCTCGGCCCGGGTGGCGTCGCAGGGCATGACGCGGTGGAAATACGCACCCTCGTGGACGTCGTAGCCGACCCGCCCGGCCGTGCCGAGCTGGGCCAGCGCGCCCAGCACCCGCTCGGCGGTGAGCCCGGCGGAAGCGGCGAGACAGGCGACGTCGATCGCCGGGTCCCAGGAGAGCAGGGCCGAGATCAGCTCGGCGTCGTCGACGACCTCGTCTCCCGACAGCGCGGTGAGCGCGGCGCCCTCGCCCGAGAACCCGCGGTAGGGCTCGGGGCTCAGCGTCAGCGACAGCCGCAGCACTCCCGTGTCCAGCTCCCAGGTGCTCGGCAGCGGTCCTGAGCCGGCGGTGACCGGCGGCCCGTACACCTTGAGGGAGCGGGCGAAGCGCAGCATCCCGCGCAGGGCGCTCAGCCGGGAGCCGTCGGGGACGCAGATCGCACCCGGGACCGGGCGGGAGGTCAGCCGCAGCCCGCGACCTGCCGGGATCGCCCAGAGCACGCCCTTGGGCAGGCGGCGCAGGAAATCGACGGGGGCCACGCCTCGCTGCTCGAAGCCGGCGGACAGCACCTGCACCTCGGCGAAGCCCCGCAGCCAGCGCGGCGGCAGCGGCACCTTCTTCTCGACGATCGTGGCGTCCATCGTGGACACGGTCAGGTCGTCGGGCCCGACCGACAGGCGCAGCGGGTCGAGCCCGGAGACGCGCGCCAGCGATGCCCGCAGCGGATCGTTGACGTCGACGTTGGTGGTGCCGTGTGCCACGATCTCGCCGTCCAGGCCGTCGGGCAGCGCGTCCAGCCGGGCATAGACCCCGCAGCAGCCGGAGAAGGACTCGAAGCGCAGCCGGTCGGAGCCCGCCGTGACCACCGGGTCGAGGCTCGCCGCGCGCACCGGCTGGAAATATCGCGTGCGGGCGACCTCGGCCACCGCGAGCAGCCCGGCCGCGGCCGCCTGCGGGGTGGTCAGGAAGCCCGTGAAGAAGCGCGGGTTGGCTGCCGGGCCACCGCTGGTCTGCAGCGCGAGGCCGGCCTCACCAAGCCCGGAAGACCCGAGATATCGGTACGCCTGAACGACTGTCACGTCCCGGGACTCTAGGAACCGGGTACGACACTTTCGAACGCGGCCAGCGACTCGGGGTTCGCCAGGGCACCCATCGCCGCAGCTCGGTCAGCGGGTGTGCCAGTCAGGATCCGCTTCACGGGCACCTCGAGCTTCTTGCCGGACAGCGTGCGCGGCACTGCTCGTACCCGATGGATCTCGTCCGGGACGTGCCTGGGTGAGAGCGCCGCACGCAGCTCCGTCCTGATCCGGCCGCGGACGTCGTCATCGAGGTCGAGGCCGTCGGCGAGCACCACGAAGAGCAGGAGCCGGTCGCTCTCGTCGAGATGGATGACGAGCGAGTCGGCGACCTCGGCGAGACCCTCGACGACGGAGTAGAACTCGGCGGTGCCCAGCCGTACGCCACCGCGGTTGAGGGTCGCGTCGGAGCGGCCGGTGATCACGCAGGTGCCGTCCTCGCCGATGGTGATCCAGTCGCCGTGCCGCCACACCCCGGGAAAGACATCGAAGTACGCCTCGAAATAGCGCCGGCCGTCGGAATCGTTCCAGAATCCGACCGGCATGCTCGGCATCGGCGCGGTGACGACCAATTCGCCGAGCCGGCCGATCAGCGGTTTGCCTTCCGGGTCGTAGGCCTCGACCTTCGCGCCGAGTGCCCGGCAGGAAATGACCCCCTCGATCACGGGCAGCAGGGGTGCGCCGCCGACAAATCCGGTGCAGACATCGGTGCCGCCGGACAACGACTGCAGTTGCGGATCGGGGCCGAGCGCCGCGTAGATCCAGCGGAAGCCCTCCGGCGGAAGTGGCGCGCCGGTCGACCCCACGCC
Organism: Winogradskya humida; assembly: GCF_016862215.1. Classification (GTDB taxonomy): domain Bacteria; phylum Actinomycetota; class Actinomycetes; order Mycobacteriales; family Micromonosporaceae; genus Actinoplanes; species Actinoplanes humidus. The sequence goes on from NZ_BOMN01000126.1 coordinate 68,190, forward strand.
GCGGATGACGTTCGGCGGTGGCTGAACCCCGGCTTTACGGCAGGCGAGAATGAACGGCGCGGACGTCCCGAAATAGGTGACTCCGGCGTCGGCGGCCAGCTGCCAGAGCGTACCCAGATCGGGGTGTCCGGGGTTGCCGTCGAAAAGGACGATCGCGGCGCCGACAGCCGGGCCGGAGACCAGGAAATTCCACATCATCCAGCCGGTCGTGGTGAACCACAGGAACCGGTCGCCGGGGCCGAGATCGTGGTGCAGGGCGAGCATTTTGAGATGCTCGAGCAGGATGCCGCCGTGGCCGTGCACGATCGGTTTCGGCAGCCCGGTGGTGCCCGAGGAGTAGAGCACGTAGAGCGGATGGGCGAACGGCACGGCCGCGAAGGTCAGCGGCTCCGGGCCGTCGAGCGAGGCCCAGTCCCCGTCGGTGCCGAGATAGGGGATCGTGACCAGCTTTTCGACGCTCGGCAGCGCGGCGCGAATGGCGGCGACCTCGTCCCGCCGGTCGATGTCCTTGGCGCCGTAGCGATATCCGTCGACCGCGACCAGCACCTTCGGCTCGATCTGCGACCAGCGGTCGATGACGCTGCGGGAACCGAACTCCGGCGCGCACGAGGAAAAGATCGCCCCGAGACTCGCGGTCGCGAGCAGCAGCACGAATGTCTCCGGAATGTTCGGCGTATACGCCGCGACCCGGTCACCCTCACCGACACCCAGACCGCGAAGCCCGGCTGCGACCCGGCGGACCTCATCGCGCAACTGCCGGGCCGTGAGCGTGACAGCTTCCCGAGTCTGTGAGTACGCGTGAACGACAGCATCGTCGTCACCCAGCCCCGGCATCCGCAACACGTTCTCGGCGTAATTCAGCGTCGCCCCCGGAAACCATTCGGCACCGGGCATCGAGGTGTCGCCGAGCGTGGCGGTCGGCTGCGCATGTGCGACCACCCCGAAGTGGTCCCAGATCGCCCGCCAGAATCCGGCGAGATCGGTGACGGACCACTCCCACAATCCGGCGTAGTCGTGCACGTCGACGCCGCGCTCGTCGCGTACCCAGGACAGGAATTTCCCCATCCGGGAGGTCTCGAGAACGTCGGCCGGTGGCGTCCACAACACTGTGCCCGTCGTCATACCGCCACCTTAACGGTCATTCAGCGGGGGCGGCCCGGGCATCCTGAATGGCGGTGCGGCGGGCGAGCCGGTGCTCACGCCGGATGATCGCCTCCCGGAACCGGCGCTCGTCGTCCGGCGACTCCGGCAGCACCGGGGGCACCGGGCGCGGCTGACCGGAAACGTCCACCCCGACAAAAACCAGGTAAGCGGTGGCCACGGTGAGCGGCTCCCCATCGGCAGTGTCCCACCGCTCCGCGGTCACCCGCACGCCGACCTCCATCGAGGTGCTGCCGGCCCAGTTCACCTGCGCGTACGCGTGAACGAGGTCGCCCACCCGCACCGGCTCGACAAAGACGATCTCATCGATCGCGGCGGTGACAGCAGTGCCGCCGCTGTGCCTCGCGGCCGCAGCCCCGGCGACGTCATCGACGAATTTCATCAGCACACCGCCGTGCACCGTGCCGTACAGGTTGACATCGATCGCGGTCATGATCCGGCTCAGGGTGACGCGCGAACGCGAGGTGGGCCGCCCCTGGGGCTGGTCGCTCATGCCCCTCACGGTAGCGATCCCCGAGTTGAACGCCCCGGCTACGGTTCCCGCCGTGAGGCATCTCCGATCAGTTCTGTACGCACTCGTGCTCGCCCCCGCCGCCTGGATCCTGTGCGGCGTCGGCTTCGACCACGATCTCACCGGCCGGGCGCTCGACAACGGCGGGCCGGAGTCGGTGGGCGGCCCGCTGCTGCTGTTGCTGGCCGGTGCGGCGTACGCGATCCTGCTGCTCGCGCCGATCTCCCCCGCCGGACCGCTGCTGGCCGGTCTGACGTTTCTCGGCGTCGGCTTCTGGGCCCGCAGCGCCCCCGACGCGTACGCAGGTCTGTGGCCGGCCGATATCGCCAAGGACGGCTTCAACCTGAGCACACCCGGTTACGGCCTGGTCATGCTGCTCGCCGTCCCCCTGATCTGCACGGCGCTGAGCTCCCGCCGCTGGGCAGCCTACGAACCGCCGCAGATCGTCTTCCTCGGCACCGTCGGCCGAGCCCGGGGCGCCGCCCGCCCCTACGGCCCACCCATCGCGTCAGAGCTCACAACGGCCCTGCCACCGATGTCGGTCGTCGACGCCGACAGGACCCAGGCCCTGCGCACCCAGGTCATCAACCCTGCGACGCCGCACGCGGCGGACGCCACCCAGCGGATCTGACGGATCAGATCTGGGATCCGCCGCCGTCCACCGCGAGCTCGGCGCCGGTGGTGAATGTCGCGTCGAACGCCAGGAAGAGAACCGCCCTGGCGACCTCGGCGGGTTCCCCGAACCGCAGCATCGGGTTCTGGGCGCGCATCTGCGCCTTCGTCTGCTCGGCGGCTTCCGCCGGCATCGCGCGGTCGAGGATCCCGGTGTCGACCGGGCCGGGGCTGACAGCGTTGACCCGGATCTGGCGCGGGAGCAGTTCGCGGGCGAGGCTGCGGGTCATCGAACGCAACGCCGCCTTCGTCGCCGAATAGGCGCTGATCATCGGAATGCCGAGGACATTGGCGACCGAGGTGGTCAGCACCACGCCGCTGCCCGGGGCGAGCAGTGGGGCGAGTTTCTGGATGGTGAAGTACGGGCCTTTCGTGTTGACCGTGAAGAGTTCGTCGTACACGTGCTCGGACATCTCCTCGAAGGGCGTGAAGCGGGTGATGCCGGCGTTGACGAACAACGCGTCGACCGTGCCGAACTCGGCCTTCACCCGGTCGGCGAGCGCGTCGATGTCGGGCAGCGAAGCCGCGTCGCTCCGCACCACGATCGCATTGTCGCCGAGGTGTTCGCGGGCCTCGTCGAGCGTTTCCCGGGTGCGGCCGGTGATCAGAACCCGGGCACCCTCATCGATCAGAAGTTTCGCCGTCGTGCGGCCGAATCCGCTGCTACCGCCGGTGATCACAACACTCTTGCCGTCGTACTTACCCATTTCCGGGTTCCTGTTCTTTCGCCGTCCGTTGCCGCTCTCGAGTCAAGACGACGCCAAAACCGCTGTCCAAGACCTGTTCTGCACCGCGCTATACCGAAACAACATGACGGGTACGCTTGCCACGTGCCCGAAATCGGCCCCGACCTCGATCTCCGGCTGGTGCGCTACTTCGCCGTCGTCGCGGAGCACCGCAACTTCAGCCGGGCGGCCACGGCGTTGCACCTCGCGCAGCCCTCACTCAGCAGGCAGATCCAGCGCCTCGAGGAGCGACTCGGTGTCCGCCTGATCGACCGCACCCCGCAGGGCAGCACCCTCACCGGCGCAGGCCAGGCGTTTCTGCCGAAGGCACACGCCCTGCTGGAGGCCGCCCGTGACGCGACGCTCACGGCGCGCGCCGCGGCACCCCCGCGAACGATCACCGTCGGGTATGTCGAGGACCTCGTCGTCACGCCTGTCGTGCGCGAGCTGCGGCGGCGTTTTCCGGGCGCTGACGTGCGTACCCGTCATCTGAGCTGGAACGGGACGCAGGCCCTGCCGGACGGCGGGGTTGATGCCCTTCTCGCCCGGCTGCCGCTGTCGATTCCGGCGGAGAAATTGCGTGTGACCGTTCTCTATGAGGAGCCGCGGGTTCTCGTCGTGCCCCTTTCGCACCCGCTCGCAGGCAAGGAATCCGTCACGCTCGACGACCTCGCCGACGAACTCGTCCCGTGCACGAGTGACGCGAGCGTGTGGGGCACCGACGACGGCCGCGTGGACGAAACGCACGGCTACGCGGACAAAATTGAACTGATCGCCGAGGGCCGCGCGGTGGCGGTGTTACCTATCGGCGATCGGCGCACCTCACTGCGCGACGATCTGGCCACCATTCCCATCGAGGGAATCGATCCCTGCCAGGTCGTGATCGCCACACGGGCAGGCGACACCAGTGCCCTGACCGACGCGATCCATTCGCTCGCCGGACTACTGTCCTAGGCTCCCGACGCCCTTCGCGATCACCAGAACCGAGATGAACAGCGCGGACGTGGACTCGATGCCCATCAGGATCTTCGCGCGGGTGGACAACGGCATCGTGTCGGTCGGGCTGAACGCCGACGAATTGGTCAGCGACATGTAGAGATAGTCGACCACGGTCGGCACCCAGTCGCTGGCCCTGCTCGACCTGATCCGCACCTCGACAATGGCGTCCGCGTCCTCGTCCTGCGGAAACCGGAAATCCGCCGGAGGCAGCTGAACGCGAGGCAGGTGCGTCCGCGCAACCGGCCCGCCACGGTCCAGTTCCCAGTACGCGATGCCGTACACGATGACGTTGGTGAGCCAGACCTGACCCGCGGCGATCAGCAGCTCCACGGCCTCGTCACTGCCGGTCGTGACCAACTGCCGCAGCAACAGCACCAGAGCCACCGCATTGGCGACAGCAATGAGACACACGAGCGTCAGCGCCACGATCCGCGACCAAGGCGTGTCCCGCGTCATCCGAGAGGGATTGACGCCGACAAGGGCCACGAGAAGCGCGACCTCAAGCCCCGGAATAACCAGCCGGGGCCCGATGACCAATTGCTCGGGCAACAGCGCATAAAGCGCAATGGCAACCACAACCACAAGCGCGGAGGGCAGCCGCGCTTCACCCCGCCGCGCCCTCGCCGTAGCCACCATCACCCCAGCATGCTGCCACCCCCCACAGTGATCAAACTCCCGCCACCCGACTCGCCGCCCGAACAGCAGTCAGGGCCTCGGCGCTCCCTGCCCGCGCACAAACGCCCGAGCCTCGATCAGGTCGAACACCACAGCAGCGGCGTTCGTCGCGGCGAGCACCTGTGCTGTGTCGATCTTGTCCTGACCCCAGTCGCAGATCCCCTTCACCACGATCCATTCGACCCCCGCCCGGACCGCCGCCGCGTAAACCGCCGCACCTTCCATCTCTCCGCCGAGAGCGTCGCGGTATCGGTCCCGCAAGGCTGCGCGCAATGGCGCAAAATCGACGAGCACATCCCAGGAAAGCAAAGTGCCCTGCCATATGCGTACGCCCAGAGGTGGCACCGCAACAGCGAACCGCTCGACCAACCGGTGGCCGGCGGTGATCGCATCGCCGCGATCGCGGGTCTCCTCGTCCCCCACCCGCAGATTGACCACCTGAAGCCGCCGCCCGACGATCACGTCACCCAGGCTCTGCTCCTGCTCACGCAGCCCGAAGCAGATGCCGAGCATGATCACGAAGCGTGGGCTCCAGAACTCGATCAGTTCCGGCAGGCTGTAGGCGACCGACACCGGGCCCGTCACGCCCGGACCGCACTGTGCCAGGAGGACCTCGACGTCGCCGATCACCCCGAGCCGGTAGACGGGGTGACCCCCCGAGAAGTCCCGGATCGGCTCGGCCCTGCTCCGCGCCAGCACCGCTTCCCGCTCGACCTCGGTTGCCACGACGAGGAGCACTCGGTCGCGGCCCAGAGCGTCATCCATCATGGTCAGATATTCCGCACGCAGCGCCGAACGATAGCGGCGGTAGTGGGCGATCGCGCCGGCGCCGACCAGGACCGTCAGCGGCAGGAACACGCCGATCATCACGCCCGTCGACCGCGACCAGAACGTCACGGGATGCACCCCGGGCGGGTCCTGCCAGGCAAGCCTGTACCAGATCCACTCCAGCGCCGTCGCGTAGGACATGGGAGTGCCGGAGGCAGAACGCTCCCATTGAACGACCGACGACGCCATCGACACCAGCATCACAGCGACCAGCAGCAGGTAGACGAAGAAGAACGCGCCGGTCTCCATGACGCGGTGCGCGCGCACGGGCCGGCGTCGAGGCAGGCGCACGCTCACCTCGGGCCTCTCGATGTTCCCGCGTAGTCCGTCGGCCCAGACCGCGACCCGGTCACGCATCTCGACCGTACTGATGGCCCGGGCCGGGCAGGCCAGAGCCACGTCGTCGCCCGCCAGCGCAACCAACCGCCGCTCGACCGAGTCCAGCAACGCCGCAGCGCCGTCCGCACCCACGTGATGACACAGCGCCATGGACCACTGCTCGAAGGGCAGCGTTTCGGCGGCCACCTCGAGGGGACGAGGAGCATCCCGCGCCAGCGATCGCAACCCGCGCCAGACCATCTGTGTCAGCGCGGTGATCTGATCGGCGGCGACGACCAGCGACCACTGCCGGTCGATCCACCGGAGCCCCCGCGCTGTCCTGCCGATCGCCCGATCCGCGGGTGCCCGCAGCACGACGAACGAATCCGGCCCGTGCCAGACCAGCCTGTCCTCGCGGGCGGCCCGGAAGATCTGCAGCCAGATCGGCGCCCTCGTCCGGAAGAAACCATGCGTGCGGGGCCGCGAGAAGGCGACGACGTCATCCGCCATCGCGGCGGCGTGCAAGGCCCGCGCCGCTTCCCAGCAAGCACCAGGCCCGAGCCGTCGCCCACCCACGGACCAACCATAGGCCGTTCTCATCCCACCCACGAAGTACACCGGGGTGGAGGGATCGGCTGGTTTCGGGCACCATGGGGCGGTGAGTCCAGTGAGCCGGCGTCGCAAGGGCGCCAAGCCCAGTCAGAGCGGTCAGCGGGTGCTGCGCACCGTGCAGCCGGCAGCGCCGGAAGAGCCGTGCGACTGTCCCAATTGTTCGGGTGCGGAGCTGGATCTCGAGGATCTTGCCAACACGCTCGTCGGCGGGGCCGGGGAGTTGCTCAAGGTTGATGATCCGCTGGATGCGGAGTTCTTCGCCGCGGGGTTCCTGGCGATCGGGGCGATGGCCGGTGAGACCTTTGACGAGGCTCTTCAGGAGGGGATTCTGCCGGCCGTCGCCCGGCACGAGAGCTCTGAGGCCCTGGCTGTGCTGATCGCGCTCGACGCGGTCGGTGCCGGGCCGGTGGCCGGTGACGCTGCGGCGCGTCTTGAGCGTGCGGGTCTGGCGTTGCCGTCGTGGGCGGGCGAGTTGCGGGGGCCGGTGCGGCTTGGTCAGTCGTTGCGGTTCGCCGATTCCGACGGTGACGCGTCGATGCTGGTCTGCACGTTCGAGCGGGCCGGTCGGGGGCACGGGTTTGTCGTGCACGCCGATCACACCGACTGCGACGCGGCGGCGGAGATCGCGCTCTTCCCGACCGAGGTTCTGGACGAGGTTCTCGAAGAGATCCGGTCCGACGCCCGGCATGCCGGGCTGACCGTCACGTCCGAGGTGCTGGATCCTGCCGAGCTCCGCTGGCAGATCGAGCGCGCTCTCGACGCCCGCGAGGTGCACGACCTCGAGGACGGCGACCCCGAGCCGCCATCCGACATCCTCGACGAGGAGAACGACGAGGACGTTCCGGACTACCACCTCCTGGCCGTCCTGCTCAGGGCCCGCATCCGGACGCTCCCCGAGCCCACGCGCCCGCCCGCACCCCACGGCTCCACCGAGTAAGCGTGCTCCGCGCCCGCATCGCCACCTCCCTGGCCTTTCTCCTCTTCGGCACGTCGCTCGGGGTCTGGACCGCCCGGATCCCCGCGGTCAAGGAGAAGCTCGGGCTGAGCGACGGGCGGCTGAGCTTCGCCCTGCTGGCCTTCGCGGCGGGCTGCATCCTTGGCATGGCTCTGCTGGGCCGGCTGACCGATCGCTTCGGCAGTTCCCGGGTCCTCATAGTCACGGCGTTGCTGGAAGGGCTGCTGCTCATCCCGCCCGGCTACAGCACGAGCCTGGTCACGCTCTCGATCGCCGTGTTCTGCTTCGGCGCCGTGCACGGAACGCTGAACATCGCCATGAACGCGAACGCCGTCGAGGTGCAGCGCGCCTGGGGCAGCCCGATCATGTCGTCGTTCCACGCGATCTACAGCATCGGCGGTTTCCTGGGCGCCATCGCCGGAAGCCTGTTCGCGCACCACGGCGTGGGCGTCGGCCCGACACTCCTGACCGTCGGCGCCGCCGTTCTCGTGCTCGCTGCGTGGGCCGCCCTCTGGGTGATGCCCGTGCCCGGCGCTCCGGCCGAAAAAACCGAGCCAGGCGATACACGTACGGCCGGCAGCTCGCTCCTGGTCTTCTTCGGCATCCTCGTCCTCTGCACCCTGGTGGGCGAGGGCGCGGCGGCCGACTGGAGCGCCGTCTACCTTCGGGACAATCTGGACAGTGAGCCGGGCTTTGCCGCGTACGGTTATGCCGCTTTCTCCATCATGATGACGATCGGCCGCATCTTCGGCGACCGCTCGGTCCGCACTCTCGGCCCCGTCGGATTGGTACGCCTCGGCGGCCTGATCGCCGCGGCCGGCCTCGGCGCCGCCCTCATCATCAACCACCCGATCGCCGGCGTCATCGGTTTCGGCCTCCTGGGCATAGGCCTGTCCGGAATCGCACCCCAGGTCTTCTCCGCCGCCGGCAACCACGACCCGAAACGCTCCGGCCGAGCCCTTTCGATGGTGGTCAGCATCGGCTATCTCGGCTTCCTCCTGGGCCCCATCCTCATCGGCGCCGCAGCCAGTGTGGTCGGCCTGCCGACCGCCTTGTGGATCCCGGTTCTCCTGGCCGTCTTCGTCGCCCTGAGCGGCAACGCCATGCGCGCTCCACGGCCGCCGGCAGCCGTGAATCCGACACCCGCATAGGCATTCCGCTCGATATTCTGCGGATACCACTGCCCCGAGAATCGGCGGCATCCATATGCCGAAGCGACCACCAAGACCACCCGGCGGCCACGCCGACGGCCCGGACAACATCCGCCAGGCCCAGGAACAAGCCGCCGCCCTCTTACGGACAGGCCGCTCCAGTGCCGATGGCGGCGATGGCCGCGCCGGCGCAACCGCACAGAAGCTACAGCCAGACGATCTGGTCACGCATCTGACAGGGAGTCGCGGCGAAGCGCCAGATGGCCATCCGACGCGTATCGAGGTTGATGACGACGACGCAACCCGGCGGTCCATCGAGATGGAGAATTCCGCGGCGGTCACGTTGGCCGAGCAGGGCTGGCGTGTAAAGCAGAATCCGACACCCGACGAGATCACCAAGGCACGCCAGGAAACCGGAGATGTCGGCAATCCTCAAAAGAATCCGGATTACCTTCTTGAGGGACGAGTGTTCGATTGTTACGCGCCCACAAAGCCGACCAAGAACGCCCGCGGCGTCTGGACCGAGGTCAAGAAGAAGATCGTTACGCTCCAGACCCAACGGGTCGTGGTCAACCTCGAGGATTGGCGTGGAGACCTGGATGCCCTCACAGCGCAGTTCGCTGACTGGCCGATAGCAGGGCTGAAGGAACTCAAAGCCATCACGCCGGAAGGCGAAACCGTCCAGATCGACCTTACGCCGAAGACCGATTGAGAGCATGCGCCATGGCGATCGAGTACGACCTGACCCTCGCCGGGAACATCCCCGTCACCATGGTGGCCGAGCGGGCACTTCCCGATCCGGACGAGCGTCCCATCGGAACCCCCGAACTGCTCTCGATAGACCTGAGCAGCCGGTATGGCTTTGGCGTCACCATCCTTGCCGGAACGGACGTCTACCTCGACGTGGAAACCGACCAGGGCTCGTGGGAGTGGGAACCCGATGCCGCCACGACGATCGGGTTTCGCCTGGACAAGACTGCCGACCGTAAATGGGCGGTGGTGAACATGCTGACGGTGGTTCGGCGGGTGTTGGGGAGTGGGGCTGAGGATGCGGCGCTGGTTCTGAACGGGGATGTTCTGGTGCTGGCTCGGTTTGACGGGGTGGTGGTCAAGCATCATCGGGAGAGTTGGTGGGGGCACTATGCCGGGGCCGATGAGGTGATCGCTTCGACCGGGGGTGGGTAGCGCCGATAGGGTCGCCCGGAGGTGATCTTCGGGGAAGGGGGCGGGCGATGCCGTTGGATTCGTTGCGGTTGTTGGAGCAGCGTATTCGGCCGGATTTTCGGAAGGCTGTGGCGTTCGGGGTTTTGGCGCTCGCCGCGCTGATTGTCGGGTCTGAGCTGGGTGAGGTTCGGGACGGGTTGCGGCGGGGGCTCATCGCGTACGGGTGTGCGTTGCTGACCGCTGTTTTCGGGGTGATCGCGAGCCGGACCGCGGCGAATGAGGTGCATCGGGTGGCGGCTGCGCGTGCGGGTACCGCGGCGGCGGCTATGTTGCGGTTGCTGGTGCAGCTGGGTGGTTATCTGATTGTCGCGTTCTCGGTGTTCGATCTGATCGGGGTGGGGCTGCAGCATCTGCTGGTCGGCAGCGCGGTCACCGGTGTGATTCTGGGGCTGGCGGCGCAGCCGGTGCTGAGCAATCTGTTCGCCGGCCTGGTCCTGCTGTTCTCGCGGCCGTATGTGACGGGCGAGCGGGTGCGGGTGATGTCCGGTGCGCTGAACGGCCCGCTCACCGGCACCGTCGTCTCCGCCGGGCTGCTCTACACGATGCTGGAGACCGACGACGGCCCGCTGAACATCCCGAACTCGGCGTTGATGGCCTCCGCGGTAGGCCCCGCGACAGAGGAAGAAGAGGCGAAGCCCGACGAAGCGGAGCCCGAGACGCAAGGTGCGGCGGCCGGCGCGATCGGCGCAGTTGATTGATGGTGATCTATGGCGTTCCAGTAACGAGATAGTCACAAGTCGATGCCATGATCTAGGCGCGCCGGGACTCTATGCAGTCGTATGTGTTCAGGCTGCAACTCCGTCTCGGTAGCGCCCGGAGGCAAAGAGATGACTGTCCGATTCCAGGTGGCCCGCGGGCCGGCGGCGATCGCGATCGCCGCCCTGCTCGCCCTCACCGCCTGCAGTGGTAGCGACTCCGATTCGACGCAGGGCGAGCTCGGCTTCGACTCCTGCGCCAAGACACCGCTGACCTGCAACACCGGCAAGACGAAGGCCGGCGGCACGATGGTGTACTACGAGGAGCAGGACCGCACCACCTGGAACACCGTGAGCGAGGACGGCGCGCACTACGTGACGTCGATGATGATGCGGCAGCTGTTGCCGTTCGTCTATTACGGGGCGCCGGACTACAAGGCGGCACTGAACGGCAACCTGATGGTCGAGGAGCCCAAGCTCGTCGGGACCGACCCGCAGCAGGTGGTCTACAAGATCAAGCCGGAGGCGGTGTGGAGCGACGGTACGCCGATCACCGCCGATGACTTCGCCTACCAGTTCCGGGCCCGCAACACGCGCGACTGCCCGAACTGCGCCACGTCGAGCAGCGCCGGGTACGAGCTGCTGGCGAGCGTGGTCGGCGCGGACAACGGCAAGACGGTGACCGCGACGTTCCAGAACGGCAAGGCGTTCCCGGACTGGAAGTCGCTGTTCAACGAGATCTATCCCGCGCATCTGGCGAAACAGAACGGCGACGACGGCACGCCGGCCGGCGTGTCCAAGTCCTGGGAGTGGTTCAAGAAAACGCAACCGACCTGGTCCGGCGGCCCGTACATGATCGAGAGTTACGCCGAGGGCCAGCAGCTGGTCGAGGTGCCGAACCCGAAGTGGTGGGGCACGAAGCCGGCCCTGGACAAGCTGATCTTCAAGATCGTGACGGACCAGTCGTCGTTCGTTCCCGCGCTGCAGAACGGCGAGATCAACGCCGGTGACCCGCAGCCCAACCTGGACATGGTGACCCAGGTGCAGAACCTGCAGGACGTCAACTACCGGATCAGCGGCGGGCTCTCCTGGGAGCACATCGACCTCAACCTGCAGAACAAGTTCCTGAAGGACAAGGCGCTGCGCCAGGCCGTCTTCCAGGCCATCGATGTTCAGAGCATCATCAACCGTACGGTGGGCACGTTCTGGAAGGACGCCAAGCCGCTCAAGAACCACAACTTCATCCCGGAGAGCCCGTACTACCAGGACGTGGTGACCGCGAGCGGTGCGGGCGCCGGTGACGTCGAAGGGGCGAAGAAGACGCTGACCGACGCCGGCTACACGGGTGTCGGCACGCAGCTCACGACGCCGGCCGGCGAGCCGGTCACGCTGCGGTTCCGGCACACCGAGGGCAACGTCAACCGGGCCGCCACCGGCGAGCTCACCCAGGCGACGCTCAAGCAACTGGGCATCCCCGTGACCATCCAGCCCACGAACAACCTGTCCGACACGCTCGGCTCGGGCGACTTCGACATCATCGTGTACGCCTGGGTCAGCACGCCGTTCTTCTTCACGACCGCACAGAGCCTCTGGGCCAAGGGCGCCGAGTCGAACTACGGCCACTGGGTCAACGACCAGGCGGACACGCTGCTCAAGCAGGGTATCCAGGAGGGCCTCGACGAGGCCAGGGGCGCCGCGTTGCTCAACCAGGCCGACGCGTTGATGGCCAAGGACTACTACGTCCTGCCGCTCTTCCAGCGGGCGAACTTCCTGGCGGCCCAGTCCAGCTACGTGAACATCCGGCCGAATGCCACGTCCACCGGACCAGTGTTCAACTCCGAGGAGTGGGGACTGAAGGCAACCGCGAATTAAGTACGGGGAGAGCACATGTTCGCGTACCTCGTCAGACGCCTGCTCGCCGCTGTGCCCGTACTCATCATCGCGTCCTTTTTGTCCTATGCACTGGTGGCCCTCTCGGGTGACCCGCTCGAACCGCTGAAGTTGCGGAACCCACCCGCGCCGCAGCGGACCATCGAGCTGGAGACAGCGCGGCTCGGCCTGGACGACAACATCGTCGTCCGGTACGGGCACTGGCTCTGGGGCGTGCTGCACGGCGACTTCGGCGAATCGGTGCAGAGCACGTACGACATCGGCGCCAACCTGACCCGTTCGACCGCGGTCACCCTGCGGCTCGTCCTGGTCGCGATGCTGCTCGCCCTGGTCCTGGCCGTGTTCACCGGGGTGCTGGGGGCGGTCCGGCAGTATTCGAAGTCGGACTACGTGCTGACGTTCACGGGCTTCGTCTTCCTCGCCATGCCGTTGTTCTGGGTCGCGATCGTGCTCAAGGACCTGGCAGTTCGCTACAACAAGGCGACGGGTACGACGGTGTTCTACACGATCGGCGAGAAGTCGCAGGGCTACGACGAGCTCTCCCCCGGCGCGAAGGTGGCGGATCTCGCGGGGCATCTGGTGCTACCGACGATCGCGCTGGCCCTGATCTCGTACGCCGCCTGGAGCCGCTACCAGCGCGCCGCCGTACTCGAAGTGCTGAACTCCGACTACGTACGCCTCGCCCGCGCCAAAGGCCTGTCCTGGCGCAAGGTCCTGGTCAGGCACGTGTTGCGCACCGCACTGATCCCGCTGGTCACCGTCACCGCCCTGGACGTCGCCGGGATCCTGGGCGGTGCGGTGATCACCGAGACCGTCTTCAACTGGAACGGCCTGGGCCGGATGCTGCTGACCGGCGTCGCCCGCGGTGACACCGACGCGGTGGCGAGCTGGCTGCTGCTCGCCGGGCTCATCGTCGTCGCGTTCTCGGTCATCGCCGACGCCCTCTACGCCGTCCTCGACCCGAGGATCCGCCATGAATAACGTGGAGCGGACGCAGACCCAGCTGGTGCTCCGCCGGTTCTTCCGGCACCGGGCGGCGGTGACCAGCCTGATCCTGCTCGTGCTGGTGACGCTGTTCGCGTTCGCCGGCCCGCTGCTGTGGCGCTACAGCTACACGGACATCACCGACGACCTGTCCCTGCCGCCGTCGCCGGGGCACCCGTTCGGCACCGACCTGATCGGACACGACACGTTCGCCCAGGTCATGCGGGGCACCCAGCAGTCGATCAAGATCGCCCTGGCCATCGCGCTGATCGGTACGGTCTTCGGCACGCTCTGGGGCGCGATCGCGGGCCTCTACCGGGGCAAGCTCGACTTCCTCATGATGCGGCTCGTCGACATCGTGCTCACCCTGCCGTTGATCGCCGTCGCCGCTGCCGTCGCCGCCCAGGGCGTGGGTCAGAGCCAGTGGTGGGCCATCGCCGTCGTGCTGGGCGCGCTCACCTGGCCGTACGTCTCCCGCGTCGTCCGCAGCGTCGTGCTCTCCCTGCGCGAGCAGGAGTTCATCGAGGCGGCACGGGCGCTAGGCGCGGGCAACGTACGGATCATCCTGCGGCACCTGCTCCCCAACGCACTCGGCGCGATCATCGTGTCGGCCACGCTCGCCATCGCCACCGGCATCCTCGGCGAAGCGGCCCTGTCCTTCCTCGGGGTCGGCGTCCAGGCCCCGGACACGTCGCTGGGGCTGCTCGTGTCGATCAACAAGGACGCGGTCAACACCCGGCCGTGGCTGTTCTACTTCCCCGGCCTGTTCATCATCGCCATCGCGCTGACCATCAACTTCATCGGCGACGGCCTGCGGGACGCGTTCGACCCCAAGCAGACGAGAGTGCGCCGATGACGTTGCTGTCCGTGGAGAACCTCACCGTCGGCTTCCCCACCGAGGACGGTCGGTTGCGGGCGGTACGCGGGGTCTCGTACGAGGTGAACCGCGGCGAGTCCGTCGGGATCGTGGGCGAATCCGGCTCGGGCAAATCGGTGACGTCGCTCGCGATCATGGGGCTGCTGCCACGCAACGCGCAGGTCACGGGGTCGGTGAAGCTGCTCGGGGAGGAGCTTGTCGGGCGTACCGATAAAGAGCTGTCGAAGATCCGCGGCCGCAGGATAGCGATGATCTTCCAGGACCCGCTCACCTCGCTGAACCCCGTCTACACCGTCGGTGACCAGATCGCCGAGGCGGTCCGCGCGCACAACGGCGTCTCGAAACACGACGCGCTGCGGCGGGCGACCGACCTGCTCGACATCGTCGGCATCCCCAACCCGAAGCTGCGCGCCCGCAACTATCCGCACGAGATGTCCGGCGGCATGCGGCAACGGATCGTCATCGCGATCGCGATGGCCAACAACCCCGACCTGATCATCGCGGACGAGCCGACCACCGCCCTCGACGTGACCGTGCAGGCCCAGGTGCTCGAAGCACTCGAAGCCGCCCGCGCGGAAACCGGCGCGGCACTGGTCCTCATCACCCACGACCTCGGCGTCATCGCCGGCCACACCGACCGGGTCTGCGTGATGTACGCCGGCAAGCTCGTCGAGACCGGCACCGTCGACGAGATCTTCTACGGCCCGCGGATGCCCTACACCCTCGGCCTGCTGGGCAGCCTCCCGCGCATCGACGAAACGGGCCGGCAACGGCTCACCCCGATCACCGGCGCACCACCGTCACTGCTGCACCTGCCACCGGGCTGCCCGTTCTCGCCGCGCTGCCCCATGACCCGCGACCGGTGCGACGACGCGGAGCCCGTACTCACCGCAACAACCGGCCCTGACCACCGCGCGGCCTGCCACTTCCACACCGAGCTCGCCGAGGCGAAAGCGGAGGACGTGTTCTGATGACCGAACCCATCGTCTCGGTACGGAACCTGGTCAAGCACTTCCCGGTCCGCTCGCGGGGCGTCCTGCGGCGACGCACCGGCGACGTGCACGCGGTCTGCGACGTCTCCTTCGACATCTTCGCCCACGAAACGCTGGGTCTGGTCGGCGAATCCGGCTGCGGCAAAACCACCACCGGCCGCGTCCTGCTCAACCTCGAACCGGCAACCTCAGGCTCGGTCCACTACCGGGGCCGCGACCTGGTCCCACTCTCCCGCGCCCAGATGCGCCCGCTGCGCAAGGAACTGCAGATCGTCTTCCAGGATCCGTACGCCTCGCTCGACCCGAGAATGACCGTCACCGAACTCATCGCCGAACCCCTGCGCATCCACGGCACGTTCCAGGATCGATCCCAGGTACGCGACCTGCTCCGAACCGTCGGCCTCGACGCCGAACACGGCACCAGGTACGCCCACGAATTCTCCGGCGGCCAACGCCAGCGCATCGGAGTGGCCCGCGCGCTGGCCCTGCGCCCCAAGGTCCTGGTCCTCGACGAACCGCTGTCAGCCCTCGACGTCTCGGTCCAGGCCGGCGTGGTCAACCTCCTCGAAGACCTCCAGGACGAACTAGGCCTCTCCTACCTCTTCATCTCCCACGACCTGTCCGTCGTACGCCACATCGCCGACCGCGTCGCCGTCATGTACCTCGGCCGCATCGTCGAAACCGCCCCGGTCGACCAACTCTTCCGCCAGGCCGCCCACCCCTACACCCAGGCCCTGATCTCCGCCATCCCCGTCCCCGACCCCCGCAAGGAACGAACCCGCCGGCGAATCATCCTGAGCGGCGACGTCCCCAGCCCCATCACCCCACCGACGGGCTGCCGCTTCCGCACCCGCTGCCCCAAATACGCCACCCAGCTGACCGACCCCGAACGCCGCCGCTGCGCCGAAGAACCCCCCACCCTCACCGACCGCGGCCAGGGCCACCAGACCGCCTGCCACTACGCCGAACCCCTCACCCTGATCTAGCGAGAAAGTGTAAGTAAGGATCGGCCTTACCTCACCGCCTGCGCAGCCCTGAACGCCGACCCCATCCGGAGCATCGCCTTTGAGGACTCCCCCACCGGCGTGGCCGCCGCCCGCGCCGCCGCCATGCACGTGGTCGGAGTCACCTCCCTACCCGGCGTAACCCTCGCCGCCGACACGGTCTTCCCCTCCCTGACCCATCCGGCCCTCACCCACTGGGCCACCACGGTTGGTACCCCGGACGAATAGATCAGCAGAGAGGCCCCGCGTTCGAAACTGGATCAATCGTCGCACTATTGATACGATCGATCCATGTCGAGACGCACCGCGCTCATTGCGATCAGTCCGGTGACCAGCGAGCAGTGGGGCATGATCACAGCCGGGCAAGCTCGTCGCCTCGGCGTGTCACGTCAAGACCTGAACCGGCTCCTCAATGACGGCTCGCTGGCCGCAGTAGATCTGGCAGCGCGCGTATACCGGCTGACCGGAGCACCGGAAGATCCCGATCTGGACCCGCTCCGCGCAGCCTGGCTGCAGCTCGGCGCAGCGAAGTCATGGGTGGAACGAACTACCGCCACCCCCGATGCCATCATCAGTCACCGCAGTGCGGCACATTTGCGTGGACTCGGCGACCTGATCCCCCACGAATACGATTTTTATACAACCACTCGGCTACGGCCTCGGCGCGAAGACATCAAAACACGAATCCGGTCACACGTCGCACCCGAAAGCTGGGAAATCTGGGGCGGCCTACCGGTACGAAAAGTTCCAGCGATCATCGATGACCTCCTGACCGACCGCGAGGATGAATCCGCGGTGGCGCAGATCGTGAGTGACGCTCTCGGCCTCGGCCTTCTCAGCAGAGAATCACTCGACGCCATCGCCGCACCGCATGCGACTGCCTATGGCCGATCTGATCCGAGCAGTTTCGCTCGCGTGCTCGCAGGAGAGGTGACCGGCCGGTGACCAGCAAGTCTCTTCGCTACACAACGCCGACGGCGTTCCGAACAGCGTTGAAGAACGTTTCGGCCAGATCGCTCGCACCGATCAGCGTTACCCGCTCGCGGAACTTCAACGCCAATTCGCCTATGACCGCGCACTCGCTCGCCTGTTCAGCTCCCGGGAGGCCGGCCAGTGGGTCCTCAAGGGCGCCGGAGCGCTCCTGGCACGCCTCGCCGTAGCCCGCCACAGTAAGGATGTCGACGTCTTCTTCGACACCACGGACGCCGACGTCGACGACGCTGTCAACGCGTTGCAAGGCGCCCTTCGCCTCAATCTTGGTGACCATTTCATCTTCGATGTCATCCGCATCGCACCACTGCAGGAGAAGGCGAAGGGCGCCCGGGTCCACGTCAATGCACGACTGGGCCCAGCATCGTTCGCCAGTTTCCACATCGATGTCGTAGTCGGCACCGTCATGACCGGAACGCCCGACATCGTCGCGCCGCTGACTCCGATCGACATCGAAGGGCTTGCCCGACCACACTATCGAGTGTTCCCGATTTCCGACCACCTGGCCGACAAGTTCTGCGCAACGATCGGTGCATACACCCGGGAAGGACAGCCCACCGGCAGCAGCAGGGTGAAGGATCTCGTCGACATCGCCATCATCGCAGGCACCCATTTCGTTTCGGCCGAGGCACTCGCGTCCGCCGTCTTCGGAAACGCCGCAATGCGCAAGATAGAGTTGCCCGAACGCTTCAAGGTCCCCGATACGAATAGCTGGGCGATGCGCTACCCCCGGGTTGCAGCTGAGGCGCCCGGCCCCGTTCCCGACTTCGGCACTGCGGTGAGCCTCGCTGGACAGCTCTTGGATCCCGTCCTCAACAGGACAGCTACCGGCATCTGGAATCCGTCAGCTCTCAGCTGGACGAGCCGCTGACGACATCGCGGGGCGAAGCGTGAACGCCCACCTCACCCGGAGCATCGCCTTCGAGGGCTCCCCCACCGGCGCGGCCGCCGCTATGCACGTGGTCGGAGTGCCGTCCCTGACCCACCCCACCCTCACCCATTGGGCCACTACCGTCGCGTAACAAATACGGACAGTCCTCAAAGGATTGTTTACATATTCGGCGATGGTCGGGGGTGGGTGACCATGGCGTAAGGTGTCGGCGTTCCACCGGCCTGTCGCCGATTCTCTGACCGTCGATGTGCGAAGTGAAGGTCCCCGGTGTCATTGAAGAAGAACCAGTGGTTTGCCGTTGCGGCGGGCCTGGTCACGCTTGGTTTGATACTTGTCGTTGCGACCGTGGTGATGCTGGTGAACAAGCCTGGCGACAAAGCGACAACGACTGTCGCGCTCGCGGCGGATGCGTCCACGGCGCCGGTTCCGGCGTCGACGATCACGGTCTTTGTGAGCGGGTCGGCGGCTACTCCGAGCCCGTCCGCGTCGAAACATCCGAAGACGAAATCGCCGGCGCCGAAACCGAAACGTACGAAGTCGCCGACGCCGAAGGCGACCCCGTCACCGACGAAGACCGTGGCGGCCATCAAGACGCCGACCTCGGCCGACGGGCGTTGCATCCAGTTGCCGGCGTCGACGATCAACGGCGCGAAGGTTTCGGCTGCCAAGTGTGACGGCTCGGCCGGGCAGAAGTGGATTGTCACGCAGAACGTTTTCAAGAACGAGGCGTCCGGCAAGTGCCTCGACTTCGGCAACAACGGCGGGGCCGATATCAATTATCAGATCCAGCTCTGGGACTGCAATCTCGGCGGAGCACAGATCTACACCTATAAATCGGACGGTACGCTCTACAGCCCCCGCGCCGACCGCTGCCTCACGATCCGCCCCGACAACGACGGCGGCCCGGCCCTCGCCGTCCTGCCCTGCACCACGGACGCGAATGCCCGCTGGAAGCTGCCCGCGTAAGTCAGCTCCAGCGTTTGATGAAGTCCAGAGAAACGTCGCAGACCTCGCGCCAGCCGTGGTCGATGACAAGGGCGTGACCGCGGCCGGGCATGGTGGTTGTCTCGGTCACGCCGGGGTTCAACTTCTGCTTGCGGTAGATGGCGTTCGTGATGGCCGGCGGTGCCGTGTTGTCGCGTTCGCCGGAGACGATCAGCATCGGGCCGCGATCGGGGTTCCGGTAGTCGGCTCTGGCCTCGGTCCGCGGGTTGATGTTCGCGGTGGCGGCCTGGAAGAGCGGCATGCCCGAGGCCGGAACGGCGAATTCGCGGTGGAGCCGGCGCGCTTCGTCCTCGTCGACCGTGTTGGCGAACGCATAGCGGAACTGGTCGTAGGTCAGGGCCACCGCGCGGCGATAGTTGAGCGGGTTGCTCAGCACCGGAGCCGCCGCGCGCAACGCGGAGACCGGTAACGGGAGAACCCCTCGGAACGGTGCCGCGTCGATGGCGACCGTGGCGGCGGCCAGTCCGCGGCCCGCGACGATCTGGGCGAGAAGGCCGCCGAAGGAGTGCCCGACGAGCGCCGGCTTGCGGGTGAGCCGTCCGACGAGCGCGCTGTAGTGATCGGCCACCTGGCCGACCGATTTGCCGGCGAAGACCTCCGGGTGCGCGCTGGCCTGCTCGACCGTGTCCGGGTCGTCCGGCCAGCCCGGCAGCACCGGGGCGTATCCGGCCTCCTCGAACACGGTTGCCCAACGGTCCCAGCTGCTGGGCAACAGCCACAGGCCGTGAATGAAGACCACCGGGGTACGGCCGGACGCGTTCGCCCGGTCGATCTGTGCCAGGGCGTTGTCGGCCATGATCGTCCAACCTTGTCGTCGTTTGGTGTTCCCGACAAGCCTCTCGGACGACAACGGGGCGGGCTATGGCGTACATGTCGATGTTGATCGTCGATCTTTGTTAGTTTTTCCAAATGGCGACCGGGGCTTCGAGACGGCGGTTGATCGCGGAGCTGACCGCGCAGTCCGCGCCGCTCAGCGCGCGGATCCTGGAGCGGATGCGCGCCGAGATCCCGCTGTATGCGCGTAGTGAGCCCGAGGCGTTTCTCCCGGCGGTCCTGACCAGCCTGCAACGGGTCCTGGCCCCGCTGCACGAGGACCGCCCCTTCACCGACGGTGAGCTGGCCGAGTTCCGTTCCTACGGCGAGCAACGCGCGCGGCAGGGCATTCCGACCGAGGAGATGCTGCGCGCCTGGCGGCTGTCCATCCGGGAGGTCGTCGACGAGATGATCGCCGTCGGGCGGCAGCGCCGGCTCGCCGAGCGCACCCTGCTGGAACTCACCCGTGACCTGCTCACCACCACCGAGGTCGCGACCCTCGCGTTCACCCAGGGCCATCACCGGGCCGAGCTCGAGCTCGCCCGCCAGGAGCAGCAACGGCGCACCGACTTCGTACGCGGCGTCCTGTCGGCCACTCTGGGACCCGCCGAGATCCGCCGGCAGGCCGGGCGCTACGGCCTCGACCCCGACCTCGAATATCACCCGTTCCGAGCCCGGCCGACCGAGGCGATGACCGTCGAGGCCGTCGAACGCCTCCTCGGGCTCACCCTCGACAGCAGCCGTCCCCGCGGGCTGGCCGCCCTCATCGACGGCGACTTCGCCGGCTTCATCGACCGGCTGCCCAAGACCGAGTCCAAGGCCATGCCCAAGGCCGTGCCCGCGTCGGCGATCGGCGTCGGACCCAGTGCCGCCCTCGACCAGCTCGAACCACAGTTTCGCCGCGCGACACGGGCCCTGACCACCGCAACGGCGTTCGACCTGACCGGGTTCCACGATCTCACCGGCCTGGGACTGCTCCCCGCCGTCCTCGCCGACGCAGATGTGGGCGACGAACTGGTCCGCCGCTACATCACGCCGCTGGGATCAGGCGAGGGGATTAAACCCATCCTCGACACCGTACGCGTCTATCTCAGCCTGGGTATGCGCGCAGACCTCGCCGCCGTCGAGATGTCGGTGCATCACAACACGGTGCGGTACCGCGTACGCCGCTATGCGGAACTCACCGGAATCGACCTGCGCGACCCGAACCGCGCCCTGGAGATGTGGTGGGCCCTGCAACGGATCCGCCTGGAATCCTGAGGAAAGGCAGCGGGCCGCCACCCGTGGGGTGACGGCCCGCTGAACGCCCGGTCTAGTAGCGGATGGTGATGTCGGCCCGGCGGTTGCGGGCCATGCCGGCCGGGGTCTTGTTGCTGGCCGACGGGTTGGCCTCACCTCGGGTGATGACCGAAGTCTTGATCTTCAGTCGGGTGGTGAGGAGGCGGCAGACCTCGGCGGCCCGGTGCTCGCCGAGTTTCCGGCTTGCCTTGGCGTTGCCGCGGTCGTCGGTGTGCCCGATGCAGGTGATCGAGGTGACGCCGGTCAGCTTGGCTCGCAGCCCGGCGAGGTAGCGGCGCTGGGCGGCGCTGACCACCGAGGACGACGTGGCGAAGTACACCGGCCGGGCCGCGGTGAATGCGTTGAGGACCAGATTGGTACGGCTGCTGGCCCGCAACGTACGGCCCGTGGCAGGCGTCGTCGTCACCGCCACGGCGACGGGGTAGCCGCCGAGCCTGGCCGCCAGGGCCCGCCCGAGCGCGTTCAGCGTGATCGGCACAGCCGCCCGCCGGGTCGCCTTGGCCATCGTGCTCCGGCCGGCGCCGACGACGACCCGCTTGCCCGAGACGGTGCTCCACAGCACGACGCTGTTGCGACCCTTGACCGCGGTCGAGAACGAGACGATGACCGGGAACGTCGCCTTGGCAGGTTGCCCCCGGGTGACGGTCAGTTTGGCGACGTTCACCTTCACCGTTCCCGTGGACGGCCCCGGGCCCGGGTTGTCGGTGCTGCTCTTGGTGACCACCGCGGTGTACGTACCCGTGATCATCGTGCCGATCGCGTCGGTGATGCGATAGCTGACCGGATCGGCCTTGCCGCTGAAGCCCTTGACCGGCACGAACGAGATCGTTCCGGTGGTGGCGTCCAGTGCGTAGGTTCCCTGCCCTGCGACGGTGACGGTGGTCGCCGGGTTTCCGGACGCGTCCAGCAGCGTGATGCCGCCACCGGAGGGCACCGGCAACACCGTCTTCTGCGTGGTGTCGCCCGTACCGCTGCTGCCGGGGCTGGTCGGTGCCACGGTGACCGGCAGGGCCATCTTGCGCGGAGCACCCGCCGGGTCGACACCGACGGCGAGGAACGTGTGCTCACCGGCGGCGAGCCCGGCCGGCACGGTCACCGGTGCGGCGAAGTCACCGTTGGCGTCGGTGGTCACCTGGCCCAGCTCGATCGGGGTCGAGTAGATCGTCACGGTGGCCGTCGAGTACGGCGCGAAACCGGTGCCGATGACGATGATCTGCTGGGACGGCACCGCGAGGGACAGCTTTCCCTTGTCCGTCGTGAGGGTCAGCGGCACATCGGCCGGCACGGTCGGCGGCGTCACCGGCTCGGTCGGCACGACGGCGTTCGACGTCAGCGACGGTCCGGACGCGCCGCCCGGGCCCGAAGCCACGACGGTCACCGTGTAGCTCGTGCCGGCGACCCCTCCGATGACACACGAGGTGGCCGGGGCCGTTGTCGTGCAGGTGGCCTGGCCCGGTGACGCGTACGCCGTGTAACCGGTCACCTGCCCCGCGGCGGGCTGCCAGGAGACGCTGATGGACGACGTCCCGGCCCTGGCCACCGGTGCTGCGGTCAGCGCCGACGGCGGCGCGGGCGTGGGCGTGACCGGCGTAGGCGGGTCGGGAATCGGTGTGGGGTCGGCGATGTAGCTGTAGGTCGCGCTCGCCTCCGCCGTTCCCGCGACGAGGGTCACCGCGACGACGTCCGGCGACGACACCGCCGGGGTCCGGAACGTCAGGCTCGTACCGTCCCCGTTCACCTGGAAGTCCGGGATCCGCAGCACGGTGTCACCGATCCGGACGGAACGCACGGTGTCGAGGCGGTTGCCGGTGATGGTGACCGTGGTGCCACCGGAGACGCTGCCGATCGACGGGGAGATCCGGGTGATCTCCGGCGGCACGGGCGTGATGACCAGCGAGCCGGCGACGTACTGGAAGCTGCTCGGGTTGCTGTATGCCTGGTTGTTGGCGGCGGTCAGGGAACCACCGCGCGGCACGACCTTGTAGGTGCCGGGATCGGTGGGCGCACCGTTGAGCACCTGGTTGCCCTGGTAGTAGTCGTAGTCGATGCCGGAGACCTCGTCCCCGTCGAACAGGCCGGTGATCTGCGCGGTCGGCGAGATGTCATCGCCCACCGCGACGGTGAGGTCGTCGGCGATGACCGAGATCGTCTGCGGCGCGCCGAACACGCTGATCTCGACGGTCTCCACCGTCTCGGCCGGGTCGGAGGACGCGGTCGCGACGTTGTAGTTGACCGACGCCGGCTGCCGGCCCGTGATCACACAGGTGCCGGCACCACGGGCGGTGACGGTCGTGCCGGCGACGGTGCAGACGTCCGGGGTCTGCGAGGTCAGGACCACCGCCGCGAGATTGGCGTCGGGGTTCGGCGCGGCGTTGGTGCGCTTGTCCGTGACGGTCGCGGTGACCTCCACCGGTGTGTTCTCGGACAGCAGCACCGACTTGGGGCTGACCGACAGGGCGAGGACCGCGTCGGCCTTGGCGATGGTGCCGGTCACGGTCGGCCGGGGGTTGGTGAGGACGTAGTTCGCCTTCGCCGACCCGGCGAGCGCCACGTCGTCCGCCAGGGTCACCGGCTTGTTGATGCCCGGGGTGGCGTCCGCGAACGTCCCCGAGCCCGAGTTGCCCACGAGGGCGATCGAGTCGCCGTCCACCGCGCCGGTGAACGTCAGCTCGCCCAGCGTGACCGCCTCGGTGCCGTCGTAGACCTTGTCCGCGCGGACCGCGCCGATGGTCAGGTTTCGCGGGGTGATGGTGATCCGGGTGATCGGCTTGTCGGCGACGTAGTAGATGCCGCGGTCGGTCCCCGACGTCTTCATCTCGAAGGATTTGACCCGGACATCCCACGCCGCCTGCGAGACACCGTCACCGCCACAGTTCGGGTCGGCCAGCGCCACGTTGCCCGGCAGGCCCTCGGTCCAGCCGTCGGTCAGGGGCCGCTGGTCGCAGGTGGAGTTGCGGTACTCCCAGACGACCTTGGTGATCGGGTCCGTGGTGGAGCTGGGCGTGACGGTGAAGTCGGTGCCGTCCCTGAGCTGGCCCTGGTAGGTGAACGAGGCGCCATGGGCGGACATCGGGGTGAGCGTGATGGGCGTACCCGTGATGGTCACCCGGACCGGTGCGGGATCGCTGAGCCACAGATAGCGTTCCGCGGCGTAGGTCGCCCGGCCGCGTGCGACCCGGACGTAGTAGTCACCGGCGGCCACCGGGGCGCCTGCGGTCACTGCGGTGTTGAAGCCGTTGGCACCGTACGCCGCTGCCGTCACGTACTCGTATCCGCTCGGGGCCGTCACGATGAACGGGTTGGTGCCGATGAAGCCCGACGTGGTGTTGCCGAGCGTGTACGACTGGCCCGCGGGGATCGTCAGCTGATTCGCCGACCCGTTCGCGGTGGTGGTCACCGATGGGGCGAGCGCGCAGAGGAACCCGACCCGTTGCACCGGCTTGCTGGAGTCGGCCGGCGTGATGACGAAGGTCTTGGAGCCCCAGGGATTGCTCAGTTCGGCCGGCAGGGCGGCCAGGTCGACGACGACCTGCCCGTCGGAGTAGCTGGTCGGGACGATGGTCACGCCGTCGATCGATACGGTGCCGGCCGGCCCGAAAAGGCCACCGGAGTTCACGATCGTCACGACCGCGGGCGTCTGGGTGACGTTGCCCGTG
The DNA here is from genome assembly GCF_016862215.1 of Winogradskya humida. Lineage (GTDB taxonomy): Bacteria > Actinomycetota > Actinomycetes > Mycobacteriales > Micromonosporaceae > Actinoplanes > Actinoplanes humidus. The sequence continues at coordinate 93,118 of NZ_BOMN01000126.1, forward strand.
GCCTGTTGCGTGGTCCGCAGGCAACTTCCGAAGTCCGGGCTGCGCGTCAGGGTGACACCGGCGTACAGGTAGTAGATGCCCGTCGTCGTGTACGCCCGGCCGGCATCGGTGACGACCGTGACCCGCTTCCAGCCACCGCTCGAGAAGCCGCGCGGCGCGGAGAACGTCAGCGACGTGTCGGTGATGGCGGACGGCGTGAGCGTCACGTCGTTCCCACCGCCCTGGTCCTCGACGATGACGCGGGTGCTCGCCGGAGCCGTGCCGGTCAGGTTGGTGCCGGTGAGCGTGAACCCGTCGTTGAGGTCGGCGACGGGGTCGAACTCGTTCCGGAAGTTGTGGCTGAGATCGGTGGTCGAGGCGATGCGGTCGATCGTCGGCAGGCCCAGGCTCGCGGTGTACCGCAGGGCGTTCGCGTACGTGGCCGACAGGGTGGCTCCCGCGGGGGTGACCGTGATCGAAGCCGAGCCGACCGGTTGCGCCGGGGCGGTGAAGACGATCGCGGTGTCCGACCAGGACAGTGGCGTCACCGTCGTGCTGCCGACCTTCACGGTTCCGCTGGGCCCGAAGCCGCTGCCCTGGACCCGGACCTTCATGCCGCCGGCGGTGGTGCCGTGCAGGATCAGGCCGCCGCGGTACTCATCCGGGTCCGGCGGCAGGAAGGCCGCGTTGTACGGATCCGGTCCCACATAGGTGACCGCCGGGCCGGTGACCCGGACGGAGCCGCGCAGCGCGGTCGAGCTGCCATTCGGCGTCACGACGACCGCCTGCGAACCCGCCGAGGTCGTGGGCACGGAGACGCCACTGATCACCGTGCCGTTGCTGGTCGCGGTGTAGGAGACGGCCGCTGCGGTGCCCACCTTGACGGTGCCGCCGGTGCCGAACCCCGAACCGGTGATGGTGATCTTCGCGGTGTTGCCCGTGGCGTACGACGCGATGACACCGGGCGAGACGGAGGTGATCCCGTTCTCGGGCAGGACGGTGATCCCGCCGGCCCTGGTCGCGGCACCGGTGACGGCGCCGACGACGAGATCCTTGACTCCGGTCGTGTCGACGGCGGGAACCTCGAAGGTCAGGGAGGTGGCGCTCGACGAGGTCACCCGGGCCCACACACCGTCGACGCTGACGCCGGCGGTCCCGGTCGCCCCGAATCCGCTCCCGGTGACCGTGACCTCGTCACCGATCTTGGCGCTGGCCGGGCTGACCTGGGAGATGACGGGCGCGGCACTCGGAGCCACGAGGGTCAGCGTGGTGGAGTCGGAGATCCCGCCGCCCTGGGCGGAGGAGACCTGCAACCCGACCGGACCGGTGGTCGCCGTGGCCGCGGGGACGACGGCGGTCAGCTTGGTGTTGCTCAGCCTGGTGACCAGCGGCGACTTGACCCCGCCGATGATGACCGTCGGACGGCCGCTCACCCCGAAGTCGGTGCCCTGGACGGTGATGACCGAGCCACCGGAATTCGCCACGGTGGCGGGGCTGATCGAGGTGATGCCGGGGCGGGACGCGTACGTGAAGCTTGCGGCTGTCGTCCCGGAACCGTAAGGGTTCGTCGCAGTGATCTTGACCGGGCCGGGACCCGGAGCCGCCGGAGCGGGGAACTCGATGATGTCGTAATCCTGGAGGTACTGCGCGAAGGTGTCGCCGTCCCAGCCCTCCTGCACGATCTCGTAGTCCGGAACGTCCTGACCGCCGACCTTGATGGTGGCCCGGTCCTCGCCGGAGACCAGGAACCGGCCCTTCAGACGGATCTTGGTACCGCCCGCGATCGGGCCGGACGAGGGCGAGAACGACAGATCAGAGGGAGCCGGCGCGAGCCAGTTGATGCTCCTGGACCAGATGGGTACGCAGTCAGGACCGTACTCGTCACCGCTCTCCGGGCAGTTTCCCGCGTACAGGGTCCGCGGGCCGCTGCCTCCGAACTCCTCGCCGCCGTCGGGGTACTCGACGTAGATCTGCGCGTTGTCGTCCCCGGTCCAGCCCCACCAGTAGACGTCGTCGATGATCCGCCCCTGCGAGTCCTGGATCCAGTACGCCACGTCGGCCGGGCTGACCACACCGCGCCCGCGCAGGACGAACAGGGAACCCGAGGTGACCGGGTCGGGGATGTCCGCGCTGGTGATCTGGAAGTCGTCGCTGTAGGTGTACGCGTTGGAGACGGTCGTCCGGCTCTCCATGCCGTAGAAGTTGCCGACGCTGCAGTACGTGCTGAGCTTCAGGTCCGCCTGTCCCGGTTTGTGCCCGGCCGTGGGGGGCAGTTCCACCACGACCTGGGTGAGCCCGGTGTCCGGGTCGAGCCGGTTGCTCATGACCCTCGTGTACCCGCTCGTCACCTCGACCTGAAGGTCGTAGCAGCCGCCGCCGCTGGGGAACGTGCCGTCCCGCAACGTCACGGTGGAGCGGGAACCGCCGAACACCGTCGGATCGGTGTTGGTGATGCCGACGACCTTGGCCTCGGGCGCGACGTTGAACCAGACCGCGAGATGGAAGGTGTCCGTGGTGCTGGTGTCGGCAGCCGTGACCTTGATCGTCACGTCGTTCCGCCCCCGGCTCAGCGGCAGGGCGACCGTACCCCCGGAATCAGCGGTTTTCAGCGCGCCCTCGAGCCGTACCTCCACCGAGGCCTGCGAGTCTGTGGCGACCGGGGTGAGCGTGAACGCTGGATCATCGGTGATGATCTGGTAGTAGTGGTTGGCCGCCGAGAAGCCCGGCGCGAGGGCGGAGACGCTGCCGGCCGAGCCGACACCCAGCGAGGCAAGACTGGCGTCGGCCGACACGCTCGCCACCGAGACCAGGTTCTTCAGCGTGCTCCGCGCCGCGAACTGCTGAGCGGGGTCGTTCAAGGTCACCACGGGTGGTGGCGTGTCGCTCGGCGGCCCCTTCGGTTCGGCCGCAGCCGCCCCCGGGACGAGGAAAGAAGCCGCCAGAACCGCTCCGGCGATACCACCGCTCAGCAGAAAACGAACCCCACGCACGTCTGCCCCCGGACCCCTCAAAACGATTGGACCCCTGCATCGTCGCGGAGCGAGGCCCACAATCAGGGGCAAACGTGAATATATCTAGTCTTGAGCTTCGACTCGGCCGCTGGGCGTCGGGTTCGTCGAACTCCTGCGAAGGGGAGTTTGCGGGCCACTGCGGAAATGCGTGCCGCTTGCCGGCGATGGTCGCGATCGCTGCGGGGATCATGATCACGACGGCGGTCCACGCGATGGAGACGACGCCGAACCCGAAGCCCCACGCGTCCACGCCCAGATAGAGGATCAGCACGGCCCACAGCTCGCCGCGGCCGGCCTCGGCATCGCCGTCACCCCGGGTCAGCGCGGGCTTCCCCGGCGCCGCCCGCTCCTTCTCACCCCGACGGACCAGGCAGTTGGTCGCGGTAACGCCCGCCTGCTCCGACCCACTCGCCGCCCGGTTCATCCCAACGTACGGTCGCGCGGCGTGCGGGTCCCCCGGGACGTGCAGGCCCAGCTCATCGTGGGGCCTTGATCGCTATTGCACTACACGCTCTTCTTGACGCCGGGTCGAGGACGGTCACGCCGAGCTGCGCGACCCCGCCGCCTGTTGTCGCTGTCGGTAGTCCCAGCGAATCGTCGTGGCCCGCCGGCCGCTCAAGGGCGACCGGACCCAGTGCGGCGCGCCTGATGGATTCACGCTCGGCAACCTGATGACTACCGAAGGATGACCAGGTCGCAAGTCGGGGCAAATAACTTGAAATGACTATCCCTAGCCTACCCCCCGATCAAAGGCTGGATCTCGATGAACATCTCCATAATGCGCACCGGGTTCGGCGCCGCCACGGCTGCGGCGCTGGTGCTCAGTTCGCCCGGCTCTGCCGAGGCCGGGACAACCTCCGCGGCGACGACGGTGATCTACGCGTGCGTCAAAAAGTCGACCGGTGTCGTGAGCGTCATCGATTACGCCCATGGGCGCCGGTGCACGGACGGCACGCTGATCTCCTGGTATCGGATCAACCCGCAGACGCAATCCGATCCGAACGATGGCGACGTCGCGCGCGGGTTGCGAGGCGTGGCCGGGATTCAAGGCCTCCTCGGTACCACTGGGCCGGCTGGGCCGATGGGTCCGGTAGGCCCCCGAGGCGCCACCGGGCCGATGGGTCCGGTAGGTCCGGCAGGGCCCAGGGGCGCGGTCGGGCCCCTAGGTCCGCAAGGGCTTGTCGGGCTGCCGGGTACGCCGGGGCTGCCAGGGGCCAGGGGCTTGACAGGACTGACCGGTGCGCAGGGGTTTATCGGTCCCATCGGGCCGGCCGGAGTCAAGGGTGCGACTGGAGCTACCGGAGCTACCGGTTTGACGGGCGCAGCCGGTGCAGCCGGTGCAACCGGCGGAGTCGGCTCAACGGGTGCAACAGGCGCGACGGGCGCGGTTGGCGCGGTTGGCGCGGTTGGCGCGACAGGCTCGGTTGG
>NZ_BOMN01000127.1 GCF_016862215.1 Winogradskya humida
CGCAACAGGCTCGACCGGCGCTGCGGGAGCTGACGGCGCAATAGGCGCTACAGGCGCTGCGGGAGCTGACGGGGCGACCGGGGCTCAGGGTGCGACCGGAGTGGCCGGGGCGACCGGGGCCGATGGGCTGTCGGCGTTCGCGTTGTGGCTGCAGGAGGGCAACAGCGGCACGGTCGGCGATTTCCTCACTTCCCTGATCGGCGCACAGGGAGCTCAAGGATTCTCGGCCTACCAACTATGGCTGGCGAACGGGCACGCCGGCACAGTGGACGAGTTCCTCGACTCGTTGGTCGGTCCACGGGGTTTCGACGGCAGGTCCGCGTACGACCTGTGGAGTGACACCAACACCGGCACTCTCGACGACTTCCTGACATCACTGATCGGCGCACAGGGAGCAACGGGCGCGCAAGGCGCAACCGGCGACTCGGCCTTTGATACGTGGCGGGCGTTGAACGGCAATGCCAGTGGCACCGTGACCGAGTTCCTCGCAAGCCTGGTCGGTGCGCAGGGCGCGATCGGCCCGCAGGGTCCGATGGGGCCGCAGGGCCAGCAGGGTCTTCCCGGAGACACCGGCGCGACGGGTCCGCAGGGCGTGATCGGACCGGAGGGAGCGACAGGTCCCCAGGGTGCGACCGGCGCGACCGGGACAACAGGCCCCCAGGGTGCGACCGGCCTCGCGGGTGACGTCGGCGCGACAGGCCCGCAAGGCGCGACCGGAGCCCAGGGGCCGGCCGGCGCTCAGGGTGCAACCGGCGCTCAGGGTGCGACCGGAGCGACAGGTTCTCAAGGCGCAACGGGCGCTACCGGAGCAGCCGGAACAACAGGTCCGCAAGGTCCGACCGGCGCCCAAGGCGCAACCGGAACGACCGGAGCAACCGGCCCTCAAGGCACGACAGGGACAACCGGTGCCACCGGCCCCCAAGGTGCGACCGGCACCACAGGCGTAGCGGGGCCTCAGGGCCCGGCCGGATCGACCGGCGCCACAGGTGCACAGGGCACAACCGGCGCCAAAGGTGACACCGGCGCAACGGGCGCGCAGGGCCCCACCGGCGCGACAGGTGCCCAGGGCCCCGCCGGCGCCGATGGGGTGAGCGGCTACTCGCTGGTGACGGGCACCGCAAGCAACAGCAGCTCCGTAGCCTCCTGCCCGGCGGGGAGGAAGGTCCTGGGCGGCGGCGGCAGCGTCGCCGGCGGCGGCCAGCTCAGTGCGAGTTACCCCTCGTCGCAGACCGCATGGACCGCGTCCAACTCCGGCCTGGGAACGGTGACGGCGTTCGCGATCTGCGCCACCGTCGTCTGAAGCCTCTGAGGAGGACGAGCTGCAGATCGCCAGGCGGTCAGGGGCGGAACGCGGCGATGTTGCGGGCGGTCCAGTCGGCGAACGTACGCGGAGCCCGCCCGAGGATCTGTTGGATGTCCGGGCTGACGCGCAGCTCGGCGGGGGTGGGTGAGCCGAGGATGTCCAGGGTGTCGTTGGCCAGCTCGGCCGGCATCGCGTGGGTCATCGCGGCCAGGGCCTCGGCCCGGGTGAGCTCATGGAACCGTACCGGCAGACCGAGGGCGGCGGCGATCGCCCCGGTCTGCTGGCGCGGTGTGATGACGGCCGGGCCGGTCAGCTCGTAGACGCCGCCGCTGTGCCGGTCGTCGGTCAGGCAGGCCGCAGCGACCTCGGCGATGTCTGCGGGGTCGACGATCGGCACCCCGACATCACCGAAGGGCGCCGCGACGGTTTGCTGCTCGCGTACGGATCCCGCCCACCACAGCGCGTTGGAGTCGAAGCCGCCCGGCCGGAGCACGGTCCAGTCCATACCGGACGTCCGCAGGGTGTCTTCCAGTTCGCGCATCTTGATCCGCGTCGTCCCGAACGGCCTGGTCACGACGCCGAGTGTGGAGAGCAGGACGACCTTACGGACCCCGCTGGCCGCAGCCTGGGCAATCACCTCGGCGGGCCGGGCTTCGGCGCCGTGCAGAGCGCCGGAGAGCAGCAGGAACATCGCCTTCGCTCCGGCCAGTGCGGGCTCGAGACCGGCGGGATCGGCAAGATCAGCCACCACATGGCGTACGCCGTCAGATGGCTGCACCGCGTTTCGTGACAGCGTCGTCACCTGCTCGCCGGCGTCGATGAGGGCCCGCGTCAACGGCCGGCCGATGTTCCCGGTAGCTCCGGTCACCACGATCATGTTCAGCTCCTTCGCGTCGCTTTGCTGATCACGACGTTAGGGAGCGCTGCTCACCACCGGTAAGTACATACCTCGGGGTAAGCTCCTGCCATGGCGGGAGGCTGGCAGTTCAAACCGGCCGTCGAGGGCGCCCGCTATGAGGTGCTCAACACCGACTGCCCGGCGCGCGACGTGGTCGACCATGTGACCAGCCGGTGGGGAATCTGGGTGCTGATCTCCCTGCGCCACGGCGACCTGCGGTTCTACGAGCTGCGCGAGAGCATCAGCGGCATGAGCGAGAAGATGCTCACCCAGACGTTGCGCACCCTGCTCCAGGACGACCTGATCTGGCGAAAGGTCGAGCCCACAACCCCACCCCAGGTCACGTACGGACTGACCGACTTCGGCCGCGACGTCGGCGCCCAACTCGGATCCCTTTTCGACGGAATCACGCAGCGACTGCCGAACCACGACGCGCCGTAGCTGGTGCGGGCCGAGAGGCTTACCGAACGTCCAGGAGCAGCTTGCCCCGGGCGCGGCGCTGGTCGAGTTCGACGAGAGCCTGCGAGGCCTGCTCGAGAGCGAAGCGTTGCCCGAGCACCGGCTGTAGCTTGCCAGCCTTCAGCAGTGGCAAAAGATCGGCCCACTGCTCCTGGAGGAAGGATGGCCGGGTCCGCCAGAACGCACCCCAGCCGACTCCCAGCACGTTGACGTTGTTGTACATCAGGCTGTCGACCCGGACCTGCGGGATCTCGCCGCCGGTGAAGCCGATGACCAGAAGGCGGCCCTCGGGGGCGAGACTGTTCAGTGAGTCGGCGAACCGGTCGCCTCCGACCGGGTCGACGATGATGTCAACGCCTCGATCCCCGGTGATCTCCCGCACCGCCTTGGCGAAGCCGTCCGCCAGAACGACCTCGGCGGCGCCGGCTGCCCGCGCCGTGTCGACCTTGTCAGATCCGGACACGACCGCGATCACCTTGGCTCCGAGCGCGGAGGCGAGTTGGACAGCGGCGGTGCCGACGCCGCCGGCCGCGCCGTGCACCAGGACAGTGTCGCCCGGTTTCAGCTGACCACGGCGTACCAGAGCGAAGTGCATGGTCCCGTAGTTCATGGGCAGCGCCGCACCCGCGTGGAAGGACACCTCGTCGGGCAGGGGGAAGACCGCCGCCGGGAGCACAGCCACGGTTTCGGCGTACCCCCCGATTCCCGGGAAGGCCGCGACCCGCTGACCCGCGGTCAGGCCGCTGCCCGAGGGAGCGGATCGTACGATTCCAGCGACTTCGGTGCCCGGAATGAACGGCAGCGTGTGGTGGACGTGGTACTCGCCGTTGCTTTGCAGAACCTCGGGGAAGCTCACGCCGGCGACGTATACGTCGATGATGACCGACTCGGTATCGCTCGGCTCCTCGACGTCGACGAGCTCCAACGAGGCCGGCCCGGTGAGGGCCGTGATCTGAATTGAGCGCATCGAGACTCCTGTTGTGAAACCGGTTACCATTCGTACCTTGGTTCCTGATGGGAACCGGATCAGCGTCGCGCATCAACCCCGAGCACGGCAATAAGGCACATTTGGGTGCCATGGTTCCCAGGAGGTAACGATGACCGGGACGAACACCGGGCCACACCCCGCGCCGACGGACTCGTCCCGGATCCACGCCATCCTCGGCATGGTCGGCGACAAGTGGTCACTGCTGGTGGTCTGCAATCTCAGACACGGGCCGCGCCGCTTCACCGAACTCAAACGGGCCATCGACGGCGTCAGCCAGCGCATGCTCACCGTGACCCTGCGCAACCTCGAGCGCCAGGGCATCCTGACCCGCACCATTCACCAAGTCATGCCGCCACACGTCAGCTACGAACTCACCCCGATGGGCGCGACGCTCTGCGCGACCGCCCTGCCCATGGTGGAGTGGGCATTCGAGAACTCAGCGCGCATCGACGACGCTCGCACCAAATACGACGCCCGCGCCCTGAAAACGGGCTAGCCCTTGAGCATCTGGCGGGCCATGACGATGCGCTGGACCTGGTTCGTACCCTCATAGATCTGGGTGATTTTGGCGTCTCGCATCATGCGTTCGACCGGGTAGTCGCGGGTGTAGCCGTAGCCGCCCAGCAGCTGGACCGCGTCGGTGGTGATTTCCATGGCGGCGTCGGAGGCGAAGCATTTCGCTGCTGCGCCGAAGAAGGTGAGGTCGGCGTCGCCTCGTTCGCTCTTGCCGGCGGCGACGTAGGTGAGCTGGCGGGCGGCCTCGAGCTTCATGCCCATGTCGGCGAGCATGAATTGGATGCCCTGGAAGTCGGCGATGGCTTTGCCGAACTGCTTGCGTTCCTGGATGTAGCCCTTGGCGAAGTCGAGGGCGCCCTGGGCGATGCCGATGGCCTGGGCGGCGATGGTGACGCGGGTGTGGTCGAGCGTCTTCATGGCCGTCGCGAAGCCCGTGCCTTCGTCGCCGATCATGCGGTCGGCGGGGATGCGTACGTTGTCGAAGTAGACCTCGCAGGTGGGGCTGCCCTTGATGCCCAGTTTCTTCTCGGGGGCGCCGAAGGTCACGCCCTCGTCCGATTTCTCGACGACGAAGGCCGTGATGCCGCGCGACCGGGCGGTCGGGTCGGTGACGGCGAAGACGGTGTAGTACTCCGAGACGCCCGCGTTGGTGATCCAGCGCTTGACGCCGTTGAGGACCCAGAAGTCGCCGTCGCGGACCGCGCGGGTGGTCATCGAGGCGGCGTCGCTGCCCGCTTCGGGCTCGGAGAGGCAGTAGGAGAACATCGCCTCGCCGGCCGCCACGGGGGTGAGGTAGCGCTGCTTCAGCGACTCGGAACCGGCCAGGATCAGCGGCATCGTGCCGAGCTTGTTCACGGCCGGGATCAGTGAGGAGCTGGCGCAGGCCCGGGCGACTTCCTCGATGACGATCGCGGTGGCCAGGGCGTCCGCGCCGGCTCCGCCGTATTCGGCCGGGATGTGCGGGGCGTGGAAGTCGGAGGCGCGCAGGGCGTCGTACGAGGCCTTGGGGAATTCCGCGTTCTCGTCCGCTTCTGCCGCGTTGGGCGCCACGCGGGCGTCGCAGACCTCTCGGACCGCGGCTCGGATGGTCTCGTGGTCCTCCGGCAGCTGATACACGTCGAAATCAGACATGACTCGCCCTTCCCAAGACGCGGCGCACCTTAACGCTCGCTATGTTACCGATGCGTAGGGTACTCGCACTATCCTTCGGCGCGGACGGCGATCGAAGGGCAAGGTCGACGCCGTGCGATGGTGAGTGCCCCGGCTGACTGGAGTTGACAGCGTGACCATTCCGTACCCGACGACGCCGTCAGTGCCCGTGTTCTCCGAGATCGAGGTGCCTTCCGGCGCCGCGCGACCTCGGCTCGCGTTCCTGGGGACCGGATACCTCGGCGCGACGTATGCGATCTGTTTCGCGGAACTCGGGTATGAGGTGCTCGGCTTCGACATCGACGCCGCGAAGATCGGGAAGCTGTCCGCGGGACAGGTGCCCTTCCACGAGCCCGGGCTCGACACGCTGCTGCAGGCCAACCTGGCGTCGGGCCGGCTGCGCTTCACCACCTCCTACGAAGAGGTCGCTGAGCACGCGGACGTGCACTTCATCTGCGTCGGGACCCCGCAGCGTGGGGACGGCATGGGCGCCGACCTCGCGTACGTAGAAGCCTCTGTCACCAATCTTGCCCGTCACCTGAAGCGCCGCGCCCTGATTGTCGGGAAGTCGACGGTCCCGGTCGGAACGGCCGAATGGGTGGAGCAGCTCGTCGCGAAGCACGTGCCCGCCGAGCTCGGCATCGAGGTCGCGTGGTCGCCGGAGTTCCTGCAGGAGGGGTTCGCGGTCGAGGACGTGCTGCGGCCCAACCGGATCGTCGTCGGCGTCAAGAGCGACTGGGCCAACGGCATGCTCTACGCGGCGCACAAGGGCGTCTTCGACCTGGCCGCGAGCGAGGAGCGCGAGGTCCCGCTGGTGGTGACGGACTTCGCGACCGCCGAGCTGGTGAAGGTCGCGGCGAACGCGTTCCTGGCCACGAAGATCAGCTTCATCAACGCGATGGCCGAGGTCTGCGAGGTCGCCGGGGGTGACGTCACCCAGCTCGCCAAGGCGATCGGCTACGACCCGCGGATCGGCAACAGGTTCCTGCAGGCCGGGGTCGGTTTTGGTGGCGGCTGCCTGCCGAAGGACATCCGCGCGTTCCAGGCGCGGGCCCAGGAGCTGGGCGCGGGCGAGGCGCTGCGGTTCCTGCACGAGGTCGACCTGATCAACCTGCGTCGTCGCAGCCGGGTGATCCACCTCGCCGCCGAGCTGCTCGACCGCCCTGCCGGGCCGGCCGGCCCCGATCTTTCCGGGACCCGGATCGCGGTGCTGGGTGCGGCCTTCAAGCCCAATTCCGATGATGTACGCGACGCGCCCGCACTCGCCGTCGCCGCCAGCCTCGCCAAGGCCGGTGCCGACGTACGCGTCTACGACCCCCAGGGCATGGAGAACGCGCGCGCCGTCCAGCCCGGGCTCGCGTACGAGAGCTCGATGAACGACGCGGTCGCCGGCGCCGAGCTGGTGTGCGTACTCACAGAGTGGGCTGAATTCCGCAATGCGGACCCGAACGCACTCGCCGCCCTCGCCTCCGGCAAGCGGGTCATCGACGGCAAGAACTGCCTGGACGCGGTCCTGTGGGCCCGCGCGGGCTGGGAGTATCGCGGAATGGGCCGGCCCGCGCCAGCCCTCTAGAGACTGACCGTTTTCCGGCCCCGGCCGCGAACCTGTCGGGTTCGCGGCCGTTTCCATTGATCTCCCCCCTGTGGAGACTGTTCTAATGAGATGTCGGAAGGGCATCTCGGGGCGAGGGGAGTGCCGTGGCTCAGGCGCAGAAGCCGGAAGAAGGCTACGACGAGGAGCTGGGCCGGATCGAGGCGTCCATCGCGGAGCTGAAGATCCAGGACATGGCGGCGGCCAAGGAGCGCTCCAACATCGCGAGCAAAATTCAGGCTGCCCAGTTCCAGCGCGACATCCTGGCCCACGCCAACCAGCAGAAGAAGCGGGCCACCTCGACCCGTCGCTCGCGCCGGCGGGTGGCGGAGACCGAGGGTCCGCCACCGCCCGCCGGCAAGCCCGGGGTCATGACCGACGGCGCCACCGTGCTGGTCGACGACCCGCCGCCCACGGAGGAGCCGCCGCCCCCTCCGCAGGCGAGGTCGCAGACCGCCCCTCCCCCGCCGCCGCCTCCGGGTGCGCCACGCCGGACGAGGCCGCCCCGGGTCGCTCCCCTGCAGCCCGAGCCGCTCCCTGGGCACGCGCCGGAGACGTCGTCGCAGTGGGTGCAGAACATCCTGCTCGGCGTCAGCGCGCTGGTCCTGGGCGTCGCCGCGGTGGTCTTCGCCGGTGCCGCCACCAATGCCGTCGGCCGGGCGCTGATCCTCGCGCTGTTCACCGCCGTCGCCCTCGTCGCCGCCCCGGCCATCGCCCGGCGCGGACTGACCTCCACCGGCGAGACCCTGGCCGCGGTCGGCCTGATCCTGCTCCCGATGACGCTGTTCGCGCTGCACGGCAACGCGGTTTTCGGCGGCGACGCGGTGCCCGGGCCGGTCTTCCTCGGGGTCACCCTGCTCATCACGGCGGCGGCCAGCTTTGTGTACGCGGGTGCGACGAAACTCGCCGTGCCCAGGTACGCAACCGTGGTGGCCGTTCAGCCTGTCGCGCCGCTCCTCGCGTACCCCATCATTGAAAGCCCTGCGGGCTGGGCCGGCGCACTCACCGTGACCGCGGTCATCGATCTTTTCCTGCTCACGACCGTCATCCGGCAGGGCCGGCTGCTGCCGCGCTGGCCGGTCGGGCGGCCAACCGCCGCGGACCGCGCGGACGAGGCCGACGCCCGCGCCCTCGGCGAGCAGGACTTCGACGACGCGCTGTTCGACACGCCGGCACGCCCGGAGACGCAGCCCGAAGAGCCAGATCTGATCATCAGCGGGATGAGTGGCCGGCGGCGGCCGCGCTGGCTGCCCACCCGCATCTTCCCCGGCCCGCGCCCTGCTGGGGCACCCGCGGCCGGGTCGGTGCCGCTCGCCGCGCCCTCCTCGCCACCGACGGCGGGTTTCCTGCGGCAGGTGACCTACGTCCTGCTGCTGGTCGCCGCGGCGGGCGCCCTGCTCTACGGCACCGGTGGCCTGCTCGGCGCCGACACCGTGCCCGACGCGCTGCGCTCCGGCGTGATCCTGATCCTCGCCGCGGTGACCGCCGCCGCGGCCGCCCGCATGGTCGACCATGTCCTGGCCAGCAACATCGCGGGCGCCGTGGTGACCCTGGCGATCATCCTCGTCTGCGCCCGGATCGCCGACGTGGCGACCCCGGCCTGGACCCTGGCCGCCGCGGCCGCGGCCGTCGCGCTCACCGGTGCGATCGTGGGCATGCTCCCCGACGAGGTGCGTCGCGGTCCGCAGTTCGCGTCCGCCGCCGCGCTCACCGTCATCGGCCTGTTCATCGCCGTCGACGCGTTGCGCGCCGCCTTCGCCCCGGTGCGGGCCGCGCGCCCGGTGTGGAACGCCGACACCGCCGCCTACGCCGACCGCATCGCCGTGGCCGCGGGCGACTACGGATGGATGCTCGCGTTCAGCGCGCTGCTGCTCACCCTGGCCGCCGCGCTCGCACTCCCGGCCGAATACCGGCGTGAAGGCGCGGTCATCGGGGTCGCGCTGACCGCGCTGTCCCTCCCGTCGTCGCTCGCCATGCCCTGGTCCACCGCGCCGTGGCCCCTGGTCATCGCCGCGATCGCGATCGGTGCGGTGGGTCTGGTCGCGCCGACCCGCCGGGTCGCCATCACGCACATCGCGGTCGCGGGTGTCGTCGGGCTCTTCGGCGCGGGCGCCGCCCTCAGCGCGTCGTGGCTCACCGCGGCCGTCCTGACCGCTCTGGCGGGCGCGGGCGTGATGGTCGCGGTCGCTGCCCGCCAGATCCCGATCCGTCTGTACGCGTGGCTCGTCGGCGACTGGGCCTCCGGAGCCGCCGCCCTCGCGATCCCGGGTGCCGTGGTGACCGCGGTGCTCGCGATGAAGGACCCCGGTGGCGGTCCCCCGCCGACGGCAGCGGTCACCGTGCCGGCGCTGGCGCTCGGCTTCCTCACCGTGGCCGGCACCCTCACCTACGCGGCCGTCTTCCAGGTGGCCCGCCGCGAGGTCAGCGTCCCGATGACCGCGGGCGCCGGCCTGGGCGCGCTCGCCATGGCCGCCGCCGCCCTGTTCGCCCCGGGCTCGACCGCGCCGGACATCTGGGTCGGCGCGCTGCTGCTGGCCGCCGCGCTGCTGCTCTTCTTCGCCAAGTCGCTCGACAACGGACGCCGCGCGGACCGGATGCTCGACGGCCCGGACATCGCGGCCGCCGCGGCCACGGTCGCCATCTGTGGGGCGCTGGCCCGGATCGCCGCGCTCGCCTTCCCCACGGCGCCGCTGGCCGTCGCCGCGGTGGTCGTCCTCATCGTCGGGTTCGGCGTGCGGGCACTGCCCGAGGACTGGCGTCGCGGCCCGGTCTGGGGCCTCGCCCTGGCCGGCCTGGTCGTCACCGCCATCGCCGCGTGGCAGGCGCTCGGGCTCGGCCTGCGGATCATCTCCGCCCCCGGCCCTATCTGGGCGTCCGACGTCAGCAACATCCCCGGCAACGTCGCCGGCAACGCGTGGCAGGCCCCGGTCGCCCTGATCGTCGTCGCCATCGCCGCGGCGCTCGCACTGCCCCGCCCGTGGAAGCACTACATCAGCGGTGGCGCGGCCGCCCTGGCCACGATCGGTGCACCCGCCGCGTTCGGGCTGCCCTGGTGGTCGCCGCTGCTCATCGGTGGCGCGGTCGCGCTCGCGTTCGGGATGGCCGCCATCGCCGCCACCGACCCGGTCGCCGCCGTGTCCCGGGCCGGGGTCGCCGCCGTGGTCTCCCTGCACGCCGCCGGTGCGGGCCTCGTGCGGCCCTGGTCGACGGCGCTGGCGCTGGGTTTCATCGTCCTCACCGGCGCGCTGGTCGCCTGGCTGTCCCGCGCCGACCTGACCCCGGAACGCCGCGAGGAATGGATCGAGCGGGCCCGCACCGAGGACGGTGTGGCGATCTCCCTCGACGACACCGGCATGCCCCGGCACCGCGCCCAGATCGGCGGCGCGGGCACGATGGGTGCGCTGCTCGCGGCGCCCGGAGTGCTCGCCGCCGCGGCCGCCAACCAGGGCCAGACCGCGCAGGTCGTGCTCATCGCCGCGGTCGCCGGATCCAGCCTCATGCTGGCCCTGCTCGCGCTCGTCGCCACCTGGGTGCCGCAATACCTCCCCTGGGCCACGGCCGGCCTGGTCGGCGGTGCCACGGTCACCGCCATCGCCTCGATCCCCAGCGACTACCCCACCGCCCTGTACGCCGCGGCCGCCGCCCTGATCGGCGTGATCGCGGAGCTCCTGCGCGGCTCCGTCCGCGCACCGGGGATCACCGTCGCCGCCCCCCGCCCCGAGCCCGGCTTCACCACCCGTTACGGCCGCTCCCGCTGGGCCACGATCCGGCCGAGCGGCCTGCGCGAACGCTGGATGGTCGATCCGGCCACCGGCGCCGTCTGGGTGGCCGCCCTGCCGACGCTGCTCGCCCTGCTCTCCATCGCACCCGCGTTGCGCGCCGCCCTCTTCGACCCGTTCCAGCAGCTCAACGCGGTATGGGCCGGACCCGTCGACGCGCTCACCAACCCGGCGTCCGGCAGCGTCGACGGCACCAGCGTGCTCGCCGCCGTGCTCCTCACGGTGGCCGCCGCACTCGCCGCGCTGGGCTTCGGCGCCCGACCGGCCGAGGCCGTGCCGGTGATCCTGCCGGGGCTTGCCATCACGTTGCTGATCGCGCCCGTCGCCCTGCACGCGGCGTGGCCGGCGGCGACATCGGCGGCCCTGGTCGTGTTCACCATCTCCATGCTGGGCCTGGCGCTGACCCCGCCCCCGGCCGCCACCCACGCCGCGATGCTGCGAACGACCCGCAACATCGTCTTCGTCATCGGCCTGCTCGCGGGCGGTGCCGGTCTCGCCGGCAGCCTCGCCACCCCACAGCTGACCCTGTTCACCCTCGGTGCCGCGGTCGGCGTCGGCCTGGTCGGTGCGATCGCCGGGCGCAGCCGCCAGGCCCGCATCCTGGGCTGGGTCTTCACCGCGGTGATGGGCCAGTTCTTCGTGCTAACCGTCGCCCTCGTCGCCGGTGTGCCCCCCGAGTGGGCGGCTTTCGGCGTCCTCGCGGTCGGCGCGGCCCTGCTGATCCTCGAGGCCACGCTGCCCCGCCTCGGCCTGCCCGAGTACCGCCTCGAGGCGGCCACGGTCGAGTGGAGCGGCTACGCCTCCGCCCTGATCGCGGGCGCTCTCGCCTACAACTCCCCCGCCCACCTCGCCGCCCTGCTGGCAGCCTGGGGCGCGGTCCTCGGCCTGGCAGCGACTCGCCCCGGCCGCTCCGCAGCCCAGCGCCGCAACCTGTTCTGGCTGGCGGTCGGCTTCGAGATCATCGGCATCTGGCTCTTCGTAGCCCTCGCCGACGTGGCCCTCCCCGAGGCCTACACCCTCCCGTTCGCGGCGCTCGCCCTGCTGGTCGGTGTGCTGGAGGCCCGCCGCCGCCCCGACCTCAGCAGCTGGTCGGCGTACGGTCCGGCTCTGCTCGCGGCCTTTGTCCCGACCACCGGCCTGGTCATCGCCACCGACGCCGGCGACCTGCGCGAACTCCTGCTCCTGCTCGGCGGCGTCGCCTGCCTGATCATCGGCTCCCGCCTCCAGCAGCAGGCCCCGGTGGTGATCGGCGCAGCGGTAACCGCCATCGCCACCATCCACTTCGCCACCACCCTGGTCGGCCCCTGGCTGGTCCTGGTCCCGGTCGGCATCGTCCTGCTCTTCCTGGGCGCCACCAACGAAAACCGCCGCCGCACCCAGGACCGCCTCCGTGGCGCCCTGGTCCGGATGCGCTGACAATGCGCGTTCCACCACTGCCGGCGCCCGCAGCGCCGCTCACCCCCGAACAGATGAAGCTGCGCACGGTCGGGGATCGCTCACCCGAGGTGGCCCAACCGATCACAGTCAGCCCGTACGACCCGAAGTGGCCGCACCGCTACGCCCGGGAAGAGATCCGCATCCGGGCCGCGCTGGGCGACCGGTCATCGCGCTGGACCACGTCGGCTCCACCGCGGTGCCGGGCCTGCCCGCCAAGGACCGCCTGGACATCGACTTGATCGTCGCCGACCCCGCCGACGAGAGCGCCTACGTCCCCGCTCTGGCCACGGCCGGCTACACCCTGCGCACCCGCGAGCCCCAATGGTACGAGCACCGCTGCCTGTGGACCGACCCCCACGACGTCAACCTGCACGTCTTCGGGCCCGACTGCGACGAATACCTGCGCCACCTCATCCTGCGCGACTGGCTCCGCACCCACCCGGCCGACCGCGACCGCTACGCAGCCCAGAAGTACGAGGCCGCAGCGGCCCACCCGCTCTCGATGGCCAACTACGTCAGCAGCAAGGCCGCGGTGATCGTCGACATCCTCAAACGGGCAGGCCTCCGCGACTGATGGCCACGCCCGTAACCGTCATCCGTGACGGCGCCATCCGAGCCGCGGGCCACCGCCACGGCGCGGCGATCGCCTACGACTGGGGCTTCCCGTGGCACGGCGAGGAGAAGCTCCAGCGCAGTTTCATCCTGCTCGACACCGGATTCCAGATCAACCAGCCGGTCATCTTCCCGGACCAGCAACGCGGCTGGTGGTACTGCGACCTCGTCCGCATCGTCGACAACGGCCACACGGTGCACGTCGACGACGACTGGATCGACGTCATCGTGGGGCCGCCCGACCACCCGTACCGCATCCTCGATCTTGACGAGTACGGCGACGCGATCGCCGCGGGGGAAATCGACGCCGCTGCGGGGGTCGACGGGCTCCGGCGTACCCAAATGTTCCTGGACCGCCACCTCAATCGCCGCCACGACACCCGCCGCGACTCCTGGCCCGACTTCCCACCCCAGGCCATCGCAGGCCTGGCCGCCCTACCGTTCGACCCGCAGTGGGAGCTTCTGCACCCTTGATCAGCTACCCGAGGGTGTCGCCGGTAAGCAGCAGCGGCGTCAGCTCGGCGTTGTGCGAGGCGGCGAGGTCCGGACGGGCCATGTACTTCGCCGGCGTGCTCTGAAACAACACGATCTTCCCGTCCTCCACCACGACCGTGTGAACGGCGTTCAACGCCGGGTCCAGGTCATACGAACCGGGCGGCACCACCCCCACGATCGCGTGCACCATGCGGCCGTCCCAGACACGCCGGATCTTGGCCACGTAGGTGCCGCCCGCCGGGACCTCGACCCCGCCGATGTGACCCCCGTCGAACCCGACCACCAGTGCATCATCCGCGAACAGCGCCGCGGCCGCCTCGGCATCCCCGCCGTTCCACGCATCCAGCAGCCGCTTGTACACACCCGTGATCTCAGCGCTCATGCCCACCATCCAAACACCGCCACGACCCGGCCATGCAGCTGACCATCACGGCTGCGGCGATCACGAACACCGTACGAGCCCCGAGCGCATCGACCAGCACCCCACCGACCAGCGACCCCATCGCGTCAGCCACAAAAACGGCGCTGACCACCGTCGCCCATCGCTGTCCCGACCTGCGCGGCCGGTGCGCCGTTCTGCCGCAACGTCGTACCGGTCACGTCCTCCGCCCCGTTGCCCACACCCGCCACCAGCGCAGCCCCGACCGCAACGCCCAGCCCATGCCCATGTCCGTGCTCCGGCGTAAGCCCCGACCCCAGCTCCGGCCGCCCCAGCTCCACCCCCAGGGCAAGACCGAGATGTCCGATTGCTTGCACCCCGATCGAGCTCACGAAAACCGCCGTCCCCTGAACCCGCCCGGCGACAAGCGCGGCCACCAGCGCGCCGACACTGATCGCGGCAAGCAGAAGCCCATATTCCGCGCCTTCCCCGTTGCTCCCGTAGGACGCGACCACCGCGGGCCGGTCGATCGCCCCGGCGAAAGTCACGCCGACCATCCCCGCGGCCACTCCAACCAGTCGCCGATCGATGCAGACAATTCGACTACCAGCAAAACCGCGCGACGCCATCCCAACCGCCGGCACTGCCCCAGCCGGCACTGCCCCAGCCGGCACCGCCCCAGCCGGCACCGCCCCAGCCGGCACCGCCGCGACCATCGGTACCGCCCCAGCCGCCCCAGCCGGCACGACCGGGGCAGCCCCAGCCGCGAACACCAGCAGCGCAGAAACCGCGAAAGACAAAGCGTTGACCAGTAACGCCCACTGTGGCTCGAGAGCACCCACACTCAGCCCACCGATCCCGGCGCCAACCCCGAACCCGAGCGCGACACCGGCCGTGAGCACCCCGGTGAGCCGCCCCCGCTGATCGGCCTCGACCCGCCGCGCCAACCACGTCCGCGCGGCCGGCTGCGCAACCATCGCGACGGACTCAGCGACCAGAAGCATGACCAGCAACAACCAGTACGACGGCAGCAGAACGGCGACGCCGACGAAGACCAGGCCCGCAGCAAGATCGCAGACAACAAGTACGTCACGCAGGTCGAACCGGTCAGCCAACACGCCCGCGACCGGCCCGAACAACCGGGGCAGCACCCGCACGACAAAGATCCCGCTGACCTGCGTGGCACTACCGGACGCCCCGTACACCAACACACTGAGCGCGGTCACCGCAGCCAGGTCACCCAGAGTGGACAAGTTCCGTGACGCTACGAACAGCCCCGTCCCCCGCGACCACACACCGTGAGCGTCCCACGATGGAATCGCAGCGACCTACGCTTTCTGCGCAGGGCTGAGGGTTACGACATGAGCCGCTTGCGCAGCGCCTCGTCCTTCTCCGCGACGACCTGCTCGAGGTTCGCCTGGAACGCCAGCATCTTCTTCAGCAGCACCGGATCGGACGCGGCGAGAATCCGCACAGCCAGCAGCCCGGCATTACGCGCCCCACCGATAGACACAGTCGCCACCGGAACCCCGGCAGGCATCTGCACGATCGACAGCAGCGAATCCATCCCGTCGAGGTACTTCAACGGCACCGGCACACCGATAACAGGCAGCGGCGTCAAGGCCGCGACCATGCCGGGCAAATGCGCCGCGCCACCCGCCCCGGTGATGATGACCTTGAGCCCACGATCAGCAGCCGACGTCGCATAGTCGACCATCTTCTGCACCGTACGGTGAGCGGAAACGACGCCGACCTCGAACGGGACCTCGAACTCGGCAAGGGCGTGCGCCGCGGCCTCCATCGTGGACCAGTCGGAGTCGCTTCCCATGATCACGCCGACAACGGGACCCATCACGAACCTTCCTGAAGCCATCGGGCGGCGCGAACCGCTCTGGCGCGTACGGATGTCATGTCGTCACCTAGGACCGTGACGTGCCCGATCTTGCGGCCGGGACGCACCTGCTTGCCGTAGAGATGAACCCGCGCGCCGGGGTCGGCCGCGAACAGGTGGTGCAACCGCTCGTCGATCGACATGCCGCCGGGTTCACCACCGAGCACGTTGGCCATCACCACGACCGGTGCGGTCAGCGACGTCTCGCCCATCGGATAGTCGAGCACGGCCCGCAGGTGCTGCTCGAACTGTGAGGTCCGCGCGCCTTCGATGGTCCAGTGCCCGGAGTTGTGCGGCCGCATCGCCAGCTCGTTGACGACGATCCCGTTGTCGGTCTCGAACAGCTCAACGGCGAGCAGCCCGACGACCCCGAGCTCGTTCGCCAGGTCGATGGCCAGCTGCTGCGCCTCGACGGCCAGCTCCTCGGCCAGCCCCGGCGCCGGCGCGAGCACCTCGACACAGATGCCGTCCCGCTGCACGGTCTCGACGACCGGATAGGCGGCGACCTGCCCGAACGGCGACCGCGCCACCAGCGCAGCCAACTCCCGCCGCAGCGGCACCTTCTCCTCGACGATCAACGGCGTCCCGGTGCTGACAAGATCCTCAGAAGCCTCAAGCCCCCCGAGCATCCACACGCCGCGCCCGTCATACCCACCACGAACAGCCTTGGCGACAACCGGCCACCCCGAACCACCCCGAGCCGCAGCCACCGAAGCCGCAAAATCCGAAATGTCCGCAGCCGTCGACACCGCCCGCCACAGCGGAACAGGCGCCCCCATGGCAGCCAGCCGCTCCCGCATCTGCTGCTTGTCCTGCGCGAACAGGATCGCCTCAGCGCCGGGATAGATCTTCACACCCTCGGCGGCCAGCGCGGCGATATGCGCGGTGGGCACATGCTCATGGTCAAAAGTGACCGCCTCGCACCCCTTCGCGAACTCCCGCAGCGCAGCAAGATCGGTATGGGTCCCGATCCGCACATCGGCGGCAACAAGGGCGGCACTGTCGTCAGGCTTCTCGGAGAGCACCCGCAACGACTGACCAAGGGCAATCGCGGCCTGGTGGGTCATCCGGGCCAACTGCCCGCCACCCACCATGCCGACAACAGGAAGACCAGTTCGATTATCCATCGCCCCACCAGCCTATCGACCCCCAGACGTGAGTGATTGCCGAGGTAGCGAGCTTCACAAGTACGCCCGACGACCCGGACAAAAGCACCACCCCCGTCACCGCCTGTCCGGCCGGGCCGTAACCACTAGAGCCGCTGCCGCCCCCTCCGGCATACGTGCTCCAAGACCGCCCCCCGTCGGGCATACGTGTCCAAGACCGCCCAGCGGACAGCACCTCCCAGAGACCGCAGCCGGATTCGAACCGGCGTGAACCGCTTTGCAGGCGGCCCCCTGACCACTCGGGCATGCGGTCACCCTGTACTACGTGCGCGCCCCCGGTGCCGACCCAGGTATGCCCGAAGGCGGCGGTTTTACAGACCGCTGGACGTGCCGCCGTCCACGACGCGCTTGCCACACAGCCACCCCACTGAGCGCCGTGCTCGTACCCGCACAGGGCGCCGTGCTCGTACCCGCACAGGGCGCCGTGCTCGTACCCGCACAGGGCGCTGCGCTCGTACCCGCACCAGGAATCGAACCTGGGACCTTCCCGGTGTGAACGGGACGCTCTCCCGCTGAGCCATACGGGCGGGAAACAAAACGCTCCGGCGGAAGGACTCGAACCTTCACCTGTACGCATTAACAGTGCGCTGCCCTGCCATTGGGCGACGCCGGAATAAAACTTACGTATCGCCGGCTGGATTCGAACCAGCGACCTCCGCCTTATCAGAGCGGCGCTCTCACCAACTGAGCTACGACGACGTAAACCTACGCGGAGAGCGAGAGATTCGAACTCTCGGCAGAAGCCCGATGGCCCCTACGGCGGATTAGCAATCCACTGCCTTAAACCAGACTCGGCCAGCTCCCCCTAGTGAACCCCGTGGACCGTCGGGGAGTCGAACCCCGCACAGAGACCTTGCGAAACTCTCCTGTGCACCAGCACCCAGCCCTGGAACAATTCGAAACGTGTCCCCGGCGCGATTCGAACGCGCACTGACGACGCCCTCGACGTCGCGCCTCTACCGTTGGGCTACGAAGACATCAAGCTGCGAAAACACCCGCAACCCGTGGACCTGGACGGACTCGAACCGTCGACCCCCGGCATGCCGCGCCGGTGCGCTACCACTGCGCCACAAGCCCAAATGTTGCTGTCCACTGTGCAGTTTTCCATTCAAGTGTCCCGGACCCTGCCGTGGACAACAAAAACCGCCCGATCCCACGTGCGGGGAGGGCGGCGTAAGAACGCTAGCAACTGCTAGCCACGCCACCGCCCAAGGGCATAATTGCTGTAGCTGCCGACATATGTGGCACCAGCTACAGCACCGGCACCATTGGCCGCGCCGGAACAAATACTCGCCGCCGCGAGACAGACAACGCGCACGCCGCCGCAGGTGCCAAGGCCCTGCAGTGCAATAGAAGCTCGCTGCGACATCTGTCTCTCCTCACCCACTCGACCCGGCTGTTAAGAACTAGGTTAGACACCCATTCACCACGGGGCAACACATTAAAAATGATCGTCCCGGCCGGAGTGGATCAGGTGCCGGCCGGGACGATCAACTGCGTTTCATCACCGCGTGGTCAGGCTCGCTGTGAGTTCGTCGACGCTGGTGACCGGGCGGTCGCAGACGAAGCCGCGGCACACGTATGCCGCGCCGGCGCCGTTGATCAGGGGCCGGTCCGCCAGGAGGGGGATGCCGTCCTGGCCGGGGCGGCCGGTGACGATGACCGTTCCGGGCGGGGCGTGGCGGTGGGCGGCGGCGATCAGGGGGTCCTGGGGGTCGTCCGTGACGATGGCGATCTCGTACGGGCCGGCCAGGACCGCCTCGGCGACCGTTGCCGAGTAGCCGGCGAAGCGGCCGTGGCTGCCGATCAGGGGGCCGACCGTGGCCAGGGCTGCGTCGGCGGCTTCGCGGTAGCGAGTTTCGCCGGTCAGCGCCGAGTAGGTAACGAGGCCCGCACAGATGGCCGACAGACCGGAGGGCGTTGCGTTGTCCGTCGGGTCGGCAGGCCGCGTGACCAGTCGTTCCGCGTCGTCGGCCGTGTCGTAGAAGCCGCCCTCGCCGGTGCCGAAATGGTCCAGCGCGACGTCGAGCAGCTGACCCGCGAGTGTGAGCCAGCGCCCCTCGCCGGTCAGCTGGTGCACCGCACAGAAAGCCTCGGCCACCGCGCCGTAGTCCTCGAGCACACCGGCCGGCGACCCCACCACGCCGTCCCGCGAAACCCGGCGCAGCCGCCCATCGACAATGTGCCGCTCCGCAAGCACCCTCGCCAACTCCACGGCCGCAGCACCCGACGGTGCGGAGTCGGCCAGGGCGGCGTGTTCGGCCAGCGCGGTGATGGCCAGGCCGTTCCAGGAGGCGACGACCTTGTCGTCTCTTTGCGGTTGTGGGCGCTGGGTGCGTACTGAATAGAGGCGGGATCTTATTTCCTGCCAGCGCGACACGAGGTCGGGTGTTGCTTCGTCGATGTCCCTGGCCAGGGCGAGGACGCTGGTGCCGTGCTCGAAGGTGCCCGCGGTCGTGACCGCGAAGAGGTCGGCCGCCCACGTGCCGTCCTCCTCGCCGAGTGCCTCGATGAGCTGGGCCGGGGTCCAGGAGTAGGTGAGGCCTTCGGTGCCGTCGGTGTCGGCGTCGAGCGCGGAAGCCAGGCCGCCGGCGGGAGTGGCGAGGTCACGCAGGAGGAAGGTCGCGGTCTCGTCGGCCACACGCCGTGCGAGAGGATCGCCGGTCAGGCGCCAGAGCTGGGTGTAGACGCGCAGCAGCAGAGCGTTGTCGTAGAGCATTTTTTCGAAGTGCGGGACCGTCCACGTCTGGTCGACCGCGTAGCGCGCGAAGCCACCGGCGAGCTGGTCGTAGATGCCGCCGCGGGCCATCTGCTCCGTGGTGTGGCGGACGATTTCGAGATCCTCGGGCGAGCCGGTGCGCTGGTGGTGACGCAGCAGGAAGAGCAGGTTCATGTGCGGCGGGAACTTGGGCGCACCACCGAAACCGCCCCATTGCTCGTCGTGGTCCTTGGCGAGCTGCACCGCCGCCGCGTCGAGAAGCTCGGCCGAGATCGGCGCGGTCGGGCCGCCGACGAGCTGGGCACCACCGATCGCTTTGACCACCTTGGCACCCTGGTCGAGCACAGCTTCCCGCTGGTCACGCCAGGCCTCGCCAACCGACTCGAGCAGCCGCGTGAAGTTGGCACGAGGAAAATAGGTGCCGCAGAAGAACGGGTCACCCTCGGGCGTCGCGAAGACGGTCATCGGCCAGCCGCCCTGCCCGGTCATCGCCTGGGTAGCGGTCATGTAGACGGCATCAACGTCGGGCCGCTCCTCACGATCCACCTTGATCGCCACGAACCCCGCGTTGACCTGGGCAGCGACCGCCTCGTCCTCGAACGACTCATGAGCCATCACATGACACCAGTGACAGGCCGCATACCCCACGGAGATCAGCACAGGCACGTCCCGCCTGCGTGCCTCCTCGAACGCCTCTTGCGACCACGGCCACCAGTCGACCGGGTTGCCGGCATGCTGAAGCAGGTAGGGCGAGGTTGCATCCGCCAGCCGATTTGCCATGCCCCCACGCTAGCCCGGGGGTCCGACAACTTCCCACGGCGCCGGGTGGCCCCTGCCCGGGCACCCGGGCGGCCCTCGCCGCGGGCGCCGGGGCCGGCCGGAAAGTCAGCTCGCGCCGTCGACCCGCAGCGGCACGATCTTGGGTGGGGCGGCCTCGGTCATCTGGCGCAGGGTGTGCACGATCTTGTCGGCGGGCAGCGGGCGGCTGAAGTGGTATCCCTGCGCTGAGGTGCAGCCCAGGGCCAGGAGGGCGGCGCGCTGGTCGGCCGTCTCGACGCCTTCCGCGACCACTCGCGCGCCGAGCCGAGCACCCAGCTCCACGGCGCCCCGGACGATGGCCGCCGCGATCGGCGACTCGCCCATGTCCTGCACGAAGGAGCGGTCGACCTTCAGCTCGTCGACCCGTACGCGGGTGACGAAGGCGAGCGACGAGAAGCCCGTACCGAAATCGTCGACCGAAAGCTGCACTCCCAGCTCTCGCAGCGCCGCCAGGACCTCGTCGACCACGCCGGACTCGCTGACCGCGAGTGACTCGGTGATCTCCAGCACGAGCTGGTCCGGGATGATCCGGTGCCGGCGCAGCGCCTCGGAGACCTGGGCCGGGAAGGTCGGGTCGAGCAGGCTGCGGGAGGAGACGTTGACCGAGATGGGTACGTCCAACCCGGCCGCAGCCCAGTCCGCAGCCGCCGACAGCGCGCGGTCGAGCACGTACCGCGTGAACGGTCCGAGCAGGCCGCCGTTCTCCGCCGTGCGTACGAAGGAATCGGGGGTGAGCAACCCACGCCGCGGGTGGTTCCACCGGATCAGCGCCTCGACGCCGTTGGGTGCCCCGGTCTCGAGGTCGACCTCGGGCTGGAGCATGAGCACGAGCTGGTCGTCGGCGGTGAGCGCGTCCAGCAGCTCGGCCGGCAGCGAGAGATGATCGGTGCTGGTCGCGTCGCGGGTGCTGTCGTACGCGGCGACCGCGACGTTCAGCTCCTTGGCCTGGTCGAGCGCGACACTCGCCCGCCGGATGAGCTCACCCAGCTCGGCACAGCCGGCGTTCTCCACCACGACGCCGACGGCCACCTCGGTGACCAGCCGCACACCGTCGATGTCGATCGGCTTGCTGACCGCCTCGATGATCTCGCGGGCCCGCCGCACCGCCTGCGGCAACGGGTTGGGCACCTCCCGCAACGGCAGCGAGGAGTCGGTGAGGGTCGCCAGCGACGGCAGCAGGACGGCGAACTCGTCGTCGCCCAGCCGGGCGATCAGCTCACCCTCCCGGGCAAGATCGGCAAGGCGCTCCGCGACGGTACGCAGGACGGCGTCACCCGCCCTGTACCCGAGAGTGCCGTTGACCTCGCGGAAGTTGTTGAGATCGAGCAGCAGCACGGCGACTGGCCGATCCCGGTCCAGCGACTTGACCAGGTCGTCGCCGTCCGCCAGCAGCGCGGTCCGATTGGCCAGCCCGGTCAGCGGGTCGTGCACCCCCTCGTACGCCACGCGCGCGTCGAGCAGCGCCAGCCGTTCGTGGGCCGCCGCGTCGTGCAGGGCACCGGCCAGCGCGTCCGCGTACGCGGCGACGGCCAGCTCGTCCTGCGTGGCAGGCATGGTCGGCTCGGTGAGCCAGACGGTGAGGTCGCCCACGTGCGTACCTCCCACGGTCATGGCCCGGGTGATCGCCGGTCCCGGCATCGCCCCGGGCATCGGATCCTGCGGAGCGTCCTGCACGTATCGCCGATCTTCACGGGCGTCGGGGCCGAGCGACAGGGTGACTTGCATCTCCACCCGCCGGGCACCGAACACGTCGAGCGCCCCGCGCAGCCCCGCGGCGGCCACGGCATCCTCGGTGGCCAGGCCCAGCGTGCGGGTGGCACGGGCGAACGCCTCCCAGACCCGCCGCTCCTCGTCGGCCCGCAGGTGCTGGCGATATGCCCGCTGCAGCAGCCACAGCACGGCGGGCATCGCGATCAGCCACAACGGACCGTTGACCAGCGCGAACAGGGCGGAAAGTCCGACCAGGACGTTGCCCACGAACATCGGCAGCTTGGCATTCAGCGCCCGAGCTGTGATCTGTGTCGCGCTCTCCTGGGACCCGGCATCCCGGCTCACCGTCAGCGTGATCACGGCAAGACCGACAGTGATCGCCAGGTAGGCGACCGCACCGGCCATGAGACCGAGCTGCGTACGGATGCTGCCGACAGGCGCGGCGGGTCCCGTGATCCCGTACGCAACCGCGGTCGCCCCGGCCGCACCGAGGCTGAGCGACGCGGCCAGGTGCACGATGGCCCTCGCCACCCGCTGACCGTTCAGCCACGTGATGAACAGCCACGCGCCGCCGACCCCGGCAAGGGTCAGAACGGGCATCCATCCGGGCGGGACCAGCGCGAACCCGAGAACGAAGGCAGCCTCACCCCACGACACGCTGACGGTGCCGCGCCCGACACGGAACCGCAGCCGAGCGAGCTGACCAGCGGCGACGAGCAGAAGAGCAATGCCACCCCCGGCCACGGACGTGAGCGTGAAGGCCACCGGCCGCTGCCCCGGCAGCAACACCCCGACCAGCGAAAACACAAGTGCCAGACCAAGAACGGACCCATGCAGCATCCGTACGCCCGAAGCGCGCCGAACAGGCGCAACAGCAGCGCCCCCAGTTTCCCGGGAAGCCACGGCCGACACAGCGTAAGGCGAAGTCATGCCACCTCCTCGCCCGAACGACGTGGACCGGAAGCGGACCTGCTCCCGGAGTTCGTGGCGATCGGGGGCGCCGCGGTTATCCACCGCGGCGAACACACCCGCATACCGCACCACCAGCGTGACCGTGCCGGCGCCGCTCCGCCTCCGAACCCACCCGCCGCGACCGGGGTAACGGTCACGAACCGGGCGCCGGCAGCGCGCGCGGTGATCGAGGCAACGACCCGAGCGGTGGTTCGCACCCTCGACCGCGCCTCACGCTTGATGTCAAAACGGCCCGCCCGGGAGCCATCGTCCGTTCTTGCGCCATTCGCACACGTCGACACGTCCGTGCAGACGGCGGTCGCGCTCGGGACGGACCGGTCGCTCACCGGCGACACCACCGAACGGGACGCGGAGGCTCGTCGATCTCGCCGCTGCGCCACCTCGGGTGTCACATTTCTGATTGCGTGGACAGCCCCGCGCACGGTCCGCGAGCGATCTTGTCCGAGGTCACACCGCAAGCCGCTGACCAGCAGCACTGGCGGATGCACGTGCATCTGCAGTGGAGAATGCGGGGGGCGGGAGATGGTCACCGACGGCCCCCTTTCCGCGCAGGGTGGAGGGACGTCAAAGCCCCCCGGCGGAAGGCTAAGCCAAACCGGCGGAACGCAACAGGGGTTGACGGTGGGGCACTACCGATGTTCAGAACGCGACGCGCCGCGCCCGCAGCCGAATCCAGAAACTTGACAAAGTGGAATCACGCCACTCGACATCAAGCCCGCTCGCCGCGCCCGCCATCCTTCGCCACGCCGTCCGTGGATTCCACGCCCGCGACCTCGGCCGCAGCCCCGGAACCGTCCACACCGGAACGATCACCGTCAGCGCCACCCGACGCAGGCCGGCCCTCCTGGCGAGCAAGATCCGCCTCGAGCCGAGCCACCTCAGCGTCCCGCGCAATCGCACGGCTGTCCGGGAAACTGTCGGGAAGCCGACGCAGCCGCTTGTTCATATTGCGGATGAGCAGCACCGTCGCAATGGACATCAACACAATGATGAAGAGCCCCATCGGCCCGGCAAGCCCACCGGACCGGGTATCCCCGAAGTTGTTCACAGCATCGAAATCCACCCCCCAAAGGTACGCCCACCAGCCCCGAACCCGACCACTGGATCCCGCAATCCCACCCAACCCCCACCACCCACCCAATCCGCCCAACTCCAGCCCCGCCGCATGAGACCCGCCAGACGCAAGGCGTGATGCGGGCCGGACAGCAAGCCTGGATCGCAAAGCCAGCCGATGAGTCCGGCGAGCTGCGCCCGGCGAGGCCGAACCGGACCAGGCCCGCAGAGCGGCCGGGCCAGGAAGGCCGGGCCAGGAAGGCCGGGCCAGGAAGGCCGGGCCAGGAAGGCCGGGCCAGGAAGGCCGGGCCAGGAAGGCCGGGCCAG
>NZ_BOMN01000128.1 GCF_016862215.1 Winogradskya humida
GGCCGGGCCAGGAAGGCCGGGCCAGGAAGGCCGGGCCAGGAAGGCCGGGCCAGGAAGGCCGGGCCAGGAAGGCCGGGCCAGGAAGGCCGGGCTCCCTCGGAGGCGGCGATGAACGTGACCAGGGGTGCCCCGCCAGGAAGCGCGAGGCCAGAAAGTCGGGCCGGAGACCGCAGGCTCCCCCGACTGCGGCAATGAACGTGACCCAAGGCGCCCCGCCAGGAACGCAAGGCCAGGGAACGCAAGGCCAAAGAGGCCTGACCGAGCCAGGAAGAGCGGGCCGAAGAACCAAACGAAACGCGTGATCCGGGCGAAAGCGCGCAAACAATACCAAAAATGCGGCCGGACAGATCCCCGGCCGAGCCAGGCAGCCGAGCCGAGCCGAGCCGAGCCGAGCCGACGGACTCTAATCGGGCCAGCCGGTAGGCAGGGACGGGCTGACAACGACCGTCCCAGCCGGGCAGGCCAAGCCCAGACAGGGCAGGTACCAACCGAGCCGACGGACCTCGGACGACCAGCAAGCAGCCCGAGCCGGCCGAACCGAGCAGACCTAGCTGAGCCGAGCAGACCTAGCTAAGCCGAGCAGGCCGAGCCGAGCCGAGCCGACCTAGCCGAGCCGATTTGAGCAGGCGCGGCCGAGCAGAGCAGGCGCGGCCCAGAAGGGCGTGACATCAGGATCCATAGGTCGCGCAGATCGGCCGAGACGGTCCAACAACCAACCCCGGGAACGCAAGATCAAGGAGCGACAGACAAACCCGAAGCCAACACGCCGCAGGTCACCACCACGGCGCGATCGTCAAAAGCGAACCCACGCCAGCACCCCCGAGTAACCCACCCCAACCGGGACTTCCAGCGCTGTGGCGACCTCCTCCCCACCACTCAGCCGAGGGTCAGTGGGTGTCCACCGATTCGCGGATGCCGGCGAAGAGGTCTGATTCTGGGAGGGGGCTGTCGACGAGGGAGCGGGCGAGCTCGAAGTCTTCCGTGGGCCAGACCTTCTGCTGCATTTCCATGGGGACGTGGAACCAGAAGCCGTCCGGGTCGACCTGGGTGGCGTGGGCTCGGAGGGCGTTGTCGCGGGTTTCGAAGTATTCGCCGCATTCGATTCGGGTGGTGATTTTGTCGCCTCGGTCGGGGCGTTCCTCGTTCTGGAGCCACTCGGTGTAGGGGGACTCGAGGCCGGCGGCGAGCATGCCCTCGTGGAGGGCGAGCATGCGGGCTCGGGTCCAGCCGGAGTTGTAGTAGAGCTTGGAGGGCTGCCAGGGGTCGCCGAGCTCGGGGTATTTGGTGGGGTCGCCGGCTGCGTCGAAGGCCACCACGGAGATGTTGTGGCACATGATGTGGTCGGGGTGGGGGTAGCCGCCGTTCTCGTCATAGGTGGTCATGACGTGCGGGCGGAACTCGCGGATCAGCTTGATCAGCGGTTTGGCGCCCTCTTCGGGGTCGACCAGGCCGAAGCAGCCCTCGGGCAGCGGCGGGAGGGGGTCGCCCTCGGGCAGGCCGGAGTCGACGAAGCCCAGCCAGGCCTGGCGGACGCCGAGGATCGCGCGGGCCTCGTCCATCTCGCGTTTGCGGATGTTGGCGATGTCGGCCAGGACCTCGGGCCGATCCATCTGGGGGTTCAGCACGCTGCCGCGCTCCCCGCCCGTGCACGTCGCGACCAGCACGTCGACGCCCTCGGCGACGTAGCGCGCCATGGTGGCGGCGCCCTTGCTGGACTCGTCGTCCGGGTGTGCGTGCACGGTCATGAGACGCAACTGCTCAGCCACTGAATTCTCCCTCGACCGGACCTCGTTCGTAGGACCCGGTTTCGGCTGCGAAGATGGACAACGTCATTCTGTCGGATGGCACTGACACTTTTCGCAGGAGAGGTCCCCCTGGTGAGCGAGACGCGCGCCACAAACCCGATATTCCCGCCGGGCCGCTACGGCCGGCGCCGGGATGGGCGCCGCAGGCTGGCCGGGCCGATCATCTTCGCGGTGGTCATCGCGGTAGCCGCGGCGGCACTCACCGTGCGCCTCTACGGTCAGTATGGCGATCCGAACTATGACGCCCAGATCGTCCGTTGGACAAACATCACACCCACGCAGGTGACACTCGATTTCACCGTGCGGGTTCCGGCCGGCGGCGCGGCGAAGTGCGGGCTGCGCGCCCGCGACTATGACGGCGCCGAGGTCGGCAGCCGCACGGTGACGGTCCGGGCGACCGGCCAGGAGACCACCATCGAGGCGTCCGAAATCGTGCAGACCAGGGCCGAGGCCTTCGTGGGTGACGTGCTCAAGTGCCAGGCCGCTGACTGATTTTTACGGTACGCCCAGAGCGCGCCAACGCCGCCGGTAAGCACTCCGCCCCGGGGCGACCCGGGGTTCCGCACCATTCGCAAAACGTAGCCGTGCGAGTGACCCGGTCCAGGGAAACTGTCAGACCCACCCGGTACCAAGGAAGCGCACGTCCGTTTCCACCCGTCCCGCATCGAGCGAATCGACCGAGTGTGCACCGCTGGTAAGCTTTGTGATTCGCTCCGTACGCTCATCCCGTTCCAAGGAGAAGAGTCTGTGACCAGTTCAGAGGCGTCGAAGACCTGGCTCTCCCAGGACGCTTACGACCGGCTGCAGGCCGAGCTCGACGAGTTGATCGCAGCCCGGCCGGAGATCGCCGCCGAGATCAACGCCCGCCGCGAGGAGGGCGACCTCCGCGAGAACGGCGGCTACCACGCCGCCCGCGAGGAGCAGGGCAAGCAGGAGGGCCGGATCCTCTACTTGAAGGAATTCCTGCGCAACGCCGAGGTCGGCGACACCCCCACCGCCGACAAGGTCACCCCCGGCATGGTCGTCACCATCTACTTCGACGACGACAAGAGCGACACCGAGAAGTTCCTCCTCGGCTCCCGCGAGATCGCGTCGACCACCGACCTCACGGTCTACAGCCCCGAGTCCGCCCTGGGCAAGGCGATCCTCGGCGCCGCCAGCGGCCAGACCGTCACCTACACGGCTCCGAGCGGCGCCGACATCAAGGTCACCGTCGTGGAGTTCTCGCCGTTCGGTGGCTGATGCTGTTCGGTTCCGATCCCTACCCCACCCCCGCCGCCGGGCGGTGTGTGGGTGGGGGCCGGCTTGGGTGACAGGACCGGCTGAGGGACCCCGGCTGCGGTTGGGCCGACATGGGTGACAGGACCGGCCGGCACCGGTGACAGGACCGGGCCGGCACGGGTGACAGGACCGGCTAGGGCGTGTTTCAAAAGTTTTGGCTGGCCGGGGTGAAGTCACGGCA
>NZ_BOMN01000129.1 GCF_016862215.1 Winogradskya humida
CCAGCGTCGCCGCAGCGACCAGAGCCGCGTCGGTAATGCTGATCCGGTGATGCGCCTCGTAACGGTCACGCAGACCCTTGAGGATCTCGATCGTGTGCGCCAGCGAGGGCTCGGCAACCTGGATCGGCTGGAAACGGCGCTCCAGGGCCTTGTCCTTCTCGACAAACTTCCTGTATTCGTCGAGGGTCGTCGCGCCGATCAGCTGCAGCTCACCACGCGCGAGCATGGGCTTGAGGATCGAGGCGGCGTCGATCGCACCCTCGGCGGCACCCGCACCCACGAGGGTGTGGATCTCGTCGATGAACAGGATGATGTCGCCGCGGGTGCCGACTTCCTTCAGCACCTTCTTGAGACGTTCCTCGAAGTCACCGCGGTAGCGCGAACCGGCGACGAGGGAGCCCATGTCGAGCGTGTAGAGCTGCTTGTCCTTCAGCGTCTCCGGGACCTCGCCCTTGACAATCGCCTGGGCCAGGCCCTCCACCGCGGCGGTCTTGCCGACGCCGGGCTCGCCCGTCAGGACGGGGTTGTTCTTCATCCTGCGCGACAGCACCTGCATCACGCGCTCGATTTCCTTCTCCCGGCCGATGACCGGGTCGAGCTTGCCCTCGCGGGCCGCCTGCGTCAGGTTTGTCCCGAACTGATCGAGGACGGTCGACGAGGACGGAGCGGCGGGCTCGCCGGACGCCGCCGGCTCCTTGCCCTGGTAGCCCGAGAGCAGCTGGATGACCTGCTGACGGACCCGGTTGAGGTCGGCGCCGAGCTTCACCAGGACCTGGGCGGCAACACCCTCACCCTCGCGGATCAGGCCGAGCAGAATGTGCTCCGTGCCGATGTAGTTGTGGCCCAGCTGCAGAGCCTCGCGCAGCGACAGCTCCAGCACCTTCTTGGCGCGCGGCGTGAACGGAATATGCCCGCTCGGTGCCTGCTGCCCCTGGCCGATGATCTCCTCGACCTGCTGGCGGACCCCCTCGAGGGAGATGCCGAGGCTCTCCAGAGCCTTCGCGGCAACACCTTCACCCTCGTGGATCAGGCCGAGCAGGATGTGCTCTGTCCCGATGTAGTTGTGGTTGAGCATCCGGGCCTCTTCTTGGGCCAGGACGACAACCCGTCGGGCACGGTCAGTGAACCGCTCGAACACGACAATCACGTCCTCGCAGCGAAGCCCCACGCACCCCGCCCAAGGCAACGCACGCGCACGTGCGGAAGCGGACAGGAGTTGCGTGCGCTGAGTCGAAGCCTCTTGGCGTTGACGCGTGACCCGCGTGGGGAGCCTCGCTACGCTCGTGCAGGCGCGCTGCCTCGCAACCATACAACGAAGGTGACCTACGATGGGCGAGGGAGGACCACGATGAGCGCAACCAGAGATCGGCAACCGGCACCTGACCGCGCGCGTAAACGCGCGATCCGCGCCCTGGCAGCCGAGCTCGGCGTGGCCTATTCGGTCGCTGCCCGCCTGCTCACGGCCAGGGCGCAGGCCCCGGCACCGGCACCGGCACCGGCACCGGCAGTCTCCGTTGTCCCCACCCGCCCCAGCTTCCCCATCGGGACCGACGAGCACCGGGCCTGGATGTTCGCTGCCCGCGAACACCGCACGTTCAACTCCCGGGTGAGCGACACCCGGCTGGCCACGAAACTCCCCCTGGGCCGGGCCGCCCACCTGACCACCCGCTTCCCGCCACTGCGCGCCACCGCCGGCATCGGCCCGCTTTATCACGGCGAAGGCCGCGAAACAGCCCTGGCCATGTTGTACGCAGTCCTCGAACACGAATCACCGAACCTCCTTCCCCCCGCCGACGAGCTGGCCTGGGCCGCCGAGCTCGGCGAGGAAGCCGCCGTCGACATCTCCCTCGCCGCCCTCGACCGGGCCGCCCGGCACCTGCTCGACCACGACCGCTGGCGCCTGTGGGTCCGCGTGGAAGCCGCGATCACCGCCGGCGAGGCCACCCCCGACCGGCGAATCCGCGACGCGGCGATCACTCTGGGCCGCGAGCTGCGCTCCACCAGCCTGCGCAGCTCCCTCGACGGCGCCCGGCACATCCTCGACGCCCTCCTCGTCGAACCCCACGGCGCCCACCCGCCCGGCACCCGCGTCCGCGTCGGCGACCGCCCGGGCACCGTCGTCGGCGTCGAATGGGACCGGACCGGGCCACCCGCGGGCTACCAGGTCCGCCTCGACGACGACCCGGACACCCGCCAGGTCCCCCTCAACGGCCTCACCGCGGACTCAGCCCCCGAACCGGCCCGCACCCACTGAAGCAACCCGCCGGCCCGCCCACTGAAGTCAGCCCGCCGGCCGGAGGCCACTGAAGTCAGCCCGCCAGCCGGAGGCCACTGAAGTCAGCCCGCCTGCCGGAGGCCACTGAGGTCAGGCCGCCTGCCGGAGGCCACTGACAGCGGCCGGCGGCCTCGAGTCCGATGGGAGCGGCTAGGCGGCGCGGGCGATGCAGATCCGGGCGTTGAGGCGGGCTCCGGCCTCGTAGAACATGTACTGGACGCCGCCGTCCGTGCCGAACGAGGGTGCCGCCGCGCGGCCGTTGTCGGAGGCGATGGGCGTGTAGAACGTACCGAGATGGATCTCGCGGTCGAAGGCGTTGCCGACCTCGGTGAGACGCATCCGGCCGTCGCTGCCATGGTAGGCGACGTAGGTCGTGCCGTTGCGGGAGACCAGCGACGGGCCGGAGATGTCGGTGACGCCGTCGGGCTCGGGGTTGACCAGCGGGGTGGTGCTGAACTGCCACTGGTCCCAGCCGTTCGGTGACCAGCCGTGGTAGAGCCGGCGTCTGCCGTTGTTCACCCCCATGAAGACCATCGTGTACTTGTTGCCCTTGCCGGGCAGGGCGTGCTCGAAGACGCGGGCGTACGACGTCTCGGTGGTGCCCGGTACGAGCCGGGTGCTGAGGATCGGTGTCTCGTCACGGAAGTTGATGCCGTCGGCGGACCGGGCCACCCGCGTCGTGGTGTTCTCGCCGTGGAAGTACAGGTAGAACTGGCGGGTCGGCGCGTCCCAGATGACGTGGGGCGACGACACGTGGGACACCGTGGTGCTGGGCAAGACGTTGTCGATGACGGGGTTGCCCGTCCACTCGGTGAACGGTCCGGCGAGCGAGTTCGCGTAGGCGACGCAGATGCCGCCCGGCTTCTCGTGCGGCGCGTAGTACAGGTAGTACCGGCCCCGGGCGCCGCTGATCTTGTCGTAGACGCCGCGGATGCACGGGAAGATGAACTCCCCGGTCGGGTTGTAGTTCAGCGGCATGGTGAGCGCGTCACGCAGGTACGTGTACGTGGGCATGCCACCCGGCAGAGCGGCCCGGGCTGGTCCGGGTAGCGCGGCGAGACCGGTGACTCCTGCGGCGCCGGCTGCGAGCAGTGCGCGTCGTTTCATGAGATCGCCTCCCTTTGACCGCAAAGTTTCGTACCGGTTACACGGACCGGTCAAGGTGCTAATACCTATTACTGAAGGCTTTCGTCTTGACGGACGCCGATCCGGTGCCCCACGATCGAATTCGCGTTAACTAATGCGTATTAACGACGTAACAGGGAGGACTTCCCCGATGGCAGGCGGCAGGCGGGTCACGCAGCAGGACATCGCCCGGATGACCGGAGTCAGCCAGGCCACCGTCTCGCTCGTGCTCAACGAGCGCGACGACGCGGCGGTCCGCATCGCACCGGAGACCCGCGAGCGGGTGCTGCAGGCGATCCGCCGCACCGGGTACGTCGCCGACCCGATCGCGCGGCGGCTGGCCGCCCGGCACAACCGCTTCCTCGGCGTCTTCACCTACGAGCCGGTCTTCCCCGCCGGCCAGGGCGACTTCTACCACCCGTTCCTCGTCGGCATCGAGGAGTGCGCCGAGCGGATCGGCTGCGACCTGCTGCTGTTCACCAGCGCCCCGGTCGTGGACGGACGCCGGCGGATCTTCCACCGGGACAACCGGCTACGGCTGGCGGACGGCTGCATCCTGCTGGGGCAGTGGCTCGACCCGCAGGAACTGGCCCGGCTGCTGGCCGAGGGCGAACCGTTCGTGAGCGTCGGCCGGCGTGACGACGCCGGTGGCCCGGTGCCCTATGTGGGCGCCGACTATCCCGCGGCGACGGCCGCCCAGGTGCGCCGGGCCTACGAGCTCGGGCACCGCACGATCGGCTACCTCGGCGAAGGTGCCGGCCCCGAGTCCCACGCCGACCGGATGCTCGGCTTCACCACCGCGGTGGCCGAGACCAGGATCAAAGGAGTTCATGTGACGGGTACGCCCGGAGCGCTCGACGAGTTGATGGCTCACGGCTGCACGTGCGTGCTCGTGGAGGAGTTCGCCGACGGGGTGGCGCTCGCCGAGGAGGCCCGTACGCGTGCGCTGCGCGTACCGGAGGATCTGTCCTTGATCGCTCTGGGTGATCCCACCCGTCCGGCCAGCACGGACCTGGACATCACCGGGTTCCGGATCCCGCGTCGCGAGATGGGCTGGCAGGCCGTCGAGGTGCTGACCGCCGTCATCGAGGGGACGGGCGGGCCGGTACAGCGATTGTTGCCGTGCGAGCCGGTGGCCGGGGCGACGCTGGCGGTTCCCCATGCGTGAGCTGCACGCGGACGTCCTGGTCATCGGTGGCGGGCTCGGCGGGGTGGCCGCCGCCCTCGGCGCGCTGCGGGCCGGCCGGTCGGTGCTGCTCACCGAGCGGTACGCGTGGCTGGGCGGCCAGTTGACCAGTCAGGCCGTGCCCCCGGACGAGCACAGCTGGGTCGAACGTTTCGGGGTGACGGCCAGTTACCGAGCGCTACGTGACGGCATCCGTGACTACTACCGGTCGCACTACCCGCTCACGGATCGTGCGCGGAGTACCCGTGATCTCAACCCGGGCGCGGGTCATGTCAGCCGGCTCTGCCACGAGCCACGGGTGGCGGTCGCGGTCATCGACGCGATGCTGGCGCCGTACCGCGGGTCGGGCCGGCTCACCGTGCTCCAGCCCGCCTGGCCCGTCTCGGCCGAGACCGACGGCGACCGGGTCACGTCGGTCACCGTGCACCACCACGGCGACGAGCTCGTGCTCACCGCCCCCTACGTCCTGGACGCCACCGAGACCGGGGAACTGCTGCCCCTGACCGGCACGGAACACGTCACCGGCGCGGAGTCACGGCACGAGACCGGCGAGCCCAGCGCACCCGAGGCCGGTGATCCCGGCAATGAGCAGGCATTCTCGGTCTGCTTCGCGATCGACCACGTCGACGGCGACCACACCGTCGACCGCCCGGCGTCGTACGGGTTCTGGCGCGACTACCAGCCGACGTTCTGGGGCGCCCCGATGCTCTCCTGGCAGACACCGAACCCCCGCACGCTGGAGTTGTCGACCCGCTCGTTCACCCCGAACCCGGACGACGACCCCGCGCTGGTCGACGCGGATCAGCGGGTGAATCCCGGCGACGGCAACCTGTGGACGTTCCGGCGGATCGCGGCCCGCCGCCAGTTCCGCGACGGCGCCTACCCCAGCGACATCTGCCTCGTGAACTGGCCGATGATCGACTACTTCGAGGCCCCCTACTCCCCCGCCGCGGAGGTCGCCGCCCGCGAGCTCTCCCGCTCGGTCCTGTACTGGATGCAGACCGAGGCGCCGCGCCCCGACGGCGGCACCGGCTGGCCCGGGCTACGACTGCGCGGGGATGTCACGGGCGGCACCGACGGGCTCGCGATGGCGCCGTACATCCGTGAGGGCAGGCGGATCCGCGCCGAATACACGATTGTCGAGCAGGACCTCGCGCTCGATGTCCGCGGCGACAAGGGTGCCGTGTCCCATCCCGACTCGGCCGGTGTCGGGATGTACCGCATCGACCTGCACCCGTCCACGGGCGGGGACACGTACATCGATGTCGCGTCCTGCCCGTTCGAGATCCCCCTCGGCGCGCTGATCCCGCAGCGCGTCGAGAACCTGCTGCCCGCGGGCAAGAACATCGGCACCACCCACATCACCAACGGCTCGCACCGGCTGCACCCGGTGGAGTGGAACGTCGGGGAGGTAGCCGGCGCGCTGGCCGGCTTCTGCCTGACCCACGCGGTCACCCCCCGCGCGGTCCGCAACACCCCGGCCCTGCTCGCCGCCTTCCAGGAACGCCTCACCGCCGACGGTGTCGAGCTGCGCTGGCCCGACGTCGCCGGTTACTGAAAGGACCTTTCGCCATGAGACTCATAGCCGGCATAGCCACCGTCGCCCTGCTCGGCGCGCTCACCGCCTGCGCGGGGGACGACTCCGGGGACGGCGGCCCGATCACGCTGCGGATGACGACGTGGTCGGCCAACCCGGCCCACGTGGAGCTGTTCACCGCGATCGCCGACGAGTACAAGCAGACCCACCCCGACGTCAGTGTCACGTTCGACGCCCTGCCGATCGACAACTACACCACCACGCTGACGACGCAGATCGCCGGTGGCAACACCCCGGATCTGGCGTGGATCCTCGAGTCCGCCGCACCGGACTTCGTATCGTCGGGGGCCCTCGTGCCGCTGGGCGACGCCGTGGAGAAGCCCGCCGAGCTCGTGCCGGCGGCCACGGCGCTCTGGCAGCGGGACGGGACGCTCATGGCGTACCCCTTCTCGACCTCGCCCTTCGGGGTTTTTGTGAACACCGACCTGCTGAAAGCCGCCGGCCAGAGCCTGCCCACCGGTGCCGCCTGGACCTGGGACTCCGCGATCGCCGTCGCCGGGGCGACCGCGGCGAAGACCGGCAAACAGGGCCTCGTCGTGCGCGACTTCGACTACAAGGACTGGACGAACCTCGCGACCGTCTTCGGCGGCTGGGGTGCCGAGGCGTGGAGCGCCGACGGGAAGACCTGCGGCTTCGACCAGCCCGCGATGGCGGCCGCGATGGACTTCCTGCACAAGGCCACGTTCACCGCCAAGGCGATGCCCGCGCCGGGTACCAGCGCCGACTTCTTCGCCGGTGAGTCCGCCATGACGATCACCCAGATCTCGCGTGCCTCGCTGCTGAAGGACGCGAAGTTCGGCTGGACCCTGGTGCCGCTGCCGGCCGGGCCGAACGGTGACTATTCGGTGATCGGCCAGGCCGGTCTCGGCGTACTGAAAAAAGGCAAGCATGCCGACGCCGCCACCGGCTTCCTCAGCTTCTTCACCAGCGAGGCCAACTCGGCGAAGCTGGCCGCGTTCTTCCCGCCGCCGCGCAAGCCGCAGCTGACCGCCGCCACCCTGGCGAAGTCCAACCCGCTGCTCAAGCCCGCGCAGTTGCAGGACGTCGTCATCGACGGCATCGCCACCGGCGTGGTCAAGCCCAGCCACACCGGCAACGCCGAGATCAGCCAGGCCGTCCGCGCCGCCCTCGACCCGATGTGGCGGCCCGGCGCCGACGTGCCCGCCGTCCTGAGCGGCGTCTGCGCGGCGATCCAGCCGCTGCTGTCCAAGTGAGCACGTTCTGGACGACCCGGCGACGCGATGTGCTCACCGGATACCTGTTCATCACGCCCGCCGTCGCCGGATCGGTCGTGTTCGTGCTCGTCCCGCTCGTCCTGGTCCTCTGGTACAGCCTGCACGAATGGAACGTCCTCGCCGACACGTTCGACTTCGTCGGCGCCGACAACTACCGCGCGCTCGCCGCCGACCCGAACCTGCCGTCCGTCCTGCGGGCCACCGCCCTGTTCTCGTTCGGCCTGGTCGTGCTCAACCTGACCCTCGCCCTGCTGCTCGCCGTTCTGCTCAACCAGAAACTGCGCGGCACCACGGTCTTCCGGGTGCTGTTCTTCTCACCCGTCGTGGTGTCGCTGCTCGCCTGGACGATCGTGTGGGGTTTCCTGCTGCAGGACAACGGCGGGGTCAACTCGCTGCTGCACGGCCCGAACTGGCTGCGCTCCGGCGGCACCGCGATGACCGCGGTGATCGTCGTGCAGGTCTTCAAGAACGTCGGCCTCAACATGGTGCTGTTCCTCGCCGCGCTGCAAGGGGTGCCGCACGAGCTCTACGAGGCCGCCCGTACCGACGGCGCATCCGCCTGGACCGTCTTCCGGCGGATCACCCTGCCGCTGATCAGCCCCACGATCCTGCTCACCTCGATCATCACCGTGGTCGGCTCGCTGCAGGTCTTCGCCCAGATCAGCGTCCTCACCCAGGGCGGGCCCGGCACCTCCACCACGGTGCTCGTCTACTACCTGTACCAGCAGGCGTTCCAGTTCCACGCCTTCGGGTACGGCTCCACGCTGTCCGTACTGCTCTTCCTGATCGTCCTGGCACTGACCCTGCTGCAGTGGCAGATGCGCAAGAGGTGGGTCTTCCATGAGTCGTAGAACCAGGCTTTTCCTGTACGCCGTCCTGCTCGCCCTCTGCGTCCCGTTCGTCTTCCCCACCTGGTGGATGATCACCAGCTCGTTCAAGCCCAACGCGGAGATCTTCTCGGCAGCCCTGTGGCCCCGGCACTGGACCGTGCAACCCTGGCGTCAGGTGTTCGAGCTGCAGCCGTTCGCCCAGCAGTACTTCAACAGCGCCTACATCGCCGTCCTCGTCACCGCCGGCACCCTCATCGTCGCGTCGATGGCGGGCTACGCGTTCGCCCGGATCCGCTTCCCCGGCCAGAACGGGCTCTTCCTGGTCGTCCTCACCGGACTGCTCATCCCCAGCGAGGTCACGATCGTCCCGCTGTTCCGGATGTTCAACACCCTCGGTCTCGTCGACACCCACTGGCCGCTGATCCTGGTGCCCATCCTCGGCGCACCGAGCGTCCTGGCCACCTTCATCATGCGCCAGTTCTTCCTGACCCTGCCGGGCGAACTGGAGGAGGCAGCCCGCATGGACGGCCTCGGCCGCCCCGCCATCTTCCGCCGCATCGCCCTGCCCCTGGCCCGCCCCGCCCTCGGCGCGGTCGCCATCTTCACGTTCCTGCACAGCTGGAACCTGTATCTGGAACCCGTCGTCTACCTCTCGACCCGCACCCGGTACACCCTGCCGCAGGCCCTCACCCAGTTCACCGACGCCTACCAGGGGCAGCTCTGGAACGTCCAGCTGTCCGCCGCCTCCATGACGGCCATCCCGGTTCTCATCGTCTTCGTCATCGCCCAGCGCCAGTTCATCGAGGGTCTGGCCCACACCGGCCTCAAAGGCTGATCTACCCGGCTTTGCGCAGCTTTCCGGCGAGGTAGTTCAGGGACTCCTCGACGGCGGTGGGGTGATCGGCGGGGCGGTTCAGGTGGCCGTGGGTGGCGCCGCGGGCCAGGAAGGTGGTCACCGGGACGTTCGCCCCGCGCAGCTGGTGGGCGAGCAGCTCACCCGAGGCCCGGAGATCGTCGAACTCGGACAGCAGCACGTGGGCCGGGGGCAGCCCGTCCAGCCGGGCCCCGCCGGGCAGGGCGTCCGGAGGCAGGTCGGTGAGCCGGCCGACGTAGTTGCGCACCATGTCGTCGTAGCCGCCGGCGCCGGGCACCGGGTAGTGCACGAACGGGTAGGCGAGCAGGAGCAGATCCGGGGTACGCCGGCCGGCGTCGCGGGCGCGCAGTGCGGTGGACATCGCCAGCGCCGCCCCCGCGCTCGCACCGCCGATGCCGATCCGATCGGCGAAGCCCTGCGCGCACGCCCACTGCCAGACCGCGTCCACGTCGTCGACCGGCACCGGGTAGCGCACCCCGCCCGCTGCCAGCCGGTAGCCGACCGAGATGACGGTGGCCTGTGCGTGCCGGGACAGTTCGGCCGCGACCATGTCCGCCTCGGGCATGTCCAGGTCGCCGTGATTGAAGCTCCCACCGTGCGCCCAGACCAGTGCGGCGGCCGCCGGGCCTTGCTGCGGCTCGTAAATGCGCACCGGCACCGGGCCGTGCGGGCCGGAAACGTCCCGGTCAACTCCCCGTAACATTGACATGCGTCGATTATAGGGCGACTCTGGCCAGGAAAGTCGTCGAGAGAGGTGCGCCATGATGGTCATCGGGAAGCGTGCACGGCGCATCGTCCTCACCGCGGCGCTCAGCCTCGGGCTCCCCCTCGGCGCGGCGATCAACGCGCCCGCCGCCGGCGCGGCGATCAGTGCGCCTGCCGCTGTCGCTGCGGCCGGGGACGGGTCGCCGACGGATACGAACATCAGCTTTGCCGGGCGGTGGAACACGACGAACAGTTCCGCGTACGTGCCGTACTGGGCCGGCGCGTACGTTCGTGTCGGTTTCACCGGCAGGACGGTCAAACTCAAGCAGCGCAACACGATCAGTTTCTGGGCGAGCATCGACGGTGGAGTGTTCACGGCTTACACCAATGTGTCCGGAACGGTCAATCTGACCCCGACGGCGCTGGCCGCGGGCAATCACACGCTGATCGTCAGCTACCGGCAGGTGGCAGGGTCGTACACCGGCGACGCGGTCTTCCAGGGGCTCACTCTGGACGCGGGCGCGACCACGTTCAAAGCGCCCGCCCGCACGAAACTGATCGAATTTGTCGGTGACTCGATCACGGCGGGCACCACGAGCACCAAACTGGCCGTCACGGACTACGCGTTTGTGACCGGGGAGCGGCTCGGGGCCGACCACACGCAGATCGCGATCGGTGGCATGTGCCTCTCCGAGACCACGGATGCCTGCTGGGCGCACGAGACCCGCTACTGGATGTCCAGCGGCGGCCAGGTGGACACCGACCAGTGGAACTTCGCCCGCTACACGCCCACCGCCGTGGTGATCAACCTCGGCACCAACGACAAGAGCCACGGCGTGACCGGGGCCGCGTTCCAGGCGAAGTACACCACCTTCCTCCAGCAGATCCGGGCCAAGTTCCCCAACGCCAAGCTGGTCGCACTGCGCACCTTCATCGGCCGGTACGCCGCGGAGACGCAGGCCGCTGTCCAAGCGCGCAAAACCGCCGGCGACACCAATGTCGTTTACGTCGACACCACCGGCTGGCTGCCGTCGGATGGACTGAGCGATTCTGTCCATCCGAACGACAAAGGACACCAGGCGATCGCCGACAAACTGACCCCGCTGCTCAGCTGAGCGAAACCAGCGCGGTTCAGTCGCTCCAGCCACCGATCAGGGCCGCCTGCCCCACACGTACGCCGTCAGCGCGCGCAAGGTTCCACACGGTCACGTCCTCGATCCAGAACTGCCGCCCCGTTCTCGTCACCCGCGGCCCGCGGTAACCGTCGGCGTATCCCTTGCTCCGGACCCCGTCCAGCAGGACCTGGCGCGGCTCCCGCGCCTCCTCCCCCGCGGACAGTCGCGACGGCAGCCCGACGAACTCGTCCCACGCGTACCCGAAATGCCTCTGCGCACTCAGATTGGCGTAGACGAACAGCGGATCCGGCGACGTGTCGTGAGCGAGCAGACCGAACGGCGCGTCGTACAACCACGCCGCGGCATCCTGCACACCCGAAGGCACGAGGGGCCGCCCGACGAGGTGCGCATAGCTGTCCGCGAGCAGCTCGGCGAATGCTTCATCGTGGCCGTTCATGCGACGAAGATATCCACCGACGGACGCAAACGCGCACACTCGCGCAGCACCTCATGGATCGGGTACGGGTTGAGCGAGTCCGTCGCCTCGATGACCGACTCGTTCGCGATCTCCGAGTACGGGTGGCCGTACTCGATGAAGCTGTCGATCTGGCCCATCATCACGCCGCAGAAGACGCCGGCGGTGAACGGATCGAGCGGCAGCTGCTCGTCGCAGATCTCGTGGGTGAGCTCCAGCCCGACCGGGTACGCGGCGGCGTACGCCCGAGCGAAGATCTCCCGCCCGGCATCGTCAAGCCGCTGATAGAGCCCGATCACCCCCGCCGAGCAGAATGGCCCGCTCCCCGGTGAGGTCGGACAGGTGTTCCGACCGCAGCGTGGTCTGGAACGTGTACGGCGCCCCCAGCCCCACCGACCAGCCAGCGCCCGATCGGTGGCCCGCCCAGTGACGTCCTGCTCAACGGCGAAGCTCGCGTTGATGCCCGCCCCGTTCGTCTCCGCGCCCTCTGCCGGCGAGCGAATCTCGCAGGTTCTGCGACTGCGCCGGCGCCTGCGGCCCCCACCCGATGACCCCGATCTGATCGACCCCCTCGAACGCCCGGGGCAGCCGGTCGAGCAGGTGCCGTCCCCCGACCACGATCCCTTCCCGGGTCTCGTTCAAGGTGATGTACTCCTTGTCGAAGACATCGGTCCGGAACTCAGCAACAGAAATTTCATCCACGGCCTGATGAACGGCCGCGCCGCCGCCGAGTTCAACGCGGATACAGATCCATTCCCGCCGCCACGGCAGCCTCGGCATACGCACTCGCCAGCGAGTCAGCCGTGGCATGCGCGTTCAGCCCGCTCGGATTCGGCACCACCCACAGGACGGCACCGGCCAGCGGGTCCGGTTGCCGCCCGGCCACAGCCTTCGGCTGACCGAAAGCCGCACGGTACGCGGTAATGCCCAGCATCGCGACGACCCGCGGCCGGATCCGGGCGACCCGCCCGGCCAAGGCGACCGCACCCGCCCGCAGCTCCTCAGTAGTCAGCTCATCAGCCCTGGCCGTCGCCTTCGCCACCAGACTCGTGATCCCGACACCCCGATCCTTGAGGTGCGCCACATCAGCCGGATCAAACCCGCCCGA
Source organism: Winogradskya humida (assembly GCF_016862215.1). Lineage (GTDB taxonomy): Bacteria > Actinomycetota > Actinomycetes > Mycobacteriales > Micromonosporaceae > Actinoplanes > Actinoplanes humidus. The sequence goes on from NZ_BOMN01000129.1 coordinate 12,526, forward strand.
CGCATCGATCACCCGATCGACGATCCCCGCCCGGAACAGCGCCGGATAGAACCTGTTCCCCCGCCGCCCGAAATGACTCTGCGTCGCCACCGTCAGCAACCCCGGATTGATCCCGGCAAACAACAACCGAACCTCATCCCCGAGCAGATCCGGCAATGTCCCACCCCGATAACCCGCCAGCTCTGCCCGCGTGAACGTCACCCGCGAACCCTACCCAGCGCGTCAGCCGACAACGACCAGCGCTACGACGCCCAGAACGGTGAGCCCCGCCGACCAGGCCGTGAACCACCGGGAGACGGTGGTGTCCGATGCGGCGTAGACCCCGATTCCCGCCAGGCCGCCGATGGCGAGCAGTGCGTAGCCGGGCAGCATCGGCCCGGTGCTGCTGAGAACCGCGACCAGGACCGCGACCAGTCCGAAGCCCATCGAGGCGTCCGCGGCGCGCCGCCGGATCCGCCTGACGTCCTCGTGCTCCCCGGCAACTGCCATCGCCGCCCCTCGCCTCCGACCAGGCGTCAGATCATGCCAGTCACGCCTGCGGCCCCTCGGGCCTGCTGCGTCAATGCCGCCTCCCCGACGGCGAAGTGGGACCGCTGGACGGACACCGCGGTGGCGCTGCCCGGTGAGCTCGTGACGCCGTTCGCGGACCTCAGCGTGTGACGGCGTCGCGGGCGGCCTGGCGGGTGGTGACGCCGAGTTTGGCGAAGATGTGATTGACGTGGGTCTTGACGGTGGCGTTGCCGATGAACAGGCGGGCGGCTATCTCGCGGTTGGCGAGGCCCTCGGCGATGAGCTGCAAGATCTCGCTCTCGCGGTCGGTGAGGCCCACTGGCCAGGTGGGACGGCCCTGGGTTGGACGGCCCTGGGTTGGACGGTACTGGGTCGGTGGGGTGGCCGCGGCGAGGAGCGCCTGCTGGGCCGGGGCGGCGAGGGTGACTTGGCCGGCTACCGCGGTGTGCAGGGCGCGGGCGAGGTCGGCGCGGCTCGCGTCCTTCGTCAGGTAGCCGCGGGCGCCCGCGGAGAGCGCGGTCAGCACGCTCTCGTCGTCGGCGTAGGTGGTGAGGACGACCACCGCCACCGCCGGGTGCGTCCGGGCGAGGCGGGCGGTGGCCTCGACGCCGTCCATTCCTGGCATGCGCAGGTCCATCAGGACGGCGTCGGGTCGGAGGGTGGCGGTCAGGGCGACCGCCTCGGCGCCGTCGGCTGCGGCTCCCACGACCTCGATGTCCGGCACCGTGCCGAGCAGGGCGACCAGGCCGGCCCGGACGCTGGTCTGGTCGTCGGCGATCAGCAGCCGCAGCGGGGTGGTCATGCGGGGACCTCGGCGCGGACGGTCCAGCCGCCGGAGTGCGTGCCCGCGCTCAGGGAGCCGCCGGCGAGCCGCAGCCGTTCGTTCATTCCCGCTAGGCCGTAACCGCCCTCCACAGAACCGACGCCGGAGCCGATTGCCGCGCCGGTGCCAGCCGGGGACAGGGCGGGCACGGCATTGTGGACGATCAAGGTGGTTCGCTGCGGGCCGTACAGAAGATCAACGGTGACGGGTACGCCCGGAGCGTGCTTGCGGGCGTTCGTCAGCGCTTCCTGTGCCGTGCGGAGCAGGGCGAGCCCGGCAGCCGGGGGCAGCGGCCGGGGCGCTCCCGTCACGGCCAGGCGGGCCTGCGCCCCGACCAGCAGGGCGAGCGTCTCGGGCAGCGGCGGGGCGTCGCTGTGCAGGGCGTGGACCGCCCGTCGCGTCTCGCGCATGCCTTCGGCGGCCAGCCCGTGGGCGTGCCGGACCCGGTCGCGGGCGCCGCTGGTGTCGCCCGCGTCGGTGAGCAGCGCGTCCGCGAGCTCCAGCTGGATGGAGAGGTCGGCGAGCGAGTGGGCGAGGATGTCGTGGATCTCGCGGGCGATGCGGGAGCGTTCGGCAAGCGCGGCGGCTCGTTCCCGGTCGGCCTGCCCGGCCCGGGCCTCGCGCAGTTGTGCCTGCCTCAGGCCACGCGCGAGGCCGCCGGCGAAGAAGCCGCCGATCAGCGCCAGCAGGACGAGCGTCGTGCCGCCGTCGCCGCCCCCGAACGCCCAGCCGGCTCCCACCGCGGCGGCACCGGCGGCCGGCACCACCAGCGCACGGCGGCGCAGCGACGTCGCCGCGTGCAGGCACACGACCAGCATGAGGATGACGATCCAGGAACTGCCACCGGCCACGCCGGCGAATCCGCTCGTGGACGCGACAACCACGAGCAGGCTGAGCGCGGCCGGATCGACCGGCAGCCGGTCACCGCGGCGCAGCTGCAACGCGAGCCAGCCGGTCCAGGCCAGCACCGTCGCGATCACGCAGGCCACGATCAGGATTCCGTAAGCCGCGGGCGCGGTCGTGAACGTCAGCACCACGAAGACCGGCAGCTCGGCCGCGCACAGCAGCCAGCTCAGCCGGGCACCACTGATCCGGAATGTCACCGCTTCACCGTACGGCCGCCGGGGCTTTCGCGAATCAGACCACGGGTGGAGAAAAAATCAACCCGGCTGTAAGACCACGGTCTGATGCCACCGGCCGGCGACGTTCGCAGACTTGCCGCATGGCTCGTCTACTCGCACGCATCGGCGGCTTCAGCGCCCGCCGCCGGTGGCTCATCGTCGTTCTCTGGATCGCTCTGCTCGCCGCCGCGGCCGGTGGCGCCGCCGCCTGGTCGAAGCCGCTCGACCCGGACTTCACCATCGACGGGCTGGCCTCGGTCGGCACGCTGCAGCGCATCGACGCCGAGTTCGGGATCGGCGACGACCCGGGCGGCGACATCGTCTTCGCCGCTCCGGCGGGACAGACGCTGACCGCCGGCGACAAGGCGACCATCACGAGGCTGAGCAGCGATATCGCCGCCCTGCCCGGGGTCGCCTCCGCTCCTGCGACAACCCTGTCACCCGGCGGGCGGGTGGGTCTGCTGTCCGTCACGCTGACCGGTGACGACGTGCCCGCGGGGCTCGCCGGGGTGGTTGACGCCGCCCGGGGTCCGGGGCTGCGGATCGAGCTGTCCGCCGGGCTCGCACCGGCGGCGGAGTCCAGCAGCAGCACCGACATCGGGTTGCTGATCGCGCTGGTCGTGCTTGTCGTGACGTTCGGGTCGCTGGTCGCGGCCGGCGTGCCTCTGGTCACCGCACTGCTCGGGCTCGGGGTCAGCCTCGCCGGCATCTATGCGGCCACGCGGTTCATCGCGCTCAGTGACGTGGCGCCGTCGCTGGCCCTGTTGCTCGGTCTCGCCGTCGGGATCGACTACGCGCTGTTCGTGGTGAACCGGCACCGGCGGCAGCTGATCGACGGGATACCCGTACAACAATCCATCGCCCTAGCCGTCGGCACCGCCGGCACCGCGGTGGTCTTCGCCGCGCTCACCGTGATCATCGCCCTGGCCGGGCTGGCCGTGATGCGCGTCGGCTTCCTGACCCAGATGGGCGTCTCCGCCGCCGTCGCCGTCGCGATCGCGATGCTGATCACGGTGACGCTCACCCCCGCCCTGCTGAGCATCGCCGGCCCGCGCATCCTCGGCCGCCGCACCCGCCGCCGGCTCGCGACGGGCACGGTGCCGGCCGGCGGGAAGTACGCCCTGCGCTGGGCGGGTTGGATCGCGCGCTTCCCGGTGCTCGGTGTCCTCATCCCGGTCGTCCTGCTCGGCGCGCTCGCCGTCCCGGTGCTGCACCTGCGGCTCGGGCTGCCGACCGACGGTTCCGAGCCGTCCACGTCGACGGTCCGGCAGGCGTACGACCTGAAGGCCGCCGGGTTCGGCGCCGGCGTCAACGCACCGATCCTGGTCGTCGGCACCGCCGCGGCCGAGCAGGGACTCGACGCGGCGCCGGGAGTGGCCAGGGTCGTGCCCAGCGGTGAGCACAGTGGACAGGTGCTGCTGACGGTCTACCCCACCGGCGGCCCGGACGCGGAATCCACCACCACACTGGTCCACGACCTGCGCGAACGCCCGGGGCTCGAGGTGACCGGCAGCACCGCCATCGCCATCGACGTCTCCGACCTGCTCGCGGCTCGGCTCCCCGGCTACCTCGCGCTGATCATCGGGTTCGCGTTCCTGCTGCTGCTCGTGGTGTTCCGCTCGGTGCTGGTCGCGCTGAAAGCGGTCATCAGCTTCCTGCTCAGCCTCGGCGCGGCGCTCGGCTGCACGGTCCTGGTGTTCCAGCAGGGCCACCTCGCCGGCCCGGTCGGCGTCGACCCCGCCGGGCCGCTGCTCAGCTTCCTTCCGGTGATCGTGATCGGGGTGCTCTTCGGCCTCTCCATGGACTACGAGATGTTCCTGCTCACCGGCATCCACGAGGAACACGCCCACGGCGCCGACCCCCGCACCGCCGTCCGCACCGGATTCGCCCACGGCGCCAAGGTCATCGCCGCCGCGGCCCTCATCATGATCGGCGTCTTCGGCTCCGGCGCCCTGGGCCACGGCGACAACACGATCAAACCCATCGCCTTCAGCCTCGCTGCCGGGACTCTGGCCGACGCCTTCCTCGTACGCATGATGCTCGTCCCCGCCGTGATGACGCTCTTCGGGCGTGCGGCCTGGTGGCTCCCCCGCTGGCTCAACCGCCTCCTGCCCCACCTCGACATCGAGGGCTCACGACTCGCGCCGGCCACCCCGCCCGGTGAGCGCTCCGCACCGCTGTATGCATCGGCGGGGAAGTGAACACGCAGTCGGTTTCGTCTCCGTTTGCGTCTGCGTCGCCGGCTGGGGTGATGTCCGCTGCCCGAATTCTGACCGTCGGTCGCGGTGGGCAGCCGCACGACGACCACCTGCACCAGGCAAGGAATCCGCCGGGCTGGGTCAGCTCTCCGCCGGCCGGGTCGGGGGCCAGACCAGGACGTCGTCCGGGATGTGAGCATTGTGGATGGCGGCGAAGTCCCGGCCCGGCAGGGTCCTGCCGTGCGCCGCGACCAGGCGGGCAACCTCGATCGCGCCATGGGCCTGGAAGTGGGTGTTGTCGGCGACGCCGGCCGGGTAGTTGACCGACTCTCCCGGGTCGAGCCACAGGAAGTAGTCCTTGGTCGGCTCGGGGCCGAGTCTGCTCCACAGGTCGAAGGACAGAGCGGTCAGATCGATCAGTGGGGTACGCGTACGAGCAGCCAGATCGCGCATGGCGTCCGGGTATTCGCCGTGGGACAGATACGGCACGCCGTCGGCTGTGAAGCGGCGGCGCTCGACCGGGGTGACCAGCACGGGATGGGCGTGCCGGGCGCGGGCGCCGTCGAGGTAGAGCCGCAGGTAGTCCTGGAACGTCGTCCACGGCTCGGTGTAGCGGGCGGGGTCCTCGGACTTCTCGTCGTTGTGCCCGAACGACACGAGCAGGCTGTCCCCGGGGCGGATCGCGGCCAGGATGAGGTCGAGCCGGCCCAGGTCGGCGAAGCTCTTGGAGCTCGCCCCGGACAGCGCGGCGTTCGAGACGGCAACACCGGGCCGCAGGAACGCCGGCAGGGCCTGCCCCCACCCGGCCCGGGGGACGTCAGCGGTGGCATAGGTCGCCGCCGTGGAGTCGCCCGCCACGAACACCGTGCGATGCCGGCCGGCCGCCGAGGCGTCGCCCGCTCCCCAAGCTGCACTGACCGCGCCGCCGAGAGCAGCGCCGAGAAGAGTTCTCCGTCCGATTCCCATGCCTCATTAAATCAACGTTCGTCGATCTGGCAAGCGCTTACCTGTGCCAAAACAGGCCATGCTTGACCTGAACCAGGCTTCAGGTCGCAGCATGACCACGTGACGGACACCGACGAGGTACGACAGGCGCTGGACCGGCAGCGAACCGTGGAGATCACCACGATCGGGCGCCGCTCCGGGCAGCCACGACGCATCGAGACCTGGCGCTACCGGGCAGCCGGCCGATACTGGCTGACCGGCAGCCCGCTGGCGGAGATCACCCTCGAGTGAAATCGTCGCCGCTATGGCTCAGCGCTCGATCATCTTCATCTGCTCGTCGGTGTGGTGACCACCCTCGGCGACCGGCAGCGCGTCAAGCGTCGCGAGCTGCTCCGCCGTGAGGGTGACCGCGTCCGCGGCGGTGTTCTCCTCCACCCGGCTGACCCGCTTGGTGCCCGGGATCGGGACGACGTCGTTGCCCTTGGCGAGCAGCCACGCCAGCGCGACCTGACCCGCGGTCGCACCCACCTGCTCGGCGACCTTCTGAACCTCGTCAGCGATCGCCAGATTCCGCTGGAAATTCTCCCCGGTGAAACGCGGGTGGGTCTTGCGGAAGTCGCTGTCGTCCAGCTTCTCGACATCCGCCGGCGTCCGCAGCGCCCCGGTGAGGAACCCACGACCCAGCGGAGAGTACGCCACCAGCCCGATCCCCAGCTCCCGCAACACCGGCAGCACCTCATCCTGGTCCCGCGTCCACAACGAATACTCCGACTGCAACGCGGAGATCGGGTGCACTTCATGCGCCCGGCGAATCGTCGGGATCCACGCCTCGGACAACCCGATGTGCCGGATCTTGCCCTCCTTCACCAGCTCGGCCAGAGCGCCGACGGTGTCCTCGATCGGGGTGTCCGGGTCGACCCGGTGCTGGTAGTACAGGTCGATGTGATCGGTGCCGAGCCGCTTGAGCGAGCCCTCGACAGCGGTGCGGATGCTCTGCGGGCTGCTGTCGGCCGACCCCGCACTGCGGCCGGTGTGCGAGATGAGGCCGAACTTGGTGGCCAGTACGACCTGGTCACGGCGGCCTTGGAGCGCCTTGCCGACGAGCTCCTCGTTGACATACGGGCCGTACACCTCGGCGGTGTCGATCAGGGTGACGCCGAGCTCGATCGCCCGGTGAATGGTGCGGATCGACTCGGCGTCGTCGCTGCCGGATCCGGTGTATCCGTGCGACATGCCCATCGCACCGAGGCCGATGCGGCCGACGTCGAGGTCTCCGAGCTTGGCACTGTGCATGATTCCCACGCTTCCGGGATAGGGGGCCGATGGTCAGTCTCAGCAGACATCACTACCCCGTAGACAGGGAGTCATTACCGAAAGGGGTATTGGCAGAGTCCCCCTCCGGCGGGCCGGTCGGACCGGCCCGCCGGCACTCGGGTCAGTGTCCGTGCGGCGCAACAGGACGCTGATGCTCGAGGGCGACCCCCACCCGCCCGGTGACGTCGGCCCCATGAGCACCGCCATGCTCATGGTCAATACCCTGCGCGCCCACCAGAGGGCACACCGGAGAGCGCCAGCTGCTTGATCTGGCGCAGGATCAGAGCGCTCTCCACCATGAGTACGCCGTCCAGGGCCCCGATCCTGTCGGTGAGGTACGCGTACAACTCCTCGGTCCCGCGGCACCGGACGGCGGCAACGATGTTGACCCGTCCGGTGGACGCGGCGGCGAACTCGACCTCGCGGTGCCCGGCGAGCGCGCGGCCGACCGTGGACAGCGCGGCCGGGGCCACCGTCAGCCACAGCATCGCTCCGACGTCGTGCCCCATGAGCTCCGGGGAGTACTGCACCCCGTAATAGAGCACTCCCTCCGCGCGCAGCCGTTCCAGGCGCCGGTGCACGACGTCCTCGGAATGCCCCGACTCGGACTGCAGCTGGGCGATGGTGGCCCGGCCGTCGTGGAACAGCGCGGCGAGCAGTACCTCGTCGACGGCATCGACCGTGGCTGTTCCCGGCGGCGGCTCGACCGGTCCGGGTCGTAGCGCCGACTCCTCGGCGGGTGTCAGCGCGCTGGCCTTGCCCAGCCAGCCGAGCCGGTCGCCGTAGAAGCGGTGCAGGATGCAGTAGGCGTTGAGCCCGATGACCCGCGGGGTGCGCTGCAGCCGATCGAGGAGCAGTTCGTCGCGGTCGGCGCGGTTGCGGGGCTTCATCGAGCAGACGACCTCGGTGCCACCGGAGATCAGCGCGACGTATGACGTGTCCGCACGCCGGGCCAGCGCGTCGGCCAGCTTCTCGGCCGCGTCGGGGGTGCACTGCATCCGCACAAGCCAGCTCGACCGGCCCAGGCGGAGTTCGTCGGTCATCCCCAGCACCCGCAACCCGACCGTCGCGCGCAGCTTGCGGAAGCGGCGTGCGACGGTCTGGTCGGAGACGCCGAGCACCGCGGCGATCCGGTTGAACGGTGCCCGCCCGTCGAGCTGCAGCGCCTGCAACAGCTTCAGGTCGAGCTCGTCGAGCGTACGGTTGGTCACGGTTTCGAGCCTAGGATCAGGCCGGAACTGGTTCGGCGGGTACCGGGATCTGCGGCGCCGGGGCCGGCGACGAGGGGCGGCGCAGCAGGGTCACCGCGACGAGGGCGGCGAGGATCAGCAGTCCCGCGGAAACGGTCATCGCGAGGTGCATTCCGTCGAGGAACGAGTCGCCGAGGGAACCCAGGACGGCGCCTTGCTGCGTACCGTAATCCTGGCCCGCGACCGCCTGGAAGCCCGAGCCCTCCATGGCCTGCCGGGCGACCTGGCGTGAGCCGGCATCGACGCCCGCGTCCGTCAGATGCTGCGGCAGCGTGCTCGCCGCCCGGCTGGTCAGCAACGCACCCAGCACCGCCGGGCCCAGCGCCCCACCGAACTGACGGAACGCGTTGTTACCCGCCGCGGCCATCCCCGCCAGCTGGTACGGCACCGAGCTGACCGCCGTGGCCGTCATCGGCGTCAGCACCGCACCCAGCCCGAGCCCGAACAACGCCAGCCGCCACCCGATCCCCGCGAACGACGTGTCCGCATCCACCGTCGTCAGGGTGACCGCCGCGATGCCCGCGACCAGCAGCCCGCCGCTGAGCAGGAAACGCACCGGGATCCGGTGCATCAGCCGCGCGAACACCGGACCGAGCACGATGGGTACGACCGTGAACGTCAGCAACCGCAGCCCGGCCTGCATCGTGGTCAGCTGCTGCGCCAGCCCGAAGTACAGGCTGAGCACGAAGACGCTGCCGATCACACCCATGAACGTGATCATCGCGACCAGCGCCGTCGCGGTGAACCCTCTGCTGCGGAACAACGCCGGGCTCAGCATCGGCGCATCACTACGCCGCTCGACCAGGACGAACGCGACCAGGAACACCGCCGCCACCACGAACGCCACGGTCACCTCGGGGCTGGTGAACGAGTCCGCGCCGCCCTCGATGACGCCGTACACCAGCGCGACGATCGCCACCATCACCGTGAGCTGCCCCGGCCAGTCCAGATGCCGCTCACCCGGAGCCCGGGAGTCCGTCACCAGCGGCACCGACACCGCGAGGGTGATCAGGGCGACCGGGATCGTCACCAGATAGATCCAGCGCCACCCCACGTGATCGAGGATCAGGCCGGCCAGCAACGGACCGGTCGCCAGGGCCAGCAGCAACGCCGTGGCCCAGTAGCTGATGTATCTACCGCGTTCCCGCGGGTCCGGCACCGCGTGACTGATCAGCGCGAGGGTGGCCGGCAACAGAGCGGCGGCACCCATGCCGGCGAAGACCTGCCCGATCCACACCACCTGGATCGACGTCGCGCACAGGGCGATCGCGGCACCGATCGTGCAGAGCAGCAGCCCCGCCTGGAACACCTTCTTACGTCCGTGAACATCGCCGAAGACACCGGCGGTCAGGATCAGCGCAGCCATCGGCAGCACGAACGCGTCCGACACCCACGACAGGTCCGACGTCGACGCGCCCAGGCCGCGCTGGATGGCGGGCAGGCTCACCGACACCGTGGTGACGGGCAGGTACGCCACGAACACCCCGATGCACGCCATCACCAGAGTGGGTCCGAGCTTTCTTGTGTTCGCCATGGAGGCGGAACTCCCTTCGGTTCGGCTCATCAGAATCCGGACCGGCGGTGATCATGGCGAGCCAGTAGGGCCGCTTCCCGGAAAATCGACATCCACGACCGGGAAGGGCGGGAATTCCGACACGCCGTACGCTCGTCGGCATGATGCCGCCCGACCGCGATGACCTGGGGCTGGGCACATGGCGGCGGGAGCCGGGGACGGTGGTGCGCCGGGCCGTGTCGGCGGGGGATCCGGCGCCGCTCGCGATCGTCGCCGAGTCGGAGGTGCCGGGGTCCGCGACGGAGTGGTCGCCGCACGCGCACCCGATGCACGAGCTGGTGTGGGTGCGCGGCGGGACGCTGACCTCGCGGATCGGGAACAGGATCTACACCGTGCCACCCGGCTGGGGGTTGTGGCTGCCCGCCGGCGTGGTCCACGGGGGCAGGCTGACCGCCGGCGCCGAGCTGCACGACGCGTTCTTCGCCCCCGGCCGCACCCCGGTGGAGTTCGCGGGGCCGACGTCGATCACGGTGACTCCCCTGCTGGAGTCGTTGCTGGTGCGCCTGGCCCGCAAGGATCTCGACGCCGGCGCGCGGGCACGGACCGAGGCGGTCGTGTTCGACGTCCTCGATCCGACGGACCGGCAGTTCGCGCTGGAGCTGCCCGGGGATCCACGGATCGACCCGATCGCCGAGGCGCTGCTCGCGGATCCCTCCGACGGTCGCGGGCTGCAGGAATGGGCGGCGCAGCTGGGGCTGAGCGATCGGACGGTGACGCGGGCGTTCCGCGGGGCGACCGGGTTGTCTTTCGCGCAGTGGCGGCAGGCTCTGCGCGTACACGAAGCATTGGCTCTGTTGTCCGCGGGCGCGGATGTGCGGGAGGTCTCCGAACGGCTCGGGTATTCGCAGCCCAGCACGTTCATAGCCGCGTTCCGGCGCGTGATGAAGGTGACTCCCGGTGCCGTGGCGCCCACGTATCGCGCTTGATGTCCGGAATCCCGTATCGCCTGTCCTGAGTGCGGGATTGCCGTCAGCCTGAACCTCACCTAGCCTCCCGTAAGGCAAGGCAACCCTTACTCACGAGGGCCTGCTGCCCCTGTGATGCGGAGCCGATCGATGTCCACGACGCACGAGCCCCGGCGTGGGCCCGCCGGACTGGCGACGGATCTGCACGGTGAGCACCTCGACCTGCGCTACGGAAAGACGGCTGTGGTCCACGGCGTCTCGGTCGCGCTGACGTCAGGGGAGGTGACGGCGCTGATCGGGCCGAACGGCAGCGGCAAGTCGACCCTGCTGCGCGCCCTCGCCCGGCTGCACCGCGCCGACGGCGGCGAGGTCGTGCTGCGTCACCACGACGGGCGGCCGGCGCGCGCGGTGTCGCTGCTCAGCGCACGCCAGTTCGCGCGGGAGGTCACGCTGTTCTCACAGTCGCGGCAGGCCCCGCACGGGCTGAAGGTGAGCGAGGTCGTGTCGTTCGGGCGCCACCCGCACCGGCGCCGCTTCGCCGGGCCGTCGCCCGCGGACCGCGGCGCGATCAGCCGTGCGATGGAGGTCACCGGCGTACGCGACATGGCCGAACGCGCCGTCGGTGAACTCTCCGGCGGCGAGATGCAACGCGTCTGGCTCGCCGCGTGCGTCGCCCAGGAGACCGGCGTCGTGCTGCTCGACGAGCCGACGAACCACCTGGACCTGCGCTACCAGATCGAGACGCTCGACCTGGTCCGCGATCTCGCCGACGAGCACGGTGTCGCCGTCGGCATCGTCCTGCACGACCTCGACCACGCCGCGCGGGTCGCCGACACGCTCCTGCTCCTGCACGCCGGGCGCATCCACGCCGCGGGCGACCCCCTGGACGTGCTCACCGCCGAGAACCTCAGCCAGGTCTACGACCTGCGCGTCGAGGTCGGCGTCGACGAGAGCACCGGGCGCCTGCGCATCGACCCCGTCGGGCGGCATCCCGCCCGCAACCGAAACACCAGCACCACCTCAGGAGAGAAACTCGCATGATCCTTGTCAACCGCCTGACGGCCACCGCGGCGATGCTCGCCGTGGCAGCCGCCACGATCACGGCCTGCGGCACCACGAAGGTCGGCGAACCCGCCGCCGGCGGCCCGTCCGCCCCCGCGTCGCAGACCTGCGCCGACGACACCACCTCGACCGCGACCGGCCCGGTGTCGATGACGGACGGCGTCGGGCGCAAGGTGGAGCTCGCCAAGCCCGCCCAGCGGGTCGCGGTGCTGGAGTGGCAGCAGACCGAGGACGTGCTCACGCTGTGCCTCACCCCCGTCGCGGTCGCCGACGCGAAGGGATACGCGACCTACGTCAAGGCCGAGACGCTGCCCGCGAACGTCGCCGACACCGGCGAGCGCGGTGAGCCCGACCTCGACGCGCTCTACGCGACGAAGCCCGACCTCATCATCGTCGAGGCGTTCAAGGCCGACGACGAGCTGATCACCAAGCTCGAGAAGCGGGGCGTCCCCGTGCTCGCCACGGTCGGCGCCGACGCCACCGGCCAGATCGCGAACATGAAAAAGGTCTTCTCGATGATCGGTACGGCGACCGGCCGCACCGAACGCGCCGACCTCGTCCTGCGGCAGTTCGACGAGCACCTCGCGCAGGCCAAGACGAAGGTGGCCGCCGCGAACGTCACCGCCAAGGACTTCCTGTTCTTCGACGGCTGGATCGAGGGGGGCAACGTCGTCATCCGCCCGTACGGCAAGGGCGCCCTGTTCACCGAGCTCGGCGAGCAGCTCGGCCTGACCCCGGCGTGGACGGACGCCGTCAACAAGGCCTACGGCAGCGGCGGCGTCGACCCCGCGTACGGCCTCGCGCAGACCGACATCGAGGGCCTCACCGCCGTCGGCGCCGCGACGCTGTTCTACTCCGACGACCAGACCCCGGAGAGCTACGTTCCGGAGCTGCGCAAGAGCTCGATCTGGACGGCGCTCCCCGCTGTGAAGGAGGGGCGGGCGTACCCGTTCCCCGCGGGCGTCTGGGGAGCCGGTGGACCGTTGTCGAACGAGCAGGCGATCGACGCGTACACCAAGATCCTGACCAAGGGGTGAGAGCCCGTCGTGGCGTGAGCGGGGCAGCTGTCCTGGTTGTCCTGCTCGTCGCGGTTGTCGTCGTCGGGCTGTGGCACGTGACCCAGGGAACGTCCGGGGTCGGGTCCTGGGACCTGCTGCGCTATCTGTTCGGGGCGCGGGAGGACGTCGGCGGCGTACCGATCGCGGACGTGGTGACCGGCTCCCGGCTGCCCCGCGTCTTCGCCGGGATCGCGGTCGGTGTGGCGCTCGGCTCGGCCGGGGCACTGCTCCAGTCGGTCACCCGCAACGCGCTGGCCGCCCCGGACACCCTCGCGGTCACCGCCGGGGCCTACTTCGCGCTGTGCGTGGTCGCCGCGTTCAATCTCGCCGTCCCGCTGTGGGCCTCGGGCGCCGTGGCGTTCGGTGGTGGGCTGCTGGCCGCGGGGCTCGTGCTCGGCCTCGTCGGTGCCGCCTCGGGCGCCGCGTCGACGCGGCTGATCCTGGCCGGTTCCGCGGTCGCGATGGCGCTCGACGCGGCGACCGCGATGCTGCTGATCCTGTTCAAGGACAGCACCACCGGCTTGTACGCGTGGGGCAGCGGCTCGCTCGCGCAGCTGAACATCGACGCGGCCATGCGCGCCGTCCCGGTCATCGTCGTGGTGCTCGCCGTCGTCCTGCTGCTGTCGCGGCGGCTCGACGTGCTCGGCCTCGGCGACGACGCGGCGGCCTCGCTCGGCGTACCGATCCGCACGACCCGGGTTGTCGCCGTGCTCTGCGCCGTCCTGCTGACGAGCATCTCGGTGACGCTCGCCGGGCCCCTCGCGTTCGTCGGCCTGGCGGCGCCGGTCGCCGTACGCCTCGCCGCCACCCGCATCGGCGTGCTGGGCCGGCACGTGTTCCTGATCCCCGCGTGCGGGCTCGCCGGGGCGCTGCTGGTGCTCCTCGCGGACGCCGTGCTCCGTGCGGTCCTCGGCCCCCAGGCGGCGGCGTCCATCCCCACCGGGGTGCCGACCTCGCTGCTCGGCGCCGTGGTCATCGTGGTCCTCGCGCTGCGGCTGCGCGATTCGGGAGCGGCACGGGACGCGCCCCGGGCACACGTGGCCATCCGCTCGCGCCGCCGCTTCCTCACCGTCATGGCCGTGGTCGCGGTGCTGCTCGTCGCGACGGCGCTGACGGGTCTGCTCGCCGGCAGCCTGTGGCTGCGCACCGGTGACGTCCTGCTCTGGCTCCAGGGCACCGCGCCGGACCTGATCGGCAGCGCCCTCGACGACCGCGCCCCCCGCGTCGCCGCTGCCATCGCGGCCGGTGCGGCACTCGCGCTCTCCGGAACGGTCGTGCAGGGCACCGTACGCAATCCACTGGCCGAACCGGGCGTCCTCGGCATCACCGCCGGTGCGGGCCTCGGCGCGGTGATCGTGGTGACCTCGAGCATCGGCGGCGGCCGGACCGCCCTCATCGTCATGGCCGTCGCCCTGGGACTCGGCACGTTCGCCCTCATCGCCACGCTGGCCTGGCGCGGCGGGCTCCTGCCCGACCGGTTCCTGCTGATCGGCATCGGCTGCGGCTACGCGCTCAGCGACATCAGCACGTTCCTGCTGCTGCGCGCCGACCCGTGGGACACACCCCGGATCCTCACCTGGCTCTCGGGCACGACCTACGGCCGCACGTTCGCCGACGTTCTCCCGGTCGCGGTCGTGCTGCTCCTCGCCACCCCGGTGGTTCTGGGGATGCGTCGCCAGCTCGACCTGCTGGCGATCGACGAGGACACCCCCAAGATTTTCGGGGTACGCCGGGAGGGCGCGCGACTCAGTCTGCTCACCATCGCCGCGGTCACGGCGGCGGTGAGCGTGGTCGCGGTCGGCGTGGTCGGCTTCGTCGGGCTCGTCGCCCCGCACATCGCCCGCAGCCTCGTCGGTGTCCGGCACGGGCGGATCATCCCGGTCGCCATGCTGATCGGCGGGCTGCTCGTCTGCGTGGCCGATGCGCTCGGGCGTACGGTGATCGCCCCCTCGCAGATCCCCGCCGGGCTGATGATGGCCCTGGTCGGGGCGCCCTACTTCATCTGGCTCCTGCGCCGGTCACGAACTCGCGGATGAGCGTGCTGACCACTTCGGGGCGCTCGGCGACGAGGTGATGCGAGGTCCCCGGCACGATGCACAGCTGCGCGCCGGGGATCGACGCGGCGATGCGCAGGCTGTGACCGGGGCGGATCGTGTCGCGGTCGCCCGACATCACGAGCACGGGCGCCGTGATCCGGGACAGCTCCTCCGGCTTGATGTACGGCTCGGTCGTCCAGAGGCGGAACAACTTGGCGAGTACGACGTCCGCGTGCTCGGGGCCGTCCGGCGACAGCCGCTCGTACGCCATCCGCTCGACGTCCGGCCGCTCCTCGTGCCCGACCGCGTCCAGCACCGGACCGTCGCCGGCTTCTTCCGTGAACACCGACGGATCGAGGTTCGCACTGATCGCCGTCAGCGAGCGCACCCGGTCAGGGTGGTCGAGGGCGAGCAGGAGCCCGATGATCGCGCCGTCGCTGTAGCCGACGATGTGCGCCGGCCCGACCCCCACGGCGTCGAGGTAGGCCAGGGTGTCGGCGACACCGCGCTCGTACCCGTACTCTCCGTCGATGTCCTTTGAACGGCCGTGACCGGGACGCTCGAAAGCGAACACGCGGTGATCCGCCACGAGCGCTTCGGACGGCGCGCGCAGTGCCTCGAGCGAGCAGAAGCCGCCGTGCAGCAGGAGGACGGGATCGCCCTCGCCGGCAACCTCCGAATACAGGTCACGGTCACCGATCCG
Organism: Winogradskya humida; assembly: GCF_016862215.1. Taxonomy (GTDB): domain Bacteria; phylum Actinomycetota; class Actinomycetes; order Mycobacteriales; family Micromonosporaceae; genus Actinoplanes; species Actinoplanes humidus. The sequence goes on from NZ_BOMN01000129.1 coordinate 28,024, forward strand.
CAGGTAGGGCACCCTGCCACTCTAGTCTCTTGCGTCTTTGCCCCTACTGACGGCCACAAGCCAGATGTTGCGTCGAGCGCCGGGCTGCGACAACCGGGTGTCACACACCTCAGGGTGTGAGAGGGTGCCCCGATGACACAGGGCTGGGAGCTGGACGGGTCGTTTGCGCCGCACCGGGTTCTGCGTACGCCGCTGGGCCTGGACGACGACCATTCGTTCGGGGCGGTGGGGCCGGCCGCGCTGGTGACGGTCGGGGGCCGGCCCGCCCTCGCCTGTTACGGGTTGCCGACCGACGCGGGGTCGTACTACTCCGTGGTGGACCTGGAGACCGGTGACCGCATCCCGGACCGGTCGGGGCTGCACGGCTCGGAGGGGCCACGCGCCGCGGGGCCTGGAGCAGGAACGCGAGAACGGCCCGGTCACCGCACATCCCCGCCGCGGTGTGATCGCCGAGCACGACGGGCCCGGTTACATCAAGGCCTTTGTGGACCACGGGGGCCGGCTCCTCCAGGTCCGCTACGACGTCATGGGCCGCGTCCATCTGCTGCAGGACGCCCTCACAGGTACGCCCGTCGGGGCCCCGTTCCCCGGCCACGACACCAGCAACGTCGCGACGATCGAGGTCGACGGCCACCTCTGGGTCGTGTTCGTCGCCGGCAAACGGGCCGGCATACCGTTGACGGCGTGGGACGTCACCGCCGGCCGCGAGGTGGAGTTGCCGCCGTTGTGGGACGCCGAGCCGGACGACGACCGCCCCATCGAGAACCTGTGGCTGTCGCTGCGGGACGGCGTGATCACCGCCCTGGTGCAGTGGGGCTACCAGGGCAGGAACGGCACCGAGGTCTGGGTCACCGCACCGGGCAGTCCGCCACGGCGGGGCATCAACTTCGGTAAGTCCAGCGCGATCGCCCTCGCTGTCCTCGACGGCCAGGCGACGGCGGTGGCGGGCTTTCACAACCGCTCACTGCTGGTGTTCGACGCCGCCGCGGATGCCCTCGTGCCGAGCCCCTACTACACCGGTGCGATCACGGCCGAGATCCGAAAACGGGGCTGCTGCTTCGCCGACATCGCCGGACGCGGCGCCCTGCTGGTGTGCGGCCCCACGAGCGTGTTGTGGGACCTCGAATCCGGTCTTCCCGTGGCGACAGCGCCGTTCGGCGAGGCGGTGCAGACCGTCGCGGCCGGAGTCCTCGATGGTCACACGGTATTCGCCGTCCTGACCCCGGCGGCGTTGCAGGTGTGGGATCCGCGGACGTCCCGCACGCTCTTCTACCAGGAGCTTCCCGAGCAGGCCCGCCGCCACGCCCGATGGCCCAGCCCGCTGACGTTCGTGGAGTTCGCCGGGCGCACCACGGTGGCGAGACGGTTCAACCAGAGCATCGAGTTCCACGACGCACGTACCGGTGAGATCGTGGGAAGTATCAACGCCGAGAACCTGGGGTTCGTCGACGTTCTCACCACCGGCCGGATCGGCGGCCGCACGCTGCTCGCCGCCGGTGACCGTGGCGGCCCGGTGCAATTCTGGGACCCCGCCACCGGACGGCAGGTGGAACCCGTGCTGCAGGGCCACCGGATGTCCGACACCAACGCGGCCGTGTCGGCCATCGCCTTCACCCGGTTGTCCGGCCGCGACGTCGTGGTCACCGGCGGCCTCGACAAAACAGTCCGGCTCTGGGACGCCACCACCGGTGATCCCATCGGCACCCCGTTCGCCGCCCATACCGGCGAGATCACCGCGCTGCTGCCGGCGAGCTGGGACGATGAGGAAACGGTGATCTCGGTGGCCGCCACAGGCGCCCCGCGGATGTGGATGCTGGGCGCGCCCCCGGTGGACACGGGACACACCGGCGAGATCTCCGCCCTGGTCGCCGGCGTCCGGAACGGCCGGCCCGCCTTCGCCTCCAGCTCCGCGGACGGAACGATCCGGCTGTGGGACGCGGCCACCACCCGGATCACCGGCTCGATCACCGCCGGCCCGGGCGGGGTCACCGGGGTGGCGTTCGGCGGCCCGTCCCGCGACATCCTGATCAGCGTCACCGAAAGCGGCCGCGTGCAACGCTGGGACGCCAACTCCCTCACCGCCCTGGGCACCCCACTGCACAACAGCGACATCCCGATGTACGCAGTGAGCACTGTGGACTTTGACGGACGTGCGCTGGCCGGCGCGGCGGGAGCCGACCAGATGCTGCGAGTCTGGGACGTGGTTACGGGGGAACAGATCACGCGGCTTCCCGTCGGCCGGGTAGTCCAGTTCCTGTCACTGGCAGCGGCGGGCGGGCGCCTCCTGGCCTTCGTCTACGGCCACCCCACCGACGCCGAGGGCACAGCCGATTCCGTGGCGGCCCTGTGGGACGTGCCGGCTGGGCAACCCGTCAACGATCCGGTGCATCTCGACGACGGCGGCGAGGTGGCTGCCCTCGGCGTACTGAACGCAAGGATCGTCACGATGCACGGCCGCGACACCAGCGCCGAGGACTACGAGTACGACGGCCCGAGCATGGACAACCTGGAACTCCACGACGCCCTCACCGGCACCCTCCTCCACGTCCTCGACCAGCACGACCACTCCCGCAACGGCGCAGTGGTCATGGTTCCCACCGCGGACCGCACCGTCGTCGTCGCCGGCTTCGAGAACGGCACCGCCATCCTGGACGACACCCTGACCGAACTGAGCACACACAAAGGCAAGCTGATCACCGCCGTCGCCGCCACAGAGGTCGACGGCACCCTGGTCGCAGCCGCAGCCGATCAGGCCCACGCGGTCCACATCTGGCGACCGGTCATCTGAGGCGCAAAAAGACTTCAATGGACGAGACCTGGGCCCGCGCCCATCAGATCGACACGAGCACCGCACACCCGGCCCGGCGTTACAACTACCTTCTGGGCGGCAAGGACTACTTCCCCGTGGATCGTGAGTCCGGCGAGGAATTCGAACGGGTTTCCGGCTCAGCAAAACTCACAGCCCGAGAGAACAGGGCGTTCCTCCAACGTGCGGTCGCATGCCTCGCCACCGAGGGCATCGACCAGTTCCTCGACATCGGGACGGGCCTGCCCACCGCGGACAACACCCACGAGGTCGCTCAGCGCATCAACCCCCGCAGCCGGGTGGCGTACGTCGACAACGACCCCCTCGTGCTCACCCACGCCAGGGCGATGCTGACCAGCACCCCCGAAGGTCATTGCCCTGCCGTCCGGCAGCTACCTGGTCGCCTCGCACATGACGATCGACGGCAATTCACCGGAGCAGGCAGCGGCGTACCGGGCCCTGGTAGCAGCCGGGAGAATTGACGCCTTCGCGCGGTCCCGGGAGCAGTTCAGCGAATTCTTCGCGAGCCTCGACCTCATCGGGCCCGGTGTCGAGTGGGTCACCGACTGGCCCGAGCCGCTGCCTGACGATCAGCGGCCCGGGGGCATCGCCGCCTACGGGGCTGTCGGCCGCAAGCCTTGATCGGACCGCTGCACGCCCGTGATCTCGACGGTGACGGCGGTGCGGGGCTGGGCGACGCAGGCGAGGATGTAGCCGTTGTCGCGGTCTGCCTGGGTGAGGCAGTTCGGTTCGGCCATTGTGACCTCGCCGCTGCTCAAGCGGATCCGGCACTCACCGCAGCTGCCGACTGTGCAGGAGTAAGGCATCGGCAGCGCCGCCTCGAGACCGGCGTCCAGCAGGGTCTGACCGGCGGCGACGGTGACGGTGCCCAGGTCGCCGACGGTCATCGTCTGCTCGGTGCCCTCCCCGGCCTGGACCGCGCGGCTTGCGAACGTTTCCTCGTGACGGCGGTCGGCGGGCACCCCGAGACCGTCGAGGACCTCGGCCACGCCGGTCAGCATCCCGGCCGGGCCGCAGCTGTAGAAGTGGGCCTCGTCGCCGGGCGCCACCTCGGTGAGCAGGCTCCGGACGGTCTCCTGGTCGAGGCGTCCGCGCCGGCCCCGCCAGTGCTGACCGGGCCGGGAAAGGACGTGGTGCACGGCCAGCCGATCGGGATGCGCCCGCACGAGGTCGGCGAGCGCGGCGGAGAAGATGACGCCGGGCTCGGTCCGGTTGCCGTAGAGCAGCGTGATCCGGGTGTCGTGCGGGTCGGCGAGCGTGGATCGGATGATGCTCATCATGGGTGTGATGCCACTGCCGGCGGCCATCAGTACGAGTTCCCTGGCCGGCCGGTCGACGCTGAACGACCCGGAGGGCCCGAGGATCCGCAGCTCGGCACCGGGCCTGACGGAGTCGCGAACGTGCGCTGAGGCGTACCCGTCGGCTGTGGCCTTGACCGTGATCGTGAGCCGGGTGGATCCGGGCGATGACGACGCCGAGTACGCGCGCCGCACGGTTCGCCCGCCGACGTCGAGCACCAGGGTGAAGAACTGTCCGGGCAGGAAGTCGAACGCGTCGCCGTCCTCGAGCACCAGTGTCGTCGCGTCGGCCGTCTCACGGATGACCTCGGCGACCCGGACCGTCCGCCCGGGCGTGGGTGCCGTCTGCGGGTTCGGCCCGTATCCCTCGCTCTGCAGCTGTTTGCTGAACATGGCGGCGGTCAGCGGACGCGTCAACCTCGGGAACCGGCCCAGCTGGCGGACGAGCAGCCGTACCAACCGGCCCTTGATGCCCTGCGACATGTTCGAGGCGAGGTGGATCGCGGCGAGCGCATTGAGGTCGGGTACGGCGTTCAGGTCGACGTGCCGGGTCCGGTCCCACATCTGGGACGCGGCGATGGCGTCGCTCGGCCCGACGGTCGCCTCCGCAACGGTGAGAACCATTGCCGCGTGCGGGATCTGCGCCCCGACGGCCATGGTCCTCAGTAGACTCAAGTCGTCGGTGAGCTCGGCGCGGCCGCTGAGCCGGAGCACCTCCAGACGCCCCGGCACCAGTGCGACGACCGACAACCGATCGTCGGTGAGCAGGTTGTGCATGGTGTCGGCCCGCTTGTTGCCACGCCGGTCGGGCACGGCCAGCGTCCGCCCGTCGAGAACCCTGATAAACCCCGGATTGTCACCGCGCGGACTGCTGTCGCTGCCCCCACCGGCATCCCACGACGAGACAACCAGAAAAGGCGTCGCTGCAAGGAAAGCCGCAACCCGAGGATCGGTCAGAGGCCCTTCATGGGTACGCGCTGCAGCAGCCGGACCCGGCCGGGGCGCCGCCCACAACCCGGAACGCCCCACCGCGCGGGCACAGTGGACATACGCCTGCTCCACCCCGACGACGAGCCGCCCCGCCGTACCCGTCGCCAGGCTCGACCCGTTGAGCCGCAACACCTCGCCGACCCCGGGCAACAGGAACGCGAACGACACCCCACCTCCGGGTACGGGCTCCGCCTCCCCCTCCGGCAACCGCACCGAGATCCGTCGGGGCGACTCGACCTCGGCGAACCCTGGCCACCCGCCGACCACCGTGGTGTGCGGCCGCCCGTCCGCGTCGCAGTAGCCGAGACCCGCGACCGGGGCGGCTGCCAGCACCCGCCGGCACCCCTCGTCGAACGCGTCCACCTGCTTGCGCATCACCGCGTCCATCGGCTGACCGATGATCGCCTCGAGCCCCGCAACGGTTGAGATGAGCTGCATGCTGATCACCGTAGGATGGCTGTTGAGCGCATGGCGGCCATCCGATGTCGCGTACACGCCAACCCGGAAGGATCTCGTGAACGTCTCACCGATCCTGAGCATCGAGCGGGGCACCCCCTCCGCCGGGCTGCAGCAGACCCACTCCCACCCGGAGCCGGTACTGCTGTGGAGCGCGACCGCAACGGTCCTGGGCACCGCCGGCGCCCGGGACTGGCTGATCCCGCCCGGCTACGGCCTGTGGGTGCCCGGCGGCGTCGAGCACGGCGGGACGGTGCTGCACCACGGCGAGATGTCGGTCATCCACCTAGACGCCGCCCACTGCCCGATCACCTGGCCCGCCCCCACCGGCGTCGCCGTCGGCCCGCTGCTGCGCGAGCTCATCCGGCACCTCTACCGGACCGCGCCACACGATCCCACCCGCACCCCGAGCGAGGCGCTCCTGTTCACCCTGCTCACACCGCTGGCCACCCACGACATCCCGATCACCGTGCCCGCGGATCCACGGGCCCGGGCCATCGCGGAACGCCTCCTGGCCGACCCCGCCGACCAGCGCGAACTAGCCGACTGGGCCGATCACGTGCACTCCAGCGTGCGTACGCTCTCCCGGCTGTTCCCCACCGAGACCGGCCTGACCTTCGCGGCCTGGCGCACCCACGCCCGCATCCGCGCCGCCGTCCCCCTGCTGGCCACGGGCACCCCCGTCAACGCCACCGCCCGCGCCGTCGGCTACCGCCGGCCCAGCGCCTTCATCACCGCGTTCCGCCGCATCACCGGCCAGACCCCCGGTATCTACCTGGCCGCCGGCTCAGGAGCCATCTCCTGAGACCCCCGCCAACCTTATAAAACTCTCCCCGGGCCAGGAGACTCTCGCCGCCGGGTCAGGACACCACGGCCGGGTCGGGAGACCGCCGCCGGGTCACGAGTCCGCGATCCGCCTGATCAGGGCTGACGCCTCCGCCAGGGTGGCCCGTTCGGCGGGGGTGAGCTCGGCGAGGCGCGCGTCGAGCCAACTCCGCCGATGCGCCCGGGCGGCGGCAGCGATCTCCGCGCCTGCCGGCGTCGCCCCGATGAGCATGCGCCGTCCGTCGGCCGGGTCCCGGTCGCGCTCGACGTAGCCGCCGGCGACCAAACGGTTGACGGTCTGGCTCATCGACCCGGTGGTGACCCGGGCCCGCTCGCTGAGCTCGGTCAGCGTCAGCGCGCCGCTCTTGGCCAGCGCGATGAGCACGCCGACGGCGGCGTCGCCGAGCTCACCGTCCGAGCGCTCGGAGCGGAACCGGCTGTAGATCCGGGCCACCGCGGCCTGCAGGTCGGCGCCGAGCTCGTGGGATGTCTCACGCACAGTTGCCAAGTATAACTAACCAACTCCATAGTATTACTACAGATCACCCGAGCAGCCCCCAGGAGAACGATGAGCGTCCTCACCACGATCCTCTACCCGGCTCGGCCGCCTGCTGCGCAACAAACGCCCCGACCTCCAGCACAGCGTCCGCAACGCCCCGCAACTGGCCACCACCCGCACGATCACGCTGACCAGCCCCGCCTTCACCCACGGTGGCGAGATCCCCGACCGCCACTGCTCCCTGGACCTCGGCCCGAACATCGCCCCCGCCCTGGCCTGGTCCGGCATCCCGGCCGGCACCGCCCAGCTCCTGTTCATCCTGGAGGACATCGACGTCCCGATGACCCACCCCGGCCTCCACACGATCGCCCTCCTCGACCCGGCCACCACCCCCGGCCTGGCAGAGGGAGACCTCACCCCGGACAACAAGGCCATCAGGTACGCCCCCTGCGTCCGCGGCCGCACCGGCTACCTCGGCCCCCGCCCCCTCCCCGGCCACGGCCTCCACCACTACGGCTTCCACCTGTACGCCCTCAGCACCCCCGTCCCCGCCGACCATCCCTTGACCGGCCTCCCCGACGTCCTCACCGCCGTCAGCGGCCACGTCCTCGCCGCAGCCTTCCTCGAAGGCATCAAACGCGGCTGACATGGGCTCATTGCTACGCTGCCGGGGTGATCGAGCCGCTGCGTACCGACCGTCTTGTTGTTCGCCGGTTCACGATGGCGGATGTGGACGACTTCTGTGCGTACCAATCGGATCCGAGGGTGCGGAAGTTCCTGCAGGGGGCACCGCAGTCCGCCGAGGAGGCGGCCCGGTATCTGGCCGCTCAGGCCGTCCTCGACGAAAGAGCCACCAGTGCATGGCACGGGTACGCCGTCCAGCACCTCGAATCCGGCAAGGTGATCGGTGACGTCGGGGTGTACCTCGTGTCCGCCGGTGAGGGTGACGTCGGTTTCCAGTTCCACCCCGCGTTCCACGGTCAGGGTTACGCGCGGGAGGCCATGGTCGCGTTCCTCCGGTACGTGTTCGACGATCTCGGCGTCGAGCATGTCACGGCCGGCTGCGACCGGGCCAACGCCGCCTCCTCCACCCTGCTCCAGCGTCTCGGCCTGCGCCCCCGGCCGGCGTCCGCCGACGACGGCGATCTCCGCTTCGACCTGACCCGCGACGAGTGGCGTGCTCAGCTCTGAGGCGATAAGGCCGGGGAGATCGCGGATGATGGGCCGGGTGCGGGCGTCTGCCGTCTGCGGGCGCGAGGGGTCAGCAGGCGCGGAATGATGAAGTATTCCGCGATGAAGACGTTGCCCAGGAGGCCTGCCCAGGCGCTGGCGGTGTAAAGGTCGCGGAAGTCCACCGAATGCAGCAGCGCCTGGCCGGCCAGCAGGTAGACCCGGAGCGTCACCGCGGCGAACGTGAGCGCGTAACTGCGTACCATCCAGATCCTGTGTTGCTGGATGTCGCGGCGGCGGATCGTGCGGTAGCCCTGGGCCGCGGTGTAGAGCCAGGCCACGATCAGCATGTAGAACGCCACCTGTAGCGGGAAGCCGCTCGGGGTGACCGCGGCGGCATATGCGGCGGCGGCCGATGCCGCGACGACGGAGATCAGGTAGACGCGGCCCGACACGCGATGCACCCGGGGAAAACGGGCCCGTAGTTTCGGGATGAACTGCCACGGGCCGATGATCAGCGTCAAGCCGGCCGGTAACGCGTGAATGACCAGGCTGGCGTAATAGCCGACGATGGCCCGGTCGATGGGTACGGCGGAGCTTCCGTGCAGGTACGGCGGTACGAAGAGGGCCGTGATGCCGGTTGCTGAGAGGGCGAGAAGGCTCCAGAGGAACCACCACCGGCGACGGCGGGCGGTCCTTGAGATGACTGCGGTGGACATGGGCGCAACACTCACATGGTGGGCTTCTGCCGGGCATCGGCAATCGTTGCCTACATCGGGCGGGTTGGGCGGGAGCGCCTACTCTGAAACTGTGCCGGCCGATGTGGGACGACGTCGCACGTGGTGGTGGGAGGCTGCTGCGGCGGGGATCTGCCTGCTCGGTGGCATGGTGGGGGACGACGGCGGGTTGTCGGCGCCGCCCGTCGCCGCGTACTTCATCGCGGTGGTGTCGTGTGCTGTGCTGCCGCTGCGGCGAAGGGCGGCCCTGGTCGCCTTGGCCGTCACGACCGCGGGTGGGGTGCTGGCGCCGGTGCTGGGGCTGCTGCCGAATCCGCTCGTCGTGGCGCCCGTGGCGATCACCGCGTACTCCTATGTGCTCGCCGCGCGCACCGAGCTGCGGGCGGCCGCTGTGGTGGCGCTCAGCTCCATGGCGCTGCTGGTCGCGGCCACTCCCTGGTTCGGGGTCATGTCGTGGCAGGATGTGAGCAGGCTGGGCACGGTGGCGGCGGTTCCGCTGGTGGCGGGGCTGCTCGGGCATTCGGTGCGGAACCGGCGGGCGTATCTCGCGGCCGTGGAGGACCGAGCCCGGCGGGCCGAGGAGACCCGGGACAGCGAGGCGCGCCGCAGGGTGGCCGAGGAGAGGGTACGCATCGCGCGCGAGCTGCACGATCTTGTCGCCCATCGGATCACCCTGGCCAACGCGCAGGCCACGGTCGCCGCCCATGTCCTCGAAACCCGCCCGGAGCAGACGCGCAAGAGCCTGGTCGAGCTCGTCGTGACCACCGCCCACGCGCTCGACGAGCTGCGGGCCACGGTTGGTCTGCTGCGTCAGTCCGGGGACCCGGTCGCGCCCGTCGAGCCGGCGCCCGGGCTGTCCGGGATCCCCGCGCTCCTGGAGTCGTTCCGCAGCGCGGGCCTGGAGGTGTCGGTGCAGCAGGAGGGCACGGCCGTCCCCCTGCCGCCGGCGATGGATCTGACCGCGTACCGCATCGTGCAGGAGGCCTTGACCAACGTGACCAAGCATGCCGACACCCGGGACGCCCGAGTACGCCTCGTCTGGAACCGCGCTGACCTGACGCTCACCGTCACCGACGACGGCGCCCACGCGACGTCCAGCAAACCGCCGGGCTACGGGCTGATCGGGATGCGGGAACGCGCTCATGCCGTGGGTGGCCAGCTCACAGCGGGCCTGCGCGCGGAGGGCGGCTTCCTCGTCTCCGCGCAGCTGCCCGTGCCGACGCGGACGACCGGCGACAAGTGACGCTCCGGGTGGTGCTTGCCGATGATCAGGCGTTGCTGCGCGAGGCGTTCCGGATCCTGCTCGACACCGCCGACGACATCACCGTGGTGGGTGAGGCCGCCGACGGCGCCGAGGCGGTGCGGCTGACCCGGGAGCTGCGGCCGGACGTGGTGGTCATGGACATCCGGATGCCCGGGGTGGACGGTCTCACCGCCACGGCGCAGATCTGCGCCGATCCGGAGCTGCGGGCGAGCCGCATCCTGATCCTCACGACGTACGAGACCGACGAGTACGTCGCTCAGGCGCTGCGCGCCGGGGCCGGTGGCTTCATCGGCAAGGGTATCGGGGCCGAGGATCTGCTGGGCGCCGTGCGTACGATCGCCGCCGGTGACACCCTGCTCTCCCCCGCCGCGACGCGCTCCCTGGTCACGCGGTTCCTCGCCACGCCGGAACCCGAGCCGCAGCAGCAACCCGGCCGGCTCGACGCGCTCACCCCGCGGGAACGGGAGATGGTGGCCCTCGTCGCGATCGGGCTGTCCAACCAGGACATCGCCGAGCGGATGTTCCTCAGCCCCTTCACCGTCCGCGCCCACGTGCAGCGCGCCATGACGAAGCTGGACGCCCGTGACCGGGCGCAGCTCGTCGTCATCGCCTACCGCACGGGTCTGGCCCCTGCGCCGTGAGGCAGCGTCAAGGCTGAGTGCGCCGGACGCGTTGTCGCCGAAGGCATCGCGTCGAGGCCGCGCAGCATGGTGTTGCGGCGCTCCAGGGCTTGCGCCGTGGCGGGAAACAGCGTGGCCCCGCCGTTGTCGACCAGTGCCTGGTTCAGGGTCACGAACTCGCGCAGGTCGCGTTCATAGGCGGCGAAGGCCACGGTGTGGTCCGGGTTCGTGGCCAGGGATTCGGCCAGCATGTACGCACCGACGAGCGCGAGACTGGAGCCCTGCCCGGTGAGGAACGAGGGTGCGTACGCGGCGTCCCCGACGAGGGCAACCCGGCCACGCGACCAGTGGGGCATGCGGATCTGACCGGCCGTGTCGACGAACAGGTCGCCGGCATGGCGCAGGGCCTCGACCATCCGCGGAATCTCCCACCCCTCGCCCGCGAACGTCGTGGCGACCAGGTCCCGGAGGTCCCTCTGCGGATCCGGCCGATAAGGGGCCGGCCGATGAAGGGTCAGGAACGCGTGCAGGTCGCCGTCACCGACGGCGTAGAGCGCCGCGGCCTTCCCCGGGGTGTTCCACATCATGAGCTCGCGGGAAAGTCCGAACGTGTTCGGCATGGTGAAGATGGCGAAGCAGTAGCCCAGGTACCGATGGAACTGCTCCTCGGGGCCGAACAGGGACTCCCGGGTGCGTGAGTGCATCCCGTCGGCGCCGATCACCAGGTCGAACGTAAGCGTCCGTCCGCTGCGGAAGGTCACGTTCCCTGCCTGGTCGACGGTCTCCAAGGTCTCGCCGAACAGCAATTCCACGTCGTCGCGGACCGCCGCGTAGAGGGCCGAAGCCAGATCGCCGCGGGTCACCTCGAGATCCTGTCCCCCGGCGCCCGGGCCGACCGAGGCCACTTCACCACCGTCGGCGTCGAGGAACCTGTAGCGGCGCAGGCTGATGTGGGTGTCCCGCAGCCGCGGCAGGATCCCCATGCGCCGGACCACCTCGATCGCGGTGCCACGGATGTCGATCGGGTAGCCACCACCGCGCAGTGCGGCTGCCTTTTCCACCACGGTGACCGCGAATCCGGCGCGGTGCAGCCAGTACGCCAGCGCGGGCCCGGAGATGCTGGCACCGCAGATCAGAACCGTACGTTTCATGCCTGAGCCCCTCTGGTCATGCGGACGACGAGCAGTGCCGAGGCGGCGACGAGGCCGGCGACGACGAACCCGGTGACGAAGGCCGATTCGGCGGGCCGGTCGCCGCTCGCGCCGAGGAGCGCACCGGCGACCTGGGCGCCCAGCGCTACGCCGATCACGCGGGTCACCACGAGCAGGCTGGTGGCGATGCCGGTGTCCCTGGCCTCGACGGCGGTGGCGGTGCCGGCGAGCAACGCTGTCGTGCCGGCGCCCGCGGCGAACGCGGTCAGCACCTTCGCGAGGACGAGCTGCCAGGCCTCGTCGTGCAGCGACGCCAGGGAGATCAGGGTGGCCGCCGTGACGACGGCGCCGACGACGACCACGGCCCGTGGGCCGAACCGCCGTGCCGCGATGCCGCCCACCGAATCGCTCACCGCGCCGGCGATGGCACCGGGCAGCAGGAACAGGCCGATGGTCGTGGTGCCGGCGGCGAACCCGTACCCGTCGCCCCGCACCGCGAACAGCTGCGGGAGCAGGAAGAGCACCATCCCGGAACTGACGGTGATGAAAAAGGTCAGCACGTACGCGTTCCGCGTCGCGGGCACCGCCAGCATGCGCAGGTCGACCATCGGTGACGCGGTACGCCGCTCGACGAGAACCCAGCCGGTCGCGAGGGCGGCCACGACAACGACGACGGCACCGATCGCCAGTGGCGGCAGACCGGAACCCGGTACCACGGCGAGCGCGAGCATGAACACCAGCAGCGTGGCGCTCAGCAGGGCAACGCCGGGCCAATCGATCCGGTCCTGCGACAGGGCGGGCGGGTCAGGCGGCATCCACCGGATGACGAGCACCGTCGTCGCGATGATCACGATCGTCGGCACCGCGAACATCCCGTGCCACGACAGAGCTGACGCGATCGGCCCGGCGATCAGCGTCCCCACCATGCCGCCGCCCGTGAACAGCGCGACGACCACGCCGATCGCCGCCTGGGACTCCCCCGTCGACAGGTGCCTGCGTACCAGGATGAAGGAGAGCGGCAGCGCACCCACCATGACGCCCTGCAACACCTGACCGAGCAGCAGCATCGGCAGGTTCGGTGCCACGGCGGCCAGCAGACCACCGGCCGAGACCAGCGCCATCAGCCAGACCAGCACCCGTCTGCCGCCGTAGCGGTCGCCGAGTTTGCCCGCGACGGGAGCGATGACCGCCCCGGTGACGAGCAGGGCGTTGGCGACCAGCGCCCCCTGCGCCGGACTGATGCCCAGCTCGCGTTGCAGCAACGGAAGCGCGGGCTCCACCACCGTCTGCAGGGCGCCGAGGGAGAGCGCCAGGACACCGAGTGCACCGATCGATTTCTTCCCGAGCCGTGCCGGGGAAACAACTGTGGAGGACATGGACGCGTCCTTTCAAGGTTGGCGGGGAACCGCCCCGCCAACACTTCCGTCCAGCGCACCGCCCGGCATCGACCATCGCAACCGTCTCCCCCTGGTGCATCCCGACCAGGGGGGAGAGACGGCTAGTGCCTACGCACTACGTTCCGCGGTGTCCTTGAGCCGATGTACCCAGTCGTTCAGGCCGGCGTCGAGGTTTGCCTGGTTTCCGGGGATGTCGGCCTCGACGGGCGCCCCCGACCAGGACTCCTCGGTCGTGACGAGCACGCCGCCGCGTACCTTCTTGAAGGTCCACAGATGCACGCCGTCGATGCCGTTGACCGGGGCAGTCCAGGCGATGCAGCGTTGCGGGTCGACGGTCCGGACGGTCGACGTGACGTGCATGTTCTGCGGGGACCACCCGAACACCGACCCCGGGCGGAGCGGCCCCGGTGTCCGCTTGGCCGCAGGTGTGATCTCCGGGATCCAGGTGCTCCACCGGTCGACGGTCGTGTGCAGCTGCCAGATCCGCCGTGCGGGTGCGTCGACTCATCGAAATACCTCCACCTGTTGTACGTACGATCAACGCGGTTGATCATGGTTTGATCGCAGTTCGTGCCGCATCGGCAACGAGTGCCTATACGGTGTGCGGCCGGCCGGGCGCGGTGTGCTGGTGGCTCGTCGCGGACGCGTTCGCCCGCGCGGTGATCGCGAACGTGGCCGCCGGGATCAGCGGGCAGGCTACGGCGAGGCGGGCCGCCACCAGGGCCGCGAGGACGAAGAGCCAGCGGCATAGGCAGCATTCACAGGGCACCCAGGACGTGTTGTACGCCCGCCACGGCCGCGCCGCGCGCCCAGTCGGTGAAGGTCAGCGTGGCCGTGGTGATGTCGAGGGTGCAGCGTTGCGTCTCGTCGGGGCCTGGGCGGAGCCGGTCGGCGACCGCGGCGGTCATCGCGGGGTTCGCGGCGATCTCGGCGACGTCCTCGCCGGCGAGCACGATCCGGGTGGTCTGCAGCGCGCCGGCGAAGGTGGCGGCCAGGTTTCCGAGGGCCAGGGCGGAGTCCTCGAGAGCGACCCGCGGGCGGTGTGAGGCGTCGGCGCGGTCGAGGTAGGCCGCCACGCATCCGGCGTGCCCGAGTCCGCAGCGTGGGCCGTTGCTGTTCAGGGGCGAGTGGGCGAGCAGGTGGCCGTTGTCGATGAGTTCCTCGACGACGATGCCTTCGCGGACGACGCCGAAGCCCAGGCCCGCGCCGACGGTGATCAGGCCGAACGTGGAGTGGGTGCGGCCGGCGCCGAACCAGAGTTGCTCGCGGGCCAGCGCCGTGACGTCGTTGGTGACGATGACCGGCAGGCCGGTGTCCCGGCGCAGGGGGGTGGCGAGGTCGACGTCGCGCCAGCCCAGAAACGTTCCTTCGCGGACGATCGCGCGGTTCACGACCACGCCGCCGAGCGATACGGCGATGCCGTCGACGGACGGCACCTTCCGGGCGAGTCTGCGGACCAGCCGGGCGACGGCCCTGATGACCGCGGCGACGGGTACGAGGCCGTCCGCTCCCCGCGCCGGCAGGGTCGCCTTCGCCGTGGTGAGGACCTCGCCGAACATGTCGCACGCGACGCCGTACGCCATATCGGCAGTGAGTTTGCAGCCCACGACGTGCCGCGCCCCCGGGACCGCGGACAGGATCTGACGCGGGCGCCCGATCGTGAAGTCCGGTTCGGCGTCCTGGGTGACGAGCCCGCCGTCGGTCAGCGAGCGGGCCAGCCGCGACATCGACGCGTACGACAGCTGGAGCCGGTCGCCGAGGACAGCGCGTGTCGTCGGCCCGTGCACCAGCAGGTGGCGGGTCACGGCGAGCTCGGAGGCGGACAGCGCGGCCATGCATCAAGGGTAAATAGTGACCCTTGTCACTAGATCGATGTCGGTTTATTTTCAATCTGGTTAAAAGTAAGGACCGCTCACGAGGAGGATCCATGGCCCTGAGCGCGACGACACGGCCGGACAGCACCCGGCCCGCCAAGAAACGTGACGACACCCGGCTGGCGCTGCTGTTCATCGCACCCGCTCTGATCGGGTTCCTGGTCTTCATGGTGTGGCCGACCCTGCGTGGCATCTATCTGAGCTTCACGAAGTTCAACCTGCTCACGCCGCCGGAGTTCAACGGGCTGGACAACTACGTGCGGATGGTCCAGGACCCGGTGTTCTGGAACTCGATGCGGGTGACCGTCTACTACGTCTTCGTCAACATCGTCCTGCAGACCGCGATCGCGCTGGTGATCGCGGTGATGATGCAACGGCTCACGAGGCGGACCTGGTTACGCGGTGCTGTGCTCACGCCGTACCTGGTGTCCAATGTTGTCGCTGCCATGGTCTTTCTCTGGATCCTGGACTACCAGCTCGGCATCGGGAACACCGTGATCGCCGCCCTCGGCCTGGACCGGATCCCGTTCCTGTCCTCCGACGCCTGGGTGATCCCGACCATCGCCGCGATCAACGTCTGGCGCCACGTCGGCTACACCGCCCTGCTGATCTTCGCGGGCCTGCAGACCATTCCCGAGACGATGTACGAGGCGGGCCGCATGGACGGCGCCAGCGAACCCCGGATGTTCCGCAGCATCACCGTCCCGCTGCTGCGACCCGTGCTCGGGCTCGTCCTGATCATCACGGTCGTCGGCTCGTTCCAGGTGTTCGACACCGTCGCCATCGCCACACGGGGCGGGCCGGTCGACTCCTCGCGGGTGCTGCAGTACTACATCTACGACGTCGCTTTCGGCCGCTTCCAGTTCGGCTACGCCTCCGCCATGTCCGTGGCTCTGCTGCTCGTCCTCGTGATCATCACGTTCGTCCAGTACCGGGTCACCCGGGCCGACTCCTCCGACCTGAACTGAGGATCACCCATGGCTATCGACACCGCTCCCCCGGCAACCATTGTCGGGCCCACACCTCCCGCGCGTACGGTCGATCCGCCTGAACCTCAACGGTTCGGCATCGGCCGCGCTTTCGCCTGGGCCTTCATGGTCCTGGTCATCACCGCCAGCCTGTTCCCCTTCTACTGGATGCTGCGCACCGCGCTGTCCAGCAACAACGCCCTCTACGCCGGCTCCGACAGCCTGCTGCCCGTCCAGCCGTCGTGGGGCGGCTTCGAACGGGTCTTCGGGCTGCAGAGCGGTCAGGAGGCGATCGACGCCGGGGGCGCCGGCCAGCCGATCAACTTCTGGCGCTACCTGTTCAACTCCGTCGTGGTGTCCACCCTGGTCACCGTCGGCCAGGTGTTCTTCTCGGCGATGGCGGCGTACGCGTTCGCGCGGCTGGAATGGAAGCACCGCGAGAAGTGGTTCGCCTTCTTCCTCGGCGGCCTGATGATCCCCGCGATCTTCACCCTGCTCCCGAACTTCGTCCTGATCAAACAGCTCGGCCTGGTCGACACCCTGCTCGGGATCGCCCTGCCGAGCATGCTGATGACCCCGTTCGCGGTCTTCTTCCTGCGCCAGTTCTTCCTCGGCATCTCCAAGGAGGTCGAGGAAGCGGCCCTGATCGACGGCGCGTCGAAGGTACGGGTCTTCTTCCGGCTCATCCTGCCGATGTCCACCGCCCCGATCGCGACGCTGGCCATCCTCACCTACATCTCCGTCTGGAACGAATACTTCTGGGCGCTGATGGTCAGCTACACCGACAAGTCGCGCGTGCTCACCGTCGCGCTCGGCGTCTTCAAGTCGCAGACCCCGCAGACCGGGCCGGACTGGGCGGGGCTGATGGCGGCCACGCTGGTCGCCGCCCTGCCGATGCTGCTGCTGTTCATGGTCTTCGCCAAACGCATCGTCAACTCCATCGGCTTCAGCGGGATCAAGTGATGACACGCAGACTCCTGGCCGCAGCGGCCGCCCTGACCCTGACCCTGCTCACCGCGTGCGGCGGCGCCGGAACCGGCGGCCGCGACGGCACCATCGAATACTGGCTCTGGGACTCGGGCCAGCAACCCGGCTACCAGAAATGCGCCGATGCCTTCCAGCACCAGAATCCAGGCCTGCGGATCAACATCTCCCAGTACGGCTGGGACTCCTACTGGTCCAAACTGACCTCCGGCTTCATCGCAGACACGGCCCCGGATGTCTTCACCGACCACCTCGCGCGGTTCGCCCAGTACGTCGACCTCAAGGTGCTCCGGCCCCTCGACGACCTCGGCCCCACCAGCGACATCCAGGACGGCGATTATCAGCAGGGCCTCGCCGAGCTGTGGAAGGGCCAGGACGGCAAGCGGTACGGCGCCCCGAAGGACTGGGACACCGTCGCGCTCTTCTACGACAAGGCCGCCCTCACCGCCGCCGGCGTCGACCCGGCGCAACTGCAGAACCTCTCCTGGAACCCGCAGGACGGCGGCACGTTCGAGAAACTCGTCGCGCACCTGACCATCGACAGCAACGGCGTCCGCGGCGACGAACCCGGCTTCGACAAGACCCGCGTCAAGACCCACGGCCTGGCCTCCGAGGGTGCCGGCGGCGGTGGCTGGGGTCAGACCCAGTGGTCGGCCTTCGCCGCCAGCGCCGGCTGGCAGGTCACCGACAAGAACCCGTGGGGCACCCACTTCAACCTGGACCAGCCGGCCCTGCAGGACACCCTGACCTGGTACTTCGGCCTGAAGGACAAGGGCTACCTCCCCACGTACGCCGAGATCGGCGGCAGCAACTCCATCGGCACCGACAAGCAGATCCAATCCGGCATCGCCGCCATGGGCATCAGCGGCTCCTGGATGATCTCGACGTTCAGCAAACTCACCGACGCGAACGGCAATAAACTCGACATTGCCATCGCCCCGACCCCGATCGGCCCCACCGGCAAACGAGCCTCCATGTTCAACGGCCTCGCCGACTCGGTCACCACCCTGTCGAAGCAGCCGGAGAACGCCGCGAAGTGGGTGAAGTTCATGTCCGGCGAGCAGTGCCAGGACCTCATCGGCCAGTCCGGCGTCGTCTTCCCCGCCCGCCCCAGGGCCACCGACCTCGCCATCGCCTACAACAAAACCGAACGCCAGCTCGACGTCACCCCCTTCACCAACCAGGTCCGCGACAAGACCACGTTCCTGTTCCCGGTGACCACCAACGCCGCCGACATCACGGCCCTGCTCCAACCCCGCCTCGACGCGGTCTACATCGGCAGCAAACCCGTCAGCTCCCTCACCGGCCTCAACAACCAGCTCAACGACCTCTTCAAGGTCGCCCAGTAGAAGCGCGGGCGGAGCGTTCGAGGTGCTCACGGAGGAAGGCGTTGTCCGCGCCGGCGGGGCGTACCCATTGCTGTGCTTCTGCGGGCGTCTGGAGGGGCAGTTGCAGGTAGGAGGCGTGCCGGCCGCCGGTGTGGATGACGCGCGTGCCGGTGCCGGTGCCGGCGTACTCTCGGATCCCGGGCATCGGAGTGCCCAGCAGGGCTGTGATCTTCGCGAGGTGCGGACCGCGCCTGTCTCTAATGCCGGCGGATCGCGCCGATCAGCAACACCGCGCAGCCCGCCAGGCAGAGGACAGTCCGGGCGTGGTTGGCCGGTTCCCAGGCGGACAGGAAGCGCGACCAGGTGACCGTGCCGGATTCCAGGCGGTCGTTCAGGGGCACGTTGAGCGCGATGGTCACGCCGAGTGCGCCGACGATGGTCAGGGCCGCGCCGGTCAGTAACCACGCGGCTCCCGGCGCCGGCCAGGTGGCGAGGGCGCGGACGATCGTGGCCAGGCACAGCGCCGAGATGCCGAACAACGCGATCATGAGCGGTGGACGCTGTGCGGTGACGTTGATCGAGCGCATGGCGGCCGCGCCGTCCGAGGCGGGCAGGCGCTGCAGGCCGCTCATGACGAAGGCGGAGAACGCGAAGAACACTCCGGCGAGCAGCCCGCTGCCGATGGTGGTCACGGCGGTGAGGACGTCCCAGGTACGAGTCATGCCTCCATGGCACCGCAGCCCGGTACGCCGAGCCATGCGGCAGCCCCGCGACCGCATACGCGAGCGTCTACGCTGGGCCGCATGGATCCGCTGGGCGGCCTGCTCAACCCGCGGGCGCGGGGGGCGTTCCTCCTGCGCTCGCTGCTGTCCGAGCCGTGGTCGATGCGGATCGAGGACGAGGCGCCGCTGACCCTGGTGGCGGTCGTCCGGGGCTCGGCCCACATCGAGGCGGGCCCGGCGACGGCACAGATCGCGCCGGGGGACGTGGCGATCGTGCGGGGACCCGAACCGTACACCGTGGCCGGTTCTGCCGGGAGAAAACCTCAGGTCACGATCGGGCCGGATCAGGTCTGCCGGCCGATCCCCGGCGTGACCGGTGCCCCGGCGATGGGACCGCTCGGGCTGCGGTCGTGGGGCAACGATCCGGACGGCGCCACGATGCTGCTGACCGGCACGTACCACTCCCCCGCCGAGATCAGCCGGTCGCTGCTTGCGGCGCTGCCCGCCCTGGTCGTGCTGCGGCCCGGCGAGTGGGACTCCGGGCTGATCCGGCACGTCATCCACGAGGTCGACCGGGACGCCCCCGGCCAGGACGTCATCCTGGACCGGCTGCTCGACCTCATCCTGATCACCGCCGTCCGCACCTGGCTGGCCCGGCCCGAGGCGCACCCGCCCCGCTGGTACACAGCCCAGGAGGATCCGCTCGTCGGCACCGCGCTCACCTGCATCCACGCCCGGCCGGAACACCCCTGGACCGTTGCCGCCCTGGCCGCGGAGGCACGCTGCTCCCGCGCGGCGATGGCGCGGCGGTTCACCGAGCTCGTGGGCGTGCCACCGATGACGTACCTGACCGAGTGGCGGCTGTCGTGCGCCGCCGATCTACTCACGCACAGCGACGCGACGCTGGAGACGATCGCGCGCGAGGTCGGGTACGCCAGCCCGTTCGCCCTCAGCGCTGCCTTCAAACGGGTCCGCGGGGTATCGCCGAGCACCCTGCGTACACGTGCATGATCCGTTTGAGTCTTTTGACTGAAGCCTTGCGCCGCCGGGGCTCCTAGCGTTCCCGGACATGACCACTCTGCCCGAAACCGCCAAGCCCTTCTGGTTCCTCGGTGGACAGGCCCGCGTGCTCGTGCCCGGCACGGCCACCGGCAGCGCCCTGTCCGTCATGGAGTTCAGCGACTCCGCCGGCCACGCGCCGCCCCTGCACATCCACGAGGACGAGGAGGAGGTCTGGATCGTCCTCGACGGGAAGATCACTTTCTTCGTCGGCGACCAGAAGTTCGACCTCGAGCCCGGACAGGTGGCGTACGGCCCCCGCGGCGTCGCGCACAGCTATCTCGTCCGCAGCACGACCGCCCGGCTGGCCGCCGTCTTCGCCCCCGGCAACGTCGAGGAATGGTTCACCGCCAACGGCTCACCGGTCTCCAGCGTCGACGAGGCCCCGCCCGCGTTCGACATCGGCGCGATCCTGGCCTCCGCCGACGCCTTCCACGTCCGGGTCGCCGGTCCCCCGCCCACCGAATAAGGCCGGAGAAAACGCGGTCAGAGCAGCGTGCCGACCTCGAGGCCGGCCGCGGCCGCCCCGAGCGTCAGGACGCAGACCAGGACGGCGAACCGGATCCGGTGCCGGCGGGCCAGGCGACGGCTGGCCGCGACGATGGCGTCCGTTTTCGCCTCGTCCGGCCCGCCGGCCGCCGTGCCGACCGTCTCGAAGTGCTCACGTAACGCTTCCAGCACCCAGCCGTAGCTCTCAACAGGGACGGGTTGCCGCTGGAGGGCGCTGCGGCACCGAAATGACTTCACACCCTTATAGACGATTATGAGCGCGAAAGTGTTGCACGCTGTCCGGGTTCTGTTCCGCTGAGTGGTTTCACCGGGGGCTCAGCTCGTCCAGATCTCGGCGCGGTCGATGCTGATGTTCGCGGCGGTGGAGGCGGCGTTCTTCTCACCGGTGACGCGGACGCGCACGGTGTGCGTACCGTAAGCGAGCTTGGGGGAAAGGTAGTTGACGTTCTCCCCGACGCGGATCGCGCCGTAGAAGTCGACGCGCTGCTCGGCGCCGCCGTCGACGCTGATCGCGGCGATGCCGTTGCCCACGTCGCGTACCGAGAGCAGGGCGGCCTGGGTGCCGGTGAACGTGAAGGTCGCCGTCGCACCGGTCGCCGCGGTCCAGTGGTCGTCACCCCAGAAGCACTGCGCGGCGCAGGCGGTGCCGGAATTCCAGGTCCCCGCGTACGCGAGAGAGCCCGCACCGCTGCTCCGGCCGTCATCGTTGATCCAGCCGGTCGACGGTCCCGGGTCACCCGACGGCAGGTCCTGGGTGGCGCCCAGCGCGAGCGGCTCGCCCAGGTTCGGGCTGCCGTCGGTGTTCCAGCCGATGCGCTGCACCCGGGTGGTGCGGTTGTCGTACGTGAAGACACTCGTGGTCTTGGCGTGGTAGACGATCCAGTCCTGGGTGCCGTCGGGGCTGGTGAAGAACCCGTGGTGCCCGGGGCCGAAGACGCCGTGCGCGTCGGAACGGGCGAACACGGCTCCGCTGCGCTGCGCCCAGTTGGCCGGGACGAGCGGGTCGGCGGTGCTCGCGATGCTCAGCTGCCACAGCTGGTAGTCGGGCTTGCCGGTGTCGCACGTCGAGTAGGTCATCCAGGTACGGCCGTTGCGGTAGAGGAACTCCGGCGCCTCCCGGACCTCGGGGCAGCCACCGGCGGCGTTCAGCGCGACCGCGTTGCCGGACACCGTCCAGGGGTTCGACAGGGGGGCGACGTTGATGCCGTTGTGCTGGTAGGTGTTCGTCCCCGCCCACGCCAGGTAGAGCTTGCCGTTGTGCTGCATCAGGGACGGGTCGATCGCGAACACGTCACGGTTCGGCGGCACCAGACGGGCCTTGAAATGATACGGGCCGAGCGGGTTGTCGGCGTCGGATTCCAGCACGAACAACCGGTGGTTCTCGTCGACGCCGTTGTCCGCCGTGTAGTAGAGGTACCAGCGGGTGCCGACCCGGTAGAACTCCGGCGCCCACACGTCGCGGTTGCGGGACGTGTCGGTGTCGCGCCACAGCTCGACCGCCGGGGCGTTCAGCAGCCCCGCGACGCTCGGTGAGCGCCGCATCGTGATCGAGTCGCCCTTCGTCATCGTCAGGTAGTAGTTGCCGTTGAAGTACGTCATGAACGGATCGGGTCCGGTGCCGACCGGGTTGCGAAAAGTGCCGGTGGCGGCCTGTGCGGGAGCGGCGGACGAGAGCATCAGGGCGAGCACGGCGACAAGCACCGGCCACAGCGCTCTCCGGGCGACAGACGGGGTCATGGGGGAACCTCCATCGAAGGGGGACGATGCCTGACCCTACGGCCGTGCTCACAGCTTCCTCATAACCGTTCGCGATCCTTGCCCCGGATTACGGATGAGCGAGGGAGAAACGGGTGTTCAGGACGTCTGCACGGCTCGGTCTGGTAGCGGTGATCGCGGTACTCGGCGTCACGGGATGCAGTCAGGGCAAACCGGAGGCGGAGAAACCACGCGTGGCGACCCTCATCCCGCCGTCGGCGAGCGCGGCCCCGTCGGCGTCCGCGGCGCCCGAGCGGCCCCGGCAACGGCTGGACGACACCGAGGCCGACTACCAGGCGCTCGTCAAGCCGTACCAGAAATGCATGAAGGCCCAAGGTTTCGCCGACCAGAAGTCGGGTGCGAGCTGGGCGGAGGGAGACGACGTCCCGGAGGAGCTGCGGAAGGCGCAGGACGCCTGCAAGAACTTCTGGCCGCTCCCGCCGTGGGAGATGGACGACGCGAATCCGGAGGCCAAGGACTTCGCGCGGGACACGGTCAAGTGCCTCAAGGCCAAGGGCGTCAAGTACGTCGAGGTTGCCGACGACGGCATCGGCATCTCGTCCGGCGGTAAGGACAACGACTCCCGCTCCATCGCCCTGACCGGGGAATACCTTGATGCCTGCCAGCGCGAAGTCGCCGCAAAAAAGTAGAGTTCCCGTCATGGGCGCATTCGTGCTGGTCGCGGAGGACGACGTACGCCAGGCCGAGATCCTGCGCCGCTATCTCGAGGCCGACGGGCACCGGGCCATGGTCGTGCACGACGGCCGGGCGGCGCTGGACGAGGTCCGGGCCCGCCGGCCCGAGCTGGTCGTGCTGGACGTGATGATGCCGAAGCTCGACGGGCTCGACGTGTGCCGCATCCTGCGCGAGGAGTCCGACGTGCCGGTCCTGATGCTCACCGCCCGCTCGAGCGAGGACGACCTCGTGCTCGGGCTCGAGCTCGGCGCCGACGACTACCTCACGAAGCCGTACAGCCCGAGGGAGCTCATGGCCCGGGTCCGGACCCTGCTGCGCCGCACGCAGCGGGCCCCGAACCCCGCCGGCGTCATCCGGGCGGGCCGGCTCGCCGTCGACCCGCACCGGCACGAGGTGACCGTCGCCGGGGTGCGGGTCGAGTGCACGCCGGACGAGTTCGCGATCCTCGCCGCGATGGCCGGGCAGCCCGACCGGGTCTTCACCCGTGGCCAGCTGCTCGAACACACCAGCGGCCTGGACCGCGAATCCATGGAACGGGCCATCGACGTACACGTGATGAACCTGCGCCGCAAGATCGAGGAGAACCCGCGGCGACCGGCCCAGCTGCTGACCGTCTACGGCATCGGCTACAAGCTGACCGGCGGCGCGAGTTGACCCGGGTGCCCCTGCACCGCAGCCTGATCGTGCGGCTGCTCGCCACCTCGATCCTGGTGGCGATCTGCGCGACCGTGACGACCGCCTGGCTCGTGGTCCAATCGACCACGCGGGCCGTCCGTCAGGAGCAGGGCCGGTCGCTGACGGACGACACCAGCGTCTACGACACGCTGCTCGGCTATGCGGCGTCCCATAAGGACTGGTCGGAGGTCGGTCCCGTCGTCGCCGGACGCGCCCGCGCCCTCGGCCGCCGGATCACCCTCACGACCACGCAGGACCGGCAGATCATCGCCGACTCCGCCCCGGGGCCGTCGCTGGCCGATGCCCGGCCGTCGGCGACCGTCGACCCGCTGCACCTCGACGGGAAACTGACCGGCGGCACGCAGACCATCGACCCGCGCGCGGCCGGGCCGTACAAACTGACCTCCACCGAGCGCCGGACGCTGCGGGCCGCCGCGGACAAGCAGGTCTCCTGTCTCACCAAGGCGGGGATCGCCGCCGAGATCTCTGTCGCGGCGAACGGCCGGCCGACTGTCCGGCAACCCGGCACCACCACCGCGATCACCTATCCGGACTGCCCGGCGGGCCCGGACCTCGACGAGCCGACAAAGACCGAGGAACCGGCCCTCGACCAGCTCACCACGATGACCCTTGCGTGCCTGGGCACCAACAACTACCGGGCGAAGATCTATATAGGTCCGGACTTCACGTCCATGTTCGGCGAAAGCGAGAAGACCCCCAGCGTCGCCCGCGCGAAACAGGTCCGGGCCTGCGTGGTGGAGTCGCGGCAGGCCCAGCTCAAGCCGTACGTCGCGCCCGCGGCCCTCCTCTTCGTGACCGACCCGGCCGCCGGCACCACCCAGCCGACGTTCAACCTGTCGCGCGCCAACCTGACCCGCATCGCCGCGGTGACCGGTGCCGTCCTGCTGCTGGCGATCCTGATCACCGTGCTGGTCGGTGCGCGCCTGGTCCGGCCACTGCGCACGCTCACCGAGGCGGCGCGGCGCCCGGTCGAGGACCAGGCCCGAGTGCCGGTCACCACCAACGACGAGATCGGTTACCTGGCGACCGCGCTCAACGACCTGGCGCGGCGCCGGGAACAGACCGAACAGCAGCGCAGGGCGATGGTCAGCGACGTGGCGCACGAGTTGCGTACGCCGCTGACGAACATGCGTACCTGGCTGGAAGCCGCGCAGGACGGCCTGGCGCCCACCGACCCGCAGCTGCTCGCCCTGCTGCTGGAGGAAACGGCGTTGCTGCAGCACGTCATCGACGACCTGCGCGACCTGGCCGCCGCCGACGCGGACACCCTGCGCATCCACCCCGAGCCCACCTACATCAACGACGCCCTCGACCAGGTCGTCGAGGCCCACCGCGGCGCCACCGGGGTCCGGCTCACCCTCGCATGCGACGGCGACCCCGAAGTGATCGTCGACCCCGTCCGCCTGCGCCAGCTCGTCGGCAACCTGGTCTCCAACGCCGTCCGGCACACCCCGCCCGGCGGCTCGGTCACCGTCCGTTCCCGGGTCACCGGCGGCCGGCTCACCATCTCCGTCGCCGACACCGGCGTCGGCATCGCCCCGGACGACCTGCCCAAAGTCTTCGACCGGTTCTGGCGCGCGGACGGCTCCCGCAGCAGGCACACCGGCGGCAGCGGCCTCGGCCTGGCCATCGCCCGCAAACTCACCGAAGCCCACGGCGGCACCATCTCGGCCACCAGCACCGTCGGCGCAGGCTCGACCTTCACCGTGACCATGCCCGTCACGCTGCCCGTCTCACCTGCGCCGGTCTGACTCGACGCATCAGTCCGTGAAGGCCTTCCGGCGGCACTCCTGAATCTTGGGCGACCCGAAGTCCCCGTCCGGGCCGATCTCGGCGAGGCCGAACTGGGCGGTGTCCGGGTCGGGCACCGTCAGTTTGTAGCCCGCGGCCTTGGCGCACAGGTACCACTCGCGCTGGTTGTCCTTGAAGGCCACCAGGTCGGTGCGCTTCTGGTGCTCGTCGAACGCCTCGGGCTGCAGGGGCAGGCAGGTGGCGAGCGCGGCTCTGCCCTTCGCGTCGTCGGCGATGATTCCGCCCTTTGCGATCAGGGTCTCCGCGCTGCTTTCGTACTCGGGACCGCCGTTCGTGACCATGCAGCCGGCCCAGGGCGCGGCCATGGACAGTTTGTCGTCCTCGGTGGCGTCGAAAGCGAACACCGGCCGTGCGGCGGCGCTCGAGGATGGCGCCGGTGCGGAGCGCAAGGTGGCGACGGAGGGTGTTTCCGTGGTCCCGCCGGAACAGCCGGAGAGAACGCAGGCGAGACCGGCGGCCATGATGGCGAAGCGATAAGACATGGGCGGGACTGTCACACAGCAATGTCAGGACATTTTTAGGCTCACGGTGAACGTGGTTCCCACGCCGGGAGCACTCTCGACGGTGATGGTGCCGCCGTGGGCCCCGGCGATCTGGCGGGCGATCGACAGGCCGAGCCCGCTGCCTCCGGTGCTGCGGCTACGGGACTCGTCGGCACGCCAGAACCGGTCGAAGACCTTCGGCAGGTCGGCGGCGGCGATGCCCGTCCCCGTGTCGGCGACCTCGATGGTGAGCCGCCCGTCCAGGACCCGGGAGCGGACGGTGACGGAGCCTCCGGGTGGGGTGTGCCGGACGGCGTTGGAGACCAGGTTGCCGACGAGCTGGCGCAGGCGGACAGGGTCGACCATCACCTCCGGGTCGCCCTCGCACTCAAGGGCCAGCGGGACCGGGGCAGCGCCGCGGTGGGCCTCGACGACCTGCTCCAGGGCGTCGTTCACGAACGTGGGCTCCGGGTGGACGCGCAGGGTACCGGCGTCCGCGGCGGCCAGGTCGCGCAGGTCGTCGACGATGTGCTGCAGTTGCGCGGTCTCGTCGTGCAGCAACGTGAGCAGCGGCTCGTCCACCGTGGCCAGTCCGTCGCGGACGGCCTCCAGCCAGGTACGGATGTTGGTCAACGGGTTGCGCAGCTCGTGCGCCACATCGCTGACCATGGCCTGCCGCAGCTGCTCCGACCGCTCGCGACGCTCGGCCAGCTCGTTGAGCGCGGCGGCCAGATAGCCGATCTCGTCACGCCGGCCCACCGGGACCCGCGGATGGTCGCCCGGCCGGTGGGCGGCTTCGGTCAGTGCCCGCAGCGGCCGGGTGAGTCGGCGACCGACGGTGACGGTCAGCAGCCCGACGAACAAAAGCACCCCGGCGGTGGCGGTCCCGGTCCGCAGGACGTTGTCCCGGGAGAGCGGGAAGACCACCTGGGCGGTGGGATCAACAGGATCGGTGACGAACAGCAGGGCGGCCGGAGCGACGTACGGCTCGAGCTGCGTACGCCTCGCCTGGTCCAGACAGCCGGCAGCCCGCGCCGTCCGGGCCGCACTGGGCTGTTCCGTGGCCGGGTCGACGATGGCGAGCACCAGATCGGGGGTCAGCCACACCCGGTCGACATCCGTCTCGCCCGCACAGGCAGCGACGAGTTCGCGCAACACGGTCAGCGGCTGTTGCTCGGTGCGGGTCGCCGCGGGGACGAGCTCGCACGGACTGTCCTGCTTGCCGAGATCGGTGACGACCACCTTCGGGCGCCCGTACGGCCCGGTGACGACCTCGCCCTCACCGCCGAAGCGGCGCAGGCACTCCAGAGATCGGGCCAGGTCGGCACGGATCTGCCGCTGTTCGGCCGGCGAGAGCTTGAAAGGGCCGACAAGCCGGGGATCAATGCGATCGGTACGCCCGGAGAGCCCGAGATCCACCGCGAGCGGGTCGATCGTCGCGGACGGCCGCGCGGACGCCAGCGACGGCCCGGCCATCGAGTCGGCGATGACCCGCCGGTCTTCGCTCATGAGGGTGATGCGCCTGTTGAGCTTCGTGGCGCGCGCGGTGATCAGCGGCTGCACGCCGGACCAGCCGGGATGCGTCGCGGCATACCCGAGCAGTTCGTCGTAGACGCTCTTGTCGTCGCTCAGTGACTGCCCGATCTGCTGCTTGATGGTCCGCGACGTGAGCTGCGACGCGATCCAGGAGGTGGCCAGCACAGCGACGGCGGCGATCGCCAGGGAGGCCACCAGCAGCCGGACCGTCAGGCTGCGGTGCATCGGTACGCGGGGGGCGTACATCAGAGGCTTGTGGCAGTGAGTTTGTAGCCGACGCCATAGACGGTGAGTAACCGGGACGGCCGCCGGGGGTTGGGCTCGATCTTGCGCCGCAGGTTGAGCACGTGCACATCGATGCTGCGCTCCACCGAGTCACGCTCCACACCGTTGGTGTGCTTGAGCAGCTGGCCGCGCGTGAAGACCCGGTCGGGCGACCCGGCCATCGCGGCGAGGATCGCGAACTCCCCCGGCGTACATTCCACCGGTTCTTCGCCGATCCGCACCTCATGGCGGGCCAGATCGACGGTGACCGCCCCGACGCGCAGCGTGGTCACACCGGCACCTGTCTGCCCCGCACTGCGCCGGAGCAGCGCCCGGACCCGGGCCAGCAACTCCCGGGGGCTGTACGGCTTGGTCAGATAGTCGTCCGCCCCGCCCCGGAACCCGGCCAGCAGATCATTCTCGCCGGACCGGGCGGTGAGCATCAGGATGGGGATCCCCGATTCCTCCCGCAGGATCCGGCACAGGCTCAGCCCGTCCAGCCCCGGCAACATCAGATCGAGCACCAGCAGATCCGGTGGCCGCCGCCGCGCCTGCGTCAGCGCGACCCGCCCGTCGTGCACCACGACCGCGTCATGGCCGTCGGCGCCCAGATACCGCCGCATGACCTCGGCCTGGGCGGGATCATCCTCGGCGACCAGCAGGTACGCACACACGCGACGACTATAGGTGCCGTCGATCATCGCGCCCGGAAAGCTAACAGGATCCTAAAGAACTGACCGCGATGCCACGCGTATCGCCCTTGTATCGTCGGAGCGTGCCGCTGCCCCGTGTCCGACTTCGCCGGGGCCGGGCCGTCGTCGCTCTCGTCGCCCTCGCGGTGCTCATCAGCGGGGACCGTGCGCCCGCCCGGCGTGCACCTGTCCAGACTCCGGCCCCACGGCTGGCGACCGCTCTGGATGCGCTGGCCGGCCCGGCTTCCGCCGGCGACCTGGACGTCATGACCTTCAATCTCAGGTACGCGAGCAGCGCCACCCCCAACTCCTGGGCGCAACGGCGACCGGTGGTGCGTACCGTGCTGACAACCGAGAAGCCCGACCTGATCGGCACCCAGGAAGGCCTCGCCCACCAGTTACGCGATGTCGCCGCCGACCTGGGCGACACCTACCGCTACATCGGTACGGGCCGGGAGGGCGGCAACCGCGGCGAGCACATGGCGATCTTCTACGACGCGACCCGCCTGGCACCCCTGGAGACCGGGAATTTCTGGCTCTCCGGATCGCCCCGGACACCGGGCTCCGTCGGCTGGGACGCCCGCCAGCCCCGGATGGCCACCTGGGTGCTCTTCGCCGACTCCACGACCGGCCGCCGCTTCTACGCCGTCAACACCCACCTGGACAACCGGGGCACGGAAGCCCGCCGCCACGGCGCCGAGCTCATCAGGCAGACCCTCGCCGCGTTCGGCCCACTCCCGATCGTGCTGACCGGCGACTTCAACTCCGCCGCGGAACCGGGCAGCCCGGCGTACGCCATCCTGGCCTCCCCCACCGCCTACGACGACACCTGGACCACAGCACCCCGGCGCGGCCCGGCCTACGCCACGATCCACAACTACCAGCCCCTGATCCCCGGCGGCGAACGCGACGACTGGATCCTCTGCACCCCGGGCACCACCGTGCTGGCCACGCTGATGAACACCTACCGTGACGCCTTCCAGTACCCGAGCGACCACCTCCCGGTGGAAGCCCGCCTGCGTCTACCCTGAGCGGCGTCTAGGGGGATTCGCCTATCAGATGTACCCGGTCGCCGGTTCGCCGGCGGCTGAGCTGTGAGGATGAAGCCCGTGGCGCGGCTCAGCGAACGGTGTCGTGCCGCCTCAGGCCCGCCCCGATCGCCTCGATGACCCTCGGTCGCAGGTCGGCGGCCCGGATGACCGCGTCGACGGAGCCGACCTCGACGGCGCGCCGGATGTCGTGGACGCGGTCGAACTCGGTGGCCACCTCCGCGAGTTTCTCGGTGCGGACCGTGGCACGGGTCTCGCTCAGCCGGGCGTGCAGCTCGGCCCGTTCGGCGCCGCCCTCGGCGTCCTGGACCTGTTCCTGCAGCTGACGCACCCGCGGGTCCGCGGCCGTACGCTCGTTGACCTCGCCGGTGAACACGACGGCCGCGGCCGGGGCGCCGCCCAGGACCGAGGCGAAGGAGCCTTCGAGCGCCAGCACGGTCATGCTGGGGTTGAGCGCCTTGGAGAAGACGACGAACGCGCCACCGTGGTAACGCGAGATCACGCAGAACACGATGGGGCCGCGGAAGTTGACGATCGCGCGGCCGATCTCGGCGCCGTACTCCAGCTGGAGGTTGCGCATCGACTCGGGCGAGCCGTCGAAGCCGGACAGGTTCGCCAGGACGACCAGGGGACGGTTGCCGCTGGCCGCGTTGATCGCCCGGGCTGCCTTCTTGGACGACTGCGGGAACAGTGTGCCCGACGTGTAGGTGTCGGGGCCGTCCGTGGGGGGAAACCCGCGCCGCGGGATCTGCCGGGACTCGACGCCGAGCAGGCACGCCGGGATGCCGCCGAGGTGCACGTCCTGCACCACCAGCGTCTCCGAGTCGGCCATGCCGGCCCAGCGCTCCAGCGGCGGGTGGTCCTGGTCGGCGAGCGCGCGCATGACCGTACGGATGTCGAAGGGTTTTTTGCGATCCGCGTTGTGCTCGGCGGAGAAGATCTCCCCGACCGTCGTGAAGTCGCTGCCCTCGAGCTTGTGCGGGTAGACGGTGATGTCGCGGTTGACGGGATCCTCGGTCGCCGCCGGGCGCGGTGTCCGCTCACCGGGGACGACGTACGTGTGGTCGTAGTGGGCCATGAGCACGTCGCGTGCGGCGGCCAGGTTCGGAGCCCAGTACTGGGCCTGGCCGTTGGGACCCATCACCCGGTCGTAGCCGCCGATGCCGAAGTTGTCCTCGGCCGAGACGCCGCCGGAGAAGTCCAGGGACTGCTTACCGGTCAGCACCATCGCCGAGTCCGGCGTCATGACCAGGATGCCCCTGGTGTGCATCAGCATCGTGGCCTCGGCGTTCCAGTACGGCTGCGCCCCGACGTTGATACCGGCGGCCACGATGTTGATCTCGCCGCCGTCCTGGGTGAACTCGACGATGCGCTTGAGCGCGGCGGCGACCCAGTCCATGTTCTCGGTGCCACTGGTCATCGAGATACGCGCACCCGATGACAGGGCGTACCACTCCAGCGGCACCCGCAACCGCCCGGCGAGATCGAGGGCGGCGATGACGCGCCGGCATTCCGGCTCGGACAGCGCGCCCAGGGACTTCGTCGGATCACCCAGCAGGACCACCCGGCTGATGCCCTGGGGGTGACGCGGGGACACGGTGGTGATGACCCCGGCGACCAGCGCCGCCTTGTTCAAGCCCGGATCGCGCCGCACCGGCACCAGCGTGTGCGTGGCGTCCAGGTCGTACTCGGCGAACTCACCGAGCAGACCCGTCAGCTCGTACGGGTAGACGGTGCCGCGCCGCGCCGCCCGCAGCACCTTCTGCCGGTAGTCGTCCAGCGGCTGCAGCGCCTCGGTGGGAGGCTCCCCCACGTGCCATCGCGCGGTGGTGTCCGGGTCGAACACCACCCGGATCGCGACCTCGGTCAGCTCGCCGGTGGGGGTACGCCGCCGCACGATGAACTGGATCTCCTCCAGACCGGCCCCCACAGCGGCCGGCTCGACCCGTTCCACCAGCTCCGCGAGGTAGCCGGAGGTCACCTCGGTCGGCGGCCAGACATAGATGACAATGCGGTTGGTGTCGAATCGTGTGTGCTGCGAACGCTGCGCCTGGACAGTGCGGATCGCGTCAAGACAGCCGAGCAGCGGATCCTCCACCGAAGGCAGTGCCGCAAGCCGGCCGTCGCTCTCGCGCAGCGGCGTCACGTCGCGCACCTGTGCCATGGCGACGAGCCGCCGGTCGGCGGGGTTGCTGCGGGCAGCGGCCTCGAACAGGTAGATCTCCTCGTCCGCCGAGGGCAGCCGGGTGAGGTCGAACTCGCGGAACCGGTGCAGCTGCAGCCGCTGGGCGATCTGCGGGTGCAGGCCACGGATCAGCCGGTCCTCGGCGAACGTGCCGTCCTGCGGGCGGAACGTGAAGTGATGGTGCATCACCGCGCCGCGGGTCCCGGCAACCGTGGTGGTGATCCGCCGCACGGCCGCGGGCAGCGGATGCTCCGCGAGCACGGCGGCGAGCCGGGCCGCCATCGCCACGGCGTCCGGCTGGTCCTCCCACGCCACGTAGAGGTCGGCCACCAGGTCACCGGCGGTCCCGGTCGCCAGGGCGCCGACCGCGTCCACGGCGGCGGGCAGCGCGTGGATGTCGACGGCGGTGGCGGCGACGTGGGTCACGCCGGCCGGGCCGTGGTGCTCCGCGATGACGAAGTCCTCGTGGGTGGTGAGGGCCGCCAGCCACCGGTTGCCGTAGTACCGGCGGGTCAGCACCTCGAGCAGCGGCGCGTGGCTGGGCACCGGCCGGCCGATCCGCTGTCCCAGCAGCCGCACCAGCGGCTGCGAGCTCGCCACCAGAGCCTGGATCCGCTCCGCGCGGTCCGGCGTGGCGGGGTTCTCGTCCAGGTAGCGCAGACCCGCCCGCACCCTGGTGTAGACCGTCGCCCGGTCGCGGCGCAGCAGCGGCTGGGTGAACCAGCGGAACACCACCCCGCGGGCCAGGTCCGCCACCGCGGGGAAGCGCACCTGCGTGGCGCTGATCAGGTGGTCCAGGGCAGGCCCGGCGTGTTCGCCCAGCGGCTCGGCCGGGGGCGGTCCGGCCAGCCACTGCCGCAGGATCCGCGACACGATCGCGGCGTTGGCGGTGGTCCGCTGCTGGGCCAGGAAGATCCGGAAGACCGCGGCCTCCAGCTCCGGTGTGCGGTCCAGGCTGTCGACGCCGAGGTGGCCGAACACCCGCATCAGGGTGGCCCGGAAAGTGTCACTGAGTCCGGCGCGGTCGGCGTCGAGGCTGCGCAGGTAACCGTGGAAATACTCGCGGGGGCTGTGCACGGGACTGCCCGGTTGTGCGTCCAGCGCGCCGGCCGGCTTGTTGTGGGTCAGCTCCGCCAGATCGGCGAAGACGGTCACCGCGGCGAGCTCGCCCGGCAGTACCCGGCCGCCGAGCTCGGTGCGGGCGGTCAGGTACGCGTTCAGCACCTGTTCGCCGTCCTGCGGGCCCGCGTCGAAGCCGAGCAGGACGTTGCACAGGTCCTGCAGCGCGTGCTCGGCCCGGTCGCCCGCCGACGCCGGGGTGCGGCGGGACGGCAGACCGATCCTGCGACCTCCGGCGGCACGTGGCAGCGGCGTGACCGCGCCACCGACCGGTTCGAGGCGCAGCAACGGGGTGCCCGCGTCGACCTGGCTGCCCACCGTGACCGAGCACTCCCGGATCCGGGCGTGGAAGGGGGCCGGCACCACCGTCTCCATCTTCATGCTCTCCAGCACGAGAAGCGGCGCGCCCGCGTCGACCTCGTCACCGACCGCCACCGGTGTCGCCACCACCAGCGCGGGGGCGGGTGCCCGGACCACGCCGCCCTCGTCACGGCTGATCCGGTGGGTGATGCCGTCAACCTCCACGAGGTGGATCGGGCCGTGTGTGGCGGTGACCAGCCGATGGCGGTGCCCGTTGACCGTGGCCCGCCCGTTGTGCCGGTCGTACGGCTCGAATTCGACCTCGGCGGCGAGCACCGGCCCGGCTCCGGCGACGGCCACGCGGAAACGGGTCCGGCCGGCCCGGGCGACGGTCACGCGGTAGCCGGAGCCGCGCAGCTTCAGTTCGAGGGCATAGCTGCTCTTGTGCCGCACGTGCGGCCGCCCGCCGTACGCGGTGGCCAGCAACCGCTGCCGGCCGAGGTCCTCCTCCTCCCGGTACGCCTCGATCGCGGCCACCGCCAGAGCGATCGCCGCGTGCCGGTCGCTGACCAGGCGTCCCTCGGCACGGACCCGGTCGATCCAACCGGTGTCCGCGGTCGCCCCGACGACCTCGGGCTGATCGAGCAGGTCCAGG
Source organism: Winogradskya humida (assembly GCF_016862215.1). Lineage (GTDB taxonomy): Bacteria > Actinomycetota > Actinomycetes > Mycobacteriales > Micromonosporaceae > Actinoplanes > Actinoplanes humidus. Next base: position 61,944 of record NZ_BOMN01000129.1, read on the forward strand.
ATGAAGCTCTTGTTGGTCGTGCCACCGTCGATGAGCACCGTGGTCTCGGTCATCGCCCGGCGCAGCCGGGCCAGGGCCTCGGCGCGGTCCCGGCCGAAAGCGATGATCTTGGCGATCATGGAGTCGAACTCCGCGGGGATGGTGTCCCCCTCGCCGACACCGGTGTCGACCCGGATGCCGGGCCCGGTGGGCAGGATCAGCCGGGAGATGTGGCCGGGCGACGGCGCGAAGTCGCGGTCCGGGTCCTCGGCGTTGAGCCGGGCCTCGACGGCGTGACCGGACTCCACCGGCCGGGCACCCTCGAGCCTGCCGCCACTCGCGACGTGCAGCTGCAGCCGGACCAGGTCGGTGCCGGTGGTGAGCTCGGTGATGGGGTGCTCGACCTGCAGCCGCGTGTTGACCTCGAGGAACGCGAACTGCCCCGTTCCGGGATGGTAGAGGAACTCCACGGTGCAGGCACCCCGGTAGCCGACCGCCTGGGCCAGCCGCTCGGCGGATTCCTTCAGCTCGGCGGTCTGCCCCGGTGCCAGCACCGGCGACGCGGATTCCTCGATGATCTTCTGGTTGCGCCGCTGCACCGAGCAGTCCCGTACGCCCAGCGCCCACGCGGTGCCCTGACCGTCCGCGATGACCTGGACCTCGACGTGCCGGGCGCCCGTGACCAGGCGCTCCAGGAAGAGCACGCCGGAGCCGAACGAGCGCAGCGCTTCCTGGCTGGTCCGTTCGTACGCGTCGGTGAGCTCACCGGCGGTCGCCACCTTGCGGATGCCACGCCCGCCGCCGCCCGCGGTCGCCTTGAGCATCAGGGGATACCCGATCTCGGCACCGGCGCGCAGGGCATCCGCCAGCGTGGCCACCTCGCCACGGCTCCACGGGGCAACCGGAACGCCGGCTTCCTCCGCGAGCAGTTTCGCGCCGATCTTGTCACCGAGCCTGCGCATCGCCTCCGGGCCGGGTCCGATGAAGACGACCCCCACCCGCTCGCAGAGCTCGGCGAACGCCGGGTCCTCCGCGACGAATCCCCAGCCGACCCACGCGGCGTCGGCTCCCGACTCCACAAGCGCACGTTCCAGCACGGCGTGGTTCAGATAGGGACGGGCCGCGGCGGGACCGAGGGGGTAGGCGGCGTCCGCGGCCCGTACGAACGTCGCATCCCGATCGGCGTCGGTGTAGAGCGCGACCACCTCGATCGGCGCCCCGGTCAGGGCCGACAGATCCCGTACGGCGTGGATGAGCCGCATCGCGGCCTCTCCGCGATTGACGACGGCGATACGACTGAACACCGGACCTCCCGAGATAGCTGACGCCGTGCTCTCACTCCGCGATCTTCGTGCGGCCCTTCCACGTGAAAACGGCCACCGGCTCCTCGCCGTCGCTGACGGTCTCGCCCGTGTATCCGAAATGTTCGTAACCGTTTCCGTACGACAACTTCACGGAATCAGCAAGATCCACGACTTCGCACAGCCGCATCGATTCCGTTACGTAGGACGGCCCACCGGTCAACATCACCTTGAATGCGGACATCTCATTCACCTCGTTCGAAGTGCCTGCGAGTGGCTACCGATCTGAAAGATTTGTATCAATCCGGCAGGCGGAATTTCCCTAGAAATCGCACCGGCCGGCACGGGCGTCACCTGCCCGCGGTGGAGCGGGTGTTCTGCAGCACGAAGTCCTGCTTGACCCGGGGTGGCCAGCTGCCTACCGTGAGCGCGCCGATGGCGTAGGCGCGCGACACCAGCGCGGTACGGTTGGGCGCGTTGAGCTTGCGGAACATCGAGCTGATCCGATATTCGACGCCCTGCCTGCTCAGATGCAGCCGACCCGCGAGCTGGACGGTCGACGCACCGGCCGCGACGCCCTCGAGGATTCGTGCGTCGATCTCGGTCAGCACCTGACGGCCGGACAGCCGCGCCGGCGCCGGGCCGGGTGGCAACTCGTCGGGCTCGACGACCACGACGATGCCGTCGACCTGACGACCGGCGCCGCGGGCGACGAATCCGGTCATCCCACCGGAGAAGACCGAATCACGCGGGCCGAGCCCGACGATGGAGTCGTCGAAAATGGTCCGGTTCTCCGCGAGCGCCCGCTCGAACTTGCGGCGTAGTTTGTCCCGCGTCCCCGGATGGAGCAGTTCATGGAAGTCCTGCCCCGCCCGGCTGTTACGGGTGCCACCGAACTGGCGGAGGAACTCGGCACTCGTCTCCACGATGCACTGGTGCGAATCGAGGGTGACGATACAGATGTTCGACCATTTGAACAGCGTCCGCGCGACCTGGACACAGGTCGACACGCCCGCTTCGGATCCGGTCGCCGCCATGGTCACCGGCTGGGTACGGGTACCTGGTCCGGTCACGAGGTCGCCCTCCTCATTACGTCTAACCACGCCCGCACAGCCTTGAGCGAAGCAGTATCCGGATTCCCGGACCGCCATTTTCGGCAGGACTGCAGCTTCACCAGGAGCGCGGCACACGGCACACATTCAATGAATGAAGAAAAGATGTCACGCTCAGGTGACTCAAGGAGTGCGCCATCATCGCCACAAACGCCGGCCAAATGATTCGCACGTAGAACCCGCTACCGCTGGTCGCCGCATTCTGTCATTTCGACGGCGCGGCTTTACGTGTGGCAAGCGTAGCAACCCCGGTTCCCACGGAGCAAGACACTCCGGACGGCGCGATTTACCCGGCGGAGAAAAGCCACACCGGTCAGCGGTAAACGGGCATCGGCGGGCACCGCGGGCAACTTCGTTACGTTTCCCGGCAGTTACACGATGATTGCGCCCAGCTGACCATCTTCCGCACCGAACTTCACTTTCCGCACCCCGCACCGCCCCTATCCTGGATTAACGGCCGCCGGCGGTTATCGGCACGCCGGGCCGTCGGCAGTCGCTCCGGCCGCCAGGCCTCATGCCCGGAACCTGGCAGCCGGGCGCGCCCAGCAGATACACGGGCATCGATACGGTCATCCGCGATGGCAGAATTCCCGACAGCCGCACCATCAATTGCATTGATGTCTAAACAGAAAAGAGCCCAATGGCCTTTCCGGAACCGGAAATGGCAGAACGAAGGGACCCGTTCCGCAGGCAGGCGGACGGCATGCGATCTGTGCTGATGCCGGCGAAGGACGCCGCCGGGTTCCGGGGCGGCCGCTCAGCGTCGCTGGTCGAGTCCGTGCAGCGCGTACGCCTCACCGATCGGATCACCGAGCTCGCGTACGGCGCCCAGCACGCCGTTGAAGCAGGCGACCGCGTCACCGGGCCGGCCCTGCGCAAGGTGGATGAGCCCGATCCGGTGCAGGACCTGCGCTTCGAGCCGACGGCTGCCGCCACGCCGGCTCAGCTCCAGGGCTTCGTCCAGCGTCGCCATCGCGCGTTCGGTGTACGCGCCGTCAACCTGGACCTGAACCCGGGCCATGTCGTGCAGGACGTGCGCCGTCCTCGCCGGATCCCCGGCCCGCCGCGCCGCCCGCAGCGCCCGTTCGTAGCGGCGCTCCGCGGCGTCCAGGTCACCCTCGATCGGATCGGCGGACACGAGTTCACCCATCGCATGCGACTCGCCGTGCTGATCGCCGCCCGCCCGGAACAGAGCGGCGGCGTCAGCGAGCTCCTGACGCGCGTCCGCGAAGCGCTGATCCAGCATCGCGACCAGCCCGACCGAGTACAACAGGGCGGCGGCGGCCGGCTGGTTGCCCGCCCGGCGCGCGGCGGCGAGCCCGAATCGGTGGGTCTCCCGCCAGTCGTCCAGCTGGGTGGAGGTCACGAAGATGGTCACCGAATGCAGTGCCAGATCCCAGCAGATGTCGTCCAGACCGGCGAGCGCCGCCTGCCGGACCCCGGCCACGATCGACGCGCGTTCCTGCTCGAACCACTCCAGCGGCGCATCGACCAGTTGCTCGACGAGGTGCTCGGGCAGCGGCCAGCGGCCGGCGGCCGGCGCCAGCTGGAGGCGGTCACGACCGTTGACCCGCCGGTGCGCCGCCGCGGACAGGTACGAGAGCGCGCCGAGCACCCGCTTGAGCGCGACCTCCCGCTCTTCGGGCGACTCCTGCGCCAGGCACTCACGGGCGAAGACCCGGATGAGGTCCTGGAAGCGGTACCGGCTGTGCACGCCGAGGCCCGTGCCGGTCGTCTCGACGAGCTGGGCGTCGGCAAGGCCGTCCAGCAACTCCTGCGCCTCGCGTGCGGGCACGTCGAGCAGCGTCACCGCGACCCAGCCGGAGAACGCCGGGAAGTCGAGGGCGCCGAGCAGCCGGAAAAGCCGTTGCGCGGCCGGATCCACGGACCGGTAGCTCAGCGACAGGCTCGCACGGATCTCCATCCCCCCGTGCCGCAGCTCGTCGAGCCTGCTCACCTCGTCCTGCAGCCGGTCGACCAGATGGGCTATCCACCACTTCGGACGCGAGCTAAGCCGCGCCCCGGCGATCCGCAGCGCCAGGGGCAACTGCCCGCACAGCCCGGCGAGCGCGGCCGCGGCCTCCGGCTCGGCGCCGATCCGCTCCCGGCCGACGATCCGGGCCAGCAGCTCCAGCGACTGATCCGGATCGAACACCTCCAGCTCGATGTGGACGGCACCGGGGATCCCGGACAGCCGGGTCTGACTGGTGACCAGCACGACCGAGCCGGGGTCGCCGGGCAGCAGCGGCATGACCTGGCTCTCGTCCTCCACGTTGTCCAGCAGGATCAGCGTCCGCCGTCGCGACAGCAGCCCGCGATAGAGCTCCGAGCGCTCACCGGGCCCCTGCGGTATCGCGGAGTACGGCACGCCGAGCACGTAGAGGAAACGTTCGAGGACGTCGGCGGGGTCGGCCCGGCCGGCCGCGCGCCCGTGCAGGTCGGCGAAGAACTGGCCGTCGGGGTATTCGGCGGCGAGCTGGTGCGCGACGTGGACGGCCAGCGTCGTCTTGCCCACCCCCGGCTTACCCACCACCACCACGACCGGAACGGCGGTGCGCCCCGGATGGCCGCGGAACGTCTGCTCGACCGCGTGGACGTATCCGGCCCGCCCGGTGAAGTCACCGATGTCGGTCGGCAGCATCTTCAGGGCCGGCGGCCTGGCGGACGGAGCCGGCGGCCGGACGACCACCGGGTCCGGGCCCGGCGGCGCGGAACGCGGCACGCGCAGGGTGACGTCGGAGTTCAGGATGCCGTACTCCAGCTCCCGGAGCCAGGAGTTCGGTTCGAGGCCGAGCTCGTCGATCATCGTGCGCCGGCCCGACCGGTAGACCTCGAGCGCCTCCGCCTGGCGATCCGAGCGGTAGAGCGCAAGCATCAGCTGCCCGCGGAGCCGTTCCCGCAAGGGGTACCGCATGACCAGCCCGGTGAGCTCCGCTACCAGATCACGATCTCCGCCGATCTGGAGCTCGAGCTCGATGCACTCCTCCCACACCGCCATGCGGCGTTCGTCGAGATGACCGGCCGCCGCGCGGACCATCCGGCTGCCGATCTCCTCCAATGTGGATCCTCGCCACAGCGAGAGCGCCGCGCGGTAGTGCCGCACCGCCTCCCGGAGCCGGTGGGCGTCGCGCGAGCGGCGGGCCGCGGCCAGCGACTCGTCGTGCAGATCCAGATCCAGCACCCCCGGCTGGACCTGCAGGGCATAACCACCGGACCGGGTCGCGATGGCGTCGGGCCGGCCGTGCGCAGCCAGCAGCCGGCGCAACATGGAGATGCAGATCTGGGTCTGCACCCGGGCGGTCGACGGCACGTCGTCGCCGTAGATGGCGTCGGTGAGCCGGGTGACCGGCACGACACGACCGGCGTCCAGCAGCAGGCTCGCCAGGACGATCTCTCGTCGCGGCCCGCCGATATCAACCGGTTCACCACCGGCCAGCACCTCGAGCGGACCGAGGATGCGGAACTCCACGCGGAACCCCCCTCACGCCCCGCAACAATGACAGGATCGGGTGGAAATCGGTAGAGCTCCCCCATGAATTCTCTAAACACCACAGGCAGCGGCTTAACTTACTTATCAGTAGTTTATCGGGGCACCGGGTACGAGTCGCCACACATCCCTGCTCACGGCACCCATCAGCCGATTCGTCGCCATCCTATTAAGATCTTCGTCTATTTTTGCGCGATGCGCACGGATGCGCCCGACCGCCGTTCCCCGCCGATATGGGTCGCACGTAATTGCCCGGTAAATGCGTTTTCCGATGCGGCGCCCGGATCAGAAGTAGGCGCCGAGGTGGCGGTAATCCGGCCACAGTTCGGACCATTTCGCCCGCGGGCCCCGGCAGACGGTGACGTGGCCGCCCTGCTCCGGGTTCTCGATGCCGTACCCGTTGTCGATGGTGGCCGCGAGGCTGCACGACGCGAAGTCCGTACGCAACCGGTCCTCGTCGACGCCCAGTGCGATGACGACATCGCGGTCCTCGGCCGGCGGGCCCCACTCGTACAACTCGTTCTGACCGCTGTAGACCGGTGGAAGATCGTCGCGGCCGTACCGGTCGAGCGCGCCGGCCTGCGCGACGTTCTGCGTCAGGACGACGACCCGGTCGCGGTCCGCGGCGGGCAGGGCCCGATAGACATCGGTGGTACGCGACACCAGCGCGGGCCAGCCGACGGTGGACAGGGTCAGTTCGTTGACCGGGTACCCGGCCAGGCTGTCCACCGGGAGGACCGGCACGAACAACAGCGCCACGGGCAGGCCCAGCAGGGTCGCGACGCCGGCCGTGACCGGTGTCCGCCAGCGCCGCCGGGCCGCCCAGCGCTCCCCCCGCACCGCGCCGGCGGCGAGCAGCACGACGAGATACCCGGCGACATAGTCGGCACGACCACCATCGGTGAGGTAGGTCGCCACGATCGCGAGGGGGAACGCCACGCCCAGCGCGCGCACCGGCCGCCAGGCCGGATCGCGGAACAGGCCCACCATGGCGCTCACCACGAGGACCATCATCACCGGGCCGAACAGGATGATCAGGCTCGGCAGATAGAAGTCACGGTTGGTCGATCCGCCCGCTTCACCCATCGCCCGGGCCATCTGCACCTGGGGCAGTCCGTGGGTCAGCTGATAGATCAGGTTCGGCGCGCCGACGACCAGCGCGATCAGGCCACCGAGCAGGAAGTCCCGCTGGCGGAAGACCCTGCGCGGGCCGGCGGCCAGCAGACCGATGAGGACGGTCACCAGCAGCAGTCCGATCATGAGCTTCGCGTACAGGCCGAGACCGAGGACGGCGCCGGCCGGGATCCACCACCGCGGTTCGGCGCGCAGCAGGGCCCGCACCGTGCAGAGCAGGGCAGCGGCCCAGGTCACGTTGTCCACGCTGGAGGTCAGCAGGAAATGCCCGATGCCGAGGATCCACATCGACGACGCCAGCCCGGCTGCTGTGCAGACCTGCGCCCAGCGCCGCCCGCCGAACTCGGCCGCGAGCATGACTCCGAGAACCACGGTGAGCGCCGCGCAGACGACCGCCACGACCCGCATGCCCGGCAGCGTGTCGCCGAAGACGGCCGTCGAGACCCGGATGAGCAGCGGTAGCAACGGCGGCTGATCGACGTAGCCCCACGCGGGCCCCTTCTCGCCGAGGAGCCGGAAGTACAGTTCGTCCGCGAAGTACCCGTACCGGTGGGAGAAGGCCAGCTGCACCGCGATCAGCACGGCCACGATGCCCAGCACCGGCCGCCACTGAACGGGCTCCGCCTGCCCGGGGCGGGCCGCGACCGGCGCGACGGGCCCGGTCCCGTCCCCGTGCGAAGCTCTAGTGTTGACCGACATCCACCGGCCTCCTTCGGATGAGATCGTCGAGAGCCCGGCCCTCGACGTCGACGTCGGGGATGACGCGGCCCAGCTGGCGGGGCATCCACCAGCCGGCGGAGCCGAGCAGGGTGAGGGCCGCGGGCATGATGACCATGCGGACGATCAGGGCATCCGCCAGGACACCGATCATCAGGGCCATGCCGATGGTGCCGACGATCTTGTCGCCGGAGAACGCGAAGCCCGCGAACACGCCGGCCATGATGACCGCGGCGGCGACGACCACCGGCGCGGCCTGCCGGAACCCGGCCAGGACCGCCTGCCGGGGCGGCACACCCTGGGTGTGCCGTTCGTGCATGCCGGAGACCAGGAACACCTGATAGTCCATCGCCAGGCCGAACATGATGCCGACGACCATCACCGGCATGAAGCTCAGCAGCGGTCCGGGCTGGCCCACGCCGAAGATCCCCGCCAGCCAGCCCCACTGGAAGATCGCGGTGGTCACTCCCAGACCCGCGCCGAGCGAGAGCAGGAAGCCCACGGTGGCCAGCACCGGGACGAGTACGGAGCGGAACATGACCAGGAGCAGGAGCAGAGCGAGACCCACGATGACGACGAGGTACGTGGGCAGCGCCCGGTCGAGTGCGGCGGTGACGTCGATGCTCAACGCGGTCTCACCGCTGACCAGCACCTCCGCGCCGGTGGTGCCCTCCGCGGCGGCACGGATGTCCAGCACGAGCCGGTGGGTCGCGTCGTCGGTGGGCCCGCTGCCGGGCACCACCGTCAGCAGGGCGGCACTGCCGTCGGGGGCGGGGATCGGCGCCATGACGGTCTCGACGTTGCCGAGCTTCCTGACCTTCTCCGACAGGCTCGTCGCGGTGGCCATGAGCGCGTCGGGGCCCGTCGAGGCGGCGCCGTCCAGGACGATCGCCAGTGTCGACTGGATCCCGGGGCCGAAACTCCCGGTCAGCAGCTCGTACGCCTGACGGGTGGACGTGGCGGGATCCTCGTTCTGCGCCGACGGCAACGCGGTGCGCATGGAGAAGAACGGGACAGCGGCCGTGCCGAGGACGAGGACGGCGGCGACCAGGGCGAGGACGGGATGCCTGGTGACACCGAGCGCCCAGCGGCCCAGGAAACCACGGCTGCCCCGGTCGGCCCCGGCGGGACGGGGCTCCCGGCGGCGCTCGGGGCGGGGCAGCAGCCGCCGTCCCATCAGCGACAGCAGCGCCGGCACGGCCGTCACCGCGACCAGCACGGCGATCAGGACAGCTCCGGCGGCGCCCAGGCCCATCTGGGTGAGAAAGGGGATGTTCACCACCGCCAGCCCGCACAGCGCGATGATGACGGTCAGCCCGGCGAAGACCACGGCGGTGCCGGCCGTCCCGGTCGCCTTGGCGACCGCTTCGGGCACGGGCGCACCGGCCCGCAGCTCGGTGCGGGCCCGGGCGAAGACGAACAGGCCGTAGTCGATGCCCACAGCGAGACTCAGCATCAGGGCCAGGATCGGGGTGGAGCTGTTGAGGCTGACGAAGTTGCCCACCGTCAGGATCGCGAACAGGCCGGCGCCGACGCCGACGAAGGCGGTCAGCAGGTTCGCCCCGGCCGCGACCAGCGACAGGTAGGTGAGCAGCAGCACCAGGAACGCCACGACGACACCGATGGCCTCGGTGGAGGATCCCCCGCCGGGCTCGGCGAACTCGGAGATGACCTCCACCCGGACATCACCGGCATCGCGTCCGGTGACGTCGCGGAACGCCGCCCGGGTCTGTTCGCTGACCGCCGGCGCGGGCTCGTCGAAGGTGACGGTGGACGCGGCGACACGCTGGTCGGCGGAGAGGTAGCGGGTCTTCGGGTCCAGCGGATCGCCGGCCGAGGTCACCCCGTCGATCGCCGTCAGCTCCCCGAGCATCCGGGTCACCGCGGCGGCCTGTTCCCCGGTCAGCACCCGCCCGGCCGGCGCCTCGAACACGACGGTGGCTTTCGCCGTCTCCGTGCCGCTGCCACCGAACTTGCCGGCGACCACATCGAGACCCCGGCTCGCCTCCGAACCGGGGGTGGAGAAGGTGGACTCCGAGGTGACGTCCGTGCGCAGCCCGACGGCACCGAAGCCCAGCGCGGCCAGCAGCAGAACCCACGCACCGAGCACCAGCCACCGGCGGCGGGCACTGAAACGCCCGAGGCGGTAGAGCAGAGAAGCCATCAGGACCGTCCTTCGTGGTCTGCCCGGGGCGGCCGGCATGCCCGCTCCATCACGACGTTAGGTCCGGTTCTCTAGGGAAAGCCCTGGAACATGGGGGCAGCGGGGGCAGCGGGGCGGCGGGTCAGGCCTCGACCCAGCCATGCCCGGCCGCCACGCGCACCAGATGCTCGCGGAGGACCAGCACCTGCTCCCCCGTGAGCGAGGGCGCGCACCTCAGCAGGAGCTCGGTCAGCTCCGCGCGGTAGGCGGCCTCGCTCAGCACGCCGCACCCGGAGTCACCCGCCGGCTCGGGCTCGGGTTCGGGCTCCGGTTCCGGCGTGGCCTCGGCGGTGGCGTCACCGGCCTCGTTCAGCACGGTCAGCGATGCCACCTTCAGGCCGCGGTCGCTCTCCTGCGTCTCGAACATCACGCGTACGCCGGGATGCGCGAGGTGCCGCTGCTCCCCGAAGTCGTTGGCGTGCACAAAAACGTCCTCGCCACCGTCGGCGTGAGCGATGAATCCGTAGCCACGAAAGTCATCGAATCGAATAACAGTCCCTATCGGCATCGCTACCACCACCTTCGATCGAGCAACCGGTATTCACACCCCGCCCCGCCCCGGGGTGCCGGGGCGGGGCGGGGTGCACACACCGTTCACGGTGCGCCATCGCTGCGTCATTGCGTTATCGTTCGGTTATCACTGCCGGGGGACGTGGCACTCAGGACAGAACGTCGCACTCAGGGCAGATCGCCGGTCCGGAGGTCACGCAACCAGTCCCGCACGGCGAACGCCGCCGACTCGGAATACTCCTCCATCATCGTGAAGTGATCACCGGGAACGTGGGCGTCCGCGGCCGGGAACGGCCACTCGGGCTGCCACTTGTCCTCGGTCTCCAGGACCCCGGACTCCCCCGGCGGGAAGGTGGCGTGCACGTACAGCGTCGGCGCCTCGATCCGCGCGGGCGCCCAGTCAGCGAACAGGCGCAGGTACCCGTTCTGACCGGTGAGCTGCGTACCCGTCATCATCTCGAAAGCGTCGCTGGCGGCCCCGCGCTGCCGGAGCACCGCCGTGATCCGGTCCTCGAGGGTGGTCGTCGCGGTGTACGTGTCCAGCAGCGCCACCCCCACGGGCGCCGGCCCCTCCCGTTCGAGCAGGGCGGCGACGGCGTTGGCCATCCACCCGCCCGACGAGTATCCGAGCAGCACGAACGGCCGGCCGGCCGCTGCTCTCCTGATCGCGTCGGCCTGGTAGCGGACGGCCACGTCCCTGGTCGCGGGCAGCAGCTCCCCCGTCACGAAGCCGGGGTGCGGCAGCACGGTCACGTCCCGGTCCCCCGCGAACACCGGGGCGAAATGGCCGAAGTAGTGCGGGCCGGAGGGCGCCACCGCGGGCGCGAAGCACAGCAACGGGATTCCCGGCCCGGTGGCCAGCTGGAACGGGGGCAGTGGAGCGATGTCCCCGGCCTCGGCGAACGTCGGCCGCAGCAGCGAGGCGGCCTTCAGCAGTTCCCATGCCTCGTCGTGCAACCCGAGGTTGAGGCCCTGCCGGTACAGGCCGGTGAGCGTGTCCTCGGGCGCCTCGACGGCGGTGGGTACGACGGGGGTGGAGCCGATCCCCGCCGAGAGCTCGCGGCGCAGGTAGGCGGCCAGCGCCGGGCCGGTCGGCTGGTCGAACGCCACGGTCGCGGCCAGCCGCAGCCCGGTCACGGCGGCGAGGCGGTTACGCAGTTGCAGCGCGCTCAGGGAATCGAGGCCGAGCTCGGCCAGGGTGCCGGAGATCTCGATCTCCTCCGGCGCGTACCCGAGCACGGCGGCGACCTGATCGCGGACGACCGTCAGCATCGTCCGCTCCTGGTCCTCCCCGGTCATCACGGCCAGTCGTTGCGCCAGCGCCACCTCCTCCGGGCCGGCCGCCCGGGCCGCCCGCCTGCGCACGAGACACCGGAGCAGCGCCGGCACCTCGTCGGATCCGCCACGCAGGGCGGCGATGTCGAGCCGCATCGGCACGACCGTGGCGTCGTCCCCGGCGCAGCCGAGGTCGAACAGCGCGACGCCCTCGTCCTGCGTCAGGCCGTCGACGCCCGAGCGGGACATCCGCGCCACGTCGGTCCCGGTCATCGTGCTGCGCATCTCGCTGGCCGTCGCCCACAGCCCCCAGGCCAGGGAGACCCCCGGCAGACCCGCCGCCACCCGATGGTGGGCGAGCGCGTCGAGGAACGCGTTGGCGGCGGCGTAGTTGCCCTGGCCGGCGTTGCCGAACGTGCCGGCGGCGGAGGAGAACAGCACGAACGCGGACAGGTCCAGGTCCCGGGTGAGTTCGTGCAGATGCCACGCCGCGTCCACCTTGGGCCGGAGCACGGTGTCGACCTGACGCGGGGAGAGCGCGCCGATCAGAGCGTCGTCGAGCGCGCCCACGGAGTGGACCACACCGGTCAGCGGGTGCTCCCCGGGCACGCCGGCCAGCAGCGTGGCCAGCGCGGCGGGGTCGGTGACATCGCAGGCGGCGAGCGTGACGTCCGCGCCGAGGCCGGCCAGTTCGGCCCGCAACTCCTCGGCGCCGGGTGCGGCGGCGCCGCGACGGCTCGCCAGCACCAGGTGGCGGACGCCGTGGCCGGTCACGAGATGCCGCGTGATCACGGCACCGATCATGCCGGTGGCGCCGGTGACCAGGACGGTGCCGCCGGGCGCGAACCCGGCGGGCCGCTCCTGCCCGGACGGACGGACAGGTGCCAGGCGCGGCACCAGCTGGCCACCGGAACGCAACGCCACCTGCGGTTCGGCGCCCGCGGCGACGGCGGCCAGGGCCGCGCCGGACTCGTCGTGCTCGTCCGTGTCGATCAGCACGAACCGGCCGGGATGCTCGGACTGGGCCGACCGGATCAGGCCCCACACCGCGGCGTTCGCCAGGTCCGGCACGTCCTCGCGGGGCCCGGTAGCGACGGCCCCGCGGGTCAGGAAAACGAGCCGGGAGCCGGCGAACCGGTCGTCGGCCAGCCACTGCTGAACCAGCCCCAGCACGCGAAGGGTCGCGTCATGGGCGGCGGCAACCGGATCGGGCCCGCCGCCGGCACACGGGACGACGACCAGTTCCACGGGCTGCCCGCCCTCGGCCAGGGACGCGAGATCGGGGTGCTCCTCGACGGCGGCACCGGCGACGGCGAACCTCGCCGCGGCCTTGAGGTCGTCCGGACCGAGGACGGCGTACCCACCTCGCGGAGCGGGGACGGCCGTAGCGGACGGCGCGGGCACCCACTCGACCCGGAACAGCGAATTGTGGTGACGGGCGTTCAGCCCGCCGGGGGCGATCGCCCGCACGACGAGGGACTCGACCGACGCCAGCAGGGACCCTCGCGCGTCCGTCAGGTGCAGGGTGATCGCGTCCGGGCCGGCCGGGGCGATCCGCACCCGGGCAGCGGTCGCGCCGGTCGCGTGCAGGCGCACCCCGCTCCACGCGAACGGCAGCCGGGGCCCACCGGTGTCCCCGCCGTCCCCGCCGCCGCTGAGCATGGACGCGTGCAGTGCGGCGTCGAGCAGCGCCGGGTGGACCCCGAACGACGCGGCGTCGCGGTGCTGCGGCTCGTCCAGCTCCACCTCGGCGTACACGGCGTCCCCGGCACGCCATGCCGCCCGCAGTCCCTGGAACGCGGTCCCGTACTCGAACCCGGCGTCCGCCAGTGCGTCGTACAGACCGTCGAGATCAACGGGTGCCGCCCCGGCGGGCGGCCAGTCCATGCCCGGGATCTCGCCGGCCGGGCCGCCGACGGTCAGCGAGCCGGTGGCGTGCCGGGTCCAGTCACCGGCGGCACCCGGGTCCTCCGGGCAGGAGTCGATGCTGAGCGTACGGCGGCCGGAGCCGTCGTCACCCCCGACCGCCACCCGCAGCCGCATCCCGCCGCGTTCGGGCAGCGCCAGCGGCCCCGTGATCGTCAGCTCCTCCAGCACGTCCGCTCCCACCCGGGCACCCGCGGCGAGCGCGAGCTCCGCGAGCGCGGTGCCGGGCAGCAGAACCACGCCGGCGAGGGCGTGGTCGGCGAGCCACGGATGCGTGTCCGTGCCGATCCTGCCGGTGCACACCACGCCCTGCTCATCCGGAAGCTCCACCGCGGCACCGAGCAGCGGGTGGTCCGCGTCGGTCAGGCCGAGACCGCCCGCCGCCTCCTCGAGGCTCAGGTCCGGTGGCGCGTCGAGCCAGAAGCGCCGGCGCTGGAACGCGTACGTGGGTAGCTCGACCGAGCGTCCGCCCCGGACCAGTTCCGCCCAGTTCACCGGGACACCCGCGACGTACGCCTCGGCCAGTGCCGTCCGGAAGCGGCCGGTGCCACCGTCGTCACGGCGCAGCGTGCCGAGCACCGCGGTGCCGTCCTCGGCATCGGCGTCCAGCAGGGTGTCCTGCACGGCGAGCGTCAGCACGGGGTGCGGGCTGACCTCGATGAACACCCGGTGACCCCGGGCGGCGAGGGCGCGGATCGCCGGTTCGAAGCCGACGACGTTGCGGCAGTTGCGATACCAGTAGCCCGCGTCGAACGCGGCGGAGTCGATCCAGTCACCGGCCGAGGTCGAGAAGAACGGCACGGCGGGAACCCCGGACCTCACGTCCGCCAGCGCCGCGAGGATCTCGTCCTCGATGCCGTCCACGTGGGCGGAATGCGAGACGATGCCCATCGGGACCCGCCGCGCCCGGACACCCGCCGACTCGCACCCGGTGAGGAGCTCCCCCAGCGCCGCGTGGTCGCCCACCACGACGACCGAGCGCGGTCCGTTGAGGGCACCGATCGACAACCGGCCCGGCCACGCCGCGATCATGGTCTCGGCCTCGGCCTCGGACACCATCACGGAGAGCATCCCGCCGGCGCTCACGACGGCGAGCAGGGCACGCGAGCGCAGGGCGATGACCTTGGCACCGTCCTGCAGGCTCAGGGCACCCGCGACGCAGGCGGCCGCCACCTCACCCTGCGAGTGGCCGACCACAGCGGCGGGTTCGACCCCGTTGGCCCGCCACAGCTCCGCCAGGGACACCAGCATCGCCCACAGCACGGGCTGCAGCACGTCCAGCCGGTCCAGGCCGGCTTGCGAGGTACCGCGAAGGACGTCGGGCAACGACCAGTCCACGTACGGGGAGAGCGCGGCGGCGCATTCCGTGAGGCGCTCGGCGAAGACGGGCTCGGTGTCCAGCAGGTGAGCGGCCATCCCCGCCCACTGCGACCCCTGGCCCGGGAACACGAACACCGGCTTCGGCGCGCTCAGAGCCGTACCCTCAGCGGCTCTTGACGTCGGTGTGCCCGCACCCAGCTGGGCGAGCTCCGTGAGCAGTTCCTCGCGGGTGTCGCCGACGACGACGGCCCGGCGGTCCCAGGTGGTGCGGTCGGTGAGCAGGCTCCGGGCGACGTCGGCCGGGTCCAGCCCGGGGCGGGCGGCCACGTGGGCGTGCAACCGGCGTGCCTGGTCCCGCAGCGCCTCGGGGCCGCGCGCGGACAGCACCCACGGCACGGCGGGTGTCTCAGCGGTCATCCCGGCGGTCACCACTGCCGGGAGGGGATTCTCGGGCTGTTCCAGCAGGAGGTGGGCGTTGGTGCCGCTGATGCCGAACGACGACACACCCGCGCGGCGGGGCCGGTCCGTCTCCGGCCACGGCCGGTTCTCCGTCAGCAGATCGACCGCTCCCTCGGACCAGTCGATGTGCGGGGAGCGCTCGGTGGCGTGCAGGGTCTTCGGCAGCACGCCGTGCCGCATGGCCATGACCATCTTGATCACGCCACCCACCCCGGCCGCGGCCTGGGTGTGGCCCACGTTCGACTTCAGCGACCCGATCCAGAGGGGCTGGTCCACCGGCCGGTCCTGCCCGTACGTGGCCATCAGCGCCTGGGCCTCGATCGGGTCGCCCAGCGCGGTGCCGGTGCCGTGCGCGTCGACGGCGTCGACGTCGGACGGCTGGAAGCCGGCGTTCGCCAGGGCCTGCCGGATGACGCGCTGCTGCGAGGGGCCGTTCGGCGCGGTGAGACCGTTGGAGGCGCCGTCCTGGTTAACCGCCGAACCACGGACCACCGCCAGCGGCCGATGACCGTTGCGCCGGGCGTCCGAGAGCCGCTCCAGCACGAGCAGCCCGATGCCCTCGGCCCAGCCGATGCCGTTCGCGTCCGCGGAGAACGCCTTGCAGCGGCTGTCGGGGGCGAGCATGCCCTGGCCGTCGAACTCCAGGAACGATCCCGGTGTGGACATCACGGTGACACCACCGGCCAGCGCGAGCGTGCATTCGCCCGCCCGTAGCGCCTGCGCCGCCAGGTGGATCGCGACCAGCGACGACGAGCACGCCGTGTCGATCGTGACCGCCGGGCCCTCCAGCCCGAACGTGTAGGACACCCGGCCGGAGGCGACGCTGGCCGAGCTGCCCAGTCCCAGCTTCCCCTCGAAACCCTCAGGGACCCGCCGGAACCGGGTGGCGTAGTCGTTGTACATCACACCGGCGAACACCCCGGTCGCGCTGCCCCGCAGCGAGTGCGGGTCGATCCCGGCGTGCTCGATCGCCTCCCAGGAGGCCTCGAGGAGCAGTCGTTGCTGCGGGTCGACCGCCATCGCCTCCCGCGGCGACATGCCGAACAGCGTCGGATCGAAGTCGGCCGCGTCGTGCAGGAAACCACCGAACCGGATGATGCCGGCGGCGTCGTCCTCGGAGCCGGTGAGCGAGCCGACGTACCACCCACGGTTGTCCGGGAGCCCGGTGATCGCGTCCTGGCCGCCGCTGACCAGCTGCCACAGGTCCTCCGGTGTGCTCACGCCGCCGGGGTAGCGGCAGCTCATGCCGACGATCACGATCGGGTCACCGCCGGATGCGGACCGCGCGGCGACCGTACGCGTCTCGTCCGCACCGAACAGCACGCCGTGCACGTGGACCGCCAGCGCGAGGGGCGTCGGATAGTCGTAGATCAGTGTGGCGGGCAGGCGCAGGCCGCTCGCCGTGCCGAGCCGGTTGCGCAGCTCGACCGCGGTGAGGGAGTCGAAGCCGAGGTCACCGAACGCCCGGCCGGGTTCCACGACAGCGGTGGACGCGTGGCCCAGGACGGCGCAGACAGCGGCGCGTACGAGCTCCAGCACCGCCGGGAGACGCTCCTCCGCCGGGAGCGCCGAGATCCGTTCCGCCACCGCGCCCTGGGCCCGCGCGGTCTGCGGGCGCGCCGCACGCACCAGCGCGCGCAGCAGCGGGGGAACCTCCTCCGGCCGGGCCCGCATCGACGCCAGGTCCAGCCGCATCGGCACCGCCACGGCCGACGGCAACGCGATCGCGGCGTCGAACAGCCGCAACCCCTCCTGCGCCGGTAGCGCTGTCACCCCGGCTCGGGCGAGGCGGCCCCTGCCGCTCGGGTCAAGGTCCCCTGCCATGCCGCCCGGATCGGCCCACAGGCCCCACGCCAGCGAGGTCGCGGGCAGGCCCCGGGCGCGCCGGCTCTGCGCCAGCGCGTCGAGGTACGCGTTGGCCGCCGCATAGTTGGCCTGGCCGGGATTCCCGAACGTGCCCGCCGCGGAGGAGAACAGCACGAACGCCGACAGCTCCCCCGCCAGCTCGTGCAGGTGCCGGGCGGCGCTGACCTTGGGCCCGAACACCGCGTCGATCCGCTCCGGCGTCATCGACTCGATCACGCCGTCGTCCAGCACCCCGGCCACGTGCACGACCGCGGTCACCGGATGCCCGGCGAGCAGCTCCGCCACCGCGTCGCGATCCGCGACGTCGCAGGCCACATCGGTGACCTCGGCACCCAGGCCGGTCAACTCCTCGGACAGCGCGTCAACCCGGCCCCGCCGGCTCGCCAGCACCAGCCGCCGCACCCCGTGACGCACCACCAGGTGCCGGGCCACCAGCCCGCCCAGCGTCCCGCTCGCACCGGTCACCAGCACGGGACCGCTGCCGAAGCCCGGGCCGTCCTGCGCCACGGGGCGGGCGCGCACCAGCCTCGGCACGGACGGTTCCCCGGCGCGTACGGCGAGCTGCGGTTCACCGGTCGCGACGGCGCCCGGCAGTGCGCGCAGCGAGGCCGCGGACCCGTCGAGGTCCGCGAGCACGAACCGCCCGGGGTGCTCGGACTGGGCCGCGCGCACCAGACCCCAGACCGGCGCGCCCGCCAGGTCCGCGACCTCCTCGTCGGGAACGGCTGCCACCGCGCCGGTGGTGACGAACACCAGCCGTGCCGCGGCAAACCGTTCATCGGCGAGCCAGTTCTGCACCAGCGCCAGGGCACGGTGAGCCGTCCCGGCGGGGTCACCGGAGGACGTGAAGGGGGCGTACACCAGGTCCGGCACCGTGTCGCGCGCCAGGGCATCCAGGTCCGCGACCACCCGCACCGGCTCGGCGAGCTCCTGGCCGAACCCGTCCCCGAGCACCACCCAGCCGGACGGCGCCGGTGCGGCGGGCCGAAGACGCGTCCAGTCGACCCGGAACAGCGAATCGAGCCGCTCCGCGTCCAGGCCGTCCGCCGCGAGCGGCCGCAGCGACAGCGAACCGACCGAGGCGACCGGCATCCCGGCACCGTCGGTCAGGACGATCGCCACTCCCGAGGCGCCCGCCGGTGAGATCCGGACCCGCAGCGCGGTGGCGCCGCTGGTGTGCAGCCGCACCCCGGCCCAGGAGTACGGCAGGTGCAGCTTCTCCGCCTCCGCCACGAACCCGCCGAGGCTGATGGCGTGCAGCGCCGCGTCGAGCAGCGCGGGATGCAGGCCGAAGGAACCCGCGGTGTCCATGTCGGGCAGTTCGACCTCGGCGAACACCTCGCCGTCCCGGCGCCACGCCGCACGGAGGCCCCGGAAGGCCGGCCCGTAGCCGAGTCCCGACAGGGCGAGGGTCTCGTAGTGGCCGTCGATGTCGATCCGTTCGGCACCGGCGGGCGGCCAGACCTCCACGCCCGCGGCGGTCCCGTCCCGCGCCGCGCCGACCGCGAGCGCACCGACCGCGTGCCGTGTCCACGGCTCGTCATCGGGGGCGTCGTCGGGCCGCGAGTGGATGGTCAGGGCGCGGTGGCCCGTCTCGTCCGGCGCGGAGACGGACACCTGGAGGCGTACGCCGCCCTCCCCGGGCAGCACCAGCGGCGCCGCGAGAGTCAGCTCCTCGACCAGATCGCACCCGACCTGGTCACCCGCACGCACCGCCAGCTCCACGAACGCCGAGCCCGGCACGAGGATCAGGCCCCCGACCGTGTGATCGGCCAGCCAGGGGTGGGTGGCCAGCGAGAGCCGCCCGGTGAGCAGGGCGCCCTCCTCGTCGGCGAGGGTCACCGCGGCCCCCAGCAACGGGTGGTCGGCGCTGAGCAGCCCCGCGGCGGTCACATCCCACGCGTACGCTCCCGCGTCGAGCCAGAACCTCTCGCGCTGGAAGGGGTACGTGGGCAGATCGGTCCGCCGGGCACCACGTCCCGCGAACATCGCCTCCCAGTCGGGGACGACACCGCGCACGTGCAGCGCAGCGATCGCGGACATCAGGGTGACGCTCTCCGGCCGGTCCGCACGCAACCCGGCCACCAGCACCGCGGCGTCGTCGCCGGCACAGTCGCGGCCCATCGCGGTCAGCACCGCGTCGGGCCCGAGTTCGAGGTAGCCCGTGACACCCGAGTCCTGCAGCGCCCGTACGCCGTCGGCGAACCGCACGGCCTCACGTGCGTGGCGTACCCAATGCTCCGGATCGCGGGCCTGCGCCGGTGTGAGCAACGCTCCGGTCAGCGTGGACACGATCGGGATCGCCGGCGTCCCGTAGCCGATGCCGCGCGCGACGGTGCGGAAGTCCGCCAGCATCGCGTCCATGTGGGACGAGTGGAACGCGTGACTGACCCGCAGATACCGGGTCTTCCCGCCGCGTTCCCGCCACGCGCTGTCCACCGCCGCGACGGCGTCGGCGTCGCCCGCGATCACCGTGGACGCGGGGCCGTTGACCGCGGCGATGTCCACCGCCCCGCCGAGCCCGGCGAGCAGGCCGCGCACCGTGTCCTCGTCCGCCTGCAGCGACAGCATCGCTCCGGTGCCGGGCAGCTCCCCCATCAGCCGGCCGCGGGCCGCGACGAGGGTGCACGCGTCGCCGAGGGAGAACACGCCCGCGGCGTACGCCGCCGCCAGCTCACCGATGGAGTGACCGCCGAGGAACTGCGGGGTGACACCCCACGTCGTGACGAGCCGGAACAGCGCCACCTCGACCGCGAAGATCGCCGGCTGGGTGTACGTGGTCCGGTCGAGCAGTCCGGCGTTCCCGCTGCCGGGCTCGGCGAACATCACGTCACGCAGCGGCTGCTCCAGGTGCGGTGCGAACGCCGCGCAGACCTCGTCGAGTGCGTGTGTGAACACCGGGAACTCGCGGTACAGCTCGCGGCCCATGCCGGTCCGCTGGCTGCCCTGCCCGCTGAACAGGAACGCCAGTTTGCCGCGGGTTCCCACCGTGCCGCGTACCAGGTTCGGCGCCTCGGCGCCGGTGGCCAGCGCGGAGATCCCTTGCAGCAGCCCGGCCCGGTCGGTGCCGACGACGGCGGCCCGGTGTTCCAGGGCGGACCGGCCCGTGGCGAGCGAGTAGCCGACGTCGACCGGTGAGACGTCCCGGCCGTCCAGGTGGGTCAGGAGGCCGGCGGCGCGGTCACGGAGCGCGCCGGGGTCGCTGCCGGACAGCACCCAGGTGACAGCGTCGGCGAGCACCGGCTCGACCGGCGGCTCGTCGCCGGGTTCCGCGGCCGGGGCCTGTTCGAGGATGACGTGGGCGTTGGTGCCGCTGATGCCGAACGACGACACTGCCGTCCGGCGCGGTTGTCCCGTCTCCGGCCACGGCCGAGCCTCGGTCAGCAGCTCCACGGCCCCCGCCGACCAGTCCACGTGCCGGGAACGTTCCCCGGCGTGCAGGGTCTCCGGCAGCAGACCGTGCCGCATCGCCATGACCATCTTGATGACGCCCGCGACGCCCGCCGCGGTCTGGGTGTGGCCGATGTTCGACTTCACCGAGCCCAGCCACAGCGGCCGGCCGGCCTCCCGGTCCTGACCGTACGTCGCCAGCAGCGCCTGTGCCTCGATCGGGTCGCCGAGCGTCGTGCCGGTTCCGTGCGCCTCGACCGCGTCGACCTGGCCGGCGCTCAGCCCGGCGCTCTCCAGCGCCTGCCGGATCACCCGCTGCTGCGAGGGGCCGTTAGGCGCGGTGAGACCGTTGGACGCGCCGTCCTGGTTCACCGCCGAACCGCGCACCACCGCCAGCACGGGATGCCCGTTGCGGCGGGCGTCGGACAGCCGCTCCATCAGCAGCATGCCGGCGCCCTCACCCCAGCCGGTGCCGTCCGCGTCATCGGAGAACGACTTGCACCGGCCGTCCGCGGCCAGGCCGCGCTGCCTGCTGAACCCGATGAACGTGTCCGGGGTGGCCATCACGGTGACGCCGCCCGCGAGGGCGAGCGTGCATTCGCCCGACCGCAGGGCCTGGGCCGCGAGGTGCAGTGTGACCAGCGAGGACGAGCAGGCGGTGTCCACCGTGACGGCGGGGCCCTCCAGCGCGAACGTGTACGAGACCCGGCCGGACGCGACGCTGCCGAAGCCGCCGGTGCCGATGAAGCCCGCCAGCTCCTCGGGCACGGACCGCAGCCGGGACGAGTAGTCGTGGTACATCACACCGGCGAACACGCCCGTCCTGCTGCCGCGCAGCGACGTGGCGTCGATCCCGGCCCGCTCGAACGCCTCCCAGGACGTCTCCAGCAGCAACCGCTGTTGCGGGTCCATCGCCAGGGCCTCGCGGGGGCTGATCCCGAAGACACCGGGGTCGAAGTCGGCCGCGTCGTGCAGGAAGCCGCCCTCCGTCCGGAACACCCGGCCGGGGTCCTCGGGATCGGACAGCTCGACGTCGCCCCAGCCCCGGTCCGCGGGGAACGGCGTCACGCCGTCGCGGCCGTTCGCGACCAGCTCCCACAGCTCCTCGGGCGAGCGCACCCCACCGGGGAAACGGCAGCTCATGCCGATGATCGCGACCGGTTCCTGCTCACCCTGTTCGACCTCGCGCAGTCGCTGGCGGGTGTCGCGCAGGTCGGCGGTCACGCGCTTCAGGAAGTACCGGAGCTTGTCCTCGTTGTCCATAACCTTGGCCTCGCTTCTCGCAGCGTCGGGTGAGGGGGTGGCCGAGCGGGTCAGGAGATGCCGAACTCCTTGCCGAGCAGTTCGAACACCTCGTCATCCGTCGCCGCGTCGATGTCGTCGGACGCCTTCGCCGCGTCGGCGCCGGCCCGGGTGTCGCGCCACGCCGCCAGCAGGGCGGACAGGCGGGCACCGACCCGGTCGTCCTCGTCGTCGCCGGGCTCTATCGAGGCGAGGCTCGCCTCGATCCGGTTCAGCTCGGCGAGCAACGGGGCCACCCCGCCGGGCTCGTCGATCACGAATGACTCCGCGAGCAGGCCGGCCAGATCGAGCGGGGTGGGGTGGTCGAAGATCAGGGTGGCGGGCAGGCGCAGCCCGGTCGCCGCGCCGAGCCGGTTGCGCAGCTCGACGGCGGTCAGCGAGTCGAAGCCCAGCTCGGTGAAGGCGCGCCGGTCGTCGACCGCGTGTGACCCGGGCAGGGCCAGCACGCCCGCGACATGCTCACACACGAGATCCACCAGGGCGGATGTCCGTTCCGAGCCCGGCAGCACGGCCAGCCGGTCCCGCAGGGCGGCCGCCGGATCACCGTTCGGCTCCACGACCGGCCGGGCCGGTGTGCGTACCAGGGCCCGGAACATCGGCGGCACCACCGTGAGCGCCCGTACGGCCCGCAGGTCGAGCCGCATCGGCAGGACCACCGGGTCGGTCCCGCGGGCCACCGCGTCGAACAACTCCAGTCCCTCGGTGACGGTCAGGCCCTCGGCACCGGTGCCCGCCATCCGGGCGCCCATGCCGTCCTCGCCGGACCACAGGCCCCACGCCAGCGACGTCGCGGGTAGGCCCTGAGCGTGCCGGTGACGGGCGAGCCCGTCGAGGAACGCGTTGGCCGCGGCGTAGTTGCCCTGGCCGGCGTTGCCGAACGTGCCGGCGGCGGAGGAGAACAGCACGAACGCGGACAGGTCCAGGTCCCGGGTGAGTTCGTGCAGATGCCACGCCGCGTCCACCTTGGGCCGGAACACCGCGTCGATCCGCTCGGGGGTCAGCGATCCGAGGACCCCGTCGTCGAGGACACCCGCCACGTGCACGACCGCCGAGACCGGGTGCGCGGCCAGCAACGCGGCCACTGCCTCCCGGTCCGCGACGTCACATGCCGCCACCGCGACCTCGGCGCCCAGGCCCGCCAGGTCGTCGCGCAGCTCGTCCATCCGGCCGCTCCGGCTCGCCAGCACCAGCCGGCGCACCCCGTGTGCCGTCACGAGATGCCGGGCCACCAGACCACCCAGCTTGCCGCTCGCACCGGTCACCAGCACCGGACCGGCACCGAACCCGGAATCCGCCGGTGCGGTGGCGGCCGCACGGACGAGCCTCGGCACGAGCACCTCACCGGCACGCACGGCCAGCTCGGGTTCCGCGCTGCTCACGGCCGACTTCCAGTCGTCCTCGGCGCCGACGTCCACCAGCACGAAACGGTCCGGATTCTCCGTACGCGCGGACCGCACCAGCCCCCACACCGCGGCAGCCGCCAGATCCGGCACATCCTCACCGGCATCGACGGCGACCGCACCGCGCGTCACCAGCACCAGACGGGCCCGGGCGCACCGGTTGTCGGCCAGCCAGCCCTGCACCAGTTCCAGCACCGTGTGCGACAGACGGTGCACCTCGTCCGCCCCGCCGGTGCCGTCGCCGTCGCAGCGCATCACGACGTTCTCCGGCAGCGGCTCCCCCGCGTCCAGCGCCGACCTCAGCTCCGCCCAGTCCGCGAACTCCGACACCGGGCCGGCGAGTCCCGCCGCCGGGGACACCGGCACCCAGTCCAGCCGGAACAGCGACTCGCGGCGGCGTACGGGTCCCGGTGACACGGCACGCAGCACCAGTGAGTCCACCGTGGCCACCGGGGCGCCACGGCGGTCCGTGATGGACAGTGCCACCGCCTCCGGGCCCACCGGGGTCAGCCGTACGCGCAGCGCGGTAGCTCCCCCTGCGTGCAGGCGCGCCCCGCTCCACGAGAACGGCAGCCGGCCGTTCCCCGCCGGTGCCAGCACCCCGAACGCCAGCGCGTGCAGCACGGCGTCCAGCAGCGCCGGATGCGCGCCGAACCCGGTGACGTCGACGCCGTCGGGCAGCGCGACGTCGGCGTACACCTCATCCCCGGAGCGCCACACCGATCGCAGGCCCTGGAACACCGGGCCGTACGCGAAGCCGCCGTCGGCCATGCCCTCGTAGAACCCGTCCAGATCGACGGCCTCGGCTCCGGCGGGCGGCCAGTCCCCCGTCTCCGCCGCGGGTCCGGCGTCCCCGGCGGTCAGGAAGCCGCTCGCGTGCCGGACCCACGGGGTGTCCTCGTCCTCGTCGCGGGCGTGGATCGCGACCGGGCGCCGGCCCGCACCGTCCGGTGCGCCCACCCGTACCTGCAGCAGCACACCCGCGCGCCCGGGCAGCACCAGCGGCGCCTCCAGCGTCAGTTCCTCCACGGCGGGGCACCCGACCTGGTCACCGGCGCGGACCGCCAGTTCGAGCAGGGCGGTCCCGGGCAGCAGGACCGACCCCATGATCTCGTGGTCGGCCAGCCACGGATGCGTCCGCAGCGACAGCCGGGCGGTGAACAGGACAGCGTCCTCGTCCGCGAACGCCACCGCGGCACCCAGCAACGGGTGACCCGTGGAACCGAGTCCGAGACCGGTCGCGTCGGTGGCGGGCCGGGTGGTCGTGTCGGGCCAGAACCGCTGCTGCTGGAACGCGTACGTCGGCAGCTCGACCTCGTAGCCGTGGCCGGGGAAGTAGGCGGCCCAGTCGACGTGCACGCCCCTGACGTGGAGCTCGGCGAGCGCGGTCACCACGGCGGTGTCCTCCGCCCGGTCGCCGCGCAGGGCCGGCAGGAAGACCGCGTCCGGCAGGAATTCCTGCCCCAGCGCCGACAGCACCCCGCCCGGGCCGATCTCGACGAACAGGTCGGCACCCGTACCGGTCACCGCGTCGGCGAACCGCACCGACTCCCGCACGTGCCGCACCCAGTACTCCGGCGACGCGAGCTCCTCGGCCGACGTGAGCTCACCGGTCAGCGTCGACACGATCGGGATGACCGGGGTCCCGAAGGACACCCCCTCGAGAACCCGCCGGAAATCGTCGAGCATCGGCTCCATCAGCGGCGAGTGGAACGCGTGGCTCACCCGCAGCCGGGTCACCTTGCGGCCCGCGTCACGCCAGTAGCCGGCAACCACCTCCACATCAGCGGCGACACCGGAGACGACGACAGCGTCAGGGCCGTTCACCGCCGCGATACCCACGCTGTCCGGCAGTTCCGCGACGACCTCGGCCTCGGACGCCTGAATCGCCATCATCACACCGCCCGACGGCAACGCCTGCATCAGCGAACCCCGGGCCGACACGACAGCCGCGGCGTCGGCGAGGGTCCACACCCCGGACACGTGTGCGGCGGCCAGCTCGCCGATCGAGTGGCCCGCCAGCACGTCCGGGCGTACACCCCAGGACTCCAGCAGGCGGAACAGCGCCACCTCGACCGCGAACAACGCCGGCTGGGTCACGCCGGTCTCGTTCAGCGCGCCGGCGTCATCGCCGGCCATGACCTCCCGCACCCGCGGCTCGAACTGCGCCAGCACCCCTTCCAGGGCTTCGGCGAACACCGGGAAACGCCCGGCCAGTTCACGTCCCATGCCCAGGCGCTGCGAGCCCTGACCCGAGAACAGAAAACCAAGCCGATGTTCGTACGCGACCCCGCGCACCACCGCGCCCCCGGTGCGGCCCTCCGTGGCGGCGCTCAGCCCCGCCATCAGCTCCGGGAGGTCACCGCCGAGAACCGCCAGCCGGTGCTCGAACCCGGACCGTGACGTCGCCAGCGCCCGGGCGACCACCGCCGGATCGGGCCCGGGCAGCGCGGCCAGGGCATCCCGGAGCCGCGCCAGCTGCTCCCGCAGGGCCGGCTCGCTCCGGCCGGACACCAGCCACGGGCCGGGCGGAGCGGCGGGAGCCTGGGACACCTCGCGGTCCGGCAGGCCGGGATCCGGCACGGCGTCCTGCGGCACCTCGGGATCCGGCGCCGACTCGATGATCACGTGCGCGTTGGTGCCGCTGAAGCCGAACGACGACACGCCCGCCCGGCGTGGCCGGTCACCCCGCGGCCACGACCGGGCCTCGGTCAGCAGCTCCACGGCGCCGGCGGACCAGTCGATGTGCGGCGAGGGCTCGTCGGCGTGCAGCGTCTTCGGCAGCAGGCCGTTGCGCAGCGCCATGACCATCTTGATGATGCCGCCCACACCGGCGGCGGCCTGGGTGTGGCCGATGTTGGACTTCAGCGAGCCCAGCCAGAGCGGGTCCCCGGCCCGGTCCCGGCCATAGGTGGCCAGCAACGCCTGCGCCTCGATCGGGTCGCCCAGCGTCGTGCCCGTGCCGTGGGCCTCCACGGCGTCGACGTCGTCAGGGGTCAGCCCCGCACCGGCGAGCGCCTGGCGGATCACCCGCTGCTGCGCGGGGCCGTTGGGCGCCGTCAGGCCGTTCGACGCGCCGTCCTGGTTCACCGCCGAGCCGCTCACCACGGCCAGGACGGGGTGCCCGTTGCGGCGGGCGTCGGACAGCCGTTCCAGCACCAGCATCCCGGCGCCCTCGCCCCAGCCGGTGCCGTTGGCCCCGGCGGAGAACGAGCGGCACCGGCCGTCCGGCGACAGTCCCTGCTGACGGCTGAAGTCGATGAACGCGCCGGGCGTCGCCATGACGGTGGCACCGCCGGCGAGCGCGAGCGAGCACTCACCGGAGCGCAGCGCCTGCACCGCCAGGTGGAGCGCCACCAGCGACGAGGAACAGGCCGTGTCGACCGTCATCGCGGGGCCTTCGAGCCCGAACACGTAGGACAGCCGGCCGGACGCGACGCTGCCCGCGTTGCCGGTGCCGAGGAAGCTCTCGACCCCCGGCGGGACGCTGAACAGCTGGGAGGCGTAGTCGTGGTACATGACGCCCGCGAACACGCCGGTCGCGCTCCCGCGCAGCGAGCGCGGATCGATGCCCGCCCGCTCGAACGCCTCCCACGAGGTCTCCAGCAACAACCGCTGCTGCGGGTCCATCGCCAGCGCCTCGCGGGGCGAGATGCCGAAGAACGCCGGATCGAAACGGTCGGCGTCGTGCAGGAAACCACCCTCGCGGGTGTACGAGCTGCCCGCCCGCTCGCCCGAAGGGTCGTACAGCGACTCCACGTCCCACCCGCGCCCGTCCGGGAACCGCGTGATGCCCTCGGCCCCGTCGGCGAGCAACCGCCACAGGTCCTCGGGCGTACGCACTCCACCCGGGTAGCGGCAGCTCATGCCGACGAGCGCGATCGGCTCGCCGGTCACCGCGACGAAGGCGGGCACGGCAACCGCGGTGGCGGGGGCGTCCGCGAGCTCGTCGCCGAGCAGCGCGGCCAGCGCGGCGGGGGTCGGATAGTCGAAGATCAGCGTCGCCGGCAACCGCAGACCCGAGGCCACGTTGAGCCGGTTCCGCAGGTCGATCGCGGTCAGCGAGTCGAAGCCCAGCTCGGTGAACACCTGGCCGAGCGCGACCGCCTCCGGACCGGCGTGCCCGAGCACCGCGGCGACCTGGGTGCGGACCAGGTCCAGCAGCACCCGGACGCGTTCGTCCGCGTCCAGCGGCGCCAGCCGGGTCCGCAACGCGGCGGCCGGGTCGGCGCCGCTCCCCGCCGCCCTGCGGCTCGTCGTCCGCACGAGACCGCTGAACATCGGCGGCACCGCGACGGCGCCGCGCAGCGCGCGCAGGTCGAGCCGCATCGGTACGACAACCGGGGCGGAACCGCCGACGGCGGCGTCGAACAACGCGAGGCCCTCCCGCGCGGAGAGCCCGGCGGTGTCGGCGGCCGCCACCTGAGCTCCCATGCCCGCCGCCCACAGTCCCCACGCCAGCGAGGTCGCGGGCAGGCCCGCCGCGCGCCGGTGCCGGGCCAGGGCGTCCAGATACGCGTTGGCCGCCGCGTAGTTCCCCTGGCCAGGACCGCCTAGGGTGCCCGCCACCGAGGAGAACAGTACGAACGCGGACAGGTCCAGGTCCCGGGTCAGCTCGTGCAGATGCCACGCCGCGTCCACCTTGGGCCGGAAGACCACGTCGATCTGCTCGGCGGTCAGCGAGCCGATGGTCCCGTCGGCCAGGACCCCCGCGGTGTGCACGACAGCGGTCACGGGATGCGCCGCGAGCAGCGCGGCCACCGCGTCCCGGTCGGCCACGTCGCAGGCCACCACGGCCACCTCGGTGCCCAGAGCGGTCAGTTCGTCGCGCAGTGCCACGGCACCGTCCGCCGTGTCGCCGCGCCTGCTGGCCAGGATCAGCCGGCGGACGCCGTACCGCTCGGCGAGGTGCCGGGCGACCAGGCCGCCCAGCGCGCCCGACGCACCCGTCACCAGCACCGAGCTGTCCGGTCCGAACGCCGGGCCGGCGCCGGCCTCCGGGCGCAGCCGGGCCAGCCGGGCCGCGTAGGTCGTCGAGTCGCGCACCGCGAGCTGGGGTTCGCCGGTGGCGAGGGCCGCCGTCCAGCCGTCCTCGTCGTCGGTGTCCACCAGCACCAGCCGGCCGGGGTTCTCCGTCTGCGCCGAGCGGAGCAGGCCCCACACCGCGGCCGACACCGCGGCGGGTACGTCGATCTCGTCGCCGACCGCCACCGCGCCGCGGGTGACCACCACCAGCTTCGACTCGATGGTGCGGTCGTCGGCCAGCCAGCCCTGCACGAGTTCCAGAGCGGTGAGCACCTCCGCGCGTACGGCGGCCACGTCACCGGAGCCGGCGGAGCGCACCACGACGTGGTCCGGCAGGGTCTCCCCCGCGTCGAGTGCCGACCGCACCGCGGCCCAGCCGGTGAACTCCGCCACCGAGCCGGCGCTGCCCGCGGACGCGGGAACGGGCACCCAGTCGAGGTGGAACAGCGAGTCCCAGCCCTGCTGCTCCGACGGTGCCGAAAACGGCCGGAGCACCAGCGAGTCGATCGTCGCCACCGGTGCGCCCGTGTCATCCGCGACCGTCAGCGCCACGCCGCCGGTCCCCGTGGGCGACAGCCGTACCCGCAGCGCCGTCGCGCCGGAGGCGTGCAACCGGACACCCGACCAGGAGAATGGCAACCGCCCGGGACCGTCGCCACCGGCCAGGCCGATGGCGTGCAGCGCCGCGTCGAGCAACGCCGGATGCAGCCCGAAAGCGGCCGCCTCAGCCCCGTCCGGCAACGCGACCTCGGCGTATACGTCGTCTCCCGAGCGCCAGGCCGCCCGCAGGCCCTGGAACACGGGCCCGTATCCGAAGCCACCGTCGGCCATCCGGTCGTAGTGGCCGGTCAGGTCCACGGCCTCCGCGCCGGGGGGCGGCCAGGTGCCGACGCCGGCCGGGACCGGTCCGGCGCCGACCGCCAGGACGCCGCTCGCGTGCCGGATCCACAGGTCGCTGTCGTCGCCCCGGGCATGGACCGTCAGCGTGCGCCGGCCCGATTCGTCCGGCGCTCCCACCCGTACCTGGATCCGGACGCCACCGTGCTCGGGCAGTACCAGCGGGACCTCGAGGGTCAGCTCCTCGACCAGGTCACAGCCCAGCTCGTCGCCGGCCCGGACGGCGAGCTCGACGAACGCCGTACCGGGCACCAGGACCGCGCCCTGGATCGCGTGATCGGCGAGCCAGGGGTGGGATTCCAGGGACAACCGGCCGGTAAGCAGCTGCCAGTCCGAGTCGGCGGTGTCGATGACCGCGCCGAGCAGGGGGTGCCCGGCCGCGCCGAGCCCGGCCGCGCCGAGGTCGCCCGCCGACACACCGGCGTCCAGCCAGTAGCGCTGGTACTGGAATGCGTACGTCGGCAGCTCGACACGCCTGGCACCGCGACCGGCGAAGAACGCTTCCCAGCCGACCTTCACGCCGCGCGTGCCGAGCTGTGCCACCGCGGAGATCAGCGCGGTCTCCTCCGGCCGGTCCGCCCGCAGCAGCGGCACGAAGCCGGCGCCCGGGGCGGATTCCTGGCCCAGGGCGGTCAGCGTGGCACCGGGGCCGATCTCGACAAACGTGAGCATGCCGTCCGCCACCATCGACTCCACGGCCGCGGCGAAGCGCACCGGTTGGCGTACGTGCCGCACCCAGTAGTCCGGCGAGGCGAGCTCGTCGGCGAGGGCGAGCCGTCCCGTCAGCGTGGACACGATCGGGACGGTGGGTGCGTGGTAGGCGACGTCTTCCAGCACCTGCCGGAACTCGCCGAGCATCGGCTCCATCAGCGGCGAGTGGAACGCGTGGCTCACGGTCAACCGGGTCACCTTGCGCCCGGCCGCACGCCAGCGATCGGCGACAGCATCGGCGTCGGCGGCCGCACCGGAGATCACGACCGAGTCCGGGCCGTTGACCGCCGCGATGCCGAGGGTGTCCGGCAGGTCCGCCGCGACCTCGGCCTCGGACGCCTGGATCGCCACCATCGCACCGCCCTCGGGCAGCGCCTGCATGAGCGAGCCCCGGGCCGCCACCACCCTGGCGGCGTCGGACAGCGACCACAGGCCGGACACGTGGGCCGCGGCCAGCTCGCCGATCGAGTGCCCGGCCAGCATGGTGGGCCGGATGCCCCACGACTCGAGCAGCCGGAAGAGTGCCACCTCGATCGCGAACAACGCCGGCTGCGTCACTGCCGTCCCGTTCAGCGCCTCCGCGTCGGCGACGTCGCGGACAGCGGGGTCGAAATGACCGAGGACCTCGTCGAGGGCCTCGGCGAAGACGGGGAAGCGCTCCGCGAGCTCCCGGCCCATGCCCAGCCGCTGCGAGCCCTGCCCGGAGAACAGGAAACCCACCCCGCCCATCGCGGGGAGCCCCGAGACGAGGCCGGGGAATTCGCTCTCCCCGGCCAGGGCGTCGAGCCCGGCCAGCAACGCCGCCCGGTCGTCCGTCACCAGGGCGGCCCGGTGGTCGAAGGCCGAACGGGTCGCCGCCAACGAGTAGGCGAAGTCCAGCACGCCGGTCTCCGGCTCTCCGGCGACGCGCTCCCGCAGCCGGGCCGCCTGGTCCCGCAACGCCTTCGCGCTGCGCGCGGACAGCATCAGCGGCACGACGCCGCCGGCCGGGGCCGGGTGGGTGCCCTCGTCGGGAGCCTGCTCGATGATGGTGTGCGCGTTCGTGCCGCTGATGCCGAACGACGACACCCCGCCCCGGCGTACCCGGCCGGTCTCCGGCCACGGCCGGGCCCGGGTCAGCAGCTCGACGTCGCCGGCGGACCAGTCCACCTGGGACGAGGGCTCGGTGACGTGCAGGGTCGGTGGCAGCACGCCGTGCCGCATCGCCATGATCATCTTGATGATGCCCGCGACGCCGGCGGCGGCCTGCGTGTGGCCGATGTTCGACTTGATCGAGCCGAGCCACAGCGGCTCACCGGTGCGGTCCTGACCGTACGTGGCGAGCAGCGCCTGGGCCTCGATCGGGTCGCCGAGCGTCGTGCCGGTGCCGTGTGCCTCGACCGTGTCGATGTCGGACGGTGTCAGCCCGGCACCGGCGAGGGCCTGCCGGATCACCCGCTGCTGCGACGGTCCGTTCGGGGCGGTCAGGCCGTTCGACGCGCCGTCCTGGTTGATCGCGGAGCCCCGCACGATCGCGAGGACCGGGTGCCCGTTGCGGCGGGCGTCCGACAACCGCTCGACGAGAAGCATGCCGACGCCCTCGCCCCAGCCCGTACCGTCGGCGGTGTCGGAGAACGACTTGCACCGGCCATCGGCGGCCAGCCCGCCCTGACGGCTGAAGTCCACGAACGTGGCCGCCGTGGACATCACCGCCACACCGCCCGCCAGCGCCAGCTCGCATTCACCCGTACGCAGTGCCTGCACCGCCATGTGCAGGGCGACCAGCGACGACGAGCACGCCGTGTCCACCGTCACCGCGGGACCCTCCAGCCCCAGGACGTACGCGACCCGGCCGGACGCGACGCTGCCGGACGCGCCGGTGCCCAGGTGACCCAGCACGTCCTGCGGCACGGACCGCAGCCGGGCCGCGTAGTCGTGGTACATCAGCCCCGCGAACACGCCGGTCGCGCTGCCCCGTGCCGTCTCGGGGGCGATCCCGGCGCGCTCGAACGCCTCCCAGGACGCCTCCAGCAGCAGCCGCTGCTGCGGGTCCATCGCGAGCGCCTCCCGCGGTGAGATGCCGAAGAACGCCGGATCGAACTGGTCGGCGTCGTAGAGGAAGCCGCCCTCACGGGAGTACGACGTACCCGGGTGGTCCCGGTCCGGGTGGTACAGGCTCGCCAGGTCCCAGCCGCGGTTGACGGGGAACTCGCCGATGGCGTCGGCGCCGTCCAGCACGAGCCGCCACAGGTCCTCCGGCGTGTTGACCCCGCCGGGGTAGCGGCAGCTCATGCCGATGATCGCGATCGGGTCGCCGGTCACCGCCGCCGGCGTACGGGTGGTCGTCACGGCGGCGGGGGCGCCCTCGAGCCCGGTGTCGAGGAATGCGGCCACCGCCTGGGGTGACGGGTAGTCGAAGACCAGCGTGGCCGGCAGGCGCAGCTCGGTGGCCGCGTTGAGGTTGTTGCGCAGTTCGACGGCGCTGAGCGAGTCGAATCCCAGGTCCCGGAACGCGCGGTCCGGCGCGATGGCGTGTGCCGAGCCGTGGCCGAGCACCACGGCCACGTGGGCGAGCACCAGGTCGAGCAGCGTCTGCTGCCGTTCCGCCGCGGTCAGGCCGGCGAGAGACCGCGCCAACGCCGATCCCGCCGCGGAGCCGGCTTCGGCGGCCCGGCGTGCCGTGCCCCGCACCAGCCCGCGCAGCAGGGGCGGCACGGGCCAGGATCGTGCCTGCTGACGCATCGCCGGCAGGTCCATCGGTGCCGGGACCAGGGTGGCCCGTCCGGTCGTGGCAGCCGCGTCGAACAGCGCCAGGCCCTCCTCGGTCCGCAGCGGCACAAAACCGCTCCGGCTCATGCGCTTCAGGTCCGCGTCGTCGAGATGGCCCGTCATGCCACTGGCCTCGGCCCACAGGCCCCACGCCAGCGAGGTGGCGGGCAGGCCCCGGGCCCGGCGGTGCTGCGCCAGCGCGTCCAGGAACGTGTTGGCCGACGAGTAGTTGCCCTGGCCCGAACCGCCGAACACGCCCGCGACGGCGGAGAACAGCACGAACGCCGACAGGTCCGCGTCCTTCGTCAGGTCATGCAGGTTCCACGCCGCATCCACCTTCGGCCGGAACACACCGTCGATCCGCTCCGGCGTCAGCGATCCGATCGTCGCGTCGTCCAGCACACCCGCCGTGTGCACGACCGCGGAGATCTCATGCCCGGCCAGCAACGCCGCCACGGCGTCCCGATCCGCCACGTCACACGCCGCGAGCACCACATCGGCGCCCAGCGCGGTCAGTTCCGCACGCAACTCCTCCGCACCCTCGGCGGCCGCACCACGCCGGCTCACCAGCACCAGGCTCCGGACATCGCGTTCCGCGACCAGATGCCGGGCGATCAGGCCACCGAGCGTGCCCGTCGCACCGGTGACCAGAACGGCGCCCGTACCGAACCCGGGATCCTCCACCACCGAACGCTCGACCCTGGCCAGACGCGGGACAATGACCACACCCGACCGCACCGCCAGCTGCGGCTCACCCGTTGCCAGGGCCGCCGCCAGCGCCTCCGGCGATACCTCGTCCTCGTCCACGTCGACCAGCACGAACCGGTCCGGGTTCTCCGACTGCGCCGAACGCACCAGACCCCACACCGCCGCCTGCGCCAGCCCCGGCACCTCATCACCGGCACCCACAGCAACCGCACCCCGGGTCACGATCACCAGACGCGGGCCCTCCTGCGACAACCAGGACTGCACCGTGGCCAGCGCCCAGTGCGCCACCTCGTGGGCCGCGGACGCCGGATCGGCACCGGTTGGCATCGGGCAGGTAAGGACGGCGAAGTCGGGCAGCGCCGTCTCCGCGCCCGCCCAGCCGACCGAGGGGAGGTCGCCGCCGGGCAGCGCGACCGGCACCCAGTCCAGGCCGAACAGCGCGTCGCCGGTGCCGTCGCCGGCCAATTGCTCCTGCGAGACCGGGCGCAGCACCAGCGAGTCCACCGTCGCGACCGGGGCGCCCGTGCCGTCCGCCACCGCCAGGGCCACCCGGTCCTCGCCCGACGGCGTCAGGCGTACCCGCAGCAGTTCCGCGCCGGAGGCGTACAGGCGCACACCCGACCAGGAGAACGGCAGCCGGCCGGGTCCGCCGGCATCGCCGATCAGGCCGATGGCGTGCAGCGCCGCGTCGAGCAGGGCCGGGTGCAGGCCGAAGCCCTCCGCCCCCACACCCTCGGGCAGCGCCACTTCGGCGTAGACCTCGCCGTCGAGCCGCCAGGCCGCCCGCAGGCCCTGGAACATCGGTCCGTACCCGAAACCGGCCTCGGTCATGTGGTGGTAGAAGCCGTCCAGGGCGACGGCCTCGGCACCGGCGGGCGGCCACTCCGGCAACGGGATACCGGCGGAGCGGGCAGCCGTGCCGAGCAGTCCGGTGGCATGCCGGGTCCACGAGCGGCCGTCGTCACCCGCGCTGGAGTGGAAGCTGATCTCCCGGCGGCCCGATCCGTCCGGGGAGCCGACCGACACCTGCACGAGCGTCGCGCCGTCTGCGGGCAGGACCAGCGGCGCCTCCAGGGTCAGTTCCTCCACGACGTCGCAGCCGACCTGGTCACCCGCGCGGATCGCCAGCTCGGCGAACGCCGTCCCGGGCAGCAGGATCGAGCCGAGCACGGCGTGGTCGGCGAGCCACGGGTGGCTGCGTACCGAGAGCCGTCCGGTCAGCAGTGCCCCGTCCGTGCCGCCGAGGACGACGGCCGCGCCCAGCAGGGGGTGTTCGGCCGCGCCGAGCCCGGCCGCCGCGACATCCCCCACCGAGGGCAGCACGGCCGGCCAGTAACGCTCGCGCTGGAACGCATAGGTCGGCAGTTCCACCCGGCGGCCGCTGTCGCCGCCGAAGAACGGCTCCCAGTCCACGCGTACGCCACGGACATGCAGCTGCCCCGCAGCAGTGACAACAGCGAGTTCCTCAGATCTGTCAGTACGCAGCACGGGCACGAACACCGCGTCCGGCAACGACTCCTGACCCAACGCCGACAACACGCCACCGGGCCCGATCTCAACGAAGACGTCAGCACCCGTGGCAACCACCGCGTCAGCGAACCGGACCGCCTCGCGCACATGCCGCACCCAGTAGTCGGGTGACGTGATCTCCCCCGCGGCCACGATCGGAATCGTCGGCGTCCCGAACGACACCCCCTCCAGCACCGCACGGAACTCGTCGAGCATCGGCTCCATCAACGGCGAATGGAACGCATGACTGACCTTGAGCCGCGTGACCTTCCGGCCCGCGTCACGCCACCGCTCTGCCACCGCGTCCACATCAGCGGCGACCCCGGAAAGGACCACCGAATTCGGGCCGTTCACCGCAGCCAAACCCACCGTGCCCGACAAATCGGAAGCGAGCTCGGCCTCGGACGCCTGGATCGCCACCATCGCACCACCCGACGGCAACGCCTGCATCAACGAACCACGCGCCGACACCACCTTCGCCGCATCCTCCAACGACCACACACCAGCCACATACGCCGCCGCCAACTCACCAATCGAATGACCCGCCAACACATCCGGCCTGATGCCCCACGACTCCAAGAGCCGGAACAGCGCCACCTCAACGGCGAACAAAGCAGGCTGCGTCACCGCCGTCTCGTTCAACGACTCCGCATCCGCGACCTCACGAACGGTCGGATCGAAATGACTGAGGACCTCGTCGAAAGCCGAGGCGAACACCGGGAAACGGCCCGCCAGCTCACGACCCATGCCGAGCCGCTGCGAACCCTGACCCGAGAACAGGAAAGCCAGCCGTGGCGCACCAGCCTCGCCGACGCTGCCCCGCCCCTCGGCGAGAGCCGCGAGCAGGTCGAGCATCGTGTCCCGGTCCTCGGCGACCAGCACGGCACGATGCTCCAGCTGTGCCCGCGTCGCGACCAGCGCCCGGCCCGTCTCCGCCAGGGTCAGGCCGGAGTTGTCCCGCACGAAGGACAGCAGGCGGGAAGCCTGCTCCCGCAACGCCTCCGCGGTCCGCGCCGACACCGGCCACGGAACGACCCCACCGGCCGGCGGGGGTTCCATGGCCACCACCGGCTCCGTCGCGGGCGCCTGCTCGATGATGGCGTGCGCGTTCGTACCGCTGAATCCGAACGACGACACCCCGGCGCGCCGCGGATGTCCGTTCTCGGGCCATGGCCGCGCCTCCGCCAGCAACCGCACCGTGGCGCCGGACCAGTCGATGTGGGGTGACGGCTCCTGCGCGTGCAGGGTCCGCGGTAGCAGACCGTTCCGCATCGCCATGACCATCTTGATCACGCCCGCGACGCCCGCGGCGGCCTGCGCGTGCCCGATGTTCGACTTGATCGAGCCGAGCCACAGCGGCTCACCGAGACGGTCCTGGCCATACGTGGCGATCAGCGCCTGCGCCTCGATCGGGTCGCCCAGCGTCGTGCCGGTGCCGTGCGCCTCCACGGCGTCCACCTCGGCGGGCACCAGACCGGCGGCGGACAGTGCCTGCCGGATCACCCGTTGCTGCGCGGGCCCGTTCGGTGCGGTCAGGCCGTTCGACGCGCCGTCCTGGTTCACCGCGGAACCGCGGACGACAGCGAGCACCTGATGGCCGTTGCGCTGAGCGTCCGACAGCCGTTCCACGCACAGCATGCCGACACCCTCGCCCCAGCCGGTGCCGTCCGCGCCCGCTCCGAACGCCTTGCACCGGCCGTCCTCCGCGAGCCCGCGCTGCCGGCTGAACTCGATGAACGCGAACGGCAGGTTCATCACCGTCACGCCACCGGCCAGGGCCATCTCGCACTCACCGGCCCGCAGTGCCTGCACGGCCAGGTGCAACGCCACGAGCGACGACGAGCACGCCGTGTCCACGGTGACAGCCGGGCCTTCGAGGCCGAAGAAGTAGGACAGCCGGCCCGACATGACGCTGGCCGCGTTGCCCGTCGACAGGTAGCCACCGGCGTCGTCGGTCGACGCGGCCACCAGTGGCGCGTAGTCCTGCAGGTTCGAGCCCACGAACACGCCGACGCGGGCGCCGCGTACGGAGTCCGGGTCGATGCCGGCCCGTTCGAACGTCTCCCACGACGTCTCCATCAGGAGCCGCTGCTGCGGGTCCATGGCGAGGGCCTCCCGCGGGGAGATCCCGAAGAAGTCCGCGTCGAAGTCCGCCATGTCGTCGAGGAAGGCGCCCATCCGGGTGTACGACGTGCCGACGCTCGCGGGATCCGGGTCGTACAGCCGGTCCAGATCCCAGCCCCGATCGGCGGGGAACTCCGATACCAGGTCGCCCCCGGATCGCAGGACCTCCCACAGCTCTTCGGGGCTCGACACGCCGCCGGGGAACCGGCACGCCATCGACACGATCGCGATCGGCTCGTCGCTCACCCCCGCCGGGGCCACGGGGATGAACGCGGCTGTGCCGGACAGCTCGGCGCGCAGGTGGGCCGCCAGTGCCGTGGCGTTCGGATAATCGAAGATCAAGGTCGCGGGCAGGGGTACGCCCGTCGCCTCACTCAACCGCGTCCGCAGCTCGACCGCGGTGAGCGAGTCGAAGCCCAGGTCCTTGAACGCGCGCACCGGGGAGAACGCGTCGCCGGACACGTGACCCAGCACCATGGCGGCCTCGAAGCGGACCACCTCGGTCAGTTCCCGTTCCTGCCCGGCCGCGTCCATGCCGGCCAGCCGCTGGGTGAGTGCCGAGCCGCCCTGCTCCGCCGGTGCGGCGTCGAACACCGCCCGGACGGCGGGCAGCTCGCCGAGCAGCGGGCTCATCCGCTGCACCATGAACGTGCCGGCGAACCGCTGCCAGTCGACGTCGGCGATGACGATGTTCCCGTCGCCGCGCTCGAGGGCCGTGGCGAGACCGGCGACGGCGGCCCCGGGTGCCAGCAGGGCGAGACCCCTGCGCTGCAGGTGCGTGGCCACGTCACGGGTCGCCACCAGACCGCCGCCCGCCCACGGTCCCCATGCGACGGCTGTCGCCGGCAGGCCCGCCGCCCTGCGGTGCTCGGCGAGGGCGTCCAGGTAGGCGTTGGCCGAGGCGTACGCGCCCTGCCCGCCACTGCCCCAGACACCGGCGATCGAGGAGAACATCACGAACGCGTCCAGCGGCGTCCCGGACAGCAGCTCGTGCAGGTTCCAGGCCCCGTCCACCTTCGCCTTCAGCACCTCGGCGAATCCGGTGAGGTCGTCGGTGCCGAGGTCGGCGAGTGCCCCTGACCGCTCGATGCCCGCGGCGTGCACGACGGCCGTAAGGGCCGGGATCCGCTCCAGCAGCGCCGCGACGGAGTCCCGGTCCGAGATGTCGCAGGCCTCGACCGTGACGGTCGCGCCCCGCCCGGCGAGCTCGGAGATCAGCTCCTCGGCGCCGTCGGCGGCACGGCCCCGGCGGCTCGTCAGGACGATGTGCCCGGCGCCGTGCGCCGCCAGCCAGCGTGCGACATGCCCGCCCAGGGCCCCGAGACCACCGGTCACCAGCACGGTTCCCCGTGGTGTCCAGCGCGTGCCGGACGTCTCACCGGCAGGCGCGGGTGCCAGCCGGCGTCCCAGGATCCCGGCGCCGCGCACCGCGACCTGGTCCTCGCCGGCGGTTCCGGCCAGGACCGACACGAACAGGTCACCGGTCCGGTCGTCGCACACCTCGGGCAGGTCGACGAGACCACCCCAGCGGTCCGGCTGTTCGAGCGCGGCGACCCGGCCGAGACCCCACAGCATCGACTGGGCGTAGCCGTCCACGGTGTCACCCGGGGCAGCCGCCACGGCGCCGGACGTCACCGCCCACAGCGGCGCGGGCTCGCCGGTGTCGCCGAGCGCCCGGAGCAGGCCGATCGTGCTGGTGACACCCGCGGGGACGTCCGACGGGCCGGCGTCGGCGAGTCCCAGCAGCGAGACGACTCCACGCAGCCCGGAGACCCGGTTCGCAAGGCCGGCCCAGTCCACCGCCGTGGGATCCACTTCCAGGACGTGCACGTCGGCGCCGTGGCGGGCCAGCGAATCGCGGACCCACCCGGTGCGGGTCTCACCGTCCGGTGCCACGAGCAGCCAGACACCCTCCAGCTCCCGGGGTTCCGGGGTCACCGGCTGCCAGTCGATCCGGTACCGCCAGCCGTCCGAGGTGGATCGGTCCCGCTGCTCGCGGCGCCACGCC
Organism: Winogradskya humida; assembly: GCF_016862215.1. GTDB lineage: Bacteria > Actinomycetota > Actinomycetes > Mycobacteriales > Micromonosporaceae > Actinoplanes > Actinoplanes humidus. The sequence continues at coordinate 101,055 of NZ_BOMN01000129.1, forward strand.
GACAGCCGGGGCAGCACCGCACTCAGCGGGTCGGTGGACGACACGTCGAGGGTGCGCGTCAGACCGTCGAGGTCACCGCCCTCGACAACCTCCCAGAACCGCGCTTCGACCGGCGACAGCCGCTGGATGAACGAGTCGAGCGGGAGCGCGTCGAGCCAGTAACGCTCGCGCTGGAACGCATAGGTGGGCAGATCCACCCGCCGGCCGCCCATGCCCTCGAAGTAGGCGTTCCAATCAACCGCCACTCCCCGCACATGCAACCGGCCGACAGCAGAGACAACAGCAAGCTCTTCAGATCTGTCAGTACGCAGTGCGGGCACGAAAACCGCATCCGGCAACGATTCCTGGCCCAACGCGGACAGCACACCACCCGGACCGATTTCGAGGAAGACGTCAGCACCCGTAGCAGCTACCGCGTCCCCGAACCGAACGGCATCGCGGACATGCCGCACCCAATACTCCGGCGACGTGATCTCCCCCGCGGACACGATCGGAATCGTCGGAGTCCCAAACGACACACCCTCCAACACCCGGCGGAAGTCATCCAGCATCGGTTCCATCAGAGGTGAGTGGAACGCATGACTGACCTTCAACCGGGTCACCTTCCGGCCGGCCTCACGCCACCGCTCTGCAACCGCGTCCACGTCAGCAGCGACACCAGAGATCACGACCGAGGTCGGGCCGTTCACCGCAGCCAAACCCACCGTGTCCGACAAATCCGGCATGACCTCGGCCTCGGAGGCTTGGATCGCCGCCATCGCACCGCCGGACGGCAACGCCTGCATCAAACGACCACGCGCAGAGACAACTTTTGTTGCGTCCTCCAGCGACCACACACCCGACACATACGCCGCCGCGAGCTCACCAATCGAATGACCCGCAAGCACATCGGGCTTGATGCCCCACGACTCCAGGAGCCGGAACAGCGCCACCTCAACCGCAAACAAAGCAGGCTGCGTCACCGCCGTCTCGTTCAACGACTCCGCATCAGCGACCTCACGAACAGCCGGGTCGAAATGACTGAGGACCTCGTCGAAAGCCGAGGCGAACACCAGGAAACGCTCCGCCAGCTCGTGGCCCATACCCAGACGCTGCGAACCCTGACCCGAGAACAGGAAAGCCAACCGCGACGGGGCAGCCTCACCCACGACAGGCAACGCCGCCAACGCCTGACGGAACTCCGCCACGTCCGACGCGACAACAACCGCGCGATGCTCCAACGCCGCCCGCGACGTCGCCAGCGAGAAGCCCACATCAACCGGTGCGAGCCCGTCCACGAACGACGCGAGCCGCGCAGCTTGCTCCCGCAGAGCTTCGGGGCTGCGGGCCGACAACACCCACGGCACCAAGCCGTCGAACGACGACTCCTCGTCCTCCGGCTGAGTTTCCGGGGCCTGCTCGATGATGACGTGCGCGTTCGTGCCGCTCACACCGAACGACGACACACCGGCCCGCCGCGGCTGGCCCGTCTCCGGCCAGGGCCGGGCCTCGGTCAGCAGCTCCACCGCGCCCGCGGACCAGTCCACGTGTGTCGACGGCTCGTCCACGTTCAGCGTCGCGGGCAGCAGGCCGTGCCGGATTCCCATGACCATCTTGATGATGCCGGCGACACCGGCGGCGGCCTGCGTGTGGCCGATGTTCGACTTCACCGAACCGAGCAGCAACGGACGGTCAGCGGGACGGTCCTGACCATACGTAGACAGCAACGCCTGCGCCTCGATCGGGTCACCGAGCTTGGTACCCGTACCGTGCGCTTCGACCGCATCGACCTGCACCGCCGACAACCCCGCACCGGCCAGGGCCTGCCGGATCACCCGCTGCTGCGACGGACCGTTCGGCGCCGTCAGACCGTTCGACGCACCATCCTGATTGACCGCCGAACCCCGCACCAGTGCCAGCACCGGATGACCGTTGCGCTGGGCATCCGACAGCCGCTCCAGGAGCAGCAGGCCGACGCCCTCGCCCCAGCCCGTACCGTCGGCGGCATCGGCGAACGCCTTGCAGCGGCCGTCCTGGGCCAGGCCCCGCTGGCGGCTGAAGTCGACGAAGACCCCGGGGGTCGACATCACCGTGACGCCGCCCGCAATGGCCAGCGGGGACTCGCCGTGCCGCAGCGCGTGGACGGCGAGATGCAGCGCTGCCAGGGACGACGAACATGCCGTGTCGATGGTCAGCGCGGGGCCCTCGAAGCCCATCGTGTAGGCGATGCGGCCGGAGATGACGCTCGCCGCGTTGCCCGTGCCGAGGAAGCCCTCGTAGCCCTCCGGCACCCCTGCGAACAGGCGGGCCGCGTAGTCCTGCATGTTGGTGCCGACGAACACACCGGTGCTGCTGCCGCGGAGCGTACGGGGATCGATCCCGGCCCTTTCGAACAGCTCCCACGACGTTTCCAGCAGCAACCGCTGCTGCGGGTCCATCGCCACGGCCTCCCGCGGCGAGATCCCGAAGAAGGCGGCGTCGAAGTCCGCCATGTCGTGCAGGAACGCGCCCTCGCGGGTGTACGAGGTCCCCTGCCGGTCGGGGTCGTCGTCGAAGAGCGCCGTCAGGTCCCAGCCCCGGTTGACGGGAAATCCGGAGACCGCGTCCTCCCCGTCGCGCAGCAGCCGCCAGAGGTCCTCCGGCGATCGCACACCGCCCGGGAACCGGCAGCTCATGCCGACGATGGCGATCGGCTCGGCCGCGCGCTCCTGCGACTCGCGCAGCTTGCCGCGGGCCTCCTGCAGGTCCACGGTGGCCCGCCGGAGGTAGGCGAGATACTTGTCCTCGTTCGACATGGGGTTCGACCCTTCAGGCGAGTTCATCGGATCAGGACCGGCCGAGCTGGTCGTCGAGCAGCATCAGCAGCTCGTCCGCCGACGCGGTGCGCGCGTCCGTCGCGATCTCGGTGGCTTCGGTACGGGCATGGGCCCCGTCCCATCGGGACAGCAGGGCCCGGAGCCGGGTGCTGACGGCGGCGCTCTGCTCGTCGTCCGGATCGAGCAGGGACAGCGCGGACTCCAGGCGGTTCAGTTCGGTGTCGATGCTCGGTGTCCCGGCCTGGGTCAGCTCGGTGAGCACGTGTGCCGCGAGCGCGACCGGTGTGGGGTAGTCGAAGATCAGCGTCGCCGGCAGGCTCAGCCCGGTGGACGCGTTGAGCAGGTTGCGGAACTCGACCGCCGTGAGCGAGTCGAAGCCCAGGTCCTTGAACGCCTGGCCGGGTTCCACGAGCCCGTCGCCACCGTGCCCGAGGACGGCGCCCGCCTGCTCCCGGACCAGATCCAGCACGGCGCGCTCGCGGTCCGCTCCGATCAGCTCGCCGAGCCGGCCCGCCAGGTTCTGCGGCGCCGCGGAATCGATCGACGCCGCGGGGCGGTGCGCGTCGGGGAGGTCCCGCAGCAGCGGTGTCGGCCGGGCCGGGGCGAACAGTTCCCAGTCGAAGTCCGCCACCAGCAGGGCCGGGTCGCCCTGACGGACAGCCCGGTCGAGGGCGGCGACCGCGCGGCCGGGTTCCATCGTGATCATGCCCCGGCTGCGGAGGTGCCCGCTGAGCTGTTCGCGGACCATGCCGCCGCCGCCCCAGGGGCCCCAGGCGACGGAGGTCGCGGGCAGGCCCGCCGCCGCGCGCCGTTCGGCGAGCGCGTCCAGGAAGGCGTTGGCGGTCGCGTAGTTGCCCTGGCCCGCGGCGCCGAACGTGCCCGCGATCGACGAGAACAGCACGAACGCCGACAGCTCCCGGTCGCGGGTCAGCTCGTCCAGGTTGATCGCGGCGTCGACCTTCGGGCGCAGCACCGCGGCGAACCGCTCCGGGGTGAGCGCGGTCAGCACACCGTCGTCCAGGACCCCGGCCGCGTGGACCACCGCGGTGAGCGGGTACTCCGGCGGGATCGAGGCCAGCAGGTCCGCCAGCGCCTCCCGGTCCGCGGCGTCGCACGCGGCGATCGTGACGCGGGCACCGAGCGTGGCCAGCTCCGTCCGCAGCGCCTCGGCACCCTCGGCATCCGGTCCACGCCGGCTGGTCAGCAGGAGATGCTCCGCGCCCCGCGACACCAGCCATCGGGCGACATGCGCTCCGATCCCGCCGGTCCCGCCGGTCACGAGCACCGTACCGGTGAGGTTCCATTCGCCGGGCCGGCCCGCGGCTGCCCGCACCAGCCTGCGGGCGAACACCCCGCCGGTGCGGAGCGCGACCTCGTCCTCCTCCTGGGAACCGGCCAGGATTCCCGCCAGGCGTGCCGCGGCGAGGTCGTCGAGGACGCCGGGCAGGTCGACGAGGCCGCCCCAGCGTTCCGGCTGTTCCAGCGCGGCACACCGGGCGAGTCCCCACACCATGGCCTGGTCGGGGCGGACGGGCTCGTCGGAGCGTCCGACGGACACCGCGCCCCGGGTCGCGTACCACACAGGCGCGGTGAGCCCGGCGTCACCGAGTGCCTGGACCAGCGCGAGCGTCGGGTAGACACCGCCGGACGGCAGGTCCGGGTCGAGGGCGAGCAACGACAGTACGCCCGCGATCGGCTCGCCTGTCGCCAGCCGCGCGGCCAGTGACTCCCGGTCGGTCGCCGGGCCGGTCCGGACCGGGAGCACCCGGGCGCCGTGCTTGCTCAGCGCCGCGGCGACGGGTTCCTCACCCGCGCCGTCCCGGCTGACCACGAGCCAGGTTCCCGCCAGTGTCGCGGTGCTCTCGCGAACCGGCCGCCAGGAGACCTGGTAACGCCAGCCGTCGGCCGCGGGGACCGAGGCCGGCGTGGGCCAGAACCGGCGGCGGCGGAACGCGTACGTGGGGAGGTCGACGTCCCCGCCGCCGCCGGTGAGCTCGGTCCAGTCGACGGCGATGCCGAGGACGTGCAGGCCGCCCACGGCCGTCGCCAGAGCGAACAGCTCGGGCCGGCGACCGCGCAGTGCCGGGACGAACTCGGCGCCGGGAACGTTCTCCCGGCCCAGGGCGGTGAGCACCTCGCCGGGACCGACCTCCAGGAAGACATCGATGCCCTGGTCCCGCAGCGTGCCGACGGCGTCGGCGAACCGCACGGCCCCGCGCACGTGCCGCACCCAGTAGTCCGCCGAGCCCAGCTCCGCCGCGGTGGCGGGCGCGCCGGTCAGGGTGGACACGATCGGCAGGGCCGGCTCGTGGAACTCCACGGAGTCGAGCACCGCGCGGAAGTCGTCGAGCATCGGCTCCATGAGCGGCGAGTGGAAGGCGTGGCTGACGCGGAGCCGGGTCGCCTTGCGGCCCGCCCCACGCCAGCGTTCGGCGAGGGACTCGACATCGGCGGTGACGCCGGACAGCACGATCGACGCCGGCCCGTTCACCGCCGCGATACCCACGGTGCCGTTCAGCTCGGGCAGGACCTCGGCCTCGGTCGCCTGGAGCGCGACCATCGCACCGTCGCGGGGCAGCGCCTGCATCAGGGCGCCGCGCGCCGCCACCACCCGGGCGGCGTCCGGCAGCGACCACACACCCGCCACGTACGCCGCGGCCAGCTCGCCGATCGAGTGCCCGGCCAGCGCGTCCGGCCGGATTCCCCAGGACTCCAGCAGCCGGAACAGCGCGACCTCGATCGCGAACAACGCGGGCTGCGTCACCCCGGTCTCGTTCAGGGCGTCGGCGTCGTCGCCGAACAGGACCTCGCGCACCCGCGGGTCGAACTCCGCGAGCACCGCGTCCAGAGCCTCGGCGAACAGCGGGAACCGCGCGGCCAGCTCGCGGCCCGTGCCGAGCCGCTGCGAGCCCTGTCCCGAGAACAGGAACGCCAGCCGGTGTCCCGCCGTGGCGCCCGAGACCACGCCGGGGGTGGTCCGTCCCTCTTCGAGCGCCGCGAGGGCCGTGATCAGCCCGTCCCTGTCGGCGCCGACGACGACCGCCCGGTTCTCGAGGGCGGCGCGCTTCGTCGCGAGCGTGGTGACGACGGCGGCCGTGTTCAGTTCCGGGTGCGCGACGAGATGGGCGCGCAGCCGGCCGGCCTGCGCCCGCAGCGAGTCGCCGCCCCGGGCCGACAGCAGCAGCGGGAGCACGCCCGGGTCCGGTGCGGCCCTCGGCGCGACGGTCCCGCTGACCGGCGCCTGCTCGATGATGGCGTGCGCGTTGGTCCCGCTGAACCCGAACGAGGACACCCCGGCCCGGCGGGGACGGCCGGTCGCCGGCCACGGGCGGGCCTCGGTGAGCAGGCTGACCTCGCCGGCCGACCAGTCGACCTGATCCGTCGGCTCGCTGACGTGCAGCGTCCGGGGCAGGACGCCGTGCCGCATCGCCATCACCATCTTGATGACACCGGCGACACCGGCCGCGGCCTGGGTGTGCCCGAAGTTGGATTTCAGCGACCCCAGCCACAGTGGGTCACCCTCACGTTCCTGACCGTACGTAGCCAGCAGCGCCTGTGCCTCGATCGGGTCACCGAGCGTGGTGCCGGTGCCATGGGCCTCGACCGCGTCCACCTCGGCGGAACCCAGGCGCGCGTTGGCGAGGGCCTGCCGGATGACCCGCTGCTGCGACGGGCCGTTCGGCGCCGTGAGACCGTTCGAGGCGCCGTCCTGGTTGATGGCGGAACCCCGCACGATCCCGAGCACGGTGTGCCCGTTGCGCCGGGCGTCGGACAGCCGCTCCAGCACGAGCAGCCCGGCGCCCTCGCCGAAGCCGGTACCGTCCGCGTCCGTCGAGAACGCCCTGCACCGGCCGTCGGCGGACAGGCCCCGCTGCCGGCTGAAGTCCATGAACCCGCCCGCGGTCGACATCACCGCCACCCCGCCGGCCAGCGCCAGCGTGCACTCCCCCGACCGCAGCGCCTGAGCCGCCAGATGCAGGGCCACCAGCGACGACGAGCACGCGGTGTCCACGGTGACGGCCGGGCCCTCGAAGCCGAACGTGTACGACAGCCGGCCCGACATGACACTCGCCCCGTTGCCGGTGCCCAGGTATCCCTCGAAGTTGTCCTCGCTGGCCGCCAGCAGGGCCAGATAGTCCTGCATGTTGGTCCCGGTGAAGACGCCGACCGGATGCCCCCGCAACGTCTGCGGATCGATACCGGCCCGTTCGAGTGCCTCCCACGAGATCTCCAGCAACAGCCGCTGCTGCGGGTCCATCGCCATCGCCTCCCGCGGGCTGATCCCGAAGAACGCCGGGTCGAACAGGTCGGCGTCGCGCAGGAACCCGCCGTCGCGGACATAGGTGGTGCCCGGGTGATCGTGTGCCGGGTGGTACAGCGCGTCGAGGTCCCAGCCCCGGTCCGTGGGGAACCCGGCAACCGCGTCGACGCCGGACGCGACGAGGTGCCACAGGTCGTCCGGCGACTCGACCCCGCCCGGGTAGCGGCAGCCCATGCCGACGATGGCGATCGGCTCGTCGGTCCCGGTGACCGTGCGGGCCGTCACCGCGGCGACCGGTGCGCCCGCGAGTTCGGCCCCGAGGTACGCGATCAGCGCCACCGGACTCGGATGGTCGAAGACGAGCGTGGCGGGCAGCCGCAGCCCGGTGGCGGCGCCGAGCTGGTTACGCAGCTCGACGGCGCTCAGCGAGTCGAAACCGAGATCCTTGAACGCGCGATCGGGGGCGATGGCCTGCGCCGAGCCGTGACCCAGAACGACGGCGACGTGACCGAGCACGAGGTCGAGCAGGGCCTGGTCCCGGTCGGCGGTGGACAGCCCGGCCAGCGACCGTGCCAGCGCTGAACCGGTGGCGGAGCCGGTGCCGGCGGTCCGCCGGGCCGGGCCGCGAACCAGCGCGCGCAGCATCGGGGGAACCGGGTTGGCCCGGGCCTGCCGCCGCAGCGCGCTCAGATCCAGCGTCATCGGCGCCAGCACGGCGCGCCCCGCCGAGCCGGCCGCGTCGAACAGCGCCAGGCCGGCGGCGTCCGCCGGCAGACCCCAGGACAGCGCGGTGCCGGGCAGACCGGCGGCGCGGCGGCGCCGGGCGAGTGTGTTCAGGAACGCGTTCGCCGCGGCGTGGACGCCCCGCTGTGCGGCGTCGAGGATGGTCGCGGCCGGGGAGAACACCACGAACGCGGACAGGTCCCGGTCCCGCGTCAGCTCGTGCAGGTTCCAGGCGGCGTCGAGGCCGGGCCGGAGCACCGTGTCGATCGATTCCGGCGTGAGGTCGCCGGTCTGCATGCCCGCGGTGTGCAGGACCGCTGTCACCGGGTGCTCGGCCAGCAGTTCCGCCAGCGCGTCCCGGTCACCCGGCTCACACGCCGCGAGCGTGACGTCGGCGCCCAGAGCGGTCAGCTCGTCGCGCAGTTCCGTCGTTGTGCCGGGCCCGCTCACCAGTAGCAGGCTGCGCACACCCCGATGGGTGACGAGGTGCCGGGCCAGTGGGCCGGCGAGCTCCTCCGGCGTACCGGTCACCAGCACTGTGCCGGATCCGAATCCGGGATCCTCGGCCACCTCGTCGCCGGTCCGGACCAGACGCGGCACGCCGGCCACACCCGCGCGTACCACCAGCTCCGGCTCGCCGGTGGCCAGTGCGGCGGGCAGGGCGTCGAGGGACGACGCGTCGTCGTCGAGATCGACCAGCACGATCCGGTCCGGGTTCTCCGACTGCGCCGACCGCACCAGGCCCCAGACCGCGGCGTGTGCGAGGTTCTTCGCGACCGCGTCCCGGGTCACGATGACCAGGCGGGCGGTGTCCGGCCTCTCGCCGGCCGTCCAGGCTCGCAGCACTCCCCAGGCCCAGTGCGCGGCCTCCTGCGCGCCCGCGGCCGGGTCGGTGCCGGCGGTGACCGGGCAGGAGACGGCGACGAATCCGGCCGCCTCGCCGAAGGCGACCGGTGCATCCGGTTCGGCCCAGGTGACCGCCGGGGCGTCGCTCTGCGGATCGGCAGCGGGAACCCAGTCCACGCCGAACAGCGCGGCGCCGCGGTCGCCACCCACTCCCTGCTCCAGTGCGACCGGTCGCTGCACCAGCGAGGCGATCGTGGCGACCGGGGCCCCGGTACCGTCCGCCAGCACCAGCGACACGCCGCCCGAGCCCGTCGGGGACAGGCGGACACGCAGCATCGTCGCTCCGGAGGCGTGCACGCGCACCCCCGACCACGCGAACGGCATCCCCTCGGGGGCGCCGTCCATCAGGCCGATCGCCTGCAGCGCCGCGTCCAGCAGCGCCGGGTGCACACCGAACCCGGTCACGCGTACCCCGTCGGGTAGCGCGACCTCGGCGTACACGTCGCCGTTGCGGCGCCAGGCCGACCGGAGCCCCCGGAAGACCGGGCCGTACCCGAAGCCGAGCCCTGCCAGGTGCTCGTAGAACCCCTGCGTCGCCACGGTCTCGGCCCCGGCGGGGGGCCATTCCGTCAGCCCGCTGCCGCCGGGCTCCCCCGACTCGCGCAGCACCCCGGTGGCGTGCCGGGTCCAGGACCGCCCGTCGTCGGTGTCCCCCGACCCCGCGTAGATGGTCAGCTCGCGCCGGCCGGAGTCGTCCGCGCTGTCGACCCAGACCTGCACCCGCACCGGTCCGCTCTGCGGCAGGACCAGCGGGGCCTCCAGCGTCAGCTCCTCCACCAGATCGCAGCCGACCTGGTCTCCCGCCCGGACAGCCAGCTCCACGAATGCCGACCCCGGCAGCAACGGCGTGCCCTGGACGGTGTGATCGGCGAGCCACGGGTGGGTCGGGACGGACAGCCGGCCGGTCAGCAGCACACCGTCCGTGCCGCCCACCGCCACGGCCGCGCCCAGCAGCGAATGCTCCGTCGTGTCCAGTCCGAGCACCCCGGCGTCACCCGTCGACGGCAGGACATCGGGCCAGTAGCGGTCCCGCTGGAACGCGTAGGTGGGCAGGTCCACCCGCCGGCCGCCGGACGCGATCGCCGGCCAGTCCACCGGCAGGCCCCGCACCCAGCCCTCGACCAGCGACGTGACGAAACGCTCCGGGCCACCCTCGTCGCGACGCAGCGAGCCGAGGACCGCGGCGTCCACGCCGGCGGCGTCCAGGGTCTGCTGAACGCTGAAGGTCAGCACCGGGTGCGCAGAAGCCTCCACGAAGAACCGGTAGCCCTCGTCGAGCAGGGCCCGGGTCGCCTCCTCGAAGTGGACCGTCCCCCGGAGGTTGGTGTACCAGTACCCCGCGTCCATGACCGTGGTGTCCAGCCAGCCGGGCGTCACCGTCGAGTAGAACGGCACCCGCGCCCGCCGTGGCTCGAGACCGGCCAGGGCCCCGCGTACCTCCTCCTCGATCGACTCCACCTGCGCGGAGTGGGAGGCGTAGTCCACCGGGATGCGCCGCGCCCGGATCTCCCGGGCCTCGCATGCGGCCAGCAGCGCGTCCAGCTCGGCCACGTCACCGGAGACCACCACCGCCGACGGCCCGTTCACCGCCGCCACGGACAACCCCCCGGTCAGCATCTCCCGGGCCTGGTCCACCGGCAGCGACACGGACACCATGCCGCCCCGGCCGGACAGCGCCAGGATCGCCTTCGAGCGCAGCGCCACCACCTTGGCCGCGTCGTCCAGCGACAGCGCACCGGCGACGCACGCCGCGGCGATCTCGCCCTGCGAGTGCCCGACGACGGCGTCCGGCTCCAGCCCGCAGGATCGCCACAGCTCCGCCAGCGACACCATGACGGCCCACAGCGCGGGCTGGACCACATCCACCCGCTCCAGCGCTTCCGCGTCACCGAGCACGTCGGGCAACGACCAGTCGACGTACGCCGACAGGGCCGTCGCGCACTCCCGCATCCGCTCCGCGAACACGGGCGACGACTCGATCAGGCCGGCCGCCATGCCGGCCCACTGCGAGCCCTGTCCCGGGAACACGAACACGGTCCCGCCCCGCAGATCCGCAACGCCCCGGACCACCGTGGGCGCCGCGTCACCGCCGGCCAGCGCCCGCAGGTCCGCGGCCGGGCCGGGACCGACGAGCCCGGCGCGGTGGTCGAGGGCGGGACGCGCGGTCAGGGACAGACCGATGTCGAGCGGCGAGAGCTCGTCGTGTGCCTCCAGGTGGGTGCCGAGACGCCCGGCCTGGGCGTGCAGCGCGGCGGCGGACCGGGCGGAGAGCAGCCACGGCAGGACCGGCAGCGCGGGAACCGGCTCCGGGGCGGCGGCCGGGCGGGCCGCGGGGGCCTGCTCGATGATCGTGTGGGCGTTCGTGCCACTGATGCCGAACGACGACACACCCGCCCGCCGGGCCCGGCCCGTCTCCGGCCACGGCTGGGGCCGGGTCAGCACCTCCACCGCGCCGGCGGTCCAGTCCACGTGTGACGAGGGTTCCGTGACGTGCAGGGTGCGGGGCAGCATGCCGTGCCGCATCGCCATGACCATCTTGATCACGCCGGCGACACCGGCCGCCGCCTGGGTGTGACCGATGTTCGACTTGATCGAGCCGAGCCACAGCGGCAGCTCCGCGGACCGGCCCTGACCGTACGTCGCCAGCAGCGCCTGCGCCTCGATCGGGTCACCCAGCTTCGTGCCGGTGCCGTGTGCCTCCACCGCGTCCACGTCGGCCGGTTCCAGATCGGCGGATGTCAGCGCCTGCCGGATGACGCGCTGCTGCGACGGGCCGTTCGGTGCGGTCAGCCCGTTCGACGCACCGTCCTGGTTCACCGCCGAGCCCCGCACCACCGCCAGCACCTGATGCCCGTTGCGCTCCGCGTCCGACAGCCGCTCGACCAGCAGCATCCCGACGCCCTCGCCCCAGCCCGTGCCGTCCGCGCTGTCCGAGAACGCCTTGCACCGGCCGTCCACCGACAGCCCGCGCTGCCGGCTGAACTCGACGAACAGGGTCGGCGTGGACATCACGGTGACGCCGCCGGCGAGCGCCATCTCACATTCACCGGAGCGCAGGGACTGCACCGCGAGGTGCAGGGCGACCAGCGACGACGAGCACGCCGTGTCGATTGTCAGGGCGGGTCCCTCGAAGCCGAACGTGTAGGACAGCCGGCCGGAGGCCACGCTGGCCGCGTTGCCCGTCGCCAGATACCCGCCGATCTCCTCGAAGACCCCGCCCAGGGTCATCCCGTAGTCCTGCGAGTTCGATCCGATGAACACGCCGACGGGCGCTCCCCGCAGTGCCGCCGGGTCGACCCCGGCCCGCTCGAACATCTCCCAGGACGTCTCCAGCAGCAGCCGCTGCTGTGGGTCCATGGCGAGTGCCTCCCGCGGCGAGATGCCGAAGAAGTCCGCGTCGAACTCGGACACCCGGTCGAGGAACGCGCCCATGCGGCTGTACGTGGTTCTCGCGCTGGTGGAGTCCGGGTCGTACAGGGTCTCCAGGTCCCAGCCCCGGTCCGTGGGGAATCCGGACACCGCGTCCTCGCCCGACTCCAGCAGGCGCCACAGGTCCTCGGGTGACTCGACCCCGCCGGGGAACCGGCAGCTCATGGCGACGATCGCGATCGGCTCGTCGATCACCGCCGGCACCGTACGCGTCAGCGCCGCGGCGACGGAACCACCCGCGAGCTCCATGCTCAGGTACGACACCAGCGCCGCGGGGGTGGGATGGTCGAACACCAGCGTCGTCGGCAGCCGCAGCTCGGTCACCACGCCGAGCCGGTTGCGCAGTTCCACCGCCGTCAGCGAGTCGAAGCCGAGGTCCTTGAACGCCCGGTCCGGCGCGATGGCCTGCCCCGAACCGTGGCCGAGCACCACGGCCACGTGGTCGAGCACGAGGGTCAGCAGCGCCCTCTTCCGCTCCGCGCCGCTGCGGCCTGCCAGCGACTGGGCCAGCGACGACCCGGCAGCGGTGCCGGTTTCGGCGGTCCTGCGCGCCGTGGTGCGGACCAGGCCCCGCAGCAGGTGCGGGATCGGCGCGGTCCGGGCCTGCCGGCGGATCGCCACCAGGTCCAGGGCGAGCGGAACCAGCGACGCGCGACCGGTCGTACCCGCGGCGTCGAACAGGGTCAGTCCCTGGGCGGGCCGGATCGGGATCAGGCCGCCGCGGCTCATCCGTTTGCGGTCCGCCTCGCCGAGCTGCCCGGTCATGCCGCCGGTCTGCTCCCACAGGCCCCAGGCCAGGGCCGTGGCGGGCAGGCCCGCCGTACGGCGGTGGTGGGCGAGCGCGTCCAGGAACGCGTTGGCCGCCGCGTAGTTGCCCTGACCGGGGCCGCCGAGCGTTCCCGCGACGGAGGAGAACAGCACGAACGCCGACAGGTCCGCGTGCTTCGTCAGGTCGTGCAGGTTCCAGGCGGCGTCGACCTTGGACCGGAACACCGTGTCGATCCGTTCCGGCGTCAGCGACCCGATCGTGGCATCGTCCAGCAGACCCGCGGTGTGGACCACGGCCGAAATCTCATGCCCGGCAAGCAATGCCGCCACCGCATCACGATCCGCCACGTCACATGCCTCGAGCACCACATCGGCACCCAGCGCGACCAGCTCGTCGCGCAGCTCCGCCGCACCCTCGGCAGCCATACCGCTGCGGCTCACCAGCACCAGGCTCCGGACACCGCGCTCCGCGACCAGATGCCGGGCGACAAGACCGCCGAGCGTCCCGGTGGCACCTGTCACCAGAACAGCATTCGGACCGAAACCGGGATCCTGCACCACCGACCGCTCAACGCGGGCCAGACGCGGAACACTCACCACACCCGAACGCACCGCGAGCTGCGACTCACCCGATGCCAGCACTTCCGGTGAGAACTCGCCCTCGTCCAGGTCGATCAGCACGAAACGGTCCGGGTTCTCCGACTGCGCCGAACGCACCAGACCCCACACCACCGCCTGCGCGACATCAACCCTCTCGCCGGCCGCCACCGCAACCGCGCCACGGGTGACCATCACCAGACGGGACTGCTCCTGCATCAACCAGGACTGCACTGTGGCCAACGCCCAGTGCGCCGCCTCGTGGGCCGCTGTCACCGGATCCGATCCCGACGTCACCGGGCACTCCTGGACCGAGAAGCCGGAAACCTCGGCGCGCCCGCCGACCGGGACCGGCAGCCAGTCGACGCCGAACAGCGCGTCGTCGGAGTCCGCCACGCCGAGCAGGCCGGGCGGCACCGGTTGCAGTGCCAGCGAGCCGATCTCGGCGACCGGGGCACCTGTGCCGTCCGCCACCACCAGTGACACCGTGTCACCGCCGGCGGGCGAGATGCGTACCCGTAGCGCTTTCGCGCCGGAGGCATGCAGCCGCACGCCCGACCAGGCGGAGGGCATCTGCCCGGCAGCCGGCGCAAGGCAGTGCAGCGCCGCGTCCAGCAGGGCGGGGTGCAGCCCGAAGCCGTCCACGCCCAGTCCGTCGGGCAGGTCGACCTCGGCGTACACGTTGTCGCCCTGCCGCCATGCCGCCCGCAGGCCCTGGAATGCTTGCCCGTACTCAAAACCGGCGGCGATCAGCCGGTCGTCGACCTCGTCCAGGTCGACGACGTCCGCACCGGCCGGCGGCCAGTCGCTCAGCGAGACACCGGCGCCGCTTCCACCCGAGCTCAGCACACCGGTGGCGTGCCTGACCCAGGAGCGGCCGTCGTCGGAACCGTCCCCGCCGGTGTAGCAGGTCAGCTCGTGCCGGCCGGAGTCGTCCGAAGCGCCGATCCACACCTGCAGCAGCGTCGCGCCGCCAGCCGGGAGGACCAGTGGCGCTTCCAGGGTCAGTTCCTCCACGACGTCGCAGCCGACCTGGTCACCCGCGCGGATCGCCAGCTCGGCGAACGCCGTACCGGGCAGCAGGACCTTGCCGTGGACCACGTGGTCGGCGAGCCACGGATGGGTCCGCACCGAGAGACGACCGGTCAGCAGTGCCCCGTTCGTGCCGCCGAGGACGACGGTCGCGCCCAGCAGCGGATGCTCGGCAGCGCCGAGCCCGGCCGCCGTGATGTCACCTACCGAAGCGGGCACGTCCAGCCAATAACGCTCGCGCTGGAACGCATACGTCGGCAGATCCACCCGCCGGGCGCCCAACCCTGCGAAGTAAGCGGCCCAGTCAACCGCCACCCCCCGCACATGCAACCTGCCAACAGCCGAAACAACAGCAAGCTCCTCAGACCTGTCAGTACGCAGGACGGGCACAAAAGCCGCATCCGGCAACGACTCCTGACCCAACGCCGACAACACGCCACCGGGACCGATCTCCAGGAAGACGTCAGCACCCGTTGCAGCGACCGCGTCCCCGAACCGAACGACATCGCGCACATGCCGCACCCAATACTCCGGCGACGTGATCTCCCCCGCGGACACGATCGGAATCGTCGGCGTCCCGAACGACACCCCCTCCAACACCCGGCGGAAGTCATCGAGCATCGGCTCCATCAACGGCGAATGGAACGCGTGACTGACCTTGAGCCGGGTCACCTTCCGGCCCGCG
>NZ_BOMN01000130.1 GCF_016862215.1 Winogradskya humida
ACCTAACAAAGTCCTACTAGTTCTTCAGGACCAGTCACGAGCGACCAGAGCAGCTTGTGTCCGGCTGGAGACCGCCAGTTTCGCGAGCACGTTGCTGACATGCACTTTGACCGTACGCTCGGCAAGCACCAGGTCACGCGCTATGTCCTGGTTCGACAGGCCACGCCCCAGCAGGGTGAGCACCTCACGCTCGCGCAGTGTGAGACCGCGTAGCCGAGCGCCGGCGTCAGGCGGTGGTCCGGCTTGCGACGGCCAGAGCAGCTGCGCCGCGGACGAGCTCAGGGCGGTCATTCCGGCGTACGCACTCCGCACCGCAGCCGCCAGCTCCAGCCCGCTCGCATCCTTGAGCACGAACCCGTCAGCGCCCGCGGCCAGCGCCCGCTGCACATCCACCGCCCGGCCCACGGTGGTCAGCATCAGCACCTTCACATCTCTCACGCGCCGGAGGATCTGCACGCCGTCCTCGCCCGGCAGATAGAGATCCAGCAGGATCACGTCTGCGATTCCGGGCTCGTCGTTCAGCAGCTCCAGCAGGGCCGCGCCGTCGGGCAGCTCCGCGACCACGTCGAGATCCGGTTGCGCACCCAGGATCAGGCTCAGGCCCTCGCGGACCAGCGCCTGGTCGTCGACGATCACGAGCCGGATCATCCGGCCATGGTATTCAGGACCATGCTGAACGCGTTCCGGGCCCGCTTCTGGGACCTGGCCCTGGGCGCGGCGATGACCGTCCTCTTTGCTCTTTCGGGGACGGCGGTGTCGCTCCCCCTCGCGGTGGCCCAACTGCTCCCGCTCTTCTGGCGGCGACGCTTCCCATCCGCGGTCCTTGTGATCGTAGGCAGCGCGACGGCGGCGCACACGGTCCTGGGGATGGCCCGCGCGATCGGCTTCTTCCCGGCGACGATCGCGCTGTACACCGCCGCCACCCACGGATCACCCAAGGTCAAATGGGTGCTGTGCCCGGCGGTCGGAGTGGCCATGGCGGCCGCCAGCGCTGTCCGCCACGGCCCGGTCGAGGGCCTGCTGATGGCCATCGTGACGGTGACGGTCGCGTGGCTGGCAGGCATGGAACGCAGCGAGCACCTGCGGCAACGGGTGGAACGGGCAGCAGCCGAGGACCGCGAGCGCCTTGCCCGCCGGGTGCACGACTCGCTCGCCCGCACGGTCACCGTGATGCTGTTGCAGACCGAGGCCCTACGCGCGACAACGTCCCTGGACAGCGCCGCCGAGCAGCGCATCGACACCGTGCTGGGCGCGGGCCGGTCGGCCTTGGCGGAGGTCCGGGAGGCATTGGCCGCCGCCGGCTCCGGTCCCGCCCTGGGCCCGCGACTGGAGATGCTGCGCGGTGCCGGGCTGAGAATCTCGGGACACCCACCGGCCCGGCTCCCGGCCCCGCTGCAGGACATCACCGACCGCCTGATCGCCGAGGCTGCCACCAACGCACTCCGCCACGACGGCCCGGGCACGCTCCTGACGATCACCACGGTGCCGGGCGACGGGACGCTGACCGTGCGGCTCACCACCGAACCTGGCGGCTCCGCTTCCGGATCTCAGCGCGCGGGCGGCGGCTTCGGGCTGGTCAGCCTCACTGCCGACATCCACGGGTACGGAGGGGAGCTCACGTTCGGGTCCCGCCACCCGGCCGGCTGGCAGCTCGAGGCCACCTTTCCCGCTCTTGTGCCCGGACATGACTGAAGGCCGGTCCCGATGGGGCCGGCCTTCAACGTCGTGCAGGTGGTGCTGGGTCTTGCTGGGTCTTGCTGGGTCTTGCTGGGTCTTGCTGGGTCTTGCTGGCGGAGGATACGAGATTCGAACTCGTGAGGGGTTTCCCCCAACACGCTTTCCAAGCGTGCGCCCTAGGCCACTAGGCGAATCCTCCGTGCGCCAGAATACAGAACCCCTCGAGCGGGTTTCGCCGGGACCGCCCGGTGGGGTGTCAGAAGCGTTGGGTACGCTGTGCACAGCCCCTCGTGCGGCGTTATCTCGTGAACCTCCCCAGGGCCGGAAGGCAGCAAGGATAAGCGGGCTCTGGCGGGTGCACGGGGGGTCCTTCACTTCTGGGGCATCGCGTTTGTTGTTGTCACACCCTCGACGGAGAATGGCGCGGTCGTCCAGAGGAGGCAGGAGTGGCACTGGCCCTCTACCGCAAGTATCGGCCTCGCACGTTTGCCGAGGTCATCGGGCAGGAACACGTTACCGAGCCGCTGTCGCAGGCGCTGCGCAGCGGGCGGCTGAACCATGCTTATCTGTTCTCCGGGCCGCGTGGCTGCGGAAAGACGTCCAGCGCCCGGATCCTGGCCCGTTCGCTCAACTGTGAGCAGGGTCCCACGCCCGAGCCGTGTGGCGTCTGTGGTTCCTGTAAATCACTGGCCAACGACGGCGCCGGGTCGATCGACGTCATCGAGATCGACGCGGCCAGCCACGGTGGTGTCGACGACGCTCGTGAGCTGCGGGAGAAGGCGTTCTTCGCCCCCGCCAACAGCCGTTACAAGATCTACGTCATCGACGAGGCGCACATGGTCTCGTCGGCCGGCTTCAACGCGCTGCTCAAGCTCGTCGAGGAGCCGCCGGAATACGTCAAGTTCATCTTCGCCACCACCGAGCCCGAGAAGGTGCTCGGCACGATCCGGTCGCGGACCCACCACTACCCCTTCCGGCTGATCCCGCCCGCCACCCTGCGCCCCTACCTCCAGCAGCTCACCGAGGCCGAGGGCGTCCACGTCGACCCGGCGGTCTTCCCGCTGGTCGTGCGTGCGGGCGGTGGCAGCGCGCGGGACACCCTCTCGGTGCTCGACCAGCTCATCGCCGGCGCCGGGCCGGAAGGCGTCAGCTACCCCCGGGCGGTGGCGCTGCTCGGCGTCACCGACGTCACGCTCCTCGACGAGATGTGTGACGCGCTGGCCGCGGGCGACGGAGCGGCGGCCTACCAGACGATCGACCGGGTCGCCGAAGCCGGCCACGACCCGCGCCGCTTCGCCTCCGACCTGCTCGAACGCTTCCGTGACCTGATCGTCCTCCAACAGGTCCCGGACGCCGTCGCCAAGGGCTTGATCGACGGCCCGGCCGACCAGCTCGACCAGATGACCGCCCAGGCCACCCGGCTCGGCCCGGCCACCCTCTCCCGCTGCGCCGACATCGTGCACAACGGCCTGGTCGAGATGCGCGGCACCACCGCACCCCGCCTCCTGCTCGAGCTGATCACCGCCCGCATGCTCCTGCCCGGCGCGGACGACTCCAGCAACGCCCTCCTCCAGCGCCTCGAACGCATGGAACGCCGCTTCACGGGCTCCGGCGCCATCGACCTGGCGGCAGCGCCTCCCGCACAGGCACCCGGTGTGGCTGCGGGCGGGGCGGTTGGTGCCGGTGATGCTGTTGCTTCTGGGGGTGGCGGGATCTCGGCTGCTCGCGCGGCTCTGGCTGCTGCGGGCCGGCGTGGAGGAGCTCCGGCTGCGGGTGGCTCGGCAGCTGCTCCGGTTTCTGCCACGCCGGTGGGAGCGTCGGATCCGGTCTCGGCGGCGCCTGCTGTTGCGCCTGTTTCTGCTCCTACGGCCCCTGCTCCTACGGCCCCTGCTCCTACGGCCCCTGCTCCGGTGTCCGCACCTCCCGCTGCCGAGCCGGTTTCGGCTGCGCCGACCTCGCCGGCTTCCAGGACCGCGCCGGTCTCAAGTTCGCCGGTGTCGAGCGTGCCGGCTTCGAATGCGCCGGTCTCGGGTTCGCCGGTGTCGGGTTCGCCGGTCTCGGGTTTGCCGGTGTCTGGGGCGCCGGGTTCGAGTGCGCCGGTGTCGGGGGCGGGTGTTTCCGGTGGGCCGGTGTCGGGCGGGTCCGGGTGGGCTGAGCCTGCGGGGATCATGCCGGATGCGCCCGAGGATGACGTTGATCTGGGGGTTGCTGCGGTTCCGGGGCAGCTCACCGCCGCCTCCATCCGCGAGCGGTGGCCCGAGGTCATGGTCGCGGTGGGGCGGCAGAGCAAGAAAATCGCGGCACTGGCACAGGGCGCCACGGTGCGGGACTTCGACGGTCAGACGCTGGTGCTCACGTTCCGATTCCCCGCGCACGCCCGGATGGTCGCGGCAGAGCCTCAGCTGATCGCGGACGCGCTCTACGAGGAGTTCGGCGCGCGCTGGTCGATCCGCTGTGACGTCGCGGGCGATGGCGGCGGTGGCGGTGGTGGCTCCGCTCCGCGTCGTCCGCAGGGTCCGTCGCCGCGAGACAACGGCGGCGGCGCCCGCGAACCCGCACCGGCAGGACCTCCGGCGCCGGCCGCACGTGCAGGCGGGAGCCCAGAACCCGCGCGTGCAGGCGGGAGCCCAGAACCCGCGCGTGCAGGCGGGAGTCCGGATCCCGTGCGTGGCGGTGGGAGTGCGGAGTCCGCGCGTGCAGGCGGTAGCCCAGAGTCCGCGCGTGCGGGCGGGAGTGCGGAGTCCGTGCGGGCGGGTGGAAGTGCCCAGGCTGAGCGTGGCGGTGGGAGTGCGGAGTCCGCGCGTGCGGGTGGGAGTTTCCAGGCTGAGCGTGGCGGTGGGAGTGGCCAGGTCGCGTCCGTGCAGGCGCAGAGCCGGGGACGGGAGCCTGCGCCGGCCCAGGCCGCAGCGGCTGAGGATGATGACGGTGGGTGGCCTGAGCCGGTTCGTCCGGGTGGTTCGGCCCGGAGCGTGGTTCCGGAGTCCGTGGAAGAAGAAGACGACGACAACGAGTGGCCAGAGACGGCCACACTCGGCGGGCAGAGCGCGGATCCCGGGGATGTGGCCGCTCTGCGGTCCGCGCCCGCTGCGGCAGGGGCACCGGTCGGGCCGGAAGGCGCGTCGATGGGCACCGGCTTGGCGCCGGGCGGGGGTCCGGAGGCGCCCGTGACCGTCGTGCCGACTGCGTCACCCGACGACTCGGACAACCCGCCGTGGGACGTGGAACCCGCCGTCGCCCCCACCGCATCAGCGCACCCAGCATCAGCGCACCCAGCATCAGCGCACCCAACGTCGGCCCACCCGGTGTCGGGCGCCGCGCCTGCCGCGCCGGTCCCTGCCAAGCCCGCACAGGCCAGGCCCGCCGACCCGCCAGCTCCGGCCAGGGCGCCCGCGGCCAGCAGCGCGATCGCCGCCGCCCGCGCCGCCGCGGCCCGAGGAGGCGCCCCCACCAACCGGCCCGGCGCCGCAACCCGCGGCAACGCCGGAGACAGTGGCGGGGCAGCAGCCGGTAACGCGGCGCCCGCGGCGGCAAGCCCCGTTCGCAGCGCGGCCCAAGCCGCGGCGCTCAAAGCCGCAGCGAACCGCGGCGGCGGCAGCGCCGGCAATAACAGTGGCGCGTGGGCGGACGGGTCGCCGACCGAGGAAGCGCCTTACGACCCCGAGTACGACGGTCCGCCGCGGCATGCCGATCCGAAGGCGACCATCGAGGGGTTCGATCCCGGTGATGAGCCGCTCGACGAGGTCATCGACGAGAAGACCGCGCGGCAGAGCTCCGAGCAGCAGGCGATGCAGTTGCTCCGGGATGCCTTCGGCGCGGAGACGATCAGCGAGTCCTGACCCTGGCTCCGCGCGCAGGTGACTTCGCGCGGGAGAATGGGTACGCGGGACAATGGCTACAACAGCCCTTCTCAGAGGAGTTATGTGATGCGCCCCGGTGGACAGCCGAACATGCAGCAGATCAT
Organism: Winogradskya humida; assembly: GCF_016862215.1. Taxonomy (GTDB): domain Bacteria; phylum Actinomycetota; class Actinomycetes; order Mycobacteriales; family Micromonosporaceae; genus Actinoplanes; species Actinoplanes humidus. Next base: position 5,639 of record NZ_BOMN01000130.1, read on the forward strand.
GAAGCAGGCGCAGAAGATGCAGCAGCAGGTCGCTCAGGCGCAGGCCGAGCTGGCCGAGGCTGAGCTGACCGGCACCGCGGGCGGTGGACTGGTCACGGTGGTGGTGACCGGGCTGGGCGAGTTCAAGTCCGTGAAGATCGACCCCAAGGCGGTCGACGCCGACGACGTCGAGACGCTGGAGGACCTCGTGCTCGCCGCGATCCACAACGCGGCCGAGGCGCAGCGGGAGCTGACCGAGAAGAAGATGGGTCCGGCCACCGGCGGTCTCGGCGGCCTCTCCCTGCCGGGGTTCTGAGCCCGTGTATGAAGGTGCCATCCAGGACCTGATCGACGAGCTGGGGCGGTTGCCGGGTGTCGGCCCGAAGAGCGCCCAGCGGATCGCGTTCCACGTCCTGTCCGCGGACCCGGCCGACGTGAACCGGCTGGCCACCACCCTGCGCAAGGTGAAGGAGCTGGTCCGCTTCTGCACGACCTGCTTCAACGTGGCCGAGTCGGAGCAGTGCCGCGTCTGCCGCGACACCCGGCGTACCAATGAGGTGCTCTGCGTTGTCGAGGAGCCCAAGGACATCGTCGCTGTCGAGCGCACCGGTGAGTTCCGGGGCCGCTATCACGTCCTGGGTGGCGCCATCAATCCGCTCGAGGGCATCGGCCCGGACAATCTGCGGATCCGTGAGTTGCTGATGCGCTTGGGCACCGGCGAGGTGAAGGAGCTGATCCTCGCGACCGACCCCAACACCGAGGGGGAGGCGACCGCCACCTACCTCGCGCTGATGATCAAGCCGATGGGCATCTCGGTGACCCGGCTGGCGAGTGGCCTCCCGGTCGGCGGCGACCTGGAATACGCCGATGAGATCACGCTGGGCCGCGCCTTCGAGGGCCGTCGCGCCGTCTGACGGGGTTCATCGCGCCGCCGAAGGGGCCGGAAAGCATCGTCCGGGTATCCGGCCTGGGCTAGCCGGGCATCCATCACATGGATGATCCCCCTTCGGCCGCACGGCTCCCCGACCACCCCATCGTGTTTCGGCCCCGTAAACGCGGGATATTTGCCCGGTTCCTCCCACTTCGCCGTCTCGTAGCCGGTAGTTTTCGGTCTGAACGGGGGCTGAGGTCACGGTCTCATCACGAGCGAGACACGGATAGCAGTCGTGAAGTCGTGGTGGCCTTGACCGACCCCCCGCCATAGGTGAATGTTCCTAGCGATGGCGGCAAACCCGCTGTCGTGTCCCTCCGTGGCTCGGCCAGACTCGGCCGGTTCCCGGGGGACGGCACTCGAGGCTTGCGTTAACCGATCGGTTGCCGGGGCGCTGCGGGAGCCATTGCCTCGGCGGGAGTTCGTTACCCGGCCTGAGGCCGTGGACGACCGTGCGTCGGTGGCCGGGGAAAGGACCGGCGGATAGATGTCGATCGGCCCAGAGGCGTCGATTACCGACGAGAGGTCGGCGCCCACCGACGACCCCGCCGCGGAGCGTGGTTCCGGCGAGAAGGCGATCGCCGGCCGTTCCCTGAAGCAGATCGCCTGGCGGCGGCTCAAGAGGGACAAGGTCGCGCTTGCCGGCGCCGTCGTCGTGATCCTGCTCGTGATCATGGCGATCCTCGCTCCGGTGCTGACCCGGCTCTGGGGTTACCCGATCAACGAGTTCCACGGCGACCAGATCGATCCGACGATCCAGACCCCGCTCGGTGCGTACGGCGGCATCAGCAAGGACTTCCTGCTCGGTGTCGAGCCCGGCTCGGGTCGCGACATCTTCAGCCGGATCCTGTACGGCGCGCAGACCACCCTCGTCGTCGCGATTCTCTCCGCGCTCGTCTCCACGATCCTCGGTGGTCTGCTGGGTCTCGCGGCCGGTTATCTCGGCGGCTGGGTCGACTCGGTGATCAGCCGGGTCATGGACTTCCTGCTCGCCTTCCCCCAGCTGCTGTTCGCGATCGCGCTGGTCTCGGTCCTGCCGGACGACTTGTTCGGGTTGGACGGCCGCTGGTCGCGGGTCATCGTGCTGATCGGCGTCATCGGTTTCTTCGGCTGGCCGTACATCGGGCGCATTGTCCGCGGTCAGACGCTCTCGCTGCGGGAGCGGGAGTTCGTCGAGGCTTCGAAGAGCCTCGGTGCCCGCTCGGGCCGCATTCTCTTCAAGGAGTTGCTGCCGAACCTGGCCGCGCCGATCCTCGTCTACACGACGCTGATCATCCCCACCAACATCCTCACGGACGCCGCACTGAGCTTCCTCGGCGTGGGCATCCCCCCACCGAACCCGTCCTGGGGCGGCATGTTGTCGGACGCTTTGACGTATTACACGTTCGACCCCATGTACATGATCATTCCGGGTTCCATGATCTTCATTACCGTGCTGGCCTTCAACCTCTTCGGTGATGGTCTGCGGGATGCGCTCGACCCGAAGGCCCGCTAGATCACGCGTGAGCGTGTGACCGCGGTGCCCGGTGCACCATCGCATGGTCCACGGAACCGGTTGGTTCCGTTTCAAGGAGGTAGGAGAACTGGTGGTCAGCAAAACGAGGGCGGTGGCGGCTGCAGGAGTTGCCGTCGCTTTGGGGCTCACCGCCGCGTGCGGTGGCAAGTCCGACAGCGACAGTGACAGCAGCACCTCCGGCAAGAGCGCTTACAACGCGGCGGTCACGTCGGTAGTCAACGCGAGCGACAAGAAGGGCGGGACCCTGAACCTCTGGTCCTCCCAGGATGCCGACTCGTGGGACCCGGTGCGCGGTTACTACGCGTTCGTGTGGGACCTGAACCGTCTCTACACCCGCAAGCTGATGGACTACGCCGGTGCACCCGGCAAGGACGGCCTCAAGCTCACGCCCGACCTCGCGTCGGCCGAGCCGGAGATCAGCGCGGACAAGAAGACGTACACCTTCAAGCTCAAGTCGGGCATCAAGTTCGACGACGGCACCCCGATCACGTCGAAGGACGTCAAGTACGGCATCGAGCGCGTCTTCGCGCAGGACACCGTGCCCGGCGGCCCGACCTACCTGATCGAGCAGCTGGACCAGGGCCAGAAGTACCCCGGCCCCTACAAGGACACCGACCCGAACAAGCTGGGCCTGAAGTCGGTCGAGACGCCGGACGACTCGACCATCGTCTTCAAGCTGGCCAAGCCGTTCGCTGACCTGCCCTACCTGCTGGCCATGCCGGGCGCGGGCCCCGTCCCGGCCGCCAAGGACACCGGCGCCAAGTACGGCGAGAAGCCGGTGGCTTCCGGCCCGTACATGATCTCCGAGTACTCCCCGGGCAAGAGCCTCAAGTTCGTGCGCAACCCCAACTGGGACCAGAGCACGGACACGATCCGTAAGGCGCTGCCGGACGCGATCAACCTGACCATCACGACCAACGCCGAGGACCTCGACTCCCGCCTCGAGGCCGGGACCGCGGACATCGACGTCGGCCAGACCGGTGTGCAGGCCAAGGCTCGCGCCGAGATCCTGCAGGACCCGGCGAAGAAGGCTTACGCCGACGCGCCGGTCACCGGCTTCATCCGGTACGCCGGCCTGGTCACCAAGGTCGCGCCGTTCGACAAGGTCGACTGCCGCAAGGCCGTCATCTACGCCTCCGACCCGACCACGCTGCAGACCGCTCGTGGTGGCCCGGTGGCCGGTGGCGACATCGGCACGAACATGCTGCCCCCGAACATCGCCGGCTCGGACCCGTCGTACGACCCGTACGGTCGCGCGCAGGGCAAGCCGCAGGTCGACAAGGCCAAGCAGGCGCTCGCCGCCTGTGGCCAGCCGAACGGCTTCAGCACCAAGATCGCCGTCCGTAACAACCGGCCGGCCGAGGTCAAGACCGCTGAGGCGCTGCAGGCCGCGCTGGGCGAGGTCGGCATCAAGGCGACGATCGACCAGTACGACGGTTCGCAGGTCGCCTCGGTGACCGGTTCGCCCTCGAACGTCCTGAAGAACGGCTACGGCATCATCATCGGCGGCTGGGGTGCCGACTGGCAGACCGGCACCGGCTACCTGCAGGCGCTCGTCGACAGCCGGTACATCCAGGACAACGGCAACTACAACCTGCCGGAGATCGCGGACCCGTCGATCGACGCGCTGTTCGACCAGGCCGCGCTCGAGACCGACCCGGCAAAGGCTGCCGACCTGTACAAGCAGATCAACGAGAAGGTCATGGAGGGCGCGTACTACCTGCCCTTCGTGTTCGACAAGGCGCTCAACTACCGCAACCCGCGGCTCACGAACGTCTACATCCACGACGGCTTCGGCATGGTTGACTTCCAGGCCCTCGGCGTCAGCGACGGCAAGTAACAAACCTCGCCCGCACTTGAGTAACGGGTAGATCGAAGGGCAGGTGAAGGCCGCCCGCAGTGGGCGGGCGCCGGTTCCGCGAGGAATCGGCGCCCGCTCGTTGTACGGCCGATAGTCGTGCTGTCTTACCTCATTCGGCGGATCGTCAACGCCGTGATCACGTTGCTGGTGGTCACGATGGTGACCTTCGGCATCTTCTTCGCGGTCCCCACCATCACGGGGAGCGATCCGGCGCTGCTCTACATCGGCAAGACCGCCGACCCTGCTTCGCTCGAAGGCATCCGTACCAAGCTCGGACTCGACGACCCGATCCCGGTGCAGTACGGCAAGTTCCTGAAGGGCCTCGTCGCCGGCCGCGACTACGCCAACGGCGCGGACGTGACGCACTGCGACGCGCCCTGCCTCGGCTACTCGTTCAAGACCGAGCAGGAGGTGACCCCCCTGCTGATCAGCGACATCCCGGTGACGCTGTCTCTGGCGATCGGGGCGGCGATCCTGTGGGTCCTGTTCGGCGTGGCCACCGGCGTACTCTCCGCACTGAAACGGGGGACCTTCCTCGACAGAGCGGCGATGACAGGGGCGTTGGCCGGTGTCTCGCTACCCATCTACTTCACCGGTCAGCTGGCTCTGCTGATCTTCATCCATGAGCTGGGGTGGTTACCGGATGCCGCGTACACCCCGTTCCTGGAGGATCCGGCGGGCTGGTTCACCGGTCTGATCCTGCCGTGGGTCACGCTGGCGTTCCTGTTCGCGGCGACGTACGCCCGGCTCACCCGCGCCAACATGCTGGAGACGCTGGGCGAGGACTACATCCGTACGGCGCGGTCCAAGGGACTTCCCGAGCGTACGGTCATCGGTAAGCATGGCCTGCGCGCCGTGCTGACACCGCTGGTCACGGTCTTCGGTCTGGACTTCGGCACCCTGCTGGCCGGCGCCATCCTCACCGAGCAGGTGTTCAACCTGCGCGGCCTGGGATATCAGGCGCTGACGGCGATCCGCCAGAACGACCTGCCGGTGATCCTCGGCGTCACGCTCATCGCGGCGATCTTCATCGTCGTCATCAACCTCATCGTCGACCTGCTCTACAGCGTGATCGACCCACGCGTACGGCTGGGCTGAGGAGAGAACCATGTCGACTGACTCCCTCGCGGGCCTCACCACGCCGGCCGGTCCCGCCAAGCGCCCGTTCCTCGAGGTCAAGGATCTGACCGTCCGGTTCAACACCGACGACGGCGTGGTCAAGGCCGTGTCCGGCTCGTCGTTCGCCGTCGAGCGTGGCAAGACACTGGGCATCGTGGGCGAATCCGGTTCCGGTAAGAGCGTGACCTCGCTCGCCGTGCTGGGTCTGCACCGCACCCGCAGCAACGCCACGGTCTCCGGCGAGATCTGGCTGGACGACAAGGAGCTCGTCACCGCCTCCGACGAGGAGGTGCGCAAGCTGCGTGGCGGCAAGATGGCGATGATCTTCCAGGACCCGCTGAGCGCGATGCACCCCTACTACACGGTCGGTGCGCAGATCGTCGAGGCGTACCGGGTGCACCACAAGGTGTCGAAGAAGGAGGCCCGGGTCCGGGCCATCGACATGCTCGCGCGGGTCGGCATCCCGCAGCCCGAGAAGCGCTTCAACGAGTACGGCCACCAGTTCTCCGGCGGCATGCGCCAGCGCGCGATGATCGCGATGGCGCTGGTCAACGACCCGAAGCTGCTGATCGCCGACGAACCGACCACGGCGCTCGACGTCACCGTGCAGGCCCAGATCCTCGACCTGATCCGGGACCTGCAACAGGAGTTCGGCTCCGCGGTCATCATGATCACGCATGACCTGGGCGTGGTCGCCGAGCTCGCCGACGACGTGCTCGTCATGTACGGCGGCAAGGTCATCGAGCGGGGACCGGCCGCGGACGTCTTCCACGAGCCGCAGCACCCGTACACCTGGGGCCTGCTCGGTTCCATGCCCCGCCTCGACCGGGAGCTGCGCGATCGGCTCACCCCGGTCAAGGGCTCCCCGCCGAGCCTCATCAACCTGCCGTCCGGCTGCGCGTTCCACCCCCGCTGCCCGTACGCGGGCCGCAACGGCGACCGGTCCTTCACCGAGACGCCCGAGCTGCGCGGAGGCGTCCACGCCGTCGCCTGTCACCTTCCGGCCGAAGACCGCCAGAAGATCTACGAGCAGGAAGTCGCTCCGAACCTGTGAGCGCCAGCTGGAGTGAGACAAAAGCGTCATGATCGACTGCACCGGAGCGAGGAACGAGTGAAGGGCCAGGAGAGCATGACTGAAGCGGCTCGGGGCGAGCGCGAGAACCTGCTCGAGATCAGCGGTTTGCAGATGCACTTCCCGATCACCCGGGGCGTCTTCAAGCGCAAGGTCGGCGCGGTGCGGGCGGTCGACGGCATCGACCTGACCGTGGCGAAGGGCGAGACCGTCGGCCTGGTCGGCGAGTCCGGCTGCGGCAAGTCGACGACGGGCCGGCTGATGACCCGCATCCTCGAGCCGACCGCCGGCAAGGTGGTCTTCGAGGGACGCGACGTCAGCCATGTCGGCAACAAGGGTCTGCGCCCGCTGCGCCGCGACGTGCAGATGATCTTCCAGGACCCGTACTCGTCGTTGAACCCGCGGCACACGGTCGGCTCGATCATCGCGGCGCCGCTGCAGATCCAGAAGATCCCGACCCCGAAGGGCGTCAAGGCCGCGGTCCAGGACCTGCTCAAGCTGGTCGGCCTCAACCCCGAGCACTACAACCGCTACCCGCACGAGTTCTCCGGCGGCCAGCGCCAGCGCATCGGCATCGCCCGCGCGCTGGCCCTGCGCCCGAAGCTGATCGTCGCGGACGAACCGGTCAGCGCGCTCGACGTGTCGATCCAGGCGCAGGTCGTCAACCTCCTCGACGACCTGCAAAAAGAGTTCGACCTGACCTATGTCTTCATCGCGCACGACCTGTCGGTGGTCCGGCACATCTCGGACCGCGTCGCCGTCATGTACCTCGGCAAGATCGTGGAGATCGCCGACCGCGACCAGCTCTACAGCAACCCCCGACACCCGTACACGGTCGCGCTGATGTCCGCGGTCCCGACGCCCGACCCGGCCCGTCGCAACAGTGCACAGCGCAACCGGGTCCTGCTCACCGGTGACGTTCCGAGCCCGATCAACCCGCCCTCGGGTTGCCGTTTCCGCACGCGCTGCTGGAAGGCCCAGGACATCTGCGCCACCGAGGATCCGGCTCTGACCGCCCGCCTCGGCGACCCGGCATCCCACCAGACGGCATGCCATTTCCCGGTCGCCGAAGATGAGGTTGTCGCGGGTCGTCGGCCGGCAAGTTCAAATGCGTAAGAGCTAAATGCAGATGTCGTAGCTCGGTGGGTGGTGCTGACCGCAACTCCCGTCGAGGCCGGGCCCGGAGATCCAAGCTCCGCCGACTGATAGTCCAGGCTTGGGTAGTAACAGAGCGCCAGCGCTCCAGAACGGATCTCCGGGCCCTTCTTTGTGCGTGAGTGGCTGAGCTCCGAAAACCTAAGACCAGGCGATCTGGGGTGACGGGTAGAAGTTGACGCCCTGCTGGGTCCAGCGGGGGCCGTAGGCGCCGAGGCGGGCGGCGAACGAGTCCCAGTCGTGGGTCGACCGCGGTGACCAGCCGAGTTCGGCGATCGCCGGCAGGCGCGGGAACGCCATGAACTCGATGTCGTCCAGGTCGCGCAATGTCTCGGACCAGAGCGGGGCCTCCACGCCGATGACCGCGTTCTCGCCGACACCGGCCACGCGCGTCGCCGGATCCCAGCCGTAGGCGTCGCGCACCTCGATCAGGGCGGCCCAGTCCTGGCCCAGCGGCGTGGACGGGTTGTACTTCATGTCCAGGTACGCCTTGTTCGCCGGGGACATGACCACCTTCGTACCGGTCGTGACGGCCGCTGCCAGGTCGGGTTCGGTGGTGTCGGTGCCCCAGAACTGCGCGACGGCGGTGGACGCCGCGGGCGCTTTGGCGATCTCGTTCCAGCCGTAGGCGGTCTTGCCGTATTTCGCGACCAACGGCAGCACCCGCTGCTGGAATGCGACGTAGTCGGCGTCGCTGGTGGCCTGCGCCTCGTCGCCACCGATGTGGAGGTACGGCCCCGGCGTAATCGCCGCCAACTCCCGGATCACGTCCTCGACGAACCGGTAGGTGGTGTCCGACCCGATGCACAGCGAGCTGTAACCGACCTCGGTGTCCGTCCGCGGCGCCGGCGCCACGCCGTCACACGTCAGCGACGGGTACGCCACCTGAGCCGCGTTCACATGACCCGGCATGTCGATCTCGGGCACGATCGTGACGTAGCGCTTGGCGGCGTACGCAACGATGTCCTTGTATTGGGCTTTGGTCAGGAATCCGGGCCCCTCGCCGTCGACGCCCGTGCCGGCCCCGCCGCTGACCGAGGTGAGCCGCGGCCAGCTGTCGATCTGGATCCGCCAGCCCTGGTCGTCGGAGAGATGCAGGTGCAGGTAGTTGACCTTGAACCGGCTGATCTCGTCGATATACGCCCTGACCTCCCTCGGCGTGTGGAAGTGCCGAGCCTCATCAAGCATCGCGCCCCGATAGGCGAACCGCGGATAGTCCACGATGTCGCCCCCCGCCACCGTCCACACCCGGCGCACCACTCGCGGCGAGTCGATCTCCGCGGGCAGGAGCTGAAGCAACGTACGCGTCCCCGCGAACAGCCCGGCCGCCTTGTTCGCCCTGATCGTCACGCTCGTCGGGCTCACCGCCAGCCGATAGCCCTCATCGCCCAGCCGGTTGTCGCGCGCACCGAGCATCAATGAGATCGTCGGCAAAGCCCGCGGTGCGACGGGTAGCACGGGCAACCCGAATCCCGTGGCCGGCCGCAGCTCACGGGCAAGCAGATCACCCACCGAGCGGGCAGCGTCCGACCCCGGCTGCGTCCGAATCACGGTCAACGCCCCGAGCCGGAACGTCGCTCCCGGATCGGGCCTGACCTCAACGGGCGCCGGGATGACGCTCGAGAGCATCGGCCCAGTGGGCCCGGCGAGCATCGATCTGGTCAACGTCGATGTGGTCAGCGTTGATGTGGTCAGCGTTGATTTGGTCAGCGTTGATTTGGTCAGCGTCGGGGCGGCGAGCGTTGAGCCGGTCAACATTGATTCAGTCAACATTGATTTGTTCAACGTTGATGTGGTCTGCGTTGCGTCTGTCGGGCCGGATCGGGCCGGTGCTGCGGCGGCTGGGTGGGGGATGGCGAACAGGGGGAGGGTCAGCGCCGCCGTGGCGAGTAGGCGGGACATGACGGGGATGGCCATGTGCGGACGCTACATAGCCTATCGTCGATCTGTAAAGGAGCCTGCCGGTCAGCCCTCGGGCCGGTTCAGGATGCCGACGGCGATCGCGTGGACCGCTTCGAGGTCGGCGGGGTCCTTGAGGGTGGCTTTGGCGCCCGTCACGGCGTACCACTCGTCGGCGTCCTTGTATTGGACCTTGACCACGACGGTGCCGGCGGAGAGCTCGCTGCGCAGGGTGAGATCGCCGGTGACGACGCCGACCTCGTCGGTCATCACCCCGCCCTGACCAGCAACGATGTCGGTGCTCTTGCTGTCCCCCGCCGCGGCTGGCTGCTCAGCGGCGGGCGCTTCGGCGGTAGGAGGCGCTTCGGTGGCAGCAGGCGCTTCGGCGGCAGCGGGCTTGGCCGGGTCTGTTGGGGCGGCCGGCGTCGTTGCGGGGTCGCTCATCAGCACTTCCTCAGCATGTCGTCCAGGGCGGTCTTCTCTTTGTCGGTCACCGTCAGTTTCCAGGTGGTCTTCACCGAGATCCAGTCTTTGGCGTATTCGCACCAGGAGCTGGTCAGTTCAGGTTTCCAGGTTGACGGGTCCTGGTCACCCTTTGACCGGTTGGACGACGCTGAAACCGCGATGAGCTGGGGATCGTTGAGATCGTTGGCGAAGTCGCCGCGCTTGTCGGTGTCCCACTTGGCGGCGCCGGAACGCCAGGCGTTGGCGAGCGGGACCATGTGGTCGATGTCGACCTTGGACGGGTCGGTGATCTTGTCGCCGTCGTAGAAGCTGGTCCACGTGCCGGCGACCACGTTGCAACCGGAGAGCTTGACCTTGGTGCCGTCGCGCTGGAGGACCTTGTCGCGGGTGTCGCAGTTGGAGCCCGCGCTGCGCCAGTGGGGGAACTTTTCCCGGCTGTAGCCGCTCATCGAGCTTTCCTTGGCGACGGTCAGCTTGCTGAGCTGGGCGTTGGCGTCACCGGCGCTCTGGCCGCCGGAGTCGCTCGTCGTGGTGGCTCCGGGGGAGCCTGAGCCGTCGGTGGTGGTGACGTCACAGCCGGCGGCTGCGGTCAGGGTGAGGAGGGCAGCGGCGAGGGGAAGGGCGAAACGAGGGGGCACGTTCCAAAGCGTACGAAACGTACGCCCGATTCGCGCGGCAAGTCATCCGTGCCGGGTATCTCCCGCGCGCCGCCGGGGTCACCGGTCGACGCGCGGGAAAGCAGCAGGAAAGCAGCGGGAAAGCAGCGGGAAGGCTGCAGGGACTCAGCGCACCCGGTTGACAGCGCTGGTCACGGCCTTGATGGAGGCGGTGACGATGTTGGCGTCGACGCCGACGCCCCAGACCGTGCGGCCGTTGATCTCACATTCCACATAGGCCGCCGCGCGGGCGTCCTCGCCGGAGGTGAGCGCGTGCTCCGCGTAGTCGAGGACGCGGACGTGGATGTCCAGCGGCTCCAGTGCCTGCACGTACGCGTCGATCGGGCCGTTGCCGACGCCGACGAGCGGGCGGCGGGTGTTGCGGTGCCGGATCTCCGCGTCGATCTCGACCTTGCCGTCCACCGTCGCCGTGGAGTAGCGCTCCAGGTCGATGATGCCGAACTGCTGGTGGTCGATGAGGTACTCGTTGGCGAAGATGTCCCACATCTGCTGCGGGCCGACCTCGCCACCCTCGGCGTCGGTCACGTGCTGCACCACGCCGGAGAACTCGATCTGCAGCCGTCGCGGCAGGTCGAACTTGTGCTCCTCCTTCATGATGTACGCCACGCCGCCCTTGCCGGACTGCGAGTTGACCCGGATCACGGCCTCGTAGGTGCGGCCCAGGTCCTTCGGGTCGATCGGCAGGTAGGGCACGCCCCACGTGAACTCGTCGACGTCCTTGCCGGCTGCCTTGGCGTCCTCGTTGAGCGCTGCCAGGCCCTTCTTGATCGCGTCCTGGTGCGAGCCGGAGAACGCGGTGTAGACCAGATCGCCTACGTACGGGTGGCGCTCGTGCACGGGCAGCTGGTTGCAGTACTCGACGGCGCGCTTGATCTCGTCGATCTGCGAGAAATTGATCATCGGGTCGATGCCCTGGGAGAACAGGTTCAGCCCCAGGGTGACCAGGTCGACGTTGCCGGTGCGCTCGCCGTTGCCGAACAGGCAGCCCTCGACGCGGTCGGCGCCGGCCAGCATGCCCAGCTCGGCGGCGGCGACGGCGGTGCCGCGGTCGTTGTGCGGGTGCAGGCTGAGGATCACGCTCTCGCGGCGGGGCAGGTGGCGGTGCATCCATTCGATGCTGTCCGCGTACACGTTGGGGGTGGCCATCTCGACGGTCGCCGGCAGGTTGATGATCAGCGGGCGGTCCGGGGTGGGGTCGATCACGTCGATCACGGCCGAGCAGATCTCGAGGGCGTACTCCAGCTCGGTGCCCGTGTAGGACTCCGGCGAGTACTCGTAGTAGATCTCGGTGTCCGGGGTGTGGATCTCCGCATACTTCTGACAGAGCCGGGCCCCGGTGGTGGCGATGTCGGTGATGCCGGCCTTGTCCAGGCCGAAGACGACCCGGCGCTGCAACGTCGAGGTCGAGTTGTAGAAGTGCACGATCGCGCGCTTCGCACCGCGGATCGACTCGAAGGTGCGGTCGATCAGGTGCTCGCGGCACTGCACCAGCACCTGGATCGTCACGTCGTCGGGGATCAGGTCCTGCTCGATGAGCTGGCGGACGAAGTCGAAGTCGGTCTGGCTGGCGGCCGGGAAGCCGACCTCGATCTCCTTGTAGCCCATCGCGACCAGCAGGCTGAACATGCGCCGCTTGCGCTCGGGGGACATCGGGTCGATCAGCGCCTGGTTGCCGTCGCGCAGGTCGACGGCGCACCAGCGCGGGGCCTGCTCCGTGCGCTTGGCGGGCCACTGGCGGTCGGGCAGGTCGACGGCGAACTGCTTCTGGAAGGCTTCGTATCGCTGGAAAGGCATGCCACTGGGGGCCTGCCGACCAAAGGGGTCTTGCTGTGCGATGGGGTCAGTGCTTACGTCGCTGGACATGCGAGCTCCTGATGGGTGTGGTCAGTTCACGAGGAACGACCGGCGCGCATCAACTCCGCGACGAGGTGCCGGCCTGTGATGGGGCCTCGTCGCGGCAGCGAAGGAGAAGAAACGCGTGCAGCATGTCGAGATCAACCCTACGTGAACCGAACGGCCGCGGCTAACTCTACGCCCGGATCGTGGGAACAGAAGGGCACGCGGCGAGCGTCACGCGGACGGGGACGGCACCACGAGATTGTCCGACGGCGTGGTGGCCGGCTCGACCGGCGGCGGTGGGGGCGCGTCCAGTCCCATCGGGTCGCCGCCGGTCACGGGGCCGGGGAGATCGATGGTGGAAGGGGGCGCGGCGGGCGTACCCGCGATGGTCAGGGTTCCGAAGCCGACGCGGGCCGCGGTGAGCAGGCCGTCCTCGGCGTAGCAGTAGATGCCGACGTCGACCGGCGCGGAGAGCGAAGCGGAGATCGAGTCGATGGAGTAACAGTTACCCGTCGACCCGGGCAGCGGCTGTGCGGCGGTCACCGACAGCGGGGACTGGCGGTCGGTGAAGACCGGGAGCCACTGCCGGAAGACCCGTTCGGCCTTCGGGTCGTACTTCTTCGGGACGCGGTCGCCCCGGTCGGCCACGCGTACGCAGGACGGCACCACCTGGTAGGTCGCCGACGAGACCGCGCACTGGAACAACCCGGCCTCGGTCTCGGCGATCGCGACATCCGCGGTGTCCCCGAGCGCGCCACGCGGGATGTCCACCCGCCAGCTCCCGTCGGTCGCCATCGTGGCCATCACCGAGCGCTGGGACTCACCCGGCACGTCGAACGTGTAGAGCGCGGTGAACCGGTGATCCTCCGCCCGGGCAGCGCGGGCGGCCAGCTCGACGCGGGCATCGGTGACGTCCTCCTCGGGTGCGCTGGCCGACGGCGAGGGGCCGGCGGTCGGCTCCGCGGGCTCATCGCCGCACGCCGAGAGCCCGGCGGTCAGCATGGTGGCGGCCAGGGCGGACAAAACGCGCGAGAGGGGGCGGGAGCGCATCGAGACATTCTCGCCTCCCCGTGCGCGAAGCGGCCGTTGCCGCCCCGGAACCCCGCGTCGGCGTGTCGCGGTGCCGTCGTCCGTTCACAGCGTGTTGTGGTCAACCGGCCGGATTCTGGGATCGCATGCGGGGGCCGAGCCGGGTCGCGGCTAGTCTGGTCAGCGATTGACGCGCTCTTCAGACTTTTTGTCGAGCTTCATGTGGAAGGGGCCGGCTGCCGTGGCCGTGGTGGTGCAGAAGTACGGCGGTTCGTCCGTCGCCGACGCCGAGCGCATCAAGCGTGTGGCGGAGCGCGTCGTGGATGCCCGCAAGGCCGGTCATGACGTGGTGGTCGTGGTGTCCGCGATGGGTGACACCACCGACAACCTGCTCGACCTGGCCAATCAGGTGACCCCGCTGCCGCCCGGCCGCGAGCTGGACATGCTGCTGACCGCGGGCGAGCGCATCTCGATGGCGCTGCTCGCGATGGCGATCCACAACCTCGGCTACGAGGCCCGGTCCTACACGGGCTCGCAGGCGGGGGTGCTGACGACGTCGCGGCACGGCAAGGCGCGGATCATCGACGTGACACCGGGCCGGCTGCGCACCGCGCTCGACGAGGGCGCGATCGCGATCGTCGCCGGGTTCCAGGGCGTCTCGCAGGACACCAAGGACATCACCACCCTGGGCCGCGGTGGCTCGGACACGACCGCCGTCGCGCTGGCCGCGGCGCTGCACGCCGACGTCTGCGAGATCTACACCGACGTCGACGGCGTCTTCACCGCCGACCCGCGGATCGTGCCGGACGCCCAGCACATCAAGAAGATCACTTACGAGGAGATGCTGGAGCTCGCCGCCGGCGGGGCGAAGGTGCTGATGTTGCGATGCGTGGAATACGCGCGGCGCTTCAAGGTGCCGATCCACGTACGCTCTTCGTACTCGAACAAAGAAGGCACGTTCGTCACCGGCTCGATGGAGGACCCTGGCGTGGAACAAGCACTGATCACCGGGGTCGCCCACGACCGCAGCGAAGCGAAGATCACGATCGTCGGCGTGCCCGACGAGCCCGGCTCGGCCGGCCGGATCTTCGAGACGGTCGCCAAGGCCGAGATCAACATCGACATGATCGTGCAGAACGTGTCGACCGAGGGCACCGGGCGCACCGACATCTCGTTCACGCTGCCGAAGGCCGACGGCCCGACCGCGATGGCGGCGCTGGACAAGATCAAGGAACAGATCAAGTTCAAGAGCCTGCTCTTCGACGACCACGTCGGCAAGGTGTCGCTGATCGGCGCCGGGATGCGCTCGCACCCGGGCGTCGCGGCCTCCTTCTTCGCCTGCATCGGCGAGGCCGGCGTCAACATCGAGATGATCTCCACCTCGGAGATCCGCGTCTCGGTGGTCTGCCGCGACAGCGACCTCGACACCGCCGTCCGCGCGGTCCACGACACGTTCGAGCTCGGTGGGACCGAGACTGCCGTCGTCTACGCGGGGACCGGCCGGTAAAGCCGGCCATGGGTCGGCAGCCCACCCTCGCGGTCGTCGGAGCCACCGGCTCCGTCGGCACGGTGATGCGTGAGCTGCTGACCTCCCGCCGCAACGTGTGGGGCGAGATCAGGCTGATCGCGTCGGCCCGCTCGGCCGGCAAGGAGCTGCCCTGCCGCGGTGAGCAGCTGACCGTCCAGGAGCTGACCCCCGAGGTCTTCGACGGCGTCGACGTCGCGATGTTCGACATCCCCGACGAGCTCTCCCGCGAATGGGCACCCATCGCCGCCGGCCGCGGCGTCACCGTCGTCGACAACTCCCCCGCCTGGCGGATGGAGCGCGACGTCCCCCTGGTCGTGCCGGAGATCAACGGCGAGGCTCTGCGTTACCGCCCGCGCGGCATCGTGGCCAACGCCAACTGCACCACCATGACCATGCTCATGGCGATCGCCCCGCTCCACCACGAGTACGAGTTGCGCGAGCTGGTCGTCGCCTCCTACCAGTCGGTCTCGGGCGCCGGCCAGATCGGCGTCGACATCCTGCACGACCAGCTCAGCAAGGTCGCGGGCGACCGCACCCTCGGCTCCCGCCCCGGCAACGTCCGCCAGGCGGTCGGCGACGACCTCGGCCCCTTCCCGGCCCCGCTCGCCCTCAACGTGGTCCCCTGGGCCGGCGACTTCGGCCCGCTCGGCTGGTCCTCCGACGAGCTCAAACTCCGCGACGAGTCCCGCAAGATCCTCGCCCTGCCCGACCTCAAGGTCTCCGCCACCTGCGTCCAGGTCCCCGTCGTCACCGGCCACTCCGTCGCGGTCCACGCCGTCTTCGGCTCCGAGATCACCGCCGACGAGGCCCGCCAGGTCCTCCGCAACGCCCCCGGCGTCATCCTCGTCGACGACCCCGAGGCCGGCGAATTCCCCATGCCCATCGACGCGGTCGGCACCGACCCGTCCTGGGTCGGCCGCATCCGCCGGGCCATGGACGACCCCCGGGCCCTTGACCTCTTCATCACCGGCGACAACATGCGCAAGGGCGCCGCCCTCAACACGGTCCAGATCGCCGAGATGCTCGCCGCCGAGATCGCCAGGTCCTGATATCAAGAGCCGTGGAATTCGGCCAGGACTACTTCACCGCCCTCAATTGGGTAACCGCCCTCATGCACGCGACCAGCGCCGCTGACCTGGATCGCCCGACCCCCTGCAAGGACTTCACCGTCCGAACCCTGCAGGGCCACCTCCTGGGCACGGCCCATCGAGGCCTCGGCACGGCCCGCGGCATCTCCACCCGAGCCATCCCCCACGTGATCACGGACGTCCCCGACGCCGGCCCGGCCGCCACCTACGCCGAGCTGGCCGCCGAGATCCGCGCCGCCTGGCTCGAACTCACCCCCGACGACCAGGTCACCGCACCGTGGGGTCCATGCACGGCGTTGAACGCCGCCCGCGGCTTCACCGTCGAAACCGTCACCCACGGCTGGGACCTGGCCGTCGCAACCGGCCAGCCGAGCGAGGCACCCGACGGGATCGCCGACCGATGCCTCCACCACGCAGCCACCGTCATCCCGGACCGCCTCCGCGGCGTCATGTACGCCGACCCGGTCCCTGCAGCCGCCACCACCTCCCCGACCGAGCAACTCGCCCACCTGCTCGGGCACGACAGAAGCTAGGACAACGCCACCTCGACGCCGCCCGAGAACATGCTGTCGTGCAGGACGAGCTTGGTGAGCTTGGCCGAGTCCGGAACGTCGAAGATCAGCTTGCCTCTCGCGCTGTTGCCGGGGTTGATCTCGTTGAGGAACGTCTCGCTGTTCTCGTTGGCGTAGATCTCGGCAGCCCCGTCGTTCGAGAACTCGGTGCCCTTGGCATCCAGCGCTTTCTGCGACGAACCGTCGAAATACTGAGCCTCCTTGCCGATGTTCTCTACCTTCACCGTGATCTGGCAGAACTTGCCCTGTGCCTTCTTGTTGAGGAACGAGCTGCCGACCTCGGACTTCGAGCAGTCCATCTTGCTGACCGTGAATTCGAACTTGCCGTCGCGCACGGGATCGCCGAAGCCGGGCGCCGCCTTCTTCGCAGGTGCGGCGGTGGTCTTCTTGACGGCGGGAGCTGCCGCCGCCGTGGTGGTCTCGGGAGCGGCAGCTGCGGCCGGTCAATCGGTGGGGGAATTGTTTTAATCTCTGAAGTTTCCTAATAGATATTGCCGCGAAGCAGGCCATCTAGTTCAATCTATGTGTTCCCCCTCATCCCCACGCGAAAAAGGTGATCCATGCCCAGAAGACGGCTCATGGCGATAGTTGGTGTGGTGCTGGCCGGTGTCGCGACGGCGATTGTTCCGATGACCGCTTCCAATGCGGCCGAGGCCTGCGTGGCGGCGTACGGCAGCTCGACGGTTTACACCGGTGGGCAGCGGGCTTCCTACAGTGCGCACAACTGGACCGCGAAGTGGTGGACGCAGGGGGAGACGCCCAGTACCGGTGGGTCCGGGGTGTGGACCGACAACGGGGCCTGTGGTGGCGGGAGCGACCCGACGACGCCGCCCGGTGGGTGCAGCTACCCGAACTGGGTGGCGGGGACGTGGTATCCGGCCGGTTCGATTGTGAAGTACTCGAACGGGGGCTACTACCGGGCGAAGAACGAGAACCCGGGCTATGACCCGATCATCAGCACCTGGTACTGGGAGCCGTACTCCTGCTCCGGTGGCACCACGCCGCCGACGACGCAGCCGCCGGGAAACTCCAGCTTCCCGGTGACCGAGGCGCAGTTCAACCAGATGTTCCCGAGCCGGATCGGCTTCTACTCGTACGCGGGCCTGGTCGACGCCGTGAAGAAGTATCCGGCGTTCACCACGACCGGCAGTGACACGGTGAAGAAGCAGGAAGCCGCGGCTTTCCTCGCGAACGTGAACCACGAGTCCGGTGGTCTGGTGTACGTCGAGGAGCAGAACCAGGCGAACTGGCCGCTCTACTGTGACACCAGCCAGTCGTACGGGTGTCCGGCGGGGCAGTCCGCGTACCACGGGCGTGGGCCTATTCAGCTGAGCTGGAATTTCAACTACAAGGCTGCCGGGGACGCGCTCGGGATCGACCTGCTGAACAATCCTGACCGGGTCAAGAACGAGGCGTCGGTGGCCTATCAGACCGCTGTCTGGTACTGGATGACGCAGCGCGGGCCGGGCACGATGACGCCGCACGACGCCATGGTCAACAGCGCTGGTTTCGGTCAGACGATCCGGAGCATCAACGGTTCGCTCGAGTGCGACGGGCGTAATCCCGCGCAGGTGCAGAGCCGGGTGGACGCGTACAACCGGTTCACCGCGATTCTCGGGGTCAGCCCGGGAGCCAATCTCTACTGCTGATTGTCACACTGCGAGCTGCGGGCGGGCCGGCACTCCGACGACCACGGGTGCCGTCCCGCGCTGCGGCAGCAGATAGGGCACCGGGCCGGGCACCAGCATGGATTCCACGGCCGGTGCGATCGAGCGGCGGTCGTTGAGCTGGATCAGGCGTGCGGCGCGGGCCAGGGATCCGGTCTCACCGTCGCGGAAGCCCTCACGGTAGCCCTTTTCGTATCGTTCGCCGCGGCCGAGTGCGCGGCCGATGGCGAAACAGGAAGAGCCGGCGAGAGCGATCAGGAAGAGCAGCGCGAAGGGGGTCACGACGAACCTCTCAGAGGTATTGGCTAATTCGCAAAGTAGCCGAAACAGGACATCCCTCTACCCAAGCTGCTGATCAATTACGCTTACGGGTGAACAGCGGTGAGCGACCGTCGCGCGAGGACCTGCGGGATGTCCGCGGGGTTGCTCGGGCGGCACAGGTGGTATCCCTGACCGTAGGAGCAACCCAGCCGGCGGAGCGCCTCGAGCTGGGCGGCGTTCTCGATGCCTTCGGCCACCACGCGCAGTCCCAGGATGTGGCCCAGTTCGACAATGGTGCGTACCAATGCGAGATCTTCGCCGGTGAGCTCGGCCCGCGCGATGAAGGCGCGGTCGATCTTCAGCTCGTCCACCGGCAGTTCCCGCAGGTAGGCCAGGGACGAGTAACCCGTCCCGAAGTCGTCGATGGACAGTTGGACGCCCAGCTCACGCAGGCTGGCCAGGGACGCGACGGCCGCATCCGGGTCGCTCATCAGCACCGACTCGGTCAGTTCCAGCGTCACCGCCCCCGAGGGCAGGCCGGCCACCGCGAGCGCGCGGGTCACGTTCGCCGCGAACCTCGGGTGCACAAGCTGATGACCCGAGACATTCACATTCAAGGTCAGATCCGGATGGGTACGCCGCCACGCCGCGACCTGCGCCGCCGACGTCTCCAGCACCCACTGTCCGAGCTCGACGATCAGCCCGGACTCCTCGGCGATCGGGATGAAGTCCACGGGCGACACCAGCCCCCGCGCGGGGTTGTGCCAGCGGATCAACGCCTCCACGCCCGCGGTCTCGCCGGTGTCGAGGCGTACGAGTGGCTGGTATTGCAACCGGAACTCATGCTCCTGGAGTGCGCGCTGCAGGTCCGTACGCAGGCTCAGGTAGTTGATCGCCTCGGTGTGCATGTGCGGCTCGTAGACGACGACCTTGCCGGGACCCTCCTTCTTCGCCCGGTACATCGCCAGATCCGCGTTGCTCAGCAGGGTGTCCGAGTTCGCGGCCGCGGCCCGGGTGATCGCGACCCCGACGCTGGCGCCGATGAAGATGTCCCGCCCGGCGATGTTGAACGGCTCCTTGACCGTCTCGATCACCCGTTCGCCCACGGCGGTCGCCGCGTCCACGGGCGAGTTGTGCAGCAGGACGGCGAACTCGTCGCCGCCGAGGCGTGCCGTGGTGTCGCTCGCGCGTACACATGCCCGGATCCGTCCCGCGACCGCGGCCAGCAACTGATCGCCGGCTTCGTGGCCGAGGCTGTCGTTGACGGCCTTGAACCTGTCCAGGTCGATGAAGAGCACGCTGGTCGGCTCGGTGAGCGCGGCCCGCGACGCCAGCACCCGGTTGAAGATCTTCAGGAACAGCCCACGGTTGGGCAGGCCGGTGACCGGGTCGTGGTGGGCCTCGCGGACGGCTTCGACCGTACGAGCATCCGTGAGCGCCAGGCTCACCTGCTGAGCGAACGCCGCTAGCTGCTCGCGCTGCTCCGAGTACTGGTCCACAGATCCGGGGAGCTGCGCGACGAGGGCGCCGGCCATCTCGCCGGTCACGCGTACGGGGGTGGCGACGATCGTGCCCCAGGCCGGATCGTGCGGATCGACGGCCCGGACGATCACCTGGGCAGTGGCCATGGCCTCCCGCGCCTCGGTATGCGAGCTGTCCGGGTCGGCGAAGTCGTAGCCTTCCGGGCCCGAGGTCGACGCCACGCTCAGCCGCCGGCCCCGGCCCCCCTCGGCCAGGATCAACGCCACCGGGGCACCGCCGAGCAGCGCCGCCGTCCCGCTGGTGACCGCGTCCAGGATCTCGGGCAGCGGCTTACGGTTGGAGATCGCGCGCTGGATCGTCAGCAGCGTCTCGACCAGCCGCTGCCGGGTCTGCGCCTGCTCCAGCAGGATCAGCCGCTCGGTGGCCTCGCGTTCCCGCTCGGCACGCAGGGTGCGCTCGTCGATCAGCACCCGGATGCTGCGCAGGGCGACGCCGAGGACCTGGGCCATGCCCTGGAGCATCTGGCGTTCCTCGGGGGTGAACGGCTCGTCGAGGCGGCCCACGATCAGCGCGCCTTCGATCGCTTCGCCGAGGGCGCTCGGGACCGCGTACAAATCGCCTAAAGCAGGGACCGGCAACGTGCCCGGCGCCCTGGCGATCGAGAGAATTCCCTTGGTGGGTACGTCCGACCCGAACCCCCACGCGCCGTGCACCCGATCGCCGAGCACCACCGCGCCGGCCTCGGCCTCGACCATCTCGCAGGCGCGCTCGACCGCCAGCGAGATGGCCGCGGTCTCGTCCGCCGACGCGTTCACGGCGGTGAAATACTCGGTGAGCTGATGCGTTGACCACGTATACATGCGTCAGGCCAGCGCAAGCGTGACGAGGGTCAGGGCATGGGTCCCGAGCGAACCACGGATCCGGGCGATCTCCCCCATCGTGTACGGCCCGCCGAACGGCACACCGGGCAGCGCGGCGGTGATCGTCGCAGCCTCGGCGCGGATGCCCTCATCGCCCAGCGCGCCCCGCCGCCCACCGCAGTCGAACGTGAAGACCCCGATCGGCGGCCGCCCGTCGAGCCCCGCGACCGCCTCCTCGCACGACGTGGTGGCCCCGGCGACCAGCGACTCGTGGTCGCTGTCCATCAGCCAGCAGATGGCCCCCTGCGGCATCGTGGCCAGCCCGATCAGCGAACGGTCCGCCTCGTCCGCCGCGACGATGATCCGGATGTCCTCGCCACTGCGCCGGGACAGCCCGATCGCCTGCAACCGGGTGTTGTTCGCGAACAGCTCCGCCGGCTCTGTCATGCCCCGGCGGCGCAGCAGCACGTCCAGCGCGGGTTCGCCGTCCAGCTCCAGGATCCGGGTCTGGTCGCTGCCGGTGATCACCATGGGCGGTTCGACCCGGTGCCAGCCGTGCGCGATACCCACCCCCATCGGCGCGTCCGAGCCGATCGCGACACCGACAACCGCGCCGGAGACCACCCGGTCGTCGTGGAACTGGAACGAGCGCTTCCCGGTGTCGTTGGCCGCCAGCCCGCCGACCAGCGGCACGGCGGCGCCGACCACCGAGTAGGCGCCCCGGACTATCTCGTGCGGGTTGCCGGACATGCCCTCGCAGATCATCATCAGCGCGGTGTGCGGCCGGTCCATCCCGTCCAGCGCGTGGGCCACGTCGGCGCCGGCTTCGCGGTGACCGTTGCCGCCGACGTACGCGATGCGCGTACGGACATCGAACCCGTCCCCACCCAGGGCCGTGACCACCACGCCGTCGGTTGTCGCCCCGGCCTCCGAGGAGATCTCGCCGAGGCTGCTGCCGCCCACGACCGTCACCCCAGGCCCGGCCTCGGCCCGGACGGCGTCGAGCAACGCGGGCACGGCATGGTTGACCGAGCAGAAGACAAAGACGGCCTTTGGCGTACGCCCGGACAGCGCAGCCGCCGTGGCCTCCGCCCCCGCCTTGGCGGAATCCGGCGCCACACTGTGCCCGACCCCGAACCACCGGTCCGTGAGACTCTGCATGATCTTCTGATCGACCGGTTCGAGAGTTCGCTGAGAGACCTCCTAGGCTGTTACCTCGTGACTGACTCAGACCTTGCGCGGCAGGTCCGCGACGTGAGCCGCCTGACCGGCGAGTTCGTCCTGCGCTCCGGCCGCACCGCGACCGAATACTTCGACAAGTACCAGTTCGAGGCCGACCCGGTCCTGCTCGACCAGCTCGCGGAACAGATGGCCGTCCTCATCCCCGAGGGCACCGAGGTCCTGGCCGGCCTGGAGATGGGCGGCATCGCGGTCGTCACCGCGGTCGCCCGCCACGCCAAACTCCCCACCGCCTTCGTCCGCAAGCAGGCCAAGCAGTACGGCACCGCCCGCCTCTCCGAAGGCGCCGAGGTCGCCGGCCGCCGCGTCCTGATCATCGAGGACGTCGTCACCTCAGGCGGCCAGGTCGTCATCTCCACCGAAGAGCTCCGCAAGCTCGGCGCCCACGTCGACCACGCCCTCTGCGTCATCGACCGCCAGGAGGGTGGCAGCGAGGCCCTGTCCGAGGCCGGCATCACCCTCCGCGCCCTCCTGACCCGCGCCGCCCTCGAGGCCGCGGCCTAAGCCGTCGTCCCGGTCTCCTGGATGATCCACTCCAGGTAGGCCGGGTTGCCGTCAGTGATCGGCAGAGCCAGGACGCAGGGCACGTCGTACGCGTGCTCGGCGTCAGCCCGGGCAATGATTTCGGGTACGAGCGAGGCGCGGGTGTGCAGGGCTACCCGCGCCTCGGCCTCGTCGTGAACCGCGTTGTCCCACCGGTAGATCGACCGGATCGGGGTGATCTGATGCCCGCACGCGGCCAGCCGATCCTCCACCAACCGCCTCGTAAACCCGGCCAGCCATTCGGCGTCGGCGGCCGTGATCACGACCTCGCACACCGGCGTCATGCGTAGAGCGCTTCCTCGACGATCGTGCAGCCGCTGGCAGGGCTCTGGGAGAGCTCGATGACGGCGTCGAGGCGGTCCCTCGTACGGGTGAGATCGATGATCTGCTGATTGATCCGCTCCCGCTCGTCAGCGAGCCGGGCCCGCGACTCCGGCGTGTTGACCTTGGCATCGACGCACGGCAGCAGCTCAGCGACCGTCTTGCTGGACAGGCCGGCCCCATAGAGCATCTGGATCAGCTGCACCCGATCGACGGCATCCTCGCGATAGTGACGCTGCCCGCTCGCACTGCGCTCCGAGGCCAGCAACTCCTGCTCCTCGTAGTAGCGCAACGCCCGGACACTCACGCCCGCTCTCTCCGCCAACTCACCGATCCGCACAGTGACACCTCCGCACAGTGACTCCCGTCGCAACCCTTGCCTCTGACGTCAACGTCAGGTTCTAGCGTAACCGCCATGCAGATCAGCGGAGCAACCATCCTCGTCACCGGCGCCAACCGAGGCCTCGGCCGCCAGTTCACCCAGTCCCTCCTCGACCGAGGGGCAGCCAAGGTCTACGCAACGGCCCGCCGCGCCTCCAGCATCGACATCCCCGGCGTAACGCCCCTCGAACTCGACATCACCGACCAGGCTTCCATCGCCGCAGCAGCCCTCGCCGCCCCCGACGTCACCATCCTGATCAACAACGCGGGCATCTCCACCGGCGTCAGCCTCGTCACGGGAGACCTGAACGACATCCGCCGGGAACTGGACACCCACTTCTGGGGCACCCTCAACATGATCCGAGCCTTCGCCCCGCAACTCGCAGGCGGCGCGATCCTCAACGTGCTGTCGGCGCTGTCCTGGTTCGCGTACGACGGCTCGAACGCCTACGCGGCGGCCAAGGCAGCGGCCTGGAACATGACCAACGGCGTCCGCCTCGAGCTGGCCGCCCAGAACACCCTGGTCACCGGCCTCTTCCTCGGCGCCGCCGACACCGACATGGCCGCCTTCTACGACGGCCCCAAGGTCGCCCCCACCACGGTGGTGGCCGCCGGCCTCGACGCCCTGGAGGCCGGGAAACTGGAGGCTCTCGCCGACGACTGGAGCGCGATGGTCAAGGCCTCCCTCGCCGCCGACCCCGCCGACTTCTACAAGCAGGCCCTGACCACGAGCTGACAGCGCGGCTGAGCTGCGGCTTTACGGTGGGGGGTATACCGATTTCGCGTCCGGGTGGGTGTCGGATACTATTGTCCAGCACGCATCGGGGTGTGGCGCAGCTTGGTAGCGCGCTTCGTTCGGGACGAAGAGGCCGTCGGTTCAAATCCGGCCACCCCGACCGAGAAGGTGCAGGTCAGGCCCGGTTCTCCATCACGGAGGACCGGGCCTGCCTCGTTCTCCACCCCTGTTCTGGAGAAAATCCTGGAGATGATCTTGTTTCTAGTAGCCTTTTGAGCATCGCCGCCTTGGCTGAGTGCAACTTGGCGGTCAGGGTTTATAACTCAAGTCGGGGGTCAGAGCGTGAGTTGGGTAACATCACCGGCAGAGTCCGCGTCAGCCTCGTTGTTGGGGCCGCGGAGCAGACAACCGCGTAACGGATGAAGGGCGGCTGACGACGCCCGGTAGCCAGGCGCTTGCAATGACCCTAGCGGTACCTGGCTTTGAGAAGTCGCTGCTTCCGCGGTAACAGGGTTCTCGGTGTCGCCTCGAAACGGCTTGGATGCGGTCTGAGTTCATGCTTGACGCGCGATAACGCGCGACACTGTCCTCGGCCGAAGTACTTCCGCTATCCTGGCTGAATGTCGGCGCCTCCTGGAGCTCAGTCGAGTAGGAATGCGGCAATCCGAGGACTTCACTCCAAGCGGACCACTGATTTCATGGAGCAGCTACAGCTGAGCTATATCCGGGCGATTGCTGCTGCGGCGGGATGTGTTGTTACTCAGCCGGAAATCGATGACGGAATAGATATTGAACTCCGGCAACGACATTCGGCGCATGTGAATTTCACAGACAATACTGCACGGCTAGAAATTCAGCTTAAATCTACCGCTAGCCAAGCCAACATTTCGGAAAAAGAAATTTCGACGAAAATGCGCCGCGATCGTTTTGATTATTACGCCGCGCCAGCGCCGTTGAGCGTCCACAAAATTGTCGTGATCATGAAGCAGCCCGTAGATCCAGCGCACTGGACCTATGTTCGCAAAAAGGGTCTAACTCTCCACCATGCGTGTTACTGGGTGAACCTTTCGGGTGAAACCTCCTCAGCTTCTGGTTATGTCGCAGTCAACGCGCCTCTTACCCAGGTCTTTGATGACATTGCGCTCTGTGCGATGATGGAGAGAATCGGGAAAGGGGAAGCGCCATGAGTGACTGGCAGTCCCCGGCCGATTTTGATACTGGCAGTGACGTGCTACTTGCGGAGCGTATTACGGCTCTTCTGAGGCACTTCGATTGGACGCCAGTCTCGCGGGAGCCCGGGTTGTACGAAGTTTGGCGCCCGGACGAAGATGAAGATGAGGGTGACGCAGAGCTACTTATTCCCCTCGACCCAAGTCGAAATGATTACCTGAGTCTCGTGACTAAGGCTCAGCGTCGAATATATAGCCAGTATGGCCGTGAGGCTCGCAAGCTTTCCCAAACATTGGAGATGCGAGCTTCTTCTTCGCTTGAGGCAACGCGATGGAAGAAGTCAACGCCATCCGAAGCTGCGATTATCGCATGGGAAGATGGTGAGAGGCTCTACGCCTCGGCCCGCGCGCAACTTGGAGCCTCGGCAAAGGCTACGCGAGAGGCTCGAAGATACCACGGGAATGCCAGCGCGTACGTAGCGAAGCGTTTTCTTGAGAAAAGCTTTATGGGTCAAACTGAAGTCGGTAGCTTCGTAATCACCGCACTTACACCGGCGCGACAAATTTTCCCGGCGAGCCGGTACTTTGAAGAAAGCCTTCTCAGTGAAGATTACGGCGGAGAATCTTATTCGGGAAGGCAGATTCTAGACACTTTTGAGCGGGCCCTCTCCGTTACCCGAGAATGCTTGGACGAGTTTCGGCGATCATCTCGCATGGAGGTCTTCCTTGAAGCCGTTCCCCAAGGTGTTTCCTACGAATTTACAAAAGCGCTCCGGGATCTGGCACAAGGTAGTGAAGCAGCCGTCGAGATAGCACGGTTGTCCAGTGAAGAAGGGCGGATCACCCCAAGGGAGTTTGCATTCACGCCAGCTGATGTTCCGGTCTTGGACCGCGCTTCCCATGAGCTTGCGAGAAATCCTGAACCATTGCGGGTGAGTTTGATTGGCGAGGTTACGCTCCTCAGTCGTTCAACTGATAGCGGTGATCGAGTTATCCGACTAAATGTTGAAGACGGTGCGGATATTCGGAAAGCTCGTATCCGACTTTCGGCTGAACAATACGAAATTGCTATGGATGCGCACAGGCAGGAAGCGAGCCTTAAGCTTGATGGAACCCTAGAGAAAGAGGGCCGTATGTTCTGGGTTTACAATCCTTCGAATCTAGAGATTATTGAAGGTGTGGAAAGCGATTTTATTGCCGAGGAAGTGTTAAATTCTCGACAGGATCCGTTGTTCTGAACTTCGTCGATTATTTGCATTACCCGGCTCGGCGTGAGAGCTCTTTTATTTCGCGGTAATTTAGAGTCGTCGTAGAAGCTGGTCAAGGGTCACAACGGGTGATCTTAAGGACTTTGAGTTGCGCGCACATAGGCGCCCATCCACAGTTCGCTCAAATCATCCATAAGGCGTCGGCGCATGATTGCTGTGGGGTGCGAATAGCGCGCCTGCACTGATCCATCCGTGTGGCCCATGCGGTCATCTTGTAGTTTCTTCGGAGCGCCATCTCGGCCGGACAACAGCGCGGCACGCTCGGCGAGGAGCGGCGCACCGGCCGATGCTGGAGTGGGTGCCCTGCCATAGAGATACCTCCGGTGGGAGCGCTCCGGCTTCCGGGATCGCTGGAGGGGGCGGCCGGGTGACTGCGTACATCCGCTTCCGTCGAAGGTTGATCGACGAGGTTCAGCAGCCAGTGCGTAGCCTTCGGGCGTGGCTGATGACGGGTTCACGATCAAGCTCACCAGAGATCAGGCGCTCGTCCTGTCGGACTGGCTCTACGAGATGATGATGAACAGCCCTGAGTTCAACGATCTCGTGAACCAGGACCGCGCGGTGTGGTCGCCGATGTACGCGATCTCCGGAGCGCTGGAGACGTCACTCGCCGAGGTCTTCATGCCTGACTACAGCACTCGTCTGGGCGCCGCTCGCGAACGTCTCCTGGACTCCCTGGGTGACGTCGGCAGGCCGCCGGCCGAGGGGTGACCCAATGCCGTTTGCGCCGGAGGCCTTAGGTTTCGGGCTCGGAGCGGGACGTTCGCGCTGTTCAAGCAGTGGTTAGTCGTTGGCGGGGTCTTCGCCTTGGGCGGGGCGGTAGCAGGCGGAGCCGATGATGACGGCGAGTTGCTTCGGTGGGTCGCTGCTGGTGATGGTGGCGTTCAGTCCGTTCTGCGGGTTCCGGCCGGCGACGGATCCGCCGCCGTCCTTGAAGGTTCGGTTCTCGGTGATGTCCCAGCCTTGGCTCTGCCACGCGTCGTGGATGGCCTGGAGTGCGGCTGCGTGTTTGTCGGCGACGAGGGGGATTGCGGCGAAGCCGGACAGGTTCCAGCGGCCGTCGTCGGTGGTCTCTCCGTTCGGGCCTTCGCAGGGGGCGCTGCGGTCCGTGAAGTCTGTGAGCTGACCGCCTGCGGCATCGGCGATTGCTTGGGCCTGGTCGCGTACGGCTGCCGAGACCTCGGCCTTGGGTTTGGCCTGCAACGTGGCCTCCTTCTCTGCGGGCTGGTCGCTGTTGCTGCACGAGGCAACCAGCATGGACGCGGTGAGAACGCAGGCGGTCAGCAGTCGGATACCGAGGCGAGTCATGACGGCGCCTTTCCGTAGTCAAGCGCGACGCGGTCGTAGCTACCTACCACGATGGCGGCTTGATTACGCAGGCTTGTGGAGTTCGCGTTCCAGTAGCCGGAGTGGCCGTGCGTGTCGATGGTCAGCACGTTGCCGCCGAACTCGGGGTAGTGCGGGCCGGGGCCGTGGATGTGTTCGTTCGCCAACTCGCCGATGTCATCACCCCAGAACGAGATTTTAGCTGCGGTGTTTTCCGGTCGGGCGACGAAGTTGTCGTCTGCCGCGGCGCCGGCCCACACGTGGTCGGTGGGGACGTTGAACTCGGAGGCGTTGGTGACGCGCATGCCAGGGCTGCCGACCGCGACGATGTCGTCCACGGCGAGACCGTCACCGTGACTGGCTGCTTCGCCGAGCACGGTGCTGCCGTAGCTGTGTCCGATCGCGGTGATGTGTGCGGGTCCGGTGCCGTCGTGGGTGGCGTGCAGTCCGTTGACGAAGCCGTCGAGTGCGACGGCGCCGGCTCGTGATTTGTCGCCGGTAGCGGCGCTGACGATGTCGGTGTTGAGTGACGGGGTGTCGTATCCCAGCCAGCCGATCACAGCCACCTGCTCGTCCGGCTTGAGGATGCCGGCGGCGGTCTTGATGTCCGCTGAGCGGTTGATGAGACCGCGGATGTCGTCGAGTTCCGTGCCGACGCCGGGCACCAGCACAGCCGTACGGTCAGCGGTGTCGGGGTTTCCGATGGACACCGCAGCTTGACCGTCGCCGGTGGGATCTATCGTCAGCAGGAAGTAGCGGTTGGTGTCCGGGCCTTGTTCTGAGCGTTCCAGCTTGTCGAGCAGCATCAGCGCCCGGTCCTGCTGGGCGTTGTTCTGATCGAGTCGGTTGTTGACGTTGTCGCCGATGTAGTCGCGCAGAGCGAGACGGTTGGCGAAGTCCCTGTCCCCGGAGGGCATGCCGTCGAGGCTGCCGAGCCGTTCGGGGTAGGCGGTCAGGTACAGCTGCTGCGCCTCGGGGGAGAGGGTCTTCCACCAGGCGTTGACCTGCCGGGGATCGGTGCCGCCGGCCGGGATCGCAGCCTCGGTCAGTCCCAGGGCGTCAGCGGCGGCGCGGGCATCGTCCTTGGCGTCGCCGTACTCGTACGGCTCCTGCCCGAACGTTTCGGTGATCAGTTCGCCGAGCGCCCGTGCGCACCGGCTGTCGGCATCGGTGGCCTGAGTCAGGATGTCAGCGATCTGCTGGGCGTAGTCCCGCGCGACGCTCATGCGCTGCTGGACAAGCAGAGCAGAGTCCGGATCGTGAATTTCCGCGTACGTCAGCTGGGGCGGGGTGACGCTGCCGTCGTCGCCGATGGCGAAGTCCGCAGCCGCAGCCTGGGCGAGCAGTGCACGAAGGCTACGTTGCGAGGCACGCAGCTCGTCGGCGGCACCGCTGAGTAACGAGCCGATCGTGCGTGTTTGCATGGCCGCGACCTCGAACTCGTCATCGACCTTGTCGAGCAGCGTAAACGCGGCGTCCGCAGCCGGGCCGGCCCAGGGCGAAGACCGCAACGGCCCGATCAGGTCCGCCGAGGCGTCACCCGCCAGGTCCTCGACGTGCTTGCCGAACGTGGTCCAGGCATCCCCGGCGGTATCGAGGCCGTCGAGACGGGCATCGCGAAGCTCGGGCAAGCTCACCATCTCAACTAGCCCTCACGCAGGAACGCGAAGCGGTCAGCGCTCACCGCATCGGCCCGGCGATAGTCAGCGGCGGTAGCTGCCAACGCCTCCCCGGTCTGACCCAGGTAACGCTCAAACTTGCCGAACTCGTCAACACGCGAAGCGGTGACCCTCTCCAGCGCGGCACGTATCAAGAACCCACCGCCCAGCCCGTTGATGGCGACGCGGCTCTCGGGCTCCATGCGGGCGACCGCCTGACGCAACCGCCCCGCCAAGCCGTCACATTGAACCGCCGCGCCATCCAAGACCGCCGGATCCACCTGCGTCTCCATACCGTCCCCCCGCTTCCCACCTGGCAAGTTACCAACCTAAGCGATAGAAGCACGTGAGTACGCACACCTAGCTTTGATGACCTGGCAGGTGCAACTGGTGAGGCCGCTCATGTCTCCGCGTGCAGTCGGCGTGCCTCTCGGGAGGTGTTCAGCCAGTTACGCCCGCTGATGGATATCGGGGAGTGGATCTCGAAGAGCTGGCCGGCATCTCGACATCCGCCGACGCTGTGACCTGGCGTTCTGGATAGATCGAGAGGCGCCCGCAGGCGGCGATCCCAATCTGGGACGAAGAGGCCGTCGGTTCAAATCCGGCCACCCTCGACAGATGTTGCGCCAGGTCGGGGCTGGTTCTCCGCAAGGGGGACCGGCCCTGAGCTGTTTTTCGAGGGCTTGGTCCAAGTCTCCAAATGTTTGGAGCAATTTGGCCGGGCACCCCCGCAGATGTGCTATCTGGTTGCGCTGAGGTCTTTGATGGCGTCGGCGAGGTTGCTCACCGGGGCATAGACGAAGCGCTTGCCGACGCGGCGTCGTTCCAGCAGGTTTGCCTGTTCGAGGGCCACCAGGTCCTGCCTCGCGGTCTCGCCGGACACGCGATGCGACATCGAGTGCGAGAGAACCGAGTACGTGATATCTGGGTGCTTCAGCGAGTTCTGCACGAGGGCGAGCTGCCGGGAGTTGAGGTAGTCAGCCTCGTTGCGGAGCTTGGTGCGAAGCTCCTTGACCTCCGCCATTTTGCGTGTGAGGTATTGGTTCAGGTGGTCGATGGCGGTGTGGATGACGCCGAGGTGGTAGTCGAAAAAATAGGTCAGGTCGTTGTCGTCCACCTCGGTGAGCAGGTACGACCTTGCATACTTCGCCTGCGCACCCTTCAGGATCCGGGAAACGGAGATGAACTCCGTGATCCAGAATCCCTGATTGAGCATCGACCAGTAGAACAGAATGCGCGCTGTTCGGCCGTTGCCGTCCTCGAAAGGGTGCTCGTAGCCCATCATGAAATGGATCGTCAGCGCACGCAGAACTCCGGGAAGATATGGCCCGTCGGTGCTGGACTTGGCGTTGGCGAAGTCGCAGAGGGCCTGCATCCGTTCGGGGATCGTCTCTGCGGGTGGCGGAGTGTGGAGAAGTTCTCCCTGGTCGTCGAAGACTGCGATCCGTGCTTCCGCGGGCGTCTGGAACCTGCCGGCCGACTCGGGGTCGTCGAGTGTGCCTTCCGTGACAATGCGCTGCAGGTCGCAGATCAGGTCGATGGTGAGCGGTTCATGCCGCAGTTCTCCGACTCGCTCCATCGCGCGGAAGTTGTTCAGAATCATTGTTTCGCTGCGGTCGCGAGGTGGCCTTCCCGAGCGGATCATTTCCCGTGCCACCCGCCGGGATGTCGAGGCGCCTTCTATTTGGCTGGAGGTCACCGACTCTTCGATGAGGGAATCGACGAGATACTGATCTCTGTTGGTGGGGTTGGCAACTTCTTCGTTCAGCCCGATACGGCCACCCGTATTGGTGATGACGAAGTCGACGTTGCGCATCACGTCATCCGGCAGGCAGTAGTTGAAGAATTTGCCGTGCTCGTCGGCCAGGGGTAGCCGTCGCTGGACCGTCAGCCGGGCGATTTTGGTTGCCGCCCACCACTGGTCGTGGGTGAGGCCGTTCGGTGGTGTCCGGTGACGCATGGAGTCCCAGTGCAGATATCGGCCCTGAGAAACCCCGTGCGGAAGATCTTGGACGATCTTGCCGAAGAAGTCTTTGCTCTCCAGGCGCGCGAGTAGCTCGTTCAGCGGCGGTGGAGGCACGGGTATCTGCATGTCTCCGAATCTCCTGCTGACTGGTGTCGGTCGAAGCGAGCTGCGCCCAGAGCCGTTGAAGTCGAACATCGTTCCAGCCACAGCTTGCACCAAGTTTGCTCCAAGTTGCTCCAAGTTCTTGGAGCAAATGGCTCTGGGATGAGTCGGCGAGTCGCTGACCCCGGCGTCTCGAAGGGCCTTGAGCTGCGGTTCTTCTTGGTGTCCGGCGCTGGTCAGGATGCTGTCGGCTGCTCCAAATTTGCTCCAAGTTTCTCCAAACATTTGGAGCAAGTGGCTGGGAGTTGGAGCAAGGGGCCCGGGTTTCGGGTGGGGCGTGGCAGGTCTGCGAAGAATTTGGTCCCGGATTTCAGGGGTGTTGACCAGTGACTATGCCGTCGGTGGGCGCGTTGCGCGGGCAGGGTGGGGTTGCATCTAGTCGTGTGCTCGGTAAGCATTAGACCAGTAGTCACGGGACGACTCAGGTGGCTGCCGGCTAGTGCTCTGCTCGATGACTTTGGGTGGGGCGGGACCGGGCCTCGGAGGGTGAGGGCTGGATGGCTTGGCGGCGACCTCTACACCCGCGGAGTGGGAGAGAACGGTCATGTGTGAGCCAGGGGGAAGGGTGGAGCGGCCTCGGCGGAGCCTGGGGGAGGTGAAGGTTCAGGCGGGGGTGGCGAAGTCGGCGCTTGCGGTTGGGGGCGGGTTTGCTGGGACTGCGGCGGCGGCGCTTGTTGCTGCTGTTCAGGCTGGGATTGGGGATCGGGCGGTTCAGTCGGGGTTGTTTGTGATCTGTGGGATTGCTGGGTTGACGCTGGTTACCGCGGCGGTGATGGTGCGGGGGATTTTCAAGGTGTGAGCGGGGGTGGCCCGGGGAGGGGGCGGGCCACCGGAAGGGCTCAGCGGGGGATGAGGGTCAGCAGGGAGGCTTCGGGGCGGCAGGCGAAGCGGATGGGGGCGGTGGGGTGGGTGCCGAGGCCGGCGGAGACGTGGAGGAAGGCGTTGGAGTCGGGCCAGCGGTGGAGGCCTTTGGCCATGGTTCGGGGGAGGTCGCAGTTGGTGACCAGGGCGCCGTAGGCGGGGACGCAGACCTGGCCGCCGTGGGTGTGGCCGGCCAGGAGGAGGCCGAAGCCGTCGGCGGCCATGGGGTTGAGGACGCGGGCGGCGGGGGTGTGGGTGACGCCGATGTGCAGGTCGGTTTCCGGGGAGGCGGGGCCTGCGACCGAGGGGTAGTCGTCGCGGTCGATGTGGGGGTCGTCGACGCCGGCGAATTCGATGGTGCGGCCGCCTGCTTTGAGGGTGGTGCGGGCGTTGTTGAGGTCGGCCCAGCCCGCGGTTGTCAGGGCGGTCCGGAGGTCTTCCGAGGGGAGGTCGACGCCCTGGACGTATTCGCCCTTGCCGAAGACGTAGGTCAGGGGGTTCTTCCAGACCGGGCCGCGGTAGTCGTTGGAGCCGAAGACGAAGACGCCCGGGATTTCCAGCAGCGGGTTCAGGGCGCGCAGGACGCCCGGGACGGCGTCCGGGGAGGCCATGTTGTCGCCGGTGACGACCACGAGGTCGGGGTCGGTGCCGGCGAGGGCGGCGACCCAGGCCTGCTTGCGGCGCTGGTCAGGCATCATGTGCAGGTCTGAGATGTGCAGGATGCGCAGGGGCTCGGCGTCGGGTTCCAGCATCGGGACGTCGAAGCGGCGCAGGGTGAAAAGGTTGCGTTCGACCAGGGCGGCGTACGCGAAAGTGGCGGCGCCGGCGGCGGTCAGCGTGGCGGCTGCGGTGATAAGGGGGCGCTTGCGCATGACGGCAAGAGTAGTTTGACCGTCCATGGGAACGCTGAAAGACCGCCTGACCGATGACCTGCACACCGCGATGAAGGGCCGGGACGAGCTCACCACGTCCACGCTGCGAATGGCGCTTTCCGCTGTCCGCACCGCCGAGGTCTCCGGGAACGCCGCGCGGGAGTTGTCAGACGACGAGGTGCTTGCCGTCCTGACCAAGGAGGCGAAGAAGCGCCGCGAGGCGGCAACCGCGTTCAAGGACGCCGGCCGGACCGAGCAGGCTGAGAAGGAGACCGCCGAGGGTGACCTGCTCGCCCACTATCTCCCGGCCCAGCTGACCGATGAGGAGATCGACACCCTGGTTGCCGACGCGCTCACGGCGGGCGGTTTCACCAGCAAGGCACAGATGGGCCCGGCTATGAAGTCGGCCCAGGCCGCAGTGGCCGGTCGCGCCGAGGGAGGCCGGGTCGCAGCATCAGTACGCCGTCAGCTCGGCTGACGAGTCACGGAGCTGGAAAACGGGCGGGCCACCGGTGAAGGTGACCCGCCCGTTTCGTGGCGTCGGTGCCGACTAACGACGTGGAGGCTTGGCCGGGTCGTCCGGCTTGTCCTTGTCCTTGTCGTCCTTAGGGTCTTCCTTCTTGCCCTTGCTGATTTCGATGCTGACGAAGCCGTTCTTGATGGTCCTGCCGCTGGGGTTGGTGCCCGCGGCTGTGCCCTTGGGGCAGTCGGACTCGACTTCCTGGCCGGTCGTGGCGCTGAAGCCGGCGCTTTCGACGCGGGACTTGGCGTTGTCGATGGTGGCGCAGGTGACGTCGGGGATCGAGCGCTGGTCGCCGATGGAGATCTTCTTGCTGCCGGGGCGCTTGAACTGGACCTTGGGCTTGCCCTTCAGGAAGTCCTTCATCGTGTTCCACACCGCGGGGTTGACGATGGAGTGGTCCATGCGGTCCGTGTGGTTCTGCCAGTCCGGGTTGACCAGGTAGCCCGCGACGGCGAGCGAGCTGCTGCCGATGATCAGGGCGGCGGTCTTGTCGTGGTCGGTGGTGCCGGTCTTGCCGTAGATCGGGTGGTCGATGATGCCGTGGGCCTGCGGTGCGGTGCGGCCCTGGCAGTTGCCGAGCTGGGCCGAGTCGCCGACGGGGCAGCGGGCGGCGTCGAGCGCGGCGCGGGCCACGTCGGGTGAGGTGGCCCGGGTGCAGTGCGGCTTGCCGACGTCGAGTTTGTCGCCGCTGATCGTGGTGATCTGCTCGACCGGGGTCGGGGTGCAGTACATGCCGTCGCCGGCCAGGGTTGCGTACGCGTTGGCCATGTCGAGCGGCGTTGACGAGGAGACGCCCAGGGTGAACGCGCCCCACTGGTGTGCGGAGGCCTCGTCGTTGGCGAAGTCGTAGTCCTGCTTGGCGCGGAACTGCACACCGAAGCGTTTGGCGACGTCGACGACCTTCTCGGCGCCGACCCGCTCCTGCAGCGGCACGAAGTACGTGTTCACTGATGCGCCGAAGCCGGTCCACATGTTGAAGACGCCGGCCTCGCTGGCGGACGCGTTCGACGGGCAGTAGTACTTGCCGTTACAGGTCGACGGGCCGGGCGCGACGATGTACTTGGAGATGTACTTCGCCGGGGCGTTGATCGAATACGCCAGGGGGTAGCCGTTCTCGAGTGCCGCCACCATGGTGAACATCTTGAACACCGAGCCGGCCTGGTAGCCGTTGATGTCGCCACCACCGCTGAGCAGCGGGTTGGTGGTGTTCGGGTAGGTGCTCTTGATCTTCTTCTTCGCCTTGGCGGGGTCCGAGGAGATCTTGTTGTTCGCGTCGTCGAGCTTGAACTTACGGTTCGCGGCGAGCGCCCGGACCTTGCCGGTGCCGGGCTGGATGCCGGCGAGTAGCAGCGCGTTCTTGTTGGTGTCCTTGATCTCGTCGCTGATGTTCGCGCGGGCCGCGTTCTGCGCCTTGATGTCGAGCGAGGTCTGGATGCGGTAGCCGCCGCCCTTGAGCCGGCGCTCGCGGTCGTACGTGGTGCTGCCGAACTCGTCGCGGCTGAGCCACCAGCGGTAGAAGTAGTCGCAGAAGAAGCCCCAGCTGTTCGTCTTCACCGAGACGCAGCCGTTGCCGACGTGCTGGACCGTGCGGCTGATCTTGACCGCGATCGCCTTCTGGTAGTCGGCGGGGGTGATGAAGCCGAGCTCCTGCATGTCGTTCAGCACGTAGTTGCGCCGGTCCAGCGCCTGCGGGTAGCCGCTGGCGGTGGTCGGGTTGAACGCCGTGGGCGCCTTCACCATGCTCGCCAGCAGTGCTGCCTCAGCAACCGAGAGATCCTTGGGCTTCTTCTTGAAGTAGACCTGGGAAGCCGCGGCGACGCCGTAGGAGCCGTTTCCGAAGGGCGCCTGGTTGAGATAGTGCTCCAGGATCTGTCCCTTGGAGAGCTCCTTCTCGACCTGCATGGCGTACTTCATCTCGGTGATCTTGCGCTTGGGGGTGTCCTTGGTGGCGTCGACGACTTCCTGCGGATTTGTCGCGGAATAGGCCAGCGACATTCGGACGTACTGCATGGTGAGCGTCGAGGCACCCTGCTGGGACTTGCCGCTCTTGTTGTTGACGAACGCGCGGGCGACGCCCTTGAGGTCGACGCCGTTGTGTTCGAAGAACTCGTGGTCCTCCGCCGCGACGATCGCGTTCTGCATGTTCTTCGAGATGTCCTTCAGCGGCACTTCGCTGCGGAACTCGTCATAGAAGACTGCGATCTGCGTCTTGTTGTCAGAAGCGAAGATACGGCTTACCTGAGGCGTGTTGGCCGTTTTGAGTTCGCTGGGAAGGCTTGCGAAGGTTTCGCCGCCCGCCTTTGCCGCAAGGCCTGACATCGCCACCGCCGGGAATGCCGCCGCGGCGACGACAACGCCCGCGAGCAGGCCACAGATCAGCAGCGAGGTCGCATTGGCGAAGATGTTGTGATCGCGTCTGCGCATCCAGGAGGTCACCTGAGCAGGGTACGCGAAAGGCGCCGATGACCAAGCGTCGAGAAGGTCACGGTTCGCCCAGAATGAGTCTGTACCGCCAGTCGTCAGGTCATCACGATTTCTGAGAATTCACGGCAACTTTTCTCCGTCCGGTCAGTACGGGATGCCCGGAACTCCCGAGGTATACGTATTTGAGGGACAACGTTGCGTAATCGCCCGACTACGGAGCATGATGGTCCGGCGAGCTATCGCACGACGTCTGTACGGCTTGGGGGACATGAGCCAACGGGCGTCAGGGGGTGAATGCAAGGGGGGACGTGAACAGATGGGGATGATCAGCGACTGGCCCAGCATGGCGGCGTGTCAGAGTGGCGACCCTGACGCGCTTTTCGTGCAGGGCGCCGAGCAGAACGTGGCCAAGAGAATCTGCCGCAGCTGCCCGGTCCGCTACGAATGCCTCGCGGATGCGCTGGACAACCGGATTGAATTCGGTGTCTGGGGAGGCATGACCGAACGGGAGCGCCGCGCGCTGCTGCGACGGCACCCGCATGTGGCCAGCTGGCGGAAGATGTTCGAGGCCGCACTGCGCGAGAAGGGCGCAGACAAGGTGTTGGTCTCCACTCGCTGACCTATCCCGCGAGTGCAGTGCCGATCGTTCGCAGCCCGTCGACGTCATGGACATCGGCGGGCTGCGCTGTGACCGCCACCGCCGGGACCTGTGGGAACGCGTCGGTGAAGCGGGCGGCCACGCGCACCTCGCGCTCGATCTGCCGGAGAAGGCCGGCGTGTACCCGCAGCGCCTCCGCGGTGACCTGCTGGTCTCCCTCAGTGTCGAGCTCGGCGGCCGCCGCCTCGGCCTCGGCGAGGGAGATCGAGTCGAACGCGACCTCGTGCGTGCGGTTGAGCACCAGACCGGCCAGCGGCATGCGCTCGGCCACCAGCCGCTCGGCGAAGTAGGCAGCCTCCCGGACGGCGTCCCGCTCCGGGGCCGCGACCAGCAGGAACGCGGTCTGCGGGTCCTGCAGGATGCGGTAGGTCTCGTCGGCGCGCTGCCGGAAGCCACCGAACATGGAGTCGAGCGCTGCCACGAACCCCGACAGGTCGGTCAGCAACTGGGCGCCGAGGATCTTCTGCACGGCCCGGGAGAACACCCCGAACGAGGCCGTGACCAGGCTGAACATGCTCCGGCCGCCGCGCGCGGGCGCCATCAGCAGGCGCAGCATCCGGCCGTCGAGGAACCGCGACAGCCGTGCGGGGGCGTCGAGGAAGTCGAGCGCCGAGCGCGACGGCGGGGTGTCGACGATGATCAGGTCCCACTCGTCGGCCGAGCGCAGCTGACCCAGTTTCTCCATGGCCATGTACTCCTGGGTGCCGGAGAACGTGGAGCTCATGGCCTGGTAGAACGGGTTGGCGAAGATCTCCGCGGCGCGCTGCGGAGAGGTGTGCGTCTGCACGACCTCGTCGAAGGTCCGCTTCATGTCGAGCATCATGGCGTGCAGCTCACCGCCGGTGGCCTCGGTGTCGATGCCCTTGACCTGCCGCGGCGTGTTGTCCAGCTCGGTCAGGCCCATCGACTGGGCGAGCCGGCGGGCCGGGTCGATGGTCAGCACGACCGTGCGCCGGCCGTGCACCTCCGCCGCGCGCAGCCCGAGAGCCGCGGCGGTGGTCGTCTTGCCCACGCCGCCGGCGCCGCAGCAGACCACGATGCGGGTGGCCGGGTCGGCCAGCAGCGCGTCGACGTCCAACAGCGGAGCGGTCTGATCAGCCACGCTTCGAGCGTACTGACTCTTGGCATCCGAAGTGGGGTGGGAGGCTGCGGAGTGTGGCGGGTCAGACACCCATCAGTAGTTCGGAGAGCCGGTTGAGGCCGTCACGGTCGACGCCGCCGTCGAGCAGGGGCAGCTCGACCACGGGATAGTCGGCCTCGAGGAGCTCGGTACGCAGTGACTCCTCCAGCTCCCGGCGCGTCAGATGTGCCTTCGCCTCGGACTGCAGGCCGGCGACGGATGCCGGGTCGCTCGGCAGGCCCGCCGCGATCAGGCCGCGTTTGAGCTCGGTCTTCGTGAGCCGTGCGCCGGCCAGCAGCGGCGGCCGGGCGCCGTTGACGATGATCCGGCCCACCGGGATGTTGAGCGCGGTGAGCTCCTCGATCGCGTCGAGGCTCTCCTGCACCGGCATCTCCTCGAGCAGCGTCACCACGTGCACCGAGGTGATCGGCGAGCGCAGCAGCGAGGCGACCCCGTCGCTCTGGGTCTTGATGGGCCCCATCTTCGCCAGCCGCGCGGTCTCGGTCGTGACGTTGAGGAACCGCCCGATCCGGCCGGTCGGGGGCGCGTCCAGCACCACCGCGTCGTACGCCCGGCGGCCACTGTCGGAGCGCGTGGTGGCCTCCTTGACCTTGCCGGTGAGCAGCACGTCGCGCAGGCCGGGGGCGATCGTGGTGGCGAAGTCGATCGCGCCGATCTTGCGCAGCGCCCGGCCGGCCGCGCCGAGCTTGTAGAACATGTCGAGATATTCGAGCAGCGCCTCCTCGGGGTCGACGGCGAGGGCGCGCACCTCACCGTCGGCCCTGGGCGGCGTGGCGATCCGCAGCTCCTTGTAGGGCAGCGGCTCGAGCCCGAAGAGCTGGGCGATGCCCTGCCGGCCCTCGACCTCGACCAGCAGGGTGCGATGCCCGCCCGCGGCGAGACCCAGCGCCAGGGCGGCCGCGACGGTGGTCTTGCCGGTGCCGCCCTTGCCGGTCACGACGTGCAGACGTGCCGGCCACTCGTTTCGCCCCATGAGATCGAGAGTACGACCAGACCGGTCAGCCGCTGACGTCGCAGACGAGCCAGCCTGTCTTACGGATGACGGTGAACGTGAGCCGCTGTTCGGCGCTCTTCTCGTCGTCGGTGGTCATCGTCAGCTGGACGCCGACGGTGGCCCGCTCGGTGCTCAGGCCGGACACCGACGGGTTCTCCCAGCTGAAGGACGGCGCCTGGTACTCCGTCGCGTACGCCCTGATCTGGTTGACCCTGGTCTGCAGCTCGGCGGCATCACGGGCCTCGCGGCAGACGAGGTTTTCCGCGGCGGTCGCGTTCTGCTGGGTGTAGATCGCGGTCATGAAGCGGTCGACCGCGGTGGCCGGATCGGGCGCGCCCTTGCCGCTGTCCGCGTCGCGCAGCAGGAGATAGGCCGAGACCGTCCCGCCGGCGAAGAGCAGAAGGACCAGGACAAGGGCCAGAACGATCCAGCGCCCGGTACGCCGCCGCGGCCGCTCGTCGTCGTACGCCGTCTCGGTGGCGTGCGGATCGAACGGCACCTCCCAGGGATGCGGCAGCATGCTGAGCGGGATGGCCTCGTCGGGCTCGTCGTGCTGCACTCCGGGCTGCACCTCGGCCGGCGGGGAGTGCTCGAAGGCGAGATGGTCCGGCGCATGGGTGTGCCACTCGCCCGGCTTCTCGTGCTTGGCGCGGAACGGCTCCGCGGACAGCCGCTGGTGCCAGCCGACCTGATTCTCGTCCTCGTCCGGCTCCTCGGCCGAGTGCTGGGCCGCCCAGGGAATGAGCGGCTCGAACTCCTCCGTCGGATAGTCGGCGGGGTAGACCGTGGGGGGTTGATGGGGGTTTTCGCCCGGGTATGCGCCCATGGGCGGCCACTCGGGCAGACCCGCGGTCGTCTGCGCGGGCCCGCCTGGCGACGGTTGCGTCATCGTGCTCCCTGATGAGGCCCGGGGGCCGCACCTCCCCGCCATGAGCGTAATGGAATCCGGATGCCCGCGAGGCAGCTCCGGCTGCCTGACTAGGCTGGCGCAATGCAGAAGTGGGAATACGTGACGGTGCCTTTGCTGGTCCACGCGACCAAGCAGATCCTCGACAACTGGGGCGAGGACGGCTGGGAGCTCGTGCAGGTTGTGCCGGGGCCGAACCCGGACCAGTTGGTGGCTTACATGAAGCGGGCCAAATCGTGACGACGCCGGTTGCGGGTGAGGGTGGCGCGGAGGTCTACGCGAAGCTCGCCGAGATGGGCCTGACGCTGCCGAGCGTGGTGCCGCCGCTCGCGGCGTACGTTCCGGCTGTGCAGTCGGGCAACTACGTCTACGTCTCCGGGCAGCTGCCGATGGTCGACGGGAAGCTGCCCTACACGGGCAAGGTCGGCGCCGACGTCACCGTCGAGCAGGGCACCGAGCTGGCCCGTAACTGCGCGCTGAACGCGCTCGCCGCGATCGACGCGCTGGTCGGGCTCGGCCGGGTCGTGAAGATCGTCAAGGTCACCGGCTTCGTCGCCTCCGCCGAGGGTTTCACCGGTCAGCCCGCCGTGATCAACGGTGCTTCGCAGCTCTTCGGTGACGTCCTGGGCGAGCAGGGCCGCCACGCGCGCAGTGCGGTCGGTGTCGCGGAGCTGCCACTGGGTGCTCCCGTCGAGGTTGAGGTCATCGCCGAGATCGCCTGACCTGTGGGTTTTGTCGCCGGACGTGACCGTGGGTGACCGGGTCGCACAATACGTGCTCGGCTGCGGGGCGTTCGGCGACGTACCATTCGCTGGGGGGTGGCGTCTGTGTCGTCGCAGGTGGAAACGGTGCCGGTCGAGCAGTTGCCGGGGTGGCTCACGCTGCTGCGTGCGCCCAACGCGGGGCCGATGACGCTGGACGGCACCAATACCTGGGTGCTGCGCGCGCCCGGCTCGCCCGATGCCGTGGTGATCGACCCGGGCCCGGATGACGCCGGCCACCTCGCCTCGATCGCCGAGCACCAGCCGCTCGCCGCGATCCTGATCACGCACGGCCACCACGATCACGTCGAGGGTGCCGAGACGCTGTCCCGGATGCTGGGCGGCGTCCCGATCCTGGCGGCCGATCCGAAGCACGGCGATGCTCTGCCGGAGCGGGCGCGGATGGCGGGGCTCGAGGTCGAGGTGATTCCGACACCGGGACACACCGCGGATTCCGTGTGTTTCTCCGTCACCGACGGGCAGGCTCCCGCGATCTTCACCGGAGACACGATCCTGGGCCGGGGCACCACGGTTGTCGCGTGGCCCGACGGCGATCTCGGGGACTATCTGGCGAGTCTCGGGGCGCTCCGGGCGTACAAAACTCTGATGTTGCCCGGTCACGGCCCGGTGCGGAGCGACTGCGGTGAGCTGGCAGCGGCTTATCTGACCCACCGTGAGCAGAGGCTCGCGCAGGTGCGGGCCGCGATGGCGGGCGGGGCCGACACGCCCGAGGCGATCGTGGACGTGGTCTACCCGGACGTGGACCCGAGTGTCCGTTTCGCGGCAGAATGGTCCGCCCGCGCGCAACTTGAATACCTGAGGCGGGAATCACAGGCGGCCCCTGAACAGTTGGACCCGCTGTGACCTGTCCAGTGTGCGGGACCGTCGCCGTTCCCGGTGCCCGTTTCTGCCACAACTGTGGTGCGGCGCTGCCCGCTGCGGCAACACTCCCGGCGGCGGAGCGGCGCATCGTCACCGTGCTCTTCGGCGACCTCTCCGACTTCACGTCCTGGTCCGAGGATCTTGACCCCGAGCGGGTCGGCGCGGTCACCGACCGGGTGCTCGCCGCCCTGGCCGGCGCGGTCAAGACGTTCGGCGGGCACGTCGACAAGCTCACCGGTGACGGGATCATGGCCGTCTTCGGCGCGCCCGTCGCGCATGAGGACGACGCCGAGCGGGCCGTCCGGGCCGCGCTGAGCATGCAGCGTGCAGTCCGCCGGGTCCTCGACGACGAGCGTGGAGGCGGCGCGCCGCTGGGCCTGCGCGTCGGGCTGAACACCGGCGAGGTGGTCGCGGGCATCCAGGCCTCGATCGAATACACCGTCATCGGCGACACCGTGAACACCGCTGCCCGGCTGGCCGACGCCGCCGCGGTCGGCGCGGTCTACGCGGGCACCCGCACCTCGGCCGGCACGCGGCACATCGCCAGCTGGCGACAGTTACGGGCGTTGCGGCTCAAGGGGAAGCGCGAGCCCGTCCCGGCGTACGAGCTGCTCGGCCTGCACGACGCCCCCGGCACCCGATCGGGCCTCGGCGACGAGGCCCCCTTCGTGGGCCGCGAGACCGAGCTGGGCCGCGTCGCGGGCCGGCTCGCCGAGGTGATCGACTCCGGTTCCCCGCGCGTCATGGTGATGACCGCGGAGGCCGGCATCGGCAAGACCCGGTTCGCGGGCGAGGTCAAGCGGCTCGCGGCCGGATACGACGTCGGTCCGGGCCGGTTCGCCAGCCACACGGGCGCACGGGTGCTGCGGGCCCGCTGCCGCGCGTTCGGCGAGCGCCGCCGCTTCGCACCCCTGGCCGACCTGGTCCGCAAGGCCGCCGGCCTGCCCAAGGACGTGGCCGCCACGATGACCCGCTCGGTGGTCGAGGAGCGGCTGCGCAAGGTCGTCTCCCGGCTGGTCCGCGACGGTGAGACCCCCGACGTCGACCTGGACCGGCTGCTCGCGCTGCTCGGTTATGGCGAGGCACCGGCCAACCCGGTCGGCCCCAACGCGGTCGCCGAGTGGCAGCCGACCGGCGGGACGCTGCCCGAGACCGAGACCATCCCCGCGGCTGTTGCCGGGCTGCTCAGCGCGCTGGCCAAGGAGGCGCCGCTGGTCGTCATCGTCGACGACCTGCACGACGCGAGCTCCGAGACGATCGACGCGCTCGGCGGTGTGCTCTCGCGCCTCGACGGGCCGGTTGTCCTGCTGCTGCTCGGGCGCCCCGAGCTGGTGCGCACGGCGGGGGCGCTGACCAGGCTCGCCGACGCCGAGATCCACACGCTGCCCCCGCTGCGGGGTGCCGACGCGTCGCGGTTGCTCACGTCGTACCTCAATGGGGGAAAGCTTCCGCAGTCCGACGCCGACCGGTTGCTCGCCACCGCGCAGGGCAACCCGTTCTACCTCGCCGAGCTGGTCACGCTGCTGATGGAGCGGGGCGCGCTGATGCCGGCCGTCGGTGCCAACGCCGCCGGCAGATGGCAGCTCGCCGACGGTTCCATGGGCAGTCAGCTGCTCTCCCGCGACCTGGCCGCGGTTCTCGCCGCCCGCATCGACGCGCTGCCGGGCGAGCCCCGCTCGGTGCTGCGTGACGCCGCGGTCGTCGGTGACACGGTGCCGACCGGCGTGATCGAGGCGCTGCGTGAGCGGCGGGCCCCCGGTGACGCCCGGCCCGGCGCGGTCGCCGCCGTCGAGCTGGAACGAGCCGTCGACGAGCTGCTGCAACGCCGCATGCTGCACCGGGTCCGAGGCGGTTACGCGTTCAGCACCCCGTTGATGCGCGAGGCGGCGTATGCGGGCATCGGTAAGGCCGACCTGGCTGACCGGCACGCTTATCTGGCGCGCTGGGCTGCCCCCGAGACGGTCACGGC
Organism: Winogradskya humida; assembly: GCF_016862215.1. Classification (GTDB taxonomy): domain Bacteria; phylum Actinomycetota; class Actinomycetes; order Mycobacteriales; family Micromonosporaceae; genus Actinoplanes; species Actinoplanes humidus. The sequence goes on from NZ_BOMN01000130.1 coordinate 49,400, forward strand.
GCTCGGCTACGACGGCGCCTCGCGACTGAGCCTCGGCGAGAACGAGCGGGACGCGTTCGTCGCCTCCCACGCCGAGTGCGCGGTCGAGCTGGCCGACGCTGTCCGGCTGCGCCCCGACGCCACGGCCCGCGAGGTCGCGCCGCTGGGGGTCGATGCGCTCGGCCGGATGGCGCGGCGGGCGTTGGCGAATATCGAACCGGCCGCTTCCATCGCGTACGCCGAGCGGGCCGCGGCCATCGCCAAGGACGGCCTGGCCCTGCCCGATCAGCTGGTCCACGCCCGGGCCCTGCTCCGGTTGGGCCGGGCGCACGAGGCGCTGGCCTTCGGCGAGAAGATCGCCCAGAGCTCCGTCGACGAGCCCGTGTGCCGTGCCGAGGCGCTGCTGGTCGTCGGCCGGGCGCAGGAGGCGCTGGGCGAGCAGACCCGGGCCGTCGCCGCCTGGCAGGAGGCCCTGGAGGTCGCCACCGATGCCGAGCTGGCTCCCGAGCGTGCGAACGCGATGCGCCGGCTGGGCATGGCCGACTTCCTCTCGGGCAAGCTCAGCCAGGCCAGCAGCCGGTTCGCGGCGGCCTATCAGGTCACGCTCTCCGCGGGCGACCGGCACGGCCAGGCCTGGGCCCTGCAGAACCTAGCGTGGGTGACCACCACGCGAGGTGACTTCGCGGGCACGGATGCCGTGCTCGGGCGTGCCGCGCGACTCTTCGCCGAGCTGGGTGACCCGGTCGGCCGTTCCTGGCTGCGCGGGACCACGGCGTTCGCGCGGCTGCTCGCCGGGCGGCTGCACGAGTCACGCCGGCTGGCCCGGATCTTCCTGCCGTTCGGTGACCGGGTCGGCGAGGGCTGGGCGGTGGGAACGCTGCGGGCCGTCGAGGCGTACGCATCCGCCGAGCTGGGCGACCTGGCCGAGGCGGACCGCGAGGCGCGCCGGGCGTTCCGGGACTTCGACGCGGTCGCCGACGACTGGGGCCGCGGGCTCGCACTGGTCGTGCGGGGTGGCATCGCCCGCAGCCTGGGCGAATACGACCACGCGCACGATCTGCTCACCGACGCGCTCGACTACGCGGACCGCACGGGTCACCCGTTGCTGCTCGGCATGGCCGGCACCTTGCGCGGGTTCGTGGCGCTGCAGCGCGGCGAGGTGGACGCCGCCGAGGCCGACGCGCGCAGAGTGATGACGGCGGTCGAACCGCACAATCCGCTCGCACCGGCACAGGTCGGACCGCGGGTGCTGCTCGCCGAGGCGCGGCTTCGGGCCGGGGATCCGGCCACGGCGGTGGGGCTGCTCGCCCCGATCGCCGGTGACACCGGCGCGTCGCTGCTTTTCTCGCGGCGGCAGGCGCTCGCTTCGTACGCCTCGGCGTTGCTCGCCGACGGTCAGGCGGAGTCCGCGGGCGTCTGGATCCGGCGGGCGCGCGAGGTCAAGGCCGAGGACGTCCGCAGCTCGGTGGTCGTCGCATTGGTGCAGGCCAGGGTGGACGCGGCGGGTGGTGACCTAGCCGCTGCGCGGGACTCGGCCGAGGAGGCTGTGCTGCTCGCGTACTCTACGGAACAGTCCAGCGAACGGGTCGCCGCGGAGGAGGTCAGGGACGCTCTGGCTCTCTCCATCGTGGAACGTCCGGAATCTGTCGCGTACGCGTCTGACGTGCCGGGATGATCTGGTCCGCCGGTCGCGTATTTTCTAACCCGTGACGGATACCCCGCCGAACCGACTGCCCGTGCCCTACGTGCCAGGCATGTCCGGCTTGTCTGTCATGGCCCGGGGTGGTTACGCCACCGTCTACCGGGCCACGCAGGACTCCGTCGGCCGTGACGTGGCGATCAAAGTCGAGAACAGGACCCTGGACAGCCCTCGTGATCAGGCGCGCTTCCTGCGGGAGGCGAAGGCCGCCGGGCGCATGTCGTCGCACCCGCACGTCGTCGACCTGTTCGACGTCGGCGTGACCGTCGACCAGCACCCGTACCTCATCATGGAGCTGTGCGACGGGTCATACCTGGACCGGATGCGGGTCTCCCCGCTGAATGCCGCCGAGACCCGCGACCTGGGTGTGAAGATCGCGGACGCGCTGGTGCACTCGCACGCCAACGGGGTGCTGCACCGCGACGTCAAGCCGGCCAACATCCTGTATTCGCACTTCAACCCGGCGGTGCTGGCGGACTTCGGGCTGGCGGTGCTCGGCGAGATGCGTGACTCCTCGGTGACGCTCGAGGTGCTGACCCCGGCGTACGCGCCACCGGAGATGTTCTCCCACGCCGACCCGTCCGGGGCCGTCGACGTCTACGCGCTCTGCGCCACCCTCTACGCGGTGATGGCGGGCCGGCCGCCGCGCTGGGAGAGCGACCGCAGCCCCAGCCTGATCACGCTGATGGACCTGTTCAACCGACCGATCCCGGACCTGCCGGACATCCCGCGGGCGCTCATCGAGGTGTTGCGCTACGGCATGCACAACGAGCCGCGCGCCCGGCCCAACGCGGAACAGCTGCACGACCTGCTTGCCGACCTGCGCATCGACCCGCCGGCGGGCACGGCACCGGCTGTCTACCGCGCGTCGACCTTCGTGCCGCCCGCGCCGCGGCCGGTGTCAACGCCGCCTGCGCCCTCGCCGCAGCCGCGTCCGATTCCGCCGGTGACCCCGACCAGGGACACCGCGGACGAGACGCCGACCGTGCACACCGGAGATCAGAAACGTGGCAAGCGGAAGTGGCTCTTCGGCGGCTTCAGCGTCTTCCTGATGCTCGCCATCGCCGCCGGCGGCGTCCTGCTCGCCAAGGACCAGGCGCCGAATGTGCGGACGCTGGCGGCCCGGGTGAAGGCATCACAAAGCGCGTCCCTTTTGCCGGGATGTGGTGATGCGGAGGCGCATTGTCCGAGTGAGGTGGAGTGCTACACGCCGCAGGGCGGGACCGCTCACAAGATCACCTGCACGGGGGAGCACAGCTGGGAGGTCTTCGCGGTGGGCTCGCTGCCCGCAGGTCTCGACCCGGCTGACCGCGCGGCGGTGACGAGTGACCCCAGGGTGCAGCGTGTCTGCAGCCCGGCGATGTTCACGCGGACCACCACCCGCACCGACAGCGCCGCGTGGGCACTGTCGGTGCTCCCGCCGACCACCGGAAACAGGACGTTCCGCTGCCTCGCCGGTCAGCACGGTCTCAGCGGTGCGGTGCTGGCGGGCTGACTGTTCGGGGTCTCGCACCGCTTCGGAATCGGCCCCGCCTGTTCAGGGTCTCGCACCGCTTCGGAATCGGCCCCGCCTATTCGGGGTCGAGCACCGCGAGCAGTTCGCCGGTGTCGACCTCGGCGCCCGGATGCACCGGCAGGGAGGCGACCACGCCGGCGGACGGCGCGTGGACGGGGTGCTCCAGCTTCATCGCCTCGAGGGTGAGCAGGAGCTCGCCCGCGCGTACCCGCTGACCCGGCACGACCAGCACACGGCGCACGGCACCCGGCAGCGGCGCGATCAGGGAGCCCTCGGCGGCCTCCGGCGCGGGCAGCGGGAAGCGTGACAGCTCCCGCAGCGCGACTGAACCCTCGGGGCTGTCCACGTACGACACCTCGCCGACCCGGTGCACCTTCAGCGTCAGCCGGATGCCGTTGACGTCCAGATCCACCCGGCTGCCGTCGGCGTGCACGACCACCGTCGGCGGATGGTCGTCCAGCGTGGGCGCCTGACCCAGCCCTGCCAGGTCCAGCTCCTCCGGGTCGACCGCGCGGACCCACCAGCCCGACAGCTCGCCGTGCCGGTTCATCCGATAGCCGACCTCGACCGGGCCGGCCGGGCCGTCGTACACGGCGGTCTGTGATCCGGAAGGTACGTTGCGCCACCCCGACGGCAGCGACCGCAGCACCGGGGCACTCGCCCGGCGGGCAGCGGCGCCGGCGAGGGCAGCGGCGAGGCAGGAGATGCGGACGGCGTCCACCGAGGACAGCAGCGGCGCGAACACCTCGGGATGCCGGTCCAGGAAACCGGTGTCGACGTCCCCGGCGCGGAAAGCCCCGTGCCGCAGGACCCGGACGAGCAGGTCACGGTTCGCGACGACCCCGTGCAGTTCGGTACGCGTCAGCGCGGAGGCGAGCATCCGTGCCGCCTCCTGCCGGGTCGGCGCCCACGCGACCAGCTTGGCGAGCATCGAGTCGTGGTGCGCGCCCACCACCGAGCCGTCGACCACACCCGAGTCCAGGCGCAGTCCGGGCTGGGGCAGGGGCCGGAACGAGCCTGCCACGTCGGGGACCTTGAAGCGGTGCAGGGTGCCGGAGGCGGGCAGCCACGCGTACGCCGGATCCTCCGCGCAGATCCGCACCTCGATGGCGTGCCCGCGGATCGGCGGCGGGCCGGGCATCGGCAGCGTCCCGCCCTCGGAGACGAGCAGCTGGAGCCGGACGAGGTCGTACCCGGAGACGCACTCGGTCACCGCGTGTTCGACCTGCAGGCTCGGGGTCAGCTCGATGAACCAGAAATCGCCGTGATCGTCCAGCAGGAACTCGACGGCGCCGACGCCGACGTACCCCACTGCTCGTACAGCGAGAATCGCGGCGCGGCAGAGCTGCTCACGCAGGGCGGGGTCGACGGCCGGAGAGGGAGTCTCTTCGATGATCTTCTGGTAGCGCCGCTGGACCGAGCACTCGCGCTCGCCGAACGGCACGACCGCGCCGTGGGTGTCGGCGATGATCGGCACCTCGATGTGCCGCACGTTCTCCAGGTAGGGCTCGCAGAAGACGTCGTCGCCGGTCTCCTGCCGGGTCGAGGCGACCGCCTCGGCGAGCGTGACCGGGTCGCGGACGACCCGCATGCCCTGCCCGCCGGAGCCGCCGGCCGGTTTGATCAGCACCGGGAAGAGGGTGACCTCGGTGGGGTCGGTCGCGGTGGCCAGCACGGGTACGCCCGCCTCGGCGACGATCGCCTTGGTGTGAACCTTGCTGTGCAGCGTGCCCAGGGTCTTGGCCGGCGCACCGACCCAGATCATGCCCGCGGCGGCCACCTCGGCGGCGAACTCGGGATCCTCGGAGAGCGGCCCGTTGCCGGGATGGATGGCGTTCGCGCCGGCACGTTTGGCCGCGGCGAGGATCAGGTCACCCCGGAGGTAGGTGTTGGCCGGTGCGGAGCCACCGCTGAGCCGGACCGCGTAGTCCGCCTCCGTGACGTGGGGGGCATCTGCGTCGGCATCGGAGTAGACGGCGACCGTCTCGATGCCGACGAGGCGGCACGTGGCGAAGACCCGGCGGGCGATCTCCCCACGGTCGGCCACCAGAAGACGTCGGATCACTGCTCTGCTCTACCTTTCCGGAAACTTTTCAGGCCGTCAGGGGCGGAAGACGCCGACGTGTTCGGCGCCTTCCACGGCCGCGCTGTGAACCGCGGACAGGCAGAGGCCGAGGACCGTACGGGTGTCGCGTGGGTCGATGATGCCGTCGTCCGGGAGCTTGCCGAGCGGGGCGTCCGAGGCGCGCTCCGCCGGCCAGCTGAAGAGGAACCGGGGTTCGTACGCGCGCCCGTAGATGCCGCCCGCCTCCTCACCCGGGGTCGCGCCGATCATCAGTGTGAGGTGCGGGACGGTGGACTTGGCGACGGCGTGCACGAGCGGGGCGCCGTGGCGTACGTCGGCCGCCTCGTGCTGCTCGGCCGTGGGTGCCCCGGTGTACTGCACGAACAGCAGCGTGGTCGACGTCGCGTTGGCGAGCTGGATGAAGTGCACCGCCTTCTGCGTCTCCGCCGGGGAGAACGCGCCGCCCAGGTTGGCCAGCACGCCGATCGGGTAGCCGTGCAGCTCGCCCCAGCCGGTCACCAGCGCGGTGCCCTGGGCGGGCTTGAACTCGTCGAAGTCGCTGCCGTCGAGGATCCGCGCGAGCACCTCGCGCGGTTCGAACTGCGATCCCGGGCCGGTGCCGGCCATCGTCAGCAGGTCCTCGGCGTCGTGCCGGGGCGGGGCCGGGGGGAACGAGCGGGGGAACGGGCCGCGTTTGCGCCAGTTGAAACGGCGTACGCACTGCCGGGCCAGGCGCAGCCCGTCGCGCTCGTCCTCGGCCAGCTGGTCGGCCGGGCCGGTCACCCCGGCGGGGACCGTGGGCGCGCTGCGTACCTCGGGGGCGGGCCGGCCGTTCGCGCCGGACGCCCGGACCGGCTGCGGGTGGATGGTGAGCATCTTGGCGTGCCCGCGCACCATGATCGTGTAGTCGGAGAGCGCCGGGAGGTAGGCCGCGTCCCCGGTCGTCGCGCCGAAGACGACGCAGACGGTCGGCACCCGGTCGGCGGTGAGCTGGCTCAGGTCCCGCGCGATCGCCCCGCCCGGTGGTGGCCCGGCCGGTGCCGCGGCGCCGGTGGACTCCACCAGGTTCACCAGGGGCAGCCGGTTGACCGCGGCGATCCGGGCCGCCCGCCGGATCTTCTCCACGGTGTACGGGTTCACGGCGCCACCGTCGACGGTCGGGTCGTTGGCGACCACGACACACTCCACGCCCTCGACCACGCCGATGCCCGTGACAACACTCGCACCGATAGGGAACTCCGAGCCCCACGCCGCGACGGGGGAGAGCTCCAGGAACGGACTGTCCTGGTCGAGCAGCATCTCGACCCGTTCCCGCGGCAGCAGTTTGCCGCGCGCGTGGTGCCGGGTGACCCACTTCTCGCCGCCACCGGCCCGCGCCGCCTCCAGGGCCGCCTCGAGCTCCGCGAGCCGCTCCAGCATCGCGCTGCGGTTCGCCAGGTACGAGGGCGTACGCGGGTCGATCGCGGTGTCCAGCACGGTCATGTCGTCACCCCGCTGTGCTGCACGCCCGCCACCTCGTTCAAGACCGCGCCCTTCCGCCCGTGTAGTGCCTCTCGACCACCTCCGTAACGAACGGCGAACCGGGTGCGACACGGATCTTTGCGGGCGGGCTTCGTACCCGGATCATGCATTTGTCCGTTATCCGGGCACGCTAAAGGGCCGTCCGTGTGGACGGCCCTTCGCGGGTGTTCTTATTCTCTTTTTTGCGGGTATGTCCGCTGTGCTCAGACTCGAGCCCGGCGTGCCAGACGCTCGGGGTCGAGGATGATCACGCTCTTGCCGTCGAGCCGCAGCCAGGCCCGGGACGCGAAGTCCGCGAGCGCCTTGTTGACCGTCTCGCGGGAAGCGCCGACGAGTTGCGCCAGCTCCTCCTGCGTGAGGTCGTGCGTCACGCGCAGCACGCCACCGTCACGAGTGCCGAAGCGGCCCGCCATCTGCAGCAGGTTCTTCGCCACCCGGCCGGGCACGTCGGTGAAGATCAGGTCCGCGAGCGCGTCGTTCGTCCGGCGCAGCCTGCGAGCGAGCACGCGCAGCAGTTGCTCCGCGATCTCCGGCCGGTTGTTCAGCCACGGGCGCAGCGACGACTTCTTCAGCCGTGCGAGCCGCGTGTCGGTCACCGCGGTGGCCGTGGCCGTCCGCGGGCCCGGGTCGAACAGAGCCAACTCGCCGAGCATGTCCGACGGACCCATGATCGAGACAAGGTTCTGCCGGCCGTCCGCGGCGCGGCGGCCAAGCTTGATCTTTCCGGAGAGAACGATGTAAAGGCTGTCGCCCGCCTCGCCCTCATTGAAGACGATGTCGCCCTTTCGGAACTCGATCGTCTCCATCTCCTTGGCGAGCGCCTCGGCAGCCTCCGGGTCAACGCCCTGGAAGATCCCGCTGCGAGCCAGTACCTCATCCATCGCTGTACCTCCGACTACGCGCTTCAGCCGCGCAACATCAGTCTAGGCGTACGCGGGCCACAAACGGGCGGGCACCCCTCGATCTGGATCTCGCAGCGTAACTATTACGCCCATCGGTGGCCGAAAACTGTCGCTCTCGGTGAGCGAAAGTCAGTCATTCGACGGTCGTCGAGCTTGCTGCCCGACGGTATCGTCCCGATCGATGAATGCCCACCCCCCGCAGCACCGTCGGGCCCTCTTCGGACGCCCAATTCTGACAATTACCATCGTTCTGGCCGCACTGGTAGGTGCCGGACTCGGTGGCATGGCGCTGGCTGATCGCGACGACGACCCGTCCGCCGCGACGTGGAAGCCGGCCCCCGCGGCGACGTCCTCCAAGGCGTCAGGAGCCGCCAAGCCGACGACCGAGTCGGCTACTGAGAGTGATGATGCCATTACCTTCTCCGCTACCGGGGACATCATCATGGGCAGCGCGCCGAACAAGCTGCCCGCCGGCGACGGCGACGACTTCTTCGACTCGGTGAAGGAGGGGCTCAAGTCCGACCTGGTCATGGGCAACCTCGAGCAGCCGTTGACGACCGACACCGGCACCTCCAAGTGCGGCTCCCCGGCGCGCGCCAACTGCTTCGCGTTCCGGTCGCCCCCGGCGTACGCCGAGCACCTCAAGGACGCCGGCTTCGAGCTGCTCAACACCGCGAACAACCACTCCAGTGACTTCGGGCCCCAGGGTTACGCCAACACGGTCAAGGCGCTGGACGGCGCCGGGCTCAAGCACACCGGTGCCAAGGGCGAGATCACGGTGGCCGAGGTCAAGGGCGTGAAGGTCGCGGTGGTGGGCTTCTCGCCGTACGCCACGGCGAACAACGTGAACGACTACGCCGCCGCCAAGGCCGTGATCGAGGAGGCCAAGGGGCAGGCGGACCTCGTCGTCGTCCAGGTGCACATGGGCGCCGAAGGCTCGGACAAGGGTCATGTGAAGTCGGGCAGCGAGCTGTTCTTCGGCGAGAACCGGGGCGACCCCAAGAAGTTCGCCCGCACGGTCATCGACGCCGGTGCCGACGTAGTGGTCGGGCACGGGCCGCACGTGCTGCGGGGCATGGAGTTCTACAAGGGCAAGCTGATCGCCTACAGCCTCGGCAACTTCGCCGGCGGCGGTAAGACGCTCAGCCGCACCGGGGTTCTCGGGTACGGCGGCATCCTGCACGTGACCATCACCAAGGACGGAACGTTCAAGGGTGGCAAGTTCCTCTCCACGGCGCTGAACTCCGTCGGGACGCCGACCCGGGACAGCGAGAACGAGCGGGGCCTGGCGCGCGTCCGGGAGCTCTCCACCGCTGACTTCGGGGACACGGCCGCGGTGATCGGTAAGGACGGATCGATCGAACCGCCCGCGTGACGACGTACTCTTGGCCGCGTGAGTCGTCCCGCAACCTTGCCCGTTTCCGCCGTGCTGGCCCGGTCAGCGAAGCGGTTCGCCGGGGAGACCCCGATCGGCCGCAAGCGCCGGGCCCGCAAGATGGCCCGGGTGCTCGCCGAGACGCATCCCGACGCGCACTGTGAGCTCGACTTCGAGACGCCGCTGCAGCTGGCCGTCGCGACCATCCTGTCGGCGCAGTGCACCGACAAGAAGGTCAACGAGGTCACCCCGATCGTCTTCAAGCGCTACCTCAGCGCGGCTGACTACGCGGCGGCCGACCGGATGGAGATGGAGGCGATCCTCCGGCCGACGGGCTTCTTCCGAGCCAAGACCGACTCGCTGATCAAGCTGGGTCAGGCCCTGGAGGAGCGGCACGAGGGCGTCCTGCCGCACACGCTCGAGGAGCTGGTCGCGCTCCCGGGCATCGGGCGCAAGACGGCCAACGTGATCCTGGGCAACGCATTCGATGTCCCGGGCATCACCGTCGACACGCACTTCCGCCGGTTGGTCAACCGCTTCGGCTGGGTGCACGAGGAAGACCCGGTGAAGATCGAGTTCCTGGTCGCCGATCTCATCGAGAAACGCGACTGGACCATGTTCTCGCACCGGATCATCTTCCACGGCCGCCGCGTCTGCCACGCCAAGAAGCCCGCGTGCGGCGCCTGCAGCCTGGCCACCATGTGCCCGTCATATGGCCTCGGCCCGACCGAGGCAGCCCCCGCCGCGAAGCTCCTGAAGGGCCCCCGCGCCCGCGAGCTGGCCGTCCAGGTCGGCCTCGACCCCGACCTCGTGCCCGCGGCGGCGATCGCGACCCCGGACGTTCCGTGATCCGTGGCTTCCGGTGGTCGATCGCGCCGATGGCGTTGCTCCTCTCCGCCTGCGCCGCAACCGCAGTGACGCCAACCCCGTCCGTTTCATCCCCCTTTGCGGGCTGCTCCTTCGCGGGTGGGAACGGCCCCGCGCCAGACCTGCCGGCGGTGACCCTGCCCTGCTTCACCGGCGGCGCCGAGGTAAAGACCGGTGACCTGCGCGGGCCGGCGGTCATCAACCTCTGGAGCTCCAACTGCGCCCCGTGCCGCGACGAGTTGCCGGTGATGCAGGCGTTGGCCGACGCGACCACGGGCAAGCTTCAGGTGCTCGGCGTCGACACCTTCGACACTCGGGACGCGGCCGCGTCGTTCGCCACGGACTTCGGCGTCACGTTCCCCACCCTCTACGACCGCGACCGGAAACTGCTGCTGGGCCTCGGAAAGACGGCGCTGCCCGTGACCGTGTTCCTCGATGCGGACGGGAAACGCTTCGTCTACACGGGTACGGCGCTGGACAAACCCACCCTTGGGACGCTCGTGCGCACCCACACCGGTGTGACGGTGACCGGATGAGCGCCGGCCTGCCGAGTTGGTGGGAGCCGCTGCTCACGCGGGTCAGCACGGCACGTAGCGAGGACTTCACGCCTATCCGGCCGCCCAGCAGTGGGGGACGGGCGAGCGCTGTGCTCGTACTCATGGGGGAGGAAAAACCCGGAGAGCCGGACCTGCTGATCCTGCAGCGGGCCGCGACCATGCGTACCCATGCCGGTCAGCCCGCCTTCCCGGGCGGCGCGGCCGATCCGACGGACCGCGACCCGGCAGCGACCGCTCTGCGGGAAGCTCAGGAAGAGGTCGGTCTCGACCCGGCGACGGCGACGGTCCTCACGACGCTGCCGGAGCTCTACATCCCGGTCAGCCGATTCGTGGTCACCCCGGTTCTGGCCTGGTGGCACGCCCCGCACCCGGTCTGGCCCTGCCAGCCCGCGGAGGTCGCGAGGGTCGCCCGGCTGCCCATCGCCGAGCTCGTCGACCCTGCCAACCGCCTACGGGTACGCCACCCGAGCGGCTGGGTCGGCGACGCGTTCCAGGTCCAGGGCATGCTCGTCTGGGGTTTCACCGCCGGAGTCATCTCGACGCTGCTCGATATGGCCGGTTGGAGCGTGCCCTGGGACGCGGGCCGTGTCCTGGGTTTGGAGGGGCTCGATATCCTGCCCCCACGGGGTTCCGACCCGGCCACTGCGGCACCGACCGCCTCCGACGAGGTGGTCTCGTGACCGTCACTTCTATCCTGAGCGAGTGCTTGTGGTCGATGGAATCCTGATCCTGCTCATGGTGGTCTTCGCGATCAGCGGCTACCGGCAGGGTTTCGTCATCGGCGCACTGTCCTTCGGCGGATTCTTCAGCGGCCTGCTCATCGGCCTGCAGATCGGCCCGCTCATCGCCAACCAGTTCGCGAGCAGCACCACCCGCCTGATCGTGGCCCTGGTGTCCATCTTCGCGCTGGCGGTGCTTGGCCAGACCCTCGCCGGCTGGCTCGGCACCAAGGTCCGCCGCGCCATCGAGAGCCGCCCCCTGCAACGCCTCGACGACGCGGGCGGCGCGCTGGTCTCGGTCGTGGCGGTGCTCCTGGTCGCCTGGCTGATCGCGGTCCCGCTCGGCTCGACGCCGTTCCCCGACATCAACCGCCAGGTGCGCAGCAGCTCGGTCCTCAACGGCATCAACTCGCTCATGCCGGCCGAAGCCCAGGCACTCTCCTCCAGCCTGCGCGAATCCCTCAACACCAACGGCTTCCCCGACGTCTTCGGCGGCCTCACCCGCACCGACGCCCGCGAAGTGGCCGCACCAGACCCGGCCCTCGCCAAATCCCAGGTGGTCGTCAACTCCCGCAAGTCCGTCATCAAGGTGCTGGGCACGGCCCCGAGCTGCTCCCGTCGCATCGAGGGCTCCGGCTTCGTCTACGCCGACGAACGCATCATGACCAACGCCCACGTCGTCGCCGGCACCCGCGACGTCCAGATCGAAACCCAGAACGACAAACTCGAAGGCAAAGTCGTCGTGTACGACCCGGAGCGCGACCTCGCCGTCATCTACGTCCCCGGCCTCAAAGCCCCGGTCATGCCGTTCGTCAAGAAGCCCGCCGCCACCGGGGCCAACGCCATCGTCCTCGGCTTCCCCCTCGACGGCCCCTACAACGCCCAGGGCGCCCGGGTCCGCGACGTCAGCAAAATCACCGGCCCCGACATCTACGACGCCGGCAAGGTCACCCGCGAGATCTACACGATCCGGGCCCTCGTCCAGAGCGGCAACTCCGGCGGCCCCCTGATCGCCCCCAACGGCGACGTCCTCGGCGTCATCTTCGCCGCCGCGGCCGACGACCGGAACGTCGGCTTCGCGCTCACCGCAGCCGAAGCCGCCGGCACGGCCACCCTCGGCATCCAGCGCACCCGAGGCGTCAAAACCGGCGAATGCGCCTGACCGCCCCCCCCCGTGCGCTGAGCCTGACCGTTTCCCTGTACTGAGAAGAAGGCATCATGCCGCGGAAGCGGCCAAGCATCCTTCGGCAGACCTCTTTGCCCAAAACGTTGTGGCACGACGTGCCCCACGTGCCGGGCGTCGACAAACGCAGCCAGCATGAGATCAGCGGCATCGAATGGAGAACGGCTCAGGACTGGGCTCGTGGCGGTCTCTGGCCCGGCGCCGTCGGCGAAGCGCTGAAGGCCTGGCAGCAGATCGTCGAACAGCCCCGGACACGGGTGTTTCTGCCGTGCGCCTGCTGCGGCCGTCATCCGCGGGCGCTTCTGCAGGAAGCCATGGACGGTCTCACCACGCCCACCGCTCGGCGCCTGCTGAACCTGATCGGCCCGCTCGACGACGACTTCCGCCGGCACACGCGCATGGATCCACACCAGCCGGGCGGTTCGCCGTGGTGGGAACAACGGTTACCGCTTCACGACTGAGGCGGTCCGCTCGGACCTTTCACGACTGCGGTGGTCCGCTGGGACCTTTCGCGACTGGGGTGGTCCGCTCGGACCTTTCGCGACCGGGGTGGCCCGTTGGGACCTTTCGCGACTGGGGTGGTCCGCTCGGACCTTGGGCGGGGGCTAGGTGGCGCCGGCGAAGCGGCGGACCGTTAGTAACGCTGCCAGCGTGGAGAGCAGGAAGAGGGCTGCGGCGGGCCACCAGGTGTGGGTTTCTGCGGGGGCTTCGGCCTGGCCGCCGGCGATGGCGCTGCCCGCGTTGGTGCCGGGGACGAGGGCGCCGACCGTTCCCTTGCCGGTGGTGTCCGGGGCTGACTGGGCCTGGCCGCCGGATGCGGGGGCGCTTCCGATGCGGGCCACACCGGGCGACGCCGTGGTGTCGAGGGGGTTCTGGACGACGGTGGGGAGCTCGGCGGTCAGGGCGCCGGTCGGGTCGACCATGCCGTAGCCGTACTCGTCGTCGCGGCCGGGGACGCCGCGGTCCTTGGCTGTCTTGAGGATGCGGTTGACCACTTCACCGGCGGGCATCGTGGGCCAGCGGGAACGGATCAGGGCTGCGGTGGCCGACACCATCGGGGCGGCGAAGCTGGTGCCCTGGACCCGCCAGTAGCCGTCCGGGCGGGCGCCGACGAGCTGGGTCGCTGGGGCGGTCACCACGGTTTCCTTGCCGGTGATCGAGCCGGACCAGAGGTCGGTCCCGTCCTTCTCCATGCCCGCCACCGCGATCACGCCGGGCTCGCGGGCCGGATACCAGACGCCGGTCGAGGTCGAGGTGCTCGCGTTGCCCGTGCAGGCCACCACGACCACGTCCTTGGCGAACGCGTAGTCGAGGGCCGCTGCCAGCGCCGCGCTGCTGCCGTTGCCACCGAGCGAGAGATTGATGACGCGGGCGCCGTTGTCGACCGCCCAGCGGACTGCCTTTGCCACGATCATCGCGTCGTCGTAGCGGTTCTCGCGGTCCAGGACCCGCACGGGAAGGATCTTCGCTTTGGGCGCGATGCCCACCACGCCTGCGTTGTCGTCGGAGCGGCCCGCGATGATGGCCGAGACCGTCGTGCCGTGGCCGACGAGGTCGGTGTCGCCGTCGCCCTCCGGGTCGACCAGGTCGAGGCCCTTGAGTACCTGGCCCTGCAGGTCGACATGGTCGGCGTCGACCCCGGAATCGATGACGGCGACCGTGACGCCTTCGCCGGTCGAGTAGTTCCACGCGCCCGCGACGTTCAGCGTCTTGAGATGCCACTGCTCAGCCCGCACCGAATCGCCGATCACCGGCGCCGCCACCGCCGTGCCCGCCCTCAGCCCACCTGCCGAGCCGCCCAGACCTGTTGCCGGGCCGCCCGAAGCCGTGGCCGAGCCGTCCAGACCTGTTGCTGAGCCGCCCGAAGCCGTGGCCGAGCCGCCCAGATCCGTTGCCGAGCCGCTTTGTGACGCGGTCGGGACGGTGAGGGCGGGATGGCCCTGGGCTCGTGGTGTGGGTGGGGCGGAAAGGGCCGGGGCGACGGTGAGGGTGGCGCAGAGGCAGGCGGCTGAGGTCGCGGCTGCGAGGCGGGCCGGGATGTGGCCTACCAACGCGCACCGCCATGCCGGGGCCGTCGCGGAGCAACAGCACCACTACCAGCACCGACGCCACCGCGGCCACCGCCACCACCGCGACCCTGGGTGATTACCTGGGCCGGGTCATGCCGTGTCTGGCACGCCCTGGCCTCGGGCCGTGCCGCGCGGGACGCGGTGGGCCGGCAAGCATGGGGTCGCGTGGAAGTGGCCCGCCGCGGGGGGCGGGACGCCTGCGGTGCTTCGCTCACAGCTCTCACTGGTCGGCGTTGCCATTCTCATCATGGGCGGTCGATGGTGGGAGATTACTCCGAATCTGCACGTGGGTGCCCTTGTATGTGGACGACTATCGCACCCTTGGTGCGTTCGTCCTGGTGAACGGGTCAGAAGGGCGGAAGGTGCGACAGCTGGATCAGGCGCAGTCCTTCACGGCGGGTCACCAGACGACCACGTCCTGGCGGCATCGGGGTCGGGCGGGCCTGGCCGATGAGCATGCCCTCGTCGGGCGGGCCGGACATCACGAGGCCGGGTGAGGAGAGCTCGCGCAGGCGCTGGATCACCGGGTCGTACATGGCTCGGCTGGCACCGCCGGCGCGGCGGGTGACGACCAGGTGCAGGCCGACGTCGCGGGCCTGCGGCAGGTATTCCAGGATCGGCTGCAGCGGGTTTGTCGGGCCCGACGCGATGAGGTCGTAGTCGTCGACGAGTACGAACAGCTCCGGGCCGTTCCACCAGGACCGGTCGCGCAACTGCTGGGCGGTCACGTCGGGGCCGGGCAGGCGGCGTTCCATGTAACCGGCCACGGACTGCATGAGCTCGAGGGCCTTCTGCGCCTGGATGCCGTACCCGATGCGGTGTTCGGTCTCCGGCAGGTCCATCAGGCTGCGCCGGTAGTCGACCAGGATGATCCGGGCCTCGGTCGGCTGGAACCGGGTGGTGATGGAGGTCGCCAGGGCCCGCAGGAACGACGACTTGCCGCACTCGGCGTCGCCGAACAGCAGGAAGTGCGGGTCGCTCGCGAAGTCGATCGTGACCGGCTGGAGGTCGGCCTCGGCGATGCCGATCGGCAGGCGCAGACCGGTGCTCGCGTTGAGATCGATGTTCGCGTAAGGGAACGAGTCGGGCAGCAGACGTACGCGCGGGGCGACGGGGCCGGACCAGTTCGTCGCGATCATCTTGACGAGCTCCGCTGACTCGGCGTTGGCGAGCTCCGGCCGTACGGTGAGGAAGTGCAGGGCTTTGTTCTTGTCGTTGGGGTGTTCGATGATCCCGCGGCCGGGCTTCTCCGGAACGTTGATGGCCGCGCGCCGGTTGATCGACGAGTCGGTGGGGTCACCGAGGCGTAGCTCCACCCGCGAGCCGAAGAGGTCGCGGATCGCCGGGCGGTAATCCATCCAGCGGGGTGCGCTGGTCACGATGTGGATGCCGTAGGACAGACCACGGGTCGCGATGTCGGTGATGACGCTTTCCAGCTCGTCGTAGTCCTTGCGCAGCGTGGTCCAGCCGTCGATGACCAGGAACACGTCGCCGAACGGATCGGTGTCGGCGCCGTTGTTGAGGCCGGCCTGCGCGGCGCGGCGCTTGCGGTAGGAGCCCATCGAGTCGATGCCGAGCTCGCCGAAGCGGCGCTCACGCTGGGAGAGCAGGGTGGAGACCTCGCCGACGGTACGCCGCACACCCACCGAGTCGAGACGCTGCGAGACGCCACCGACGTGCGGGAGGTCGCGCAGCATGCCGAGCGAACCGCCGCCGAAGTCGAGGCAGTAGACCTGCACCTCGGCGGGGGTGTGGGTGAGCGCCAGACCGAGGATCAGCGCGCGCAACGCGCTGGACTTGCCGGACTGCGCGCCTCCGACGATGGCGACGTGACCAGAGCCGCTGGCGAGCTGCAGCCACATGACGTCACGAATCTGCTCGCGGGGCTTGTCGATGAGCGCGATCGGCACCTGCAGGGCGCCGTGCAGCTCAGGGTTGGCGAAGGCCAGACCCCGGGCGGCGTCCACGGTGACCGGGCCGAGCAGCTCGTCGAGCGCGGCCGACTTGGTCAGCGGCGGCAGCCACACCTGGTGCGCCGGCGGGCCTTGGCCGTTGAGCCGGTCGACCATCACGTCGAGCACGCTCTCGCCGGCCTGCTCGTCCTCGGGGTTCGGCTTGGCCGGCTTCACCGGTTTCGGTGCTGCAACGTAGTGGGTCGAGTAGGACAGGACCTGCGGCGCCGCACCGTCGCGGGACGCGCCGGGACCCCGGCTGCCGGCCTTACGGAAGGTTCCCGAGACGTACGCGGCCTTGAAGCGGATCAGGGGCTCGGTGCCGAACTTCAGGTAACCGTGACCGGGGGAGCGGGGCAACTCGTAGGCGTCCGGCACGCCAAGCACCGCGCGGGATTCCAGCGCCGAGAACGTCCGCAGACCGATCCTGTACGACAGGTGGGTGTCGAGGCCACGCAGGCGACCCTCCTCGAGGCGCTGGCTGGCCAGCAGCAGGTGCACGCCGAGCGAACGCCCCAGCCGTCCGATCTGGACGAACAGGTCGATGAAGTCCGGTTTCGCCGACAGCAGCTCGGAGAACTCGTCACAGATCACCAGCAGCGACGGCAGCGGCGGCAACGCGGCGCCACCCGCGCGGGCCTTCTCGTAGTCGCGGAGGCTCGCGTAGTTGCCGGCCTTGCGCAGAAGTTCCTGGCGCCGGATCAGCTCGCCGTCGATGGCGTCGACCATGCGGTCGACCAGGGGCAGCTCGTCGGCGAGGTTGGTGATGACCGCGGCGGTGTGCGGCAACCGGTCGAGCGAGGAGAACGTCGCGCCACCCTTGAAGTCGACGAGGACGAAGTTCAGCACCTCGGACGAGTGGGTGGCGGCGAGGGCGAGCACGAGCGTACGGAGCAACTCGGATTTTCCGGAACCGGTCGCACCGATCAGCAGGCCGTGCGGACCCATGCCGTCCTGGGCCGACTCCTTGAGGTCGAGCTCGATGGCGGAGCCGTCGGCGCCGAGACCGATCGGCACCCGCAGCTTGTCGCGGTTGGGCCGCGGCAGCCACGCCTGGGCAACGCTGAACGACTCGGGGTCACCGATGTTGAGCAGCTCGGCGAGGCCCATCTCGGTGGCCAGCGGGGTGTCCGTCGACTTGGACATGGCGCCCAGCCGCAGCGGGGAGAGCCGGCGCGCGACGGCCTCGGCCTCCTCTTCGCTCAGCCGGTCGGGCATACCCACTTCAGAGGCATGATCCATCGCGTACGTGTGGAGCTCACGCCCGTTGCCCGCGCCCCGCACCTCGAGCACCAGCAGGGAACGGTCGAGCATCCGCGGCGGAATCTCGTCGAGGTCGAGCACCGTGACGCCGTCGATGCCGTCGTCGAGCTGGGTGGCGCCCTTCAGGTCGGCGCCGTCGAGCACGATCACGACGTGCGGGCTGGACCCGCTGATGCCGGCGGGGTTGAACCGCGGCCGGTTACCGATGACGTCCTCGAGCAGCTTCTCCAGGTCGGGGCCGGCGCTGGCGACCAGGCGGACCTGGCCGAGCCGGTCGATCCGGGCCGGGTGCAGGTTGTGCGGCAGCCACTTGACCCACTCCCACATGGCGCGGCGCTCGGGGCCGGCGCACACCGCGATGAGCAGGTCGTCGGGGGCGTGGAAGACAGCGAGCTGGGTGAGGATCGCCCTGGTCAGGGCGCGGGCGTCAGCCTCGCCGCCACCGCCGTTGCCGCGCAGGAAGACCCGCGCGAAGCCTCGCAGGGAGACGGCCACGGGCAGGTCGGGGACCACGGAGTAGGCGTCGAGGAAACGGCGCAGCGCACCCGCGGTCATCGGCTCGAGATCCTCGAGCGGGCGGGTCACCGGCGGGATCAGCGGGGTCGCGAGCGTCTGAGGGCCGACAGCGAGGCGTACGACGCCGAAGTCGGGGTCCGTCGGGCGGCGCTCCCAGACGCGGTGGCTGCTCGCGGTCGACCAGAGCTGCCCGGGATCGGGATGCCGGTAGTAGAGGCCGGTTCGCTGGCGGCTCGCCGTGTCACGCACGCGGCGGCGCAGGCCGGACAGGTGCCGCAGATATTCGCGGCGGGCGGCCATCATCTCGGCCTTCTTCGGGGTGCCGTTGCCGCCGAAGGACGTCGCGAGCATCGCGAGCGAGGAGACGCCGAACAGGCCGCCGATCACATAGGACATTCCGCCGCCGCGGCCCTGGCCCATCATCATCGCCATCGCCACGGAGCCGCCGAGCATCGGCAGGACCATGAAGGCCTGCTGCCAGCGCCCGCCGACCGCCTGAGGGATCTCGGGCGGTGGATCGACGGCGAGCTCGCCGGTCGGGATCTCAGGAGCCGGGCGTCGTGCCGCCCGCTTGATCACCACCGTGCTCATACCGCTTCAATCCCTTTCGTCAGCCACCACGGCTTTTGGGTGGATCATCCACCCGGGCCGAATGGCGGCTCCCCGTTCACGGCGCCCGTGACCGGGCACCATGCTGGGCCCAGGATAGGTAAAGTCCCCTGAGTTCCGCAGCCTCGCCTTCATCGATGGGAAATTGGGCCATGAGCGTAGGTCTTGCTCGAGTCACGATCAGCGCGCCTTCGCGCCGGGTCGACGTCGCGCTGCCTGAGCACGTGCCACTGGCCGAATTGCTCCCCGAAGTCCTGCGCCACGCGGGCGAGGGGCTCGCCGACGACGGCGAAAAACACGGCGGCTGGGTGCTCCGGCGCACCGACGGTGTGGCGCTTGCCACTGCTCAGGGCCTGTTTCCCCAGGGCGTACGCGATGGTGAGGTACTTCACCTCGTCCCAGCCCGCGACCAGTGGCCCGAGCTCGAGTACGACGACGTGGTCGAAGCCATCGCCGAAGGAGCCCGCCGCCGCGGCACGGTGTGGTCCACCGCGTCGACCCGCACGGCCACGCTCGTCGGCGCTGCTGTGCTCCTCTCACTGGGGCTGCTCGCCGTCCTCGTGACGGGGCCGGCCTGGGACGGCTCGGCCTTCGTCGGGCTCGGTGTGGGAGTGGTGCTCTCGCTTTCAGGCATCACTGCTTCCCGCGCGTACGGTGACGCGCGCGCCGGGGCTGCGCTGGGTGGGCTCGCGTTGCCGTACGCCTTCGCGGGCGGAGCGGTGCTGGTCACCGAGGGTGCCGTCGACCGCGCCGGGGCCTTCTCCCTGCTGCCCTGGCTGGGCGGCCCCGAACTCCTCGCGGGCTCGGTCGCACTGCTCCTGCTCGCCGCGCTCGGCGGCGTCGGAGTGGCATCCTCGCTCCGGATCTTCGCGGCCGGCGTCACCGTCGGCGTGCTCGGCGCGGTGACCGCCCTGGTCGGGTTCCTGACCTCGGCAGCGGGCGCGGCCGCCGTACTCATCTCGATCCTGGTCTGTGGCATCGGCGCCCTGCCCCTGCTCGCCATCCGCTTCGGCAAGATGCCCACCCCGCCGGTCACCCTCCCCACCGGCAGCGAAGCCGAACAGACCTTCACCGGCGCCCGCAACACAACAATGGACGCCGCCCGCGAACGCCCCGACCGCGCCCGCGTCTTCGCCGCCGTCAGCCGAACGGAAGAACTCCTCACCGGCATGCTCACCGGCCACGCCGTCCTCGCCGCAGGCGCCTTCGTGGTCCTCGCCGCGGCGGGAGGCCTCTCCGCCCAGATCCTGATGGGCCTGGCCGTCGCTGCGCTCCTGCTGCGCTCCCGGCTCTTCGTCACCCTGCGCCAGCGGGTGCCGCTGATCACCGCAGGCCTGTTCGGCGCGTTCGTCCTCGGGGTGGACCTGCTGTGGGGCGCCGGCTCAACGATGCTGATCGGCCTCAGCGTGGCAGGTCTGCTCCTCGCCATGGCCACGGTCGCCGCCGGGGCAACCTGGACCCGGCGCGCGCCCTCGCCGTACCTCGGCCGGGTCACCGACCTCCTGGACAGCCTCGCGGTCATCGCCGTCATTCCGGTGGCCTGCGCGGTGGTCGGCCTCTACAGCCTGGTCAGCAACATCAAGCTCGGCTGACCCGCCGCTGCCGGCTCGTGGGCGCGCGGGCGCGGCCTCGCAGACTCCCACGAGCCGGGCCGGGCTGCTTCAAGCCGGGCCACCTTGGCTCGGGCCCTTTTCTGCCGGATTGTTCTCATCGGGCCGCCACGCGGTGGGCCGCCGATTGGGTTCGGTTGGGGTGTTGGTCGGGTTGTGCTCCGGGCAGTAAACAACGACGGCCGGGCGTGGGGCCCGGCCGTCGTCATTTGTGCTTTCGGGCCCTTGCGGGCTCCGGTGGCTCAGTGGTGCGGGTGGTTCAGTGGGCCTCGTCGTGCTCGGCGGCCTCGGCGCGCTTGAAGGAGGCGCGGATTTCTTCCTCTGCCTCCATGCGGCCGGTCCAGGTCGCGCCCTCGACGGACTTGCCCGGCTCCAGGTCCTTGTAGACCGTGAAGAAGTGCTGGATCTCCATGCGGTCGAACTCGGCCACGTGGTGAATGTCGCGCAGGTGCTCCTGGCGCGGGTCCTCGAAGGGCACGCACAGGACCTTGTCGTCGCGGCCCTTCTCGTCGGACATGCGGTACATGCCGATGGCGCGGGCCCGGATCAGGCAGCCTGGGAAGGTCGGCTCCTGGATCAGGACCAGCGCGTCGAGCGGGTCGCCGTCCTGCCCGAGGGTGCCCTCGATGAAGCCGTAGTCGGCCGGATACTGCGTCGAGGTGAAGAGCGTCCTGTCGAGCCTGATACGACCGGTCTTGTGGTCGACCTCGTACTTGTTTCGGTGGCCCTTGGGGATCTCAACCGTAACGTCGAAATCCATCGTTCGCTCCCTTGTTCGCCCGGCCCGGAGGACCGGCTGGTTTCCGGGCGGCGGGGACGCAGCCCGCGAGCCGCCAGATCCGTGCGCACCGGTGTGCCGGATGTTTGTAGTCTCCCCTAAGTCTGCCGCTACGTACTGAGGAGGGCCGCGTGGGGAGGCAAGATTCACAGAACACCCCTGAGTATGACGGCGTGTCGGACCATCAGAACGACAATTCTCCGGTAGTGCCATCCGATTTGCCCACCAATACCCCAATTGTCCAGCGTCCACCGGGTAACACGTACGGGCGAGCCTCGGTCCCGCTCAGCCACGCCCAGCCCCCGGTCCGGCCGCATACCCCACCACCAGGTCCGCCACAAACTTCCCCGCCGATTCAGCAGTCAGCTCAGCCCCCGGTCCAACAGCCAACTGATCCGCCGGTCCAGCCGCAGCCGCAGCCGCACCCGCAGACTCAGCCAGATCCGCAGGTTCAGCAGCCCGTCCAGGCTCAGCCGACTGCGCAGCCTCACCAATCGGGCCAGCCTCAGCGTCAGCAGCCGGTCCAGGCGCAGGCTCAGCCTGAAGCCCCGGCTCCGACGGGTACCTCGGGACAGGCCCGTGGCCGGACTGAGGCTGGTACGCCAGGTCAGGCCGATGTCGGGGTAGGGGGTCAGGAGCAGGCAGGGACGTCGGGTCAGGCGCGAGGCGGCACCTCGGGTCAGGCGCAGGTAAACGCTCCGGGCCAGCCGCACGGTGGTGGGCCGGGTCAGCCGCAGGACGGTGCGCTGGGCCAGCCGCAGGACGGTGCGCTGGGCCAGGTTCAGGGTGGTGCGCCAGGCCAGGTTCGGAGCGGCGCGTCGGGCGAGGGGCTCGGTGAGCCGGAGGGCGGGACGTCGGGTCAGCCTGGTTCGCAGGGTTGGGCGCCTTCGTCGCCTTGGGCTCAGGGGCCTTTCGATGGTGGAACTCAGGTCGCGATGTCCGACCGGCAGGAGAAGCTGCCTCCGGGCGAGCCAGAGGTTCAGCCGTTCGTCGAGCGGCAGTCCGGTGGCCAGTTCGCGACGGGTGTGACACCTGGCGGTCAGGCTCAGGTGGGTCAGGCCCCGGTCGGCCAAGCGCAGGTTGGTCAGGCTCAAGTTGGTCAGGCTCAAGTTGGTCAGGCTCAGGTAGGGCGGGCCCAGGTGGGTCAGGCCCAAGCTGGCCAGGGCCAGGGCGGGCAAAGTCCGACTGGCCAGGGCCAGGGCCAGGGCCAAGGCCAAGGCGGTTTTGGGAAGCGTACATATATAGGTTTGTCGGTTGTGGTGTTGATTGTGCTGGTCGGGGCGGTTTTTGTGGTGCGGCCCGGGCCGGTTGAGGGGTGGTTGGCTTCGGAGCCGGCCGAGGTGCCGACGGTGGCGCCTACGCCTGATCCCACGCCTACGCCGGTGTTGGCACCTGCTGGGGTGGGGGGCAGTGCGCCCAGTGCCGGTGGGGTGAAGGCGGCGATTGAGCCGTTGACGAAGGCTGCGGCGCTGGGTGGCCGGGTGAATGTTTCGGTGGTTGATGCGGCTAGCGGGGATTCGTTGTTCGAGAAGAACGCGGATCTCATGACCACGCCCGCGTCCACCACGAAGTTGCTGACCGCGGCGACTGTTCTTGCGGCTCGGGGGCCTGCCTACCGGTTGGTGACCAGGGCTGTCGCCGGGGTGGCGCCTGGTGAGGTGGTGTTGGTCGGCGGGGGTGATCCGACGTTGTCGGTCGGGGCTGACGGGCAGTTTCCCGGGGCTGCTCGGCTGGACAAGCTTGCTGGTCAGGTCAAGAAGGCGCTCGGTGGGCAGGCTCCTACCAGGGTCACGATCGACACCTCTCTCTACTCCGGGCCTGAGACCGCTGTGGGGTGGGACGGGGATGTGATCGGTGGGGGGCAGGTCGCTCGGATTCAGGCGTTGATGACCAATGCCGGGCGGGTCAAGCCGGTGCACAACGAGGTCGGGGGTGATCCTCGGTTCGCTGATCCCGCTATGGCTGCTGGTAAGGCCTTCGCAAAGCAGCTGGGAGTGCCCGCTTCCGCCGTGAAAAGGGGCAGAGCTGGGGCGGCTGCCGGCGAGCTGGGCAAGGTGGAGTCGCCTCCGCTGGTGCACGTCGTGGACTGGATGTTGCAGCAGAGCGACAACGTCATTGCCGAGGCTATGGCTCGGCAGGTGGCGCTTGCCGGTGGGCAGAAGGCGTCGTTCGAGGGCGCTGCCGCGGCGATGCTGGCCGAGCTTGATGAGCTGGGGCTGACGTCCGATGAGGCGAATCTGTACGACGCGAGCGGGCTCTCGCGGCACAATGGCATCAGTCCGAAGTTGCTGACCGACGTTCTCGAGCTGGCGGCGGGGGGTACCAATCCGCAGGTCAGTAGCTTGTTCGGGGGATTGCCGGTGGCCGGGTGGTCGGGGACGTTGCGGACCCGGTTCGCCACTCCGGCGCCCAATCAGATCGGGCGGGGTGTGGTCCGGGCCAAGACGGGGTCGCTGACCGGGGTCAATGCGATCTCCGGCGAGCTGATGACCAGGGACGGGCGGCTGCTGGTCTTCGCGATCATGGCTGATGCGACCGGGGAGTCGGGGGCGGCCCGGCAGGCGTTGGACCGGATCGCTGCCACGTTGGTCGGCTGCGGCTGCCAGTAGGGGATTTCTCAGGGTCGGGAGCTGGTACGCCGCGGGTACGGTGGTCAGCATGGCGCAGTTCGTTGATTGGGATCTGGCCGCCGCCACCGCGGGCGCGCTGTCGAAGTCCGGGCCCGCGGTGTCCTACGAGGAAGCGACGCAGGTGGTTGCCCAGCTGCGTGAGCTCACCGATGAGGCGCGGCTGCACGTCGCCGCCTATACGGGGTTGACTCCGCAGGTCGAGGGGCCGCCGGTGCGGATCGTCGACCGCAAGGACTGGGCCGCGGTGAACATCGCCGGGCTCAAAGAGGTGATCATTCCGCTGGTCAGCCGGCTCTCCGGGGACCGGCAGCCGAGCCCGGTGGCCGACGCCATCGGGTCGCGGGTGACCGGGGTGCAGGCCGGCACGGTGCTCGCGTATCTCTCCGGCCGGGTGCTCGGGCAGTATGAGGTCTTCTCCGCCGAGCCGGGGCAGCTGCTGCTCAACGCGCCCAACATCGTCGAGGTCGAGCGCAAGCTCGGTGCCGACTCCCGCGACTTCCGGCTCTGGGTCTGTCTGCACGAGGTCACCCACCTCACCCAGTTCCAGGCGGTGCCGTGGATGCGTGGCTACTTCCTCGGTGAGGTGCAGGCCTTCGTCGACGCCTCGCAGAACAGCGAGCACGTCCTCGAGCGGATGCGCCGGGGCGTCGCCTCGATGTCCGATGCCCTGCGTGACCCCGACAGCCGCTCCTCGGTGCTCGACATCGTGCAGACGCCCGCGCAGAAGGCGGTCCTGGACCGGCTCACCGCGCTGATGACCCTGCTCGAGGGGCATGCCGAGTTCGTGATGGACGGGGTCGGGCCCGACGTCATCCCGTCGGTCGAGGCCATCCGGTCGAAGTTCAACCACCGCCGCGAGGGCGGAAACCCCCTGGAGAAGGCCATCCGGCGACTGCTCGGCATCGAGGTCAAGATGCGTCAGTACGCCGAGGGCCGCAAGTTCGTGCACGGCGTTGTCGAACGGGTCGGCATGGAGGGCTTCAACAAGATCTTCAGCTCGCCGCTGACCCTGCCCCGGCTCGAGGAGCTGGGTGACCCCGATGCGTGGGTGGCGCGGGTGCACGGCCCGGTGGGTCTGGTCTCGTAACCGATGGCCCGGATCCCGGCGCCGGTGGCCAACGTCCGCGGCGCGGTGCGTCAGGCCCTCGCGTCCGGCGAGCGCGGGCCGGTGCTGGTCGCGTGTTCGGGCGGCGCTGATTCACTGGCGCTGGCCGCGGCGACCGCGTTCGTCGCCGTGCGTCTCGAGGTGCGGGCCGGTCTCGTCACCGTCGACCACCAGCTGCAGGAGGGGTCCGCCGAGCGGGCCTCGGCGGTGGCTGACTGGGCGCGTTCGGCCGGGCTGGATCCGGTCGAGGTCGCGACGGTCGAGGTCGGCGGGCGTGGGGGTGGTCCCGAGGCCGCCGCCCGGGAAGCGCGGTACGAGGCGCTCTCCGCCGCGGCGTCGCGGCTCGGGGCGGTCTCGGTGCTGCTCGGGCACACCCGCGATGATCAGGCCGAGACGGTGTTGCTGGCGATGGCACGGGGTTCCGGGCCGCGGGGGGTGGCCGGGATGCCGCGACGGCGGGGGTTCTTTCTCCGGCCGCTGCTGGACGTGTCCCGGGCTGACACACACAAGGCTTGCGCGGCGCTCGGGCTGGTGGCCTGGGAGGATCCACACAATGCCGATCCTGCGTACGCGCGGTCCCGGGTTCGGGCCTCTGCTCTTCCCGCGCTGACCGCGACGCTGGGGCCGGGGGTGGTGGCGAACCTGGCTCGGACGGCCTCGCTGGTCGCCGCCGATGTTGCTTTTCTTGATGATCTTGCGCGGGCGGCTCTGCTTGCATCACGTTCCGCTGTTGGCCTCCGCATTTCGGATTTATCGGATCTGAACCCAGCGATCCGAGGGCGCGTGTTGCACGCCTGGTCCCTCTCGCTGGGGGCGCCGGGGTCTGCTCTTTCGCATCGTCACGTGGCCGCACTCGACGCCTTGGTCACCGACTGGCACGGCCAAGGTCACACTGTGTTACCCGGAGGGATCGGAGTGGCCCGACAAAACGGGCACCTTGTCCGGATAGGGTTGTGAGAGTGGTCACTGTGAGTGGTCCAGGCGGGGAGGTCTCGGGGGGATTCGCCCCATAACCTGCGCTTGTCCCGATGTGGACCGCTGCCCCCGGCCGCGCGTTGCACCCTGCATGCGGCAGGCTAGGTGCATGGCAGACGGCTCCTGGTACGACGCCGATATCGACCGCGTGATCATCTCCGAGGAGCAGATCCGCGAGAAGACCGAAGAGCTCGCGAAGCAGGTCGCAGCGGACTACGCGGACGCCGAAGGCGGCATCCTGCTGGTCTGTGTGCTCAAGGGCGCGGTCATGTTCATGGCGGACTTCGCACGTGCACTGGGCCGGCAGGGCCCCCCTTGCGAGATGGAGTTCATGGCCGTCTCGTCCTACGGCTCCGGCACCACGTCCTCCGGGGTGGTGCGCATCCTCAAGGACCTGGACAGCGACATCTCCGGCCGGCACGTGGTCATCGTCGAGGACATCGTCGACTCCGGGCTGACGCTCTCGTGGCTGATGCGCTATCTCAAGTCGCGCGCGCCGGAGAGCGTCGAGGTGGTCGCGCTGTTCCGCAAGCCCGAGGCGGTCAAGGTGCCGGTTCCGACCAAGTACGTCGGCTTCGACATCCCCAGCGAGTTCGTGGTCGGTTACGGCCTGGACTTCGCGGAGCGCTACCGCGAGCTGCCGTATGTCGGGGTGCTCAAGCCCGAGGTCTACGCCCGTAGCTGAACGCTCTCCCAGCGGACTCTCAGGAATCGGCCATCTGGCCCTGAACTGAGGAGTATTGTCCGAGTTTGAGGCGATTTCTAAGCGCCCCAAAGGGGAACAGCTGGTGACGAGGGCGTCTCCGTGGGGCGGGCTCACGGAGTCGCAGGAGGCACCCACGGTGTACGGTCGAGTGACCGATGGCGCAGTGTCACGAGCGCCGGAGGAGCCGGACCGGTAACGGACGGGCCGCCGGGTTACCTCGCGAGGGGTTTGGCTCGCGGCCCGGCGGTTATCTCGAACCGGCAGCGTCTCCGTTGCTCGTTCGCCTGATCGGCGGTCGGCAATGGGGATATGTCCACCCAGGTGACCAGGACGCCGATCAGGAGGGTCCGGGCGCATTAAGCGCCCGACAACAGTATGGAACGTACGCGTTTCTTCCGCCGCCCGGTGGTCTGGATCATTCTGGTGATCATCGGTGCGATTGCGCTGAGCTCATTCTTCACCAGTGGTCCGAGCTACCAGCGAGTTGATACTTCCGTCGTCCTCGAGCGACTCAACCAGCCCGGGATCAAGAAGGTCATCCAGGAGGACAAGGAGCAGACGCTCCAGCTGGAACTGGCCTCCCCCGAACGCTTCGACGGCAAGACCACGGACAAGATCGAGACCCAGTACCCCTACGAGCTGACCGATGAGGTCTGGAACGACGTCCAGGAGGCGAAGACCGCGGGCCGGATCACCGGCACGGTCAACGCCACCGTCTCGGGTGACAGCATTCTGCTCAGTCTGCTGGTCAACCTGCTCCCGATCGCGATCCTCGTGATCCTGCTGCTGCTCTTCATGTCGCAGATGCAGGGTGGCGGTTCGCGCGTCCTCAACTTCGGCAAGTCCAAGGCCAAGATGTTGACCAAGGACATGCCCAAGACGACGTTCGCCGATGTGGCGGGCGCCGACGAGGCCGTCCAGGAGCTCCACGAGATCAAGGACTTCCTCCAGAACCCGGCCAAGTACCAGGCGCTCGGCGCCAAGATCCCCAAGGGCGTGCTGCTCTTCGGCCAGCCAGGCACCGGTAAGACGCTGCTTGCGCGTGCCGTTGCCGGTGAGGCCGGGGTGCCGTTCTACTCGATCTCGGGCTCGGACTTCGTGGAGATGTTCGTGGGTGTCGGCGCGAGCCGGGTCCGCGACCTCTTCGAACAGGCCAAGTCCAACGCGCCGGCGATCGTTTTCGTCGACGAGATCGACGCCGTCGGCCGGCACCGCGGTGCCGGCATGGGTGGCGGTCACGACGAGCGCGAGCAGACGCTCAACCAGTTGCTCGTCGAGATGGACGGCTTCGACACCAAGGGTGGCGTGATCCTGATCGCCGCCACCAACCGGCCGGACATCCTCGACCCGGCGCTGCTGCGCCCGGGCCGGTTCGACCGGCAGATCCCTGTCGACAACCCCGACATGGAGGGTCGCAAGGCCATCCTGCGGGTGCATGCCAAGGGCAAGCCGTTCACGCCCGACGTCGACCTCGACTCGGTCGCCCGTCGCACACCCGGCTTCTCGGGTGCCGA
Organism: Winogradskya humida; assembly: GCF_016862215.1. Taxonomy (GTDB): domain Bacteria; phylum Actinomycetota; class Actinomycetes; order Mycobacteriales; family Micromonosporaceae; genus Actinoplanes; species Actinoplanes humidus. The sequence continues at coordinate 77,510 of NZ_BOMN01000130.1, forward strand.
CCTGGCAAACGTCATCAACGAGTCGGCGTTGCTGACCGCCCGTAACGACAAGCGGGCGATCTCCAACTACTTCCTCGAAGAGGCGATCGACCGGGTCATCGCGGGTCCCGAACGGCGCACCCGGGCCATGAGCGACAGCGAGAAGAAGATCACCGCGTACCACGAGGGTGGACACGCTCTGGTCGCCTACGCGCTGCCGCACTCCGCCCCCGTGCACAAGGTGACGATCCTGCCGCGTGGCCGCTCGCTGGGCCACACGCTGGTGCTGCCGACCGAGGACAAGTACACCCAGACACGCGCCGAGATGATCGACACCCTGGCTTACGCACTGGGTGGCCGCGCGGCGGAGGAGCTCGTCTTCCACGAGCCCACCACCGGCGCCGGCAACGACATCGAGAAGGCGTCCGCTCTGGCCCGTGCGATGGTCACCCAGTACGGCATGAGCACCAAGCTGGGTGCGGTCAAGTACGGCTCGAACAACGACGAGCCGTTCATGGGCCGCTCGATGGGCCACGAGCGGGGATACTCCGACTCGGTCGCCGCCGAGATCGATGCCGAGGTGCGCGCGCTCATCGAGCTGGCGCACGACGAGGCGTGGGAGATCCTGGTCGAATACCGCGATGTGCTCGACAGCATGGTCCTCGAGCTGATGGAGAAGGAAACCATCACCCGCGAGGACATGGACCGGATCTGTGTCCGGGTTGCGAAGCGCGCACCGATGTCGCCGTTCAACGGCTTCGGCAAGCGGCTTCCCTCCGAGGCACCCCCGGTGGTCACCCCGGCCGAGCGCGAGAAGCTCAAGGCGCAGGCCGAGGCTGACGGTCAGGTCGCAGTCGGCGGTGGCAGCAGCAACGCCACCACGTCGGACCTCAACCCGAACGGCACCGTGGAGGGGCACTGAGCACCGACGGCAGCGCGACGGAGCCTGCGGACTCCGACGACGAGCTCGACTATCTCGCTGCGCGTCTGGTCGACGGCAAGGTCACCGGTTCACCGGTGGAGAACACCGTCGACCTGGCGCGCATCGAGAAAGCGGTCCGGGAGATCCTCATCGCCATCGGTGAGGACCCGGACCGTGACGGTCTGCAGCGCACCCCAGCGAGGGTGGCGCGGGCCTACGCGGAGCTCTTCGCCGGGCTCCGCGTCGACCCCGCGAAGGTGCTCACCACGACGTTCGAGGCGAACCACGAGGAACTCGTGCTCGTCAAGGACATTGAGCTGATGAGCCTCTGTGAGCACCACCTGCTGCCGTTCAAGGGTGTGGCCCACGTCGGCTACATCCCGGGCACGGACGGGCGGATCACCGGCCTCTCCAAGCTCGCCCGGCTGGTCGAGGTGTTCGCCCGGCGGCCCCAGGTCCAGGAGCGGCTCACCTCGCAGATAGCGGACCTCCTGATGGAGAAGCTCGACCCGCGCGGCGTCATCGTCGTGCTGGAGTGCGAGCACCTGTGCATGGAAATGCGTGGCATCCGCAAGGTCGGCGCGCGTACGGTCACTTCCGCCGTGCGTGGAGCCTTCCAGCGGGACGGCAAAGTTCGTGCCGAAGCCATGATGCTCATCAACGCCAGGTGATTCGATGATCGAGAAGTTCAATCCGACGACGGTGCACGAGCCGTCCGGGTACAGCCACGTGACCATCAGCTCCGTGGGCCGCCTGGCGCACCTTGCCGGGCAGTGCCCGCTGGACCTCTCCGGCAAAGTGGTCGGCGACCAGGGCGACTTCGCGGCCCAGACCGAGCAGGTCATCACCAACTGCCTCGCGGTGCTCGAAGCCGCCGGCGCCGCCCCGGCCGACGTTGTCCGCTCGATCGTCTACGTCGTCAGCCCGGACAGCACGGTGCTCTCCGCAGTCTGGGACCGGCTCAGCGAGTCGCCGCTGGCACCGGCCTTCACGACCGCCAGCACGCTGCTCGGCGTCGCGTCGCTCGGCTACACCGGCCAGCTCATCGAGATCGACTTGACCGCGGCGCTCCCCGAGAATTAGACGATCATCCGGTAGTTGTCGGCGCTGTCCATGGCGGCGCGCGCCAGGACGCCGGCCTCGTCAAGGCGGGTGCGGGCCTGCTCCAGATGGGCGATCGCCGTTGCGATCGACGGGTGCATCGACCCCACCGCGGTGATCCGCAGCCGCATCAACGCGTCCTCCAGCTGGTCGTTCACCTGCTGAATGCCCGTTACCGCCCGCTGGGTGCCGTCAACCGATGCCGCGACGTTCGCCTTGACCTCTTCAACGCTGGCCATGCCGGGCCTCCCTATTGGATGAACGCTAGAAGGCCGACACCCATGCAGGTCAGCAGGACCGGCGTCAGGCACGCGACAGCCCCGACGATCGGGGTGCGGTCGACCTTCTGCCCGGCCCCGCCGTAGACGAAGCCGATGGTGAGCCAGCCCAGCCCGAACGCCAGCAGCGGCAGGCTCAGACCGCAGAGCAACGCGTACGTCGGCAACGAGCCGGAGGGCGCGACCACATAGAGCACGATCTGGACTATCAGCACGGCGGCCGCGAACGGGCCGTACACCAAGAGGTTGCGGGCCCATGGCCGGAGCGGCGACGCCGGCGCGGGAGCCAGCATTCCGGCATCCGCGGCATCAGCCGTCGCACGGGCCTGCCGCAGCGCGCCGAGAACCGCCGCGGGACCACCCGACATCGTCTGGGCTGCGAGCGCCTGCTCGGCCGGCTGCGGGAAGAGCACCATTTCGGGTACGCCGAGATCCTGCACCAGTCGCGCCCGTTGCGGAGCCAACCTGGCTCGTACGGCGGACAGCTCCTGATGCGCGGCCTGCAGCGTCGCGGCCTGTTCACCCGCTGCGGAACTGGCCGCCCGGCGCACCGCGTCCAGGCGCCGGGCCGCGGCGAGATAATCCGCCCAGGGGCCGGACTCGTCACTCATCGTTCGTCCTCCGGCTGGACGAAAGGCACTATCGTCACCGTGCGGTCGGCGTGCCGGTCGTGTAGCAGCGCCCTGTTCTCCCGGGGCTGCCAGTCGACGGCCCTGCCGAGCAGCATCGACACATCCGATCCGGGAATGTTCAGGAAGACCAGGCCGGCCACGTCCTCGCGACCGGTGCTGCCGCCCGTCTCCTCGGAGAACCGGCGCAGCCCCCGCCACCACGACAACAGGTGCGCGTCGCGGCTCGGGCCCTCACGCAGCAGCTGACGCAGCTTCGGCAGCGATCCCGGGGCGGCGGCGTCCATCCCGAACACCACCCGATAGCCGGGCTGCCCGGGGTCGAGCTCCGCGGCCAGACCGGCGGCGTCCACCACCGTCACCTCCTGGCGATGGCCGATCTCCAGGGCGAGCTCCTTCACCAGGTCATCACCCTCGGCGACCAAGGACGACAACACGAAGCGTGTCGTACGCGGGGCGTGGAAAGCTGCCACGCTACGCGCTGCGGCTGCCAGCACCGCGGCGCCGACCGGCTGCGACCCGAAGATCGCCAGATGCCGGCCCGGCGAGGCGTCCAACGGGAACGCGGCCGTGGACAGCCCGACATCGATGACCCGGCCGAGCAGTGCGGACGGACGCCCGGCCCGGCCCGCCAGCGCGGCGCGGTAGGTCGGGTCGTCGGCGAGATGCTGGTGGGCGTACCCGGCGAAGATGCGCGGCGGCACCGACTCCGGATCGCGGGCGGCCCACAACCGGTGCCGTAGCTCGCCCAGCACCTCACGGTCGGAGTGCGGGTCCGGGAAGCGGACGATGCGTTCGTGGCCGCGGGTCGCACCCCGGGGGCCACCGAGGCCACCCGCGGTGTTGATGACGGCGGTGCCGAGGGGCAGACCGGCCGCCGAATCGTTCGTGGGCTCCAGCACGTCACCGCCGCCGGGCAGCGCCACCCGGACCGGGAACTGGCCGAAGATGGAGTCACGTTTCGCGTACAGCGCCTCGACACCGAGGACGGTCTGGCTGGCGAGGATGAGGTGTATGCCGTACGACCGGCCCTTACGCGCCAGGGACTCCAGCAGCTGCACCGCCTCGGTCGCCATCGGGTCGTTGCCGGCCAGCAGCACCTGGAACTCGTCGATCACGCAGAGCACCCGGGGCATCGGCTTCCCGCGGCCCTCCTCGGCGGCGACCGCGCGCAGATCGGCGAACCGGGTCACACCCGCGCGCTTGTAAGCCACAGAACGCCGCGTCATCTCGGCGTCGAGCTCCCGCAGGACCGCCAGGCCGTACTCCCGGTCGGACTCGACACCGACCGCCCGGGCATGCGGCAACCAGGTCCGGTCCCGCGCCGTCGGCACGAACTCGGCGAACGAGATGCCCTCCTTGAAGTCCAGGAGGTAGAGGTTCAGCTCATCGGGGCTGTAGCGCGCGCACAGCCCGTACAAAACGTTGATGAGGAAGGCCGTCTTGCCGGCGCCGGACCGCCCGCCGACCATCCAGTGTGGTGTCAGATCGTTGAACCGCAGGACAACCGGGGTCTCACCGTCATGACCGACCGTGGTGCCGAGGCCGTCGGCGGCGTCGCCGGACCACAACTCCTCCGCAGGATCGGGCAGCAGCTGGGTGAGACTCACCTCGGAAGCGGCCGCGGAATGCTCGGCCAGCTCGCGGCAGACGGCATCCACCAGATGCGGCGGCGGATCCTCGTCCAGGAAGACCGGGGCGTTGAGCCACACCGCCTCCGGGATCGAACCGAACGTCGCCCCGGGCGGATTGCCGATCACGGCGTAGGGGTTGCGGAGCGACACCTGCGTCGTCCGGGGCAACGGCGGCTGCGTGGTCTCGGCTGTCAACGGCGGCGGCGGCCAGCCCGCCACGATCAGGTGCAGACCCGACTCCGGCCCCTGCTGCGCCAGCGCGGCGATCCGCACGAGATCAGCACCCTCGGTCAGCTCCGGCAAACTCGCCAGGATGAGCACCATGACGCGGTCACGTCGCCCGCCCCTGTTCTTGTGAACCGGCCGCAGCCACTTCTCGGCCTCGGTGAGCACATCACGCAACCCGGCCCGGTCGATAGCGGGCGGCGACATCAGCCCGGCGTCGGCGAGCACACCGAAAGGCGCGAACACACTGCCGCCACCCGTGCCGTCAACGGCGCGGACCAGCAACGACCCCGCCGGTGCGGCAGCCAGCAGACGCAGCATGAGACAACGCAGCAACCCGGCAACCCGGGGATCCCGCGCGTCGGCATCGACGGTCAGATGACCCGTGCCGAGAAGGGGGACAATCGCGGGAAAGCGGACGTCATCGAGCGGCTGCGCCACCCCCAGCCGCACAAACTGCGGCGGAAGCGAACCCCCGAGCGGCGTATTGGCGGCAAGCGCATCCAGCGGAGCCCCCAGCCACCCCGGAGCCAGCTCACCCGCGGCCGCCCGCATCTCCTCAGCGAGCCGGAACTGCTCCAACGAATCCGCAGCCGGCAACGCCTGAGTCTCCAGAGCAGCAGCGGCCGCCGCGACGGTGGCCTCCGCCTGGCGGTGCAGGGCAGCGGCCTGACCGATGCGCCCCGTCGGCTCCACCGCCCCACCTCCATATGTGCGCTCAAACCGTACCCTGCGCCAGCCCACGAATTAGCGACGCGCAGCCGTTGGTCAATCTTCCCAGTGCGGGGTCGACGGGGTGACGCGCGGGGCGCCCCCTCCCGCCGACCGGACTCGCGTCCACAGGGGAAACCACTAACCTGGTAAGGGTGCAGCCCTCGAACCCACCCGCCCAGCCGGCGGTTCCGCCCCCGGCCCCGGCCGCTGCGCCCCCCAAGCCCAAAAACCGGCGGGTACGCCTGATCGTCGCCCTCGCCGGCGGGATCATGGCTCTGCTCTGCCTCGGCGGAGTCGGCGTCTTCGTCTCCTTCTACGACGAAGCCACCAAAATCGAGCGAAAGGCCCCCGACGCGGTGGTCGACAGCTTCCTCCGCGCATACCTCGTCAACCGCGACGATCAGGAAGCCTCGCTCTATACCTGCAAGTCAGGGCTGGACCTCTCCCGGCTGGAAGCGTTCCGCACGGACATTCAGAGCCGCGAGCAGAGATTCTCTATAGGAATCCGGGCCGATTGGACGAGCCTCACGGTTTCCTCCGATAACGGGAAGACCACCGTAACCACCGACATTCGACGCATGATCGCGGATGGCAGCGAACGAACGACGGATCGCTGGCAATTTCCCGTGATCGACGACGACGGCTGGCGTGTCTGTGGCGCGCTGCCCGTGGCCTGACCTACTCGAGCCAGAGAAGGTGAACAGGCACCTCGAGGGTGCGGGGGGCTTTGCCGCTCCAGGCCCAGCGGTACCAGTCCAATTCGGTCGCCACGCGTGCGCAGATGTCGCCGGCGTCGCTGGTGTGGAGCTCCGTCACTGCGCGTAGGTCTCGGCGCTCGCCGCCGTCCTCGAGTAGTTGCACTACGCGACGGCCAGTGAGGGTGTCAGCGTCAAGCGCGGCCGTCGGGTTACGGCGCGGCGGGTCGTCGAGCGAAACCAGGCGGGACATCACGTCCGAGGGCTTCTTCGCCGCCCCGAACCCGGCCATGCCGAGCTCCTCCACCCAGACGCGCTCCACCGGCACCAGCGGAGCGAAGACCTCGGTCTGCTCTGCCTCCGCGCGATACCACTCCGCCTCCGGCATGACCGGCACATAGGTACGGCTGCCCTGCACCACTTTTTCGTCCGCGCGCAGATCCGCCCGCCAGCCATGACCCGGCAGGCCGATCAGCACCCGCCGCCCGCGGAGCTGGCCGCCCATGGTGGCCGGTGTCGGCACGACCGGGCGCGGCGGGTCCGGCGCCCAGTCCGAATGGCCGGCGAACGGGTCCGGCATCGCTCCGCCCGTCACTGCGAGCCGCCCAGAGGTGCTCCACGCTGTGCCATGAACTGCACCGGGTCGACCGCGCTCTTGCTCGACCGGTCATTGTTGAGGTGGACCTCGAAGTGCAGGTGCGGGCCGGACGAGTTGCCGCTCGTGCCGCTCAGGGCGACGACCTGCCCGGCGGCGACGCGCTGGCCGGCCTTCAGGTTGGGCCGCTGAACCAGGTGGCAGTAACGAGTCATGATGTTGCCAGCATGCCGGATCTCCAGCATCCAGCCACAACCGCCCTTACCGGAGTAGCCGGGCCGGTCGCAGTCCTTCTTGCCGGTGAAGGTCTCGTCGCACTTGATCCGCGAGACCACGCCGCTGGCCACCGAGCGAATCGGCGTCCTCGTCTCCACGATCAGGTCCACACCCTGGTGGGTCGGGCGGTCCGAGGTGCGGAACCCCGAGCCGACGTTCCACTTGTGGGCATCCGGCCCCTTCACCGCCAGCGGGTTCGTCCAGCCGGAAGCGGCGACATCCTCGGCGGAGGCGCACACCATCTTGAGCGAATTGCCGACGGCGTTGGCCGCTCCGTCGGCGAGCAGGTTCACGATCTGCGTGGCGACAAGCTCATGCTTCGCGTACGCATCGGGGTAGGCGCTGATCTGCACACGCTGAGCCGCCTCGGTGAGCGGCATCGTCTCCCAGCCGTCGATGGTCTTCAGCTTGTCGTAGAACTTGGTCGACGCGTACACCGGGTCGGTGACCTGTGCGGGGGTTCCCCAGCCGCTGCTGGGCCGCTGCTGAAAGATGCCCAGCGAGTCGTGGTCGTTCCTCTTGCCCAGGTTGCCAAGGTTCGACAGGCGCGACTCCTGCATGGCCGTGGCGATCGCGATCACCCAGGCCCGGGGCGGCAACTTCAGGTTGGAGCCCACGTTGATGATGACGGCGGCGTTCCGCATCTGCGCCGCGCCGTAGTGCCGCAGGCTCGGCAACTTGGCGTCGGGGTCGACGGGTCCGCCGGTGCCGCAGCCGGTGGTGTACAGCTTGAGATCCTCACCCTTCCCGCTCAGGTCGCCGAGCAGGAGGGCGGTGACGCTGCCGCCGCAGCAGAGCAGGACGAGCGTGGACACCAGAGCGATCAGGAGAGCGGCCCGCCTGGGCCGCCAGCGCATCATGAGCCGTCCCAGTCGACACCGTCGACCAGCCACCGCCCGTCGGGCGCCACGAGTTGCAGCGTCAGCGTGCCCGAATCCACGGTGACGGTCGCATTGACCAGCCCGTCGCCGACCGGTGTCAGCTTCGGCTGCCCCACCACCCGGTCCGCGGGGACATCGGCGGGATCGACGCCGTCGAGTTCATCGGAGAGATTCTTGGTGGAGTTGGGCATGATGCCGTCGTGCCAGGCCTTGGCGGAGACGCTCTCGTGGTCGACCCAGGCCGAGGCGAACGCGTACGCGACAGCTTCGGGCTGGGCCGTGCCCGGACTGGTCTTGGGTGTCGCCGGCGGGTCGTCGTCCAGAACGACCCCGTCCTCGTGGCTGGGATCGACGCTGACGGTCGTGGCCGGCGCCACCGGATCGAGCAGGGGCCGCTCACTGTCGTCATCGGCGAAGAGCCGGCCGATCCCCACAACCGCGAGGACGAGCAGGGCGATGACAACCGCGACGCCCCAGCGCGACCGGAAGAGTCCGGTGAGGCCACGTTCCAGCATCGGGGGCACGGCAGGTCACCGGGCCTCGGTGCGGATCCTGGGCGTGGCCGGGGCCGCCGGCTCGCGGGTCGTGCTGCCGGTCGCGGGCCGGTAGATCGCGTAGGACGAGGCTCCGTCGGAGACGTCGGGATCGGTCCAGGTCGACGCGGATCTGCGCGACCGGGTCGGTGGTGCACCGCCACCCACGGGTGCCGGGGAGCGGTCGGTGGCGGGCGATGATTCCTCCCGCACCGATTCGTTGCCCTCGGACCGCGTGATCGGCGTTCTGCCGGCCGTGACGGGGGCGGGAGCGACGGCCAGGCCGGAGCGGCCGGCGGCCGAGTGGGACGGGTCCTCGAGCCGAGCCTCGGGGCGCAGGTTCGTCTGCTCGGCGAACACTGTGCGACCCCTGTTGAAGCGTGGCTCGTTGGTCCCGCCGGCATCCACCACGTCGATCTTCGCGGCCTCCCGCATGTCGCGGAAGAAGCGCCGGTGCCAGGAGCCGGCCGAGGTGATCGCGGCGGTGCCGTCCTTACCGCCGAGCTGGGTGATCCGTCTGTAGGGCCGGAGCAGCAGCCAGCCGACGACTCCGCAGAGCCAGACGAGCACGACCTGCAGCCAGCCGGGAAGGCTTGCGGTATTCATGATCAGGTCGACGCCGAAGAGGTAGATCGCCGCCCCGGTGCCGAAGATCGCGATGTTGAACACCGCCGCGACCACGGCATTGGCGAGTCGCCGGATCCCCGAGCTGGCGGGCCGCAACAGGCCCACCGTCCCCAGGATCGGCGCCGCGATCACGGCCCACCTGAAGATCAGGAAGCCGAGCAGCACCAGGATGGACGCGGTGAGATCGAACATCGCGAACATGACCGACGCCAGCATCGCGATGAAGCCGGCACCGATCCGGTCCATGCCGTTGGCCCCGGTCAGATACTCGTAGGCTTCGGGATCCTCGGTGTGGATCTGTTCGGCGACCAGGTTCCACTGCGCGCCCTTGGCGTCGGTGGTCGCGCTGCGGGTCTCCGGGTTGTCTCGCATCTTCTGCGCTTCGTCCCAGGTGAACGATCGCGCGTCGTAGAGGGCCCGGCCGTACTTCTGCGCAGTCACGCTGTCGGCCGACCCGAGAACCCCTCGCAGCCAGTTCCGGTAGAGCATGGTCTCGGTCGAGGTGTCGCTGGCTCGGACGGCCGGCGGGCGGTTGTCTTTGCAGGCGTCGGGCTTGCCGAGCTTGCAACCGGCGGTGGTATCGCCGTCCTGAGCGCGCGGACCGACCGCATCGTGGACAACGCTGAGCGTCGTGGTCAGAGTGCCGTCCGCCACGTTGGCAGCCTTCACGGGCCATGCGGCAATGGCAGTAACTGCCACCATGACCACGATTGCCCAGCCTGCCGTCGTGGTCGCCGCACCCATGTCCGCCTGCTGCGAGCGCCAGATCAGGTAGAGACCCACGATCGCGAGGGTGATGACGCCGAAAACGCTGAAGACCTTCTCGTAGACCGCCTTGGTGGCCTGATCGACGAGCGTGTCGGCCCAGCCCCACAACGACTGCGGGTCCCAGGCGCGTTCCCGGAGCGCGTTCGAGGCGCCGATCACCGCGGTGGCGATCATGAACTCGCCGTTGGCGATGGTCGTCTCGACCTTGCTGTCGGGCTCGGTCAGGGACGCCGCACAACCTCCTTCGAGGTCGTACGTGATGAAGTTGTAGCCGGCATATCCGTACTGGCTGTAGATGCCCTGCGGCCCGTTGAGCGTCGAGGACGCGGGGCGTTCCGCGAACCACCCGCCGAGCCCGGAATCCGGCGTGCTGGGGATCGGCGGCTTCACACACTGCGCGGTGTCCTTGGCCTCGGCCTTGAGCCGCTCCACGCAGGCCTTGAAGTCCTGTTTCCACTCGTCGGTGCTGCACAGTCCGGCGGGTGCTCTGACGGGGGCCGCTGACGCCGGGGAGGGGGTGGCGACTGCCCAGGCGAGGCTGGCCACCACTGCGATTGCCATCGTTATGAGCGTTGCGCAGACCCGGCGGAGCATGTCAGACCTCCAGGTCGGAGAGGCTGGGGATGGCCGTGGGGGCGGCCTTCGCCGCTGCGGGGGTGGTGTCCAGGGCGTCGAGGAGGCCGTCCACGTAGGAGACGTCGACCCGGACCTTCTGGACGCGGCCGTCCACGTCCCGCATCACGAACTCTCGGAAGCCGAGGCGGGATGACGATGATGCGTCCGCCTGGGAGAGGGAAGCGAGGGTTGCCTCGTAGCCGTCGTGGACCGGGACCCGGAGGAGGCGGAGGGCTTCCGAGGCGATCTCCTGGTCTTCGGCGATGCGGCCGACGAAGACAGTGGATACCAGGTTCTGCACGTCCAGGCCGAGGATGTCCCGCGGGTTCTGGGAGGCGACCATGGCGGCGAGGTTCCATTTGCGGGAATCTCGGGCAAGGCGGACCAGGAAGGAGCGGCCGGAGCGCCAGCCCTCCATGAAGTGGGCTTCGTCCAGGCCGACCATCTTGCGGGCGGACATCGAGCCGCCGTAGGCGCGCCGGACGGCGAGGCGGTGGGCGGTGTGGAGCATGGGCAGGGCGAGGGACTCCTCGGCTGACCAGTATTCGCGTTCGATCTTGAGGTCGGGGAGGCGCAGGCCGGCCATCGTGATGACGGTGAGCGCTGAGTCGGCGCCGAGCAGGTGTTGCGGCGGGCGGCCGAAGAAGAGCAGGGCCAGCGGCATCTCGGCGGTGTCGAGCAGGAGGTTGGCCAGCTCCTTGCCGTCGTCGTCGAGGCCCTGCAGGGTGGCGACGACGTCGTCCAGCGTCGAGGTCTCCTCGGCCGGGACCTGGCGGACCGCGTGGCGCAGCAGGGTGGCCGTGGAGGCTTCCTTGGCGACCTGCGGCGGGACCAGCATGGAGCAGATGTCCTGGACGAGCATGCGACGCTCGGCGCGGGCGTTGGAGACCGCGATCTCGTATTCGCGGTCGCCGCCGGGGCCGGTGGCGAACTCGGTGCGGATCGGGGTCGGGATCAGGGCGTACGGAGCGAGGGTGCCCTGTTCGGAACCGGTCAGGTTGAGCACGCGGGAGTACGGTCGCAGCTCCGGCATCTGGCACAGCCGGGCGAGCGGGCCGGAAGGGTCGAGCAGGGTGACCTGGACGCCGCGCCGGGCGTTGAGGTAGCCGAGGGCGCCCATCAGGGTCGACTTGCCACCGCCTGGTTCGGCGACGAAGACACCGAGGCCGGAGCGTTCCCGGACCTCCATCGGGAAGTGCAGGTCCAGGAAGACCGGCCTGCGGCAGGTGCCCGCCGTCCGCCCGATCAGGTCCCCGCGCCGGTCACCGACCGTCGACGCGGCCTGTGGCAGCGCCGCGGCGAGCAGCTTGACCGGCATCCTTCGCACATATCCGGTGTTGGCGATCGGCTCGCCGGGGATGAACTCCCGGGCGAGCTGGTCCTGGTTCTTGGGGTGCTGCAGCGAGATACGCAGCTCGCGGGAGTAGAGCTGGATGAGCCGGCGGGCCCTTTCCAGACATTCCTCACGGGTACGCCCACCGACCGCGATCCGGTGCCACCCGTGTGCGCGAGCGGACTCGACAGGCAGCCCGGTGGTCATCTCGTCGCCGATCACCAGAGCACGCTTGGCGAGGCGTTCGAGCTCGGGTGGCGCGTCGATGCCGTGCTCGGCGTAGTCGAGCTGCTGGGAGCGGATCATCCGCAGCCGGTGCTCGAGGTTCTTGAAGGAGCTGTTGGAGCCGAGGATGTCGATGCGGGACGACAGCTCCATGGGCCACGGGAGCCGCTCGTGGAAGTGCATCCACGGCTCGTGCTTCTCCGGGATCTCCAGCGGCTCCATCCGCCCGACGGAGAGCACGGCGACGTGCCGCTCCTCGCCGGTCATCCGGTTGACCAGCTTGACCGTGGAGCCGTACGGCGTGCGGTACCGCTCGACCTGCTCGGTGAGTGCCAGCAGATCGCCCCGCTCCCATTGCCCGTTGGAGACGGGCGACAGCGGGCCGGGCGGGGCCATGCAGAGCGCGACCGACCGGAAGAGCAGCCACTCGAGCTCCTGCGGGGTGACCCGGCGTCCACGCATGCCGAACGCGTTGAGCACCTCGTCGAACTGCTCGACGGTGCGGCCCAGCTTGCGCCGCTCGCCGTCGGAGGTGCCCTTGCCGAACATCCGCAGGATGCGCTCGCTGAACGTGTCGCCGAGCGAGCGCCGCGCGAACGTGACGCCGAGGTAGGTCTGGCCTTCGGCGTGGTTGACCGAGAGCAGGTGGCGTTGCGCGGCGACCAGGTGGTCGCTCCACGATGTGCCACCGGTGACGTCGGGCAGCGGCTTCGCGGTGAACGAGTCGACCGTGCGGGCCCATTCGTCAGCAGGGAAGGGCCGGTTGGTGCGGCGCAGGTGCAGGCGGAAGCCGGCGAGACCCGCATATTGCTCGGAGATCGCGGAGAGCAGGGCTTCCCGCTCGGCGTCGGGGCGGAAGGCCCAGCGCACCTCGGGCAGGTAATACCAGGCGGTGACCGTGCTCTGGGTGAACGTCAGGTGCCCGGCGATCTCGCTGATCTCCAGCTCGATGCTGGGGTCGCGGTCGCTGAACTTCAGCTTGTGCGGGCGCAGCGGGGAAGCCTTGACCGGCAGGTTCTCCAGCTCGTCCTTCTTGCGGCTCTTCCTGCGGGCCGGTGCCTTCTCCCGTCGGGGCGCGGGCGCCTTCTCCGGCATCTGTGCCAGGTCGGCGTGCCGCTCACGGTTTTCAAGAACCGCAGGAGGTTGGTACGCCGTGACGGGCGCAACCGGGTGCACTCCCGGCGCGATCGGCGGCTGCTGGGCGCCGACCTGCTGCCACAACGGCGGGGTCTGCGCGGGAGGAGCCGGCACCCGGTCCGGCGGCGGTGGCTGGACCGGCGCGCCGGTGACGGTGCCGGACCCGGGCCAGTCCTCGAAGTCGTTGTCGGCCGCGGTGTTCTCGTCGTAGAAGTCGGCCCGCGGCCCGGTGGGTGCCGGCCGGAACGGTGAGACGGGAGCGTCCGGGGCTTGCGAGACGGGCATGGCCGGGGCCTGCGAGACGGGCATGGCCGGGGGCTGCGGGGCCGGCACGGTCGAGGGCTGCGGGGCCGGCACGGCCGAGGGCTGCGGGACTGGCACGGCCGAGGGCTGCGGGACTGGCACGGCAGACGGGATCGACGACCGCACGTCCGCGGTGGGCGGGTTGGCCGGTGGTGGGGTCACGAGGGGCTGCCCGTTGGCGGCCTGAGCGGAGCCGGAGCCCGGCCCGGCCACGGGCGCCGGCGAGTTGTCCGGCTCGGACTCGAATTCGAACCCGTAGTCGAAGTCGGTGTCCGGGTCGTCCGGCGGGGGCTCGTCCCCGGGCGGGGCCTGCCGGGGCGCGGTGCCGCCGAACAGGTCGAGGAAGGGCGAGTCGATGTCCAGCGGGTCGACCGGCGGCGGGCTGCCGTTGGCGCCGCGGGGACGCACCGGCTGGGGTGCCTGGAAGACCGCGACCGCACCGTGGCCGGGCCCGGCCACCTGCTCCGGACTGTCATCCGCAGAGTAGTCAGGTGAACGCGGAACGTTACCTTGCCTGCCCTGGCGGTTGGCGTCCGCGCGGGAAGGCCCGGGCGGTGGGGAAGCGGTCATGCGACGACCCCGTTCGGGCATGCAGCGAGAGTGGCAAAAATGGTCATACCAACTCCTCCCTAACCCGGATGCGAGTGGCGACAAGTCTCGGGTCCCGCTGCTCGACGGACGGCTCGCGGGTGCGCCGCCAGTCGGTCATGGCGGTGCGGATGACCATGCGAGCCGGCTGGTCGGGGTCGACGTGACGGAAGACGTACGAAGTCGTCACCATGGCCAACGCGATCTCCCAGGCGGGAAACGCGTCGAACTTCCAGCTGATCAGGTAGTGCAGGAACACGAACACCGGGACCAGCAGGACGAACATCCCGTACTGGGCGTACGGCAGGTGCATGGGCAACGTGTATCCGGGCGGGCCCAGGTAGACAAGGCGTGCCCGGTAGATGTCATCGTCTGTGCGCAGCCGCATGGGACCCGGGGCCTCAGCCGAAGATGATGTCGATGAGGTAGTCGCCCACGAAGAACAGCGTCGCGGCGCCGGCGATGAAGGCAAGGCCCACGATCGCGATGGCGGAGCTCGTCAGCACCTTGGAGATCTCGCCCCGGCTGGCCCGTCCGATGAAGATGATGCCCAGGACGGCGAGCAGGATCGGCGCGATGTTGCTGGCGAAGAAGGTGACGATGCCTTCGGTGTTGATTCCCTTGGGGTCGGCTGCCAGCACTGCTGTGTGCTGAACCGCCGTGACGGCCTGTGCGGCGAACTCTGTGGCGATCATCGGTAAACCTCCCGGGTGACCAGCGTGAGGGCGCCGGACACGCTGCAGTAGTGAAGCCTGACGGCGACGCCCATATGGTGCTACTTCCCGCTCACCACGTCGAGTAAGACCGTAAGGGCACTGCTGTCCTCCACACGACCGCTCTGCTCTCTTCGGTTCATTAATGATGCCTAGCTCCGAAGAGTACGGGCCGTACTTCTTACCTACAAGCTGCCTGATTCGTTACCCAAGGTAAAGACGTGACTGAACGTGAGTCATGTTCCATCGTACACGTGTTCGAAAGGCCAGCGCCCGGTACGGTCGTCCGGTGACTGAGTCGACCCGTAGCGCTACGACTGCCCAGGTCAGCGACGACCTGCTTTTCCGGCAAGATCACCCGGTCGTGATGGGCGTCCTGAATGTGACGCCGGACTCGTTCTCGGACGGCGGTCGGTTTGCCGACATCGATGCCGCGGTCGAACACGGTGTGGCACTGCGGCGTGCGGGTGCCAATCTTGTCGACGTCGGCGGTGAATCCACCCGTCCGGGCGCCGGGAGGGTGGACGCGGCGACCGAGATCGATCGAGTTCTCCCGGTGATCAAGGAGCTCGTCGCCGCCGGAGTGCCGATCAGCATCGATACGACCCGGGCCGCGGTGGCCGCCGCCGCGCTCGAAGCCGGTGTCGCGGTGATCAACGACGTCTCCGGCGGGCTCGCCGACCCCGGCATGGCCGCGGTTGTCGCAGAGGCGGGTTGCCCGTGGATCCTGATGCACTGGCGCGGCCATTCGAACCGGATGGCCGACCTCGCCGTCTACGGCGATGTGGTGGCCGAGGTGCGGGCCGAGCTGCTCCAGCGGGTGGAGGACGCGGTCGCCGCCGGCGTGGACCCCGGGCGGCTGATCCTCGACCCGGGGCTGGGCTTCGCCAAGAAAGCCGAACACAACTGGGCACTGAGCGCACACTTGGACGAACTGGTAGATCTCGGGTTCCCGGTGCTCTTCGCCGCGTCGCGCAAGACGTACCTGGGCCGGCTGCTGTCCGGGCCGGAGGGCGAGCCGCGTCCGGTGGAAGGCCGGGAGGCCGCGACGGTCGCCACCTCGGTGCTCGCGGTCGCTGCCGGCGCCTGGGGCGTACGCGTCCACGACGTCCGCGCCACCGTCGACGCGCTCGCCGTCTGGCGGGCCACGGGTAGCCCGCGTCTGCGTACTGGAGGAGGAGCGGCATGAGTGATCTGATCCAGCTACGCGGGCTGCGGGTCCGCGGACACCATGGCGTCTTCGACTTCGAGCGCCGCGACGGGCAGGACTTCGTGATCGACGTGGACCTCGAGCTCGACCTCGCCAAGGCGGCCACGACCGACGACGTGTCGGACACTGTCCACTACGGCGAGCTGGCCGAGAGCCTCGCCGAGGTGATCGCGGGCGAGCCGGTGAACCTCATCGAGACGCTCGCCGACCGCCTGATCGCGGTGTGCCTGGTCGACGACAGGGTCGCCGCGGCCACGGTCACGGTGCACAAGCCGCAGGCACCGATCTCGCACGAGTTCGCCGATGTGGCGGTCACGCTGCGGAGGACCCGATGACCCGGGCGTTGTTGTCGATCGGGAGCAACCTCGGCGACAGGTGGGCGTACCTCAAAGAAGCAGTGTCTGCTCTGGGCGGGACGGTCTCGGGGGTTTACGAGACGCCGCCGTGGGGCGACGCCGACCAGCCCGCCTATCTGAACGCCGCGGTGCTCGTCCGTGACCCGGCCGCCGGTGCCGGGGCCTGGCTGGAGCGGGCGCGCAGTCTTGAGGCCGCGGCGGGACGCGTGCGGGACCCGGAGCGACGCTTCGGCCCGCGCACCCTCGACGTGGACGTGATCGCGGTGTGGGACGACGACAAGCCCGTACTCAGCGATGATCCGGAGCTGACCCTGCCGCACCCGCGCGCGCACCAGCGGGCCTTCGTGCTCAAGCCGTGGCTCGACATCGATCCACACGCGGAGCTGCCCGGGTACGGTTCGGTCGCCGGCCTGCTGGACACCCCGGAGCTCGCGGCCGATACGCACGCGCTGACCCCTCGCCCGGATCTGCGGATAGAGTCTGAGGCGTGAGCAGCAACCCCGGCGGAGCCGCCCCCGACCCGTCGTTGCGGCCGACCAGCATCTCGGCGCTCCTGGTCGCCGGCCTGGCCGCCGCCGCGGTCGGCTGGCTGCTGCTCGGTTTCCTCTACTACGACCACGACTACCGGCTGCCCTGGATGCCGATCATCGTGTTCGCGGCGCTCGCGATCGCCGAGGCCACCCTCGCGCAGAACACAGCCGCCCGGATCCAGCACAAGCCGGGCGCGGGGCGCATCAACCCGCTCGCGGTCGCCCGGTTCGTGGTGCTCGCCAAGGCGTCCTCGCTGGCCGGAGCCCTGTTCGCGGGCTACTCCGCGGGGCTGCTGGCCTGGCTGGCGCTGGAGTCGACCGAGGCGGCGGGCAACGACATCCCGGCGGCCGTCGGCGGGGTGGTGACCGCGCTGGCGCTGGTCGGTGCGGCGCTCTGGCTGGAACGGTCCTGCCGGGTTCCCGATGAGCCCGACCGGAAGAACGGGGACGACTCGGGCAGGCGTGCCGAGCGGACCTGAGGTGACCGGGTCTCGAGCTTGAACCGAAACCCCCTCGGATCCGTATGCTGGGCCGCGGCGAGGAGGTGGACGAGATGGCATACGACGAGACCGCATACCGTCGCAACGCTGGTGGGGATCAGCCGAGCGATCCCTCGGCATACCGCACGGGCGTGGCGGCCACGGATTACCGCAACCGCCGCCGGGATCTCGACCCGGACGACACGTCGGGCATCCGCACCACCGACTCGCTGGAGATCGTCCGGCGTCCCGAGCTCGAGGGCGGGCGGGACCGGCTGGGCGTCCACATCGGCTGGGAGATCGTGCTGCTGCTGACGGTGGCCGCGCTCGCGTTCCTGCTCTACCGCCTGGACCCGGCCGCGTTGCAGCGTCCGGCGCTCGACACCCTGCTCATCTCAGGCGCCGCGATCGGCCTGCTGGCACTGGGCGCGGGGCTGACGCTGCGGGCCGGCGTGCCGAATCTCGCGGTCGGCCCGATCGCCCTGGCCGCGTCGCTGCACTACGCCGAGAACGGTGACCGGGGCCTGCTCTCGGCCGCGGTGCCCGCGCTGGGCATCGCCGCGGGTGGCGCCCTGGTGGTCGCGCTCCTCGTGCTGATGCTGCACATCCCCGGGTGGGTGGCGACGCTGGCCGCGGCGATGGGCGTCATCGTGTACGACCAGCTGCGCACCGGCCCGGTCAACGTCCAGGGCACCTACGACCCGTCCGACCACGCCTTCTACCTGTTCGGTGGCTTCGCGCTGCTCGCCGTCTTCGGTGGCGCGTTCGGCACCATCACCCCGGTCCGGCGGCTGGTCGGCCTGATGCGCCCGTACGGCGACCCGGCGGAGCGGCGCGGCGGGATCGCTGCCCTGCCGATCATCGCCTCGCTGCTGCTCTCCTCGGTCTTCGCCGTCGGCGCCGGCATCCTGCTGGCCGCCAAGTCGACCGGGCCGATCGTGCCCGGCACCGGTTTGGAGTGGACCGGCATCGCGTTCGGTGCGGCGCTGCTCGCCGGGACCAGCGCGTACGGCCGGCGTGGCGGAATCTTCGGCACGCTGCTGGCGGTGGCGGGGATCGCGCTCTTCCTCGACTATGCCGACCGGCGCAACTTCGACATCGCCCTGTTCGCGATCGCGGCCGCCACGATCGGTGCCGGTCTGCTGGTGACCCGGCTCGTCGAGACGTACGGGCGCGCGGTCCCGACGGGCACCGACGTGGACTGGAACGCCGCGCCCACCACCGGCACGGGATGGTCGCCGGACCTGCCCGAGACGTGGACGCCGTCGGCCGCCGCACCGCAGCAGCCCAGGACGAACGAACAATGGGATCTAGGTCCCTGGGGCACCGGCCGCTGAGTGCGGGCGGCCGCCCTATGCTGGCTCCATGACCGACGCGACCTTCGCCGAGCTGGATGCCCTGCCCACTGAGGAGCTGCGCGAACGCGCCTTCGCGAAGGCCCGGGAGCGCCACGACCTGAGCTTCTTCTGGTCGGTGTTCAAGCACCTGCCCGACTCCGACGAGGCCGCCTCGCTGGACGGCGCGCCCAACACGGTCGGCCCGACCATCGAAGAAGCCGTGGCGCTTTGGCGTGAACTGACTGGACACGGGTACGGAGAGCAGGAGCCGCTACTTCGCGCCGCTTTCATCGATTATCTCCAGAAACATTAGCCACCTGATTCGAGCCTTTAGTCGGGCTTAGGGCGGCGCTGGGGTGGTTGGATGGGATTTACGTACGTCGTTTGAAAGTGATCGGTAGCTGGGAAATAGCGGGCCATGGCTCTCACCAACCGCTACAAATCCGCGCCGGGTGCGGGCACCCTCGCCGCGCTCATCCTGGTCCTGGTCTTCGGCAGCCCCTGGTTCGCCGACTGGGCCGCGGACAACACCAACCCTGAGACGGCAGGTGGCTGGTGGCTGCGACTGCTGTCGTGGCCGCACTGGCGCTTCGACTCCGACGACTCGCTGCGCTCGATCCTGATCGCCGACCTCAAGGCGATCCTGGTCGTGGTGCTGACCGCCCTGTTCCTCTACCTGCTGCCCGGATCCCAGCTGGCCCGGGCCCGCGGCACGCTCAGCCAGTTCTTCGCGGGCTGGGCGGCCTACATCTTCGCCGGCGGTTTCGCCGCGCTGCTCACGACGCTGTTCCTGGCGAACCCGACGCTGCTCGGAGCGTTCCGGTCGGCCGGCGACGGGGCCACCTACGGCTTGTTCATCGGCTGGATCATCGGCCTGGCCACGCTCGGCGGCCGCCGGGGAACACGCTGACGCGACCGCGGCCCGGGCGATAGAGCCCGGGCCGCGGCCACTCAGACGGCGGCTTTGTTCGGTACGTCGAACAGCGCTGAACGAGAGATGCTGCCCACCGGTTTCCCGTTCTCGGTCACGACCACGTTGAGCGAGTCGCTGGTGAGCATGGCGGAGAGCGCGTCGTAGAGCGTGCCGCCCACGTCGACGGTCGGCAGCCGTTCGATCTCCTCGACCTGGCCGATCGGCCGCATCGCCCCGCGCACCTTAGTGACCGCGAGCCGGCGGACGCCCCGGTCGTTGCCGACGAAGTCGCTGACCTCCTCGGACGCCGGATCGCTGAGCAGGTCGGCCGGGCTCGCGTACTGCAGCAGCCGGCCGCCCTCGCCGAGCACGGCGATCCGGTCGCCGAGGCGTACGGCTTCATCGATGTCATGGGTGACCAGCACGATGGTCTTGCGGACCGCGGCCTGCAGACTGAGGAATTCCTCCTGGAGCCGGCCGCGGACGATCGGGTCGACCGCGGAGAACGGCTCGTCCATCAGCAGCACGAGCGGGTCGGCGGCGAGCGCCCGGGCCACGCCGACACGTTGCCGCTGGCCGCCGGAGAGCTCGTGCGGGTAGCGGCCGCCGTACCGTTTCGGGTCGAGACCGACCAGCTCGAGCAGCTCCTCGGAGCGGGCCCGGATCTTCTTCTTGTCCCAGCCCAGCAGCCGCGGCACGGTCCCCACGTTGGTACGGATGCTCTGATGCGGGAAGAGTCCCACATTCTGGATGACGTATCCGATGCGCCGGCGCAGTTGGACCGCGTCCTGCTCGGTCACGTCCTCGCCGTCGATGAGGATCCGGCCCTTGGACGGCTCGATCAGCCGGTTGAGCATCCGCAGGATCGTGGATTTGCCGCAGCCGGACGGGCCGATGAGCACGACGAGTTCGCCGGCCTCGACCTCCAGGCTGATGTCGCCGACCGCCACGGTGCCGTCGGGATAGACCTTCCCGAGGTTCTCGAGCGTGATCGACGCGGCGGTCCGGCCAGCGCCGGTGTCGGTGATCGCGGTAGCGTCCACGTATGTCCTTCCTGTCGAGGGCCCCGGCGCCTGCGTGGCCCCTGGCCGCCCCCGCTGATGACGGGCCGGGAAATCCGTGGTTCTCCTGGCGCTATGTCCACGACAACGCTGACGAGATTCTCTCCGCGCTGCAGTTCCACGCGGGTCTCACCGCGCGTGCTGTGATCATCGCGTTGATCGTCGCCTTGCCGCTCGCGGTCGTCGCTTACTGGTGGCGTCCGCTGACCGGCCCGATTCTTGCACTCTCCGGCGTCCTCTACACGATCCCGTCGCTGGCACTGCTCGCCCTGATCGCTCCGGCGGTCGGGACCACCCGCGACACATCGGTGCTGATCGCCCTTGTTCTGTACGCGCTGCTGGTGCTCGTGCGCAACGCGCTCGCGGGCCTGACCCAGGTCCCCGGCGAGGTGCGCGACGCGGCGGCGGGCATGGGCTACGGGCGGTTCGGCCGCCTCGTACGCATCGAGTTGCCGCTCGCGCTGCCGGGCATCCTCACCGGGCTGCGGCTCGCGACGGTGTCGACGGTGGCGCTGGTCACAGTCGGCTCGCTGATCGGGCAGGGCGGCCTCGGCGACATGATCCTCGGCGGCTTCCGGAACAACTTCTACAAGGCTGAGATCCTGACCGGGGCGATCCTCTGCGTGGCGCTCGCCCTCGTCCTCGACCTGGCGCTGGCCGGCATCGGGCGGCTGCTGACGCCCTGGACCCGGGAGCGGCGCTCGTGAACTACTTCCACGAGGGCATCGTCTGGCTCAACGACCCGCTGAACTGGACCAACCCGGGCGGCCTGCTCGAACGGCTCCAGGAGCACCTGGTGATCAGCCTGTGGGCGGTCCTGCTCGGCTGCGCCATCGGCTGGCCGCTCGGCATCTGGCTCGGGCATCGGGGCCGGGGCGGCGGCGCGGTCATCACGGTGGCCAACCTGACCCTCGCGCTGCCGACGCTGGCGCTGCTGACCATCCTGCCGCTGACCCCGCTCGGGTTCGGCAAGCCGCCCGTGGTGGTGGCGCTCGCCGTCTTCGCGGTGCCGCCGCTGCTGGCCAATGCGTACACGGGCCTCAGGCAGATCGACCCGGAGACGCGGGAGGCTGCGCGCGGGATGGGCCTTTCCGGCGGGCAGGTGCTGCGGCAGGTCGAGCTTCCGCTCTCGGTGCCCTATCTCGCTGCCGGATTGCGTACGGCCGCGGTGCAGGTGGTCGCGACGGCGGCCCTGGCGGCGTTCGTGAACGGCGGCGGGCTCGGCGAGATCATCTCGGCGGGGTTCGGCATCGGGATGAGCAACGGCGGTGGCGGCCAGATCGTCGCCGGCGGCATTGTCGTGGCGGGGCTCGCGCTGCTCGTCGAGGGCATCCTGGCCCTGGTGCAGCGGCTGGTGACCCCGCGCCCGCTGCGTACGCGGCGGCGGCGTCGCCCCAGCGCCGCGGCACCCGCCGCCTGAGCGTTCGCGTGTAACGAATCCGCAACTTAGGGCGAAGATCGGCATAGCCTGCCGCGTCCCGGGGTTAACCAACTGAGGTGCAGCCGCAGGTGGGCGGCACGACAATCGAAAATGAGCGGGCATCGACACTTCGGCTGCCCGTCGGACACGCGGCGCGACCTCGGTCGTGCCGGGACACAGAAGGCGGCAGTATGCGTCGAAACCTGCTCCTGACGGCCGGCACCTTCCTGACCGCCGCCGTCATCCTCGCCGGCTGTGGGGAGTCCGGCTCGTCCGGCACCTCGGCCCCGCCCAGCGCGGCCTCGGGCTCCGGGTGCGCCCCGGTCGCCGGCGACAAGCTCGTCGTACTGACCGACGACAAGGCCCTGCAGAACACCGACAACGTGGTGCCGGCGATCAACACCAAGGCGTCCTCCCCGGAGATCCTGGCGGCGCTGGACAAGGTCTCCGCCGCGCTCGACACGGAGAAGCTCATCGAGCTCAACAAGGCCGTCGACGTCGACCGCAAGTCGGCCAAGGACGCGGCCCAGGAGTTCGTGACCGCCAACAGCGTCACCACGGGCATCACCAAGGGCAAGGGCGGCGACCTGACCGTCGGCGCCGCTGACTTCAGCGAGAGCAAGACCCTCGGTGAGCTGTACGGCATCGCGCTCACGGCGGCCGGCTACACCGTCAAGGTGCAGACCATCGGCAACCGCGAGCTGTACGAGCCCGCGCTCGCCAAGGGCGACATCGACATCGTCCCGGAGTACGCCGCCACCCTCGCGACGTTCCTCTCGGGCAAGATCGACGGGGCCAGCGCCAAGGACCCGTCCTCGACCGACCTCACCACCACGATGACCAACCTCAAGGCGCTCGGCGACAAGGCCGGCCTGACCTTCGGCACCCCGTCGGCGGCGCAGGACCAGAACGCGTTCGCCGTCACCGAGGCGTTCGCCACCAAGTACGCCCTGACCACGCTCTCCGACCTCGCGGCCAAGTGCTCCGGCGCTGCCACGGTGCTCGGCGGCCCCGCGGAATGCCCGCAGCGGCCGAAGTGCCAGCAGGGCCTCGTGGACACGTACGGCTTCCAGGCCGGCAAGTTCAGCTCGCTCGACTCGGGCGGCCCGCTCACCAAGACCGGCCTGAAGCAGGGCACGATCAGCGTGGGCCTGGTCTTCAGCTCGGACGGCGCCCTCGCCGCCGGCTGACCCCCCGATGTGATCCGCCCGCCTGGTGCCCCACGCACCCGGCGGGCGGTTTTTTCTCAAACGCCGGTTTCCGCCCGGCCACCTGCTGATTCAGTCCGAACGGCGATCCTTGATCCCATGCCGCTTGTTTCGCCGACCCGGTCACTCTCGATAACATCTGCGACCATGCCGGACCGGGACCCCGAGGTGAAGCAGCACACCCGTCTGCTCACCGGGCTGATCTGGGTGGGCATCGGGCTCGCCCCGATCGCGGCAATAGTCGTCCTGATCGGCGGCAGCACCGGCGCGATGCGCTTCGCGGTGCTGCTCGTAGCCGTCTGCGTGGTCCTCATCGGCGCCGCGATGCTGATCCGCACCGACCCGGTCCTGCACCGGATGGACGTGGAAGACCGCGTCTCCGCCGAGGTCGATGCCCTCCGCGGCGGCCTGCGCGACGAGCTGACCGCCACGGCCCGCGCCACGAACAACCGGGTCCAGGCTCTCGAGGACGAGATGGGCACGATGCGCTCGGTCCCCGGCCCTGCCGTTGCACCGAGACCCGCCGCGGGCTCAGCCCGGCCGGCCCCGCCGCAGCCCCGCATCTCCGCACCGATCCCGGCACCGATCAGCGCTGCCGGAGCAGCATCGGTGCCTGGTCCGGCTCCGGTTCCCGCTCAGCGGGGCGCCGGGTCAGCCCGGGTCGGCTCGGCCAGCGTCGCCGTCCCCGGCGGCGCGCCCGACAAGCCCGCCCCACCGAGAATCTCCGCCCCGATCGACCCGTCGCTGCACGGCGGCCCCGGCGCCCCACGCTCCGGCGCCCCACGTGCCAGCGCCCCGGCCAATGCGCCCCGGCCAGGTGCCGCAACCAGCACGCCGAGGTCCGGAGCGCCCACGGGTGCGCCAAGATCTGGTGCCGCGACCAGCGCGCCGAGGTCTGGTGCGCCGCAATCCGGGGCGGTGGCGAACCGGACGGGGCGGGCACGTCCTGACGGTCCGAGGCAGGGCCGCGCGGTTCCGGCGAGCGTCTCCCCGCAGCCTTACGACTCCTACGAGCAGCAGGACCCGGCTGCCGGTTACGAAGCTCCGAAGGGCGCGGTGCGGGCATCGGCGGTGGCTTCGGTCGACCCGCCGATGGATGAGCTCGGCCCGCTGCCCGCTCCCGAGCCGGAGGCACCCGTCGCGGCACCGAGACGCCGGCACGCGGCGCCCGACACGAGCACGGATCTCGCCCGGGAAGCTTATGCGGAGCCGAGCCTCGGCTACGGGCTCACGACCGGCGCCGTCACCCCGCAGCCCGGCGTCTACGGCAGCACGGCGTCGCGCAACTCCACCCCAGGCCCCGACACCTACGACGAGGGCTATCAGCAGGACGGCACCTATCAGGTAGGCGATGCCTACCAGGCGGAGGATGGCTACCGGCAGGGCGGCGCTTATCAAGCCGGCAGTGCCTACCGGGCCGACGGTGCGTACCAGTCGGGCGATGTTCATCAGTCGGGTGACGCCGAGGAACAGGACAGCGCCTACCAGTCGGGCAGCAGCTATCGGCAGGCCAGCGGTTACGAGCCCGCCGACAGCTACGGCCCTGACAACAGCTACGAGAACGACGGCTACGCCCAGGCGGGCTATGACAACACCGGCTACGCGCAGGACAATTACGGCAATTCGGATTATGGCCAGAAGGGCTACGACCAGGCCGCTCAGCACGGCTCAGCGCAGGCCGCTCAGCACGGCTCAGCGCAGGCTGGTCAGTACGGCTCAGCGCAGGCTGGTCAGTACGGCTCAGCCCAGGCTGGTCAGAAGGCCTCCCCGCAGGCCGGGCATTACGGCTCGCCGCGAACCGTGCAGGACGACTACGAGCAGGCTGAGCAGACCGGGTATGAGCACGTCGAGCAGGCAGGCTACGCGGACGCGGGCTATGACCAGCCCGGCTACGTGAAGCAGGGCAGCACCTACGGCGCGAGCAGCGGCTACACGGACACCGGCGAAGCACACGCGGCGGACAACGGCGACGCGGACAGCGACTACCAGGACAGCGGCTACCACGACAGCGGCTATCAGGAGATCGACTACGGCCGCGAGGAAGCCGGATACGGGACCACCTACGGCACCCCGGCACCAGCTACCTACGGCCGCAGCACAACAGCGCCCGAGACCCCGTCCAGCTACGACAGCAGCGATTTCGTCTCGGCGGGCAGTTACGGCTACGGCGGTCCGACCGGCGTCGGCTACGAGCGGGACGACGACCATCACCACTACGCCCCGGACCCGATCCCGGCGCGGAACGTCTACCAGAGCCGTTGAAAGGGCTTACTTGTCGATGTCGCCGACGACGAAGAACATCGAGCCGAGGATCGCGATCAGGTCCGGCACCAGGCAGCCCGGGATCAGCGTCGCCAGCGCCTGCACGTTCGCGTAGGAGGCGGTCCGCAGCTTCAACCGCCACGGTGTCTTCTCGCCCCGCGACACCAGGTAGTAGCCGTTGATGCCGAGCGGGTTCTCGGTCCACGCGTACGTGTGGCCCTCAGGTGCCTTGACGACCTTGGGCAGCCGCAC
The DNA here is from genome assembly GCF_016862215.1 of Winogradskya humida. Lineage (GTDB taxonomy): Bacteria > Actinomycetota > Actinomycetes > Mycobacteriales > Micromonosporaceae > Actinoplanes > Actinoplanes humidus. The sequence goes on from NZ_BOMN01000130.1 coordinate 103,309, forward strand.
GTTCACCGGTCCGCCGATCGTGTCGACGCGGGAGAGGCATTCGTCGGCGAGGTCCAGCGAGACGTACACCTGCTCCAGCAGCACCTCGAAGCGGGAGTGGCAGTCCCCGGCCGTACGCGTGACCACCGGCACGTCGAGCTGGTCGTAAGCGAGGTACGGCTCGTCGCGCCGCAGGTCCATGTCGAGCCCGCTGGCCCGGGCGACCGGCCCCGAGGCGCCGTACGCGGCGGCCTGCTCCGCGGTCAGGACGCCGACGCCGACCGTACGAGCCATGAAGATGTCGTTCTTGCGGATCAGGTTGTCGATGTCGGGCATCCGCGAGCGGACCTCCGCGATCGCCTGCCGGGCGCGACCTGTCCAGCCCGCCGGGACTTCCTCCTTGAGCCCGCCGACCCGGTTGAACATGTAGTGGATCCGGCCGCCGGAGACCTCCTCCATGACCGCCTGCAGCGTCTCCCGCTCGCGGAACGCGTAGAACATCGGCGTGATCGCGCCGATCTCCAGCGGGTAGGAGCCGAGGAACATCAGGTGGTTGAGCACCCGGTTCAGCTCGGCCAGCGCCATCCGCAGCCAGGTGGCGCGTTCGGGGACCTCGATGCCCATGAGCCGTTCAACGGCGAGCGCCACGCCCAGTTCGTTGGAGAAGGCGGAGAGCCAGTCGTGCCGGTTGGCGAGCACGAGGATCTGCCGGTAGTCGCGGACCTCGAAGAGTTTCTCCGCGCCGCGGTGCATGTAGCCGACGATCGGTTCGCAGGTCTTGACCCGTTCGCCGTCGAGGGTCAGCTTGAGCCGCAGCACGCCGTGGGTCGAGGGGTGCTGCGGGCCGATGTTGAGCACCATGTCGGCGGTGTCGAGCCCGGCACCCGTACCGACCGTCATCTCCCGCACGTCACTCACGGGTCAGATCGTCCCATGAAGCTCGATGCCCACTTCGTGCAGCAACCACCGGTGTCCACCGAGCCCGTCCGGGTCGGTGAGTTCGGCGGCGGCTCCGGCGGCGCTCAGGGCGCGGAGATAACCCGCCGGATCGGTCCGGGCGAGCTCCAGCGGTGGCCGGCCGCCGTCGACCCCCAGCGCTCGGAGCGCATCCCGCTGACTGACGATGGTGTACGCCCACCCAGCCGCCGCCGCGGCAGAGTCGAGCGCCACATGAGCGGTCAGATCACACCCGCCGTCCGGCACGGGACTGACCTGCCGGCCGCCGCGGAACCCGGTGAGCGTGCCCAGGGGCGGCCGCGCGGTTCGCAGGTGCCCGTAGTCCACGGCGAGTGCGCTCCCGCGGCGTACCGAAGAAACGGCATCCGCCCAGGCGACGTCGCGCGGCCAGCCCAGCTCGACCCGATCGCCCGGGCCGGCCCCGCGCCACCACCGCGCCAGCCAGAACCGGTCAGCGGCGTCGATGTCCGGCCCGAGCGACTCGAGCCCGCCGACCGGGTCGACGAGCACCCGCCGGATCCGCCCGACCTCGTCGACCTCGGCGACGTCCAGCGGTACGTTGTCGAGCCATTCGGTCGCCAGCAGCACCCCGACGATGTCCTGCGGCACATCCGGCTGCCAGCCGATCTCCGCGGGCAGCCCGTCCGGTCGCGGCGCCACCTCGACCCCGGTGAACCGGACCCGCGCGCCGAGCTCAGTGCCGTCGGCCAGCGCCCGTAACGCCGCGAGCAGCTCGCCACGCCCCGCGCCGACATCCACGACCTGCAGCACCCGGGGCTGCCCCAGCGCGACGTCCACCCGCTGGATCAGCCGCAGCAACGCCCCGGCGAACAGCGGCGACGCGTGCACGCTGGTCCTGAAGTGGTCCGCTGGCCCCTCCGAGGCGCGCGTGAAGAAGCCCCCGGGCCCGTAGAGCGCCGTGGTCATCGCTGCCCGCCAACCAACCCTCGTCACGGTCTCAATCTAGGGCGTGGAGTAGTTCACAGGTGCTTGTCACGAGCGTGTTAACTCGGCGCATACTTGCCTCGACCGGTACCCCTTGATCGAGGACTGGATCCGAACATGAGCGCAAAGCTGCGTGCGCGTCAGCTTGTCGTCGGCGTTGTCGGCGCGGGCCGGGTGGGAGCCGTTATCGGTGCCGCACTCGCCGCCGCCGGGCATGACGTCGTCGCCACCGCTGCCGTGTCCACCGCGTCCCGGGAGCGGGCCCGGCGATTGCTGCCGCAGGCCGCGGTTCTTCCGGCCGACGAGGTGGCCCGGGCCGCCACCGACCTTCTCCTGCTTTCCGTTCCCGACGACGCGCTGCGGAGCGTGGTGGCGGGGCTTTCCGCGACGGGTGCGCTTTCTCCGCGTACGGTCGTCGCGCACACCTCCGGAGCCCACGGTCTCGTCGTCCTGGGTGAGGTCAACGGCCTCGCCCTGCACCCCGCGATGACGTTCACCGGCACGGACGCCGATCTGGCCCGGCTGCCCGGCATCGCGTGGGGAGTCACCGCGCGGGATCGCGTCTTCGCCGCCCGCCTGGTCACCGAGCTCGGCGGCATCCCCGAGTGGATCGCCGAGCAGGCCCGCCCGACGTACCACGCGGCCCTGGCCCACGGCGCGAATCACCTGGTCACGCTCGTGAACGAGGCCGCCGACCTGCTGCGCGCCGCCGGGGTTCAGCGTCCCGAGGTGGTGCTCTCGCCGCTGCTGCACGCTGCCCTCGACAACGCGCTCGCGATGGGCGACGCGGCTCTCACCGGGCCGGTGTCGCGCGGCGACGCGGGGACCGTACGCAAGCATCTGGATCACCTCACGCCGGAGTCCGCGCCGGCGTATTTGGCTCTCGCCCGACGAACCGCCGAAAGAGCCGTAGCCGCAGGCCGGCTGCGGCCGCAGGACGCGATTTTGCTGCTGGATGTCCTCTCCACCGTTGGGAGCCCCGCATGACCGCCCTCGTCCACACCCGCAACGACCTCGCCGCCGGCCTCGCGGGCGCGCCCGGCAGGGTAGCCGTCGTGATGACCATGGGTGCCCTGCACGAGGGGCATCGTCAGCTGATGCGCGAGGCACGCGCGCAGGCCGACTTCGTGGTCGTCACTGTCTTCGTGAACCCGCTGCAGTTCGGCCCCAACGAGGACTTCGACAAGTATCCGCGCACGCTGGCCGCCGACGTCGAGGCCTGCACGGCCGAGGACGTGGACCTCGTCTTCGCACCCGACCGCGACGAGATGTACCCCGGGGGCACCCCCTCGGTGACGCTCAACGCCGGCCCGATGGGCGAGATCCTCGAGGGCGCCAGCCGACCCGGCCACTTCTCCGGCATGCTGACCGTCGTCGCCAAGCTGCTCCTGCTCACCGGTGCTGACCTGGCGTTCTTCGGTGAGAAGGACTTCCAGCAGCTCTCCCTGATCAAGCGCATGGTGCGGGACCTGGAGATCCGGACCGAGATCGTCGGCGTGCCGACCGTGCGCGAGGCGGACGGGCTGGCGCTCTCCAGCCGCAACCGCTTCCTCTCCGCGGAGCAGCGGCAGGCGGCGCTCGCCCTCTCGCACGCGCTGCGCGAGGGTGCGCTGCAGAACGACCCCCAGCGGGTGCTCGAGGCTGCCACCAAGATCCTCGGCGACGAGCCCGGCGTGCACGTCGACTACCTGGCCCTGACCGACCCGCTGCTCGGCCCCGCCCCGGCCGGGGGTCCCGCGCGCCTGCTGGTCGCGGCGAAGGTCGGCGCGACCCGGTTGATCGACAACGTCCCCGTGCACCTCGGCGAGGCCGGCTGATGCTCCGCACGATGCTCAAGTCCAAGATCCATCGGGCCACGGTGACCCAGGCCGACCTGCACTACGTGGGCTCGGTGACGGTCGACGAGGACCTGATGGAGGCCGCGGACCTGCTCCCGGGCGAACAGGTCGCGATCGTGGACGTGACCAACGGGGCGCGGCTCGAGACGTACGTGATCGCCGGCGAGCGGGGCACCGGCGTGCTCGGCATCAACGGCGCTGCCGCCCACCTCGTACACCCCGGAGATCTGGTCATTTTGATCTCCTACGGCCAGATGGACGACGCCGAGGCGCGCACCTTCCGGCCGCGGGTGGTCCATGTCGATGCCAAAAACCAGATCATCGAGTTGGGTACGGATCCCGCGGCAGCGGTCCCCGGCATGGCAGACGATCTCGTACGCGGGGACTTGACCGTTTCCGCCCACTGAGGCACTCGATTCCGTAGTAAAGCAACGTGGATGTACCGACCTTTGCCCTATGCTCGACAAATCGGACATGGTCGGAGGGCTGGGTTCATGCTGCGTGTCAGCCGTTGGGGTGTCGCCGCGGCGCTGAGCCTGGTGCTGGTCACGGCCGGCTGTGGGAATCCGCCGGGTGTAGACGGCGACCTCACCAATAACTGGGCGGCGATCTCCGTGCCGGCCGGGTTCACGCCCGCGTCCCAGACCTGTCACCTGGCGAACTTCTCGACCTCCGGATCGCGCTCCTCCTACGAGGAGGTCGACTGTCAGATCAAGCACCGCACCGAGACCGTCTACGTGGGCGAGTACGCCGCACCGGCATCACAGGCGGACAGCCCGCCCGAGGCCGAGTCGGCGGGGCAGCGGGCGGCGTACGAGACCTGCGACGACAAGACCGCGGCGTACGTGGGCGGGGCTTGGCGTACGGCCCGGTTGTGGATCGGGGTGACCCAGCCGACGAAAGCGGCCTGGAGCGGCGGCGCCCGCTGGTACCGCTGCGAGGTGCTCGTGAGCAGCTCCGTCGAGGATGACGGGGGTCTCGTGCAACGGGTCGGCAGCCTGCGGAACGCGCTCAAGGAACCGAATTCGCCGCTGCTGCTCACGTGCTACGCCGTCCAGCTCGACAAGGAGGGCAAGATCAGCACGATGCCCTCGGCTCCGTGCGCCGCCGCGCACAACGCGGAGTTCGTCGGGATGTGGGAGGCGGGGGCGGCCACGGCGTACCCGGAGTTGAGTAAGGACTGGGACGGCTTCCATGACGGTTGTCGCGCGTTGATCGCGAAGTACGTCGATGTGCCCGACGACGCTGACCTGCAATATCGTGCCGGCGTGGTGTCCCTGCCGGGCGGCGACGACGTGTGGGCGATGGGTGACCGCGGGGTGCGCTGCTATCTCTGGGTGGACACCGCGACCCTGACCGCGTCGCTCAAGGGCAAGGGCGAGAAGTCGCTACCCGTTCAATACCAGTAACGCTTGGCACTTTGTGGTGCCCCGGCGATGAATTCCTCGCGCGCGCGATGTTGACTGATCTCATGTCGCATCTCGCCGACCTTCCGGCGCTTCCCCGTCGATTGGCCGCCCCTGAGCCCGGTTGGACCGAAACCACCGACGTGCTGGTGGTCGGCTCGGGCGTCGCCGGCCTCACCGCCGCACTGCACCTGCGCGAGCAGGGCCTGCACGTCACGGTGGTCACCAAGGTCAATATCGATGACGGATCCACCCGCTGGGCGCAGGGCGGCATCGCGGGCGTGCTCGACCCGCTCGACACTCCCGAGGCGCACGCCTTCGACACCGAGATCGCCGGCGTGGGCCTCTGCGACCCGGCCGCGGTGCGGGTGCTGGTGGAGGAGGGCCCCGCCCGGATCCGCGAGCTGATCCGCATCGGTGCCGAGTTCGATCGCAACGCCGACGGGTCGCTCATGCTCACCCGCGAGGGCGGCCACCGCGCCGACCGCATCGTGCACGCGGGCGGCGACGCGACCGGTGCCGAGGTGCAGCGGGCCCTGCACGAGGCGGTGCACCGCGACCCCTGGATCCGGCTCGTCGAGCACGCGCTCGTGCTCGACCTGCTCCGCGCCGCCGACGGCCGGGCCTGCGGCATCACCCTGCACGTGCTGGGCGAGGGCAGCGAGGACGGCGTCGGGGCGATCCTGGCCCGCGCGGTCGTGCTCGCCACCGGCGGCATGGGCCAGGTCTTCGCGTCCACCACCAACCCGTCCGTCTCGACCGGCGACGGCGTCGCGCTCGCCCTGCGCGCCGGCGCGGTCGTCACCGACGTGGAGTTCGTCCAGTTCCACCCGACCTCGTTCGTAACAGCGAGCGTGACCTCGGTGCAGCGCCCGCTCATCTCCGAGGCCCTGCGTGGCGAGGGAGCCCACCTGGTCGACGAGGCCGGCGAGCGGTTCATGGTCGGCCAGCACGAGCTCGCCGAGCTGGCCCCGCGTGACGTGGTCGCCAAGGGCATCCACCGGGTGCTCCGCGCGACCGGCGCCGACCACGTCTACCTCGACGCCCGGCACCTCGGCCGCGAGTTCCTCGAGCAGCGCTTCCCGACGATCATGGCGTCCACCCGCGCGGCCGGCGTCGACCCCGCCACCGAGCTGATCCCGGTCGCCCCGGCAGCCCATTACGCGTCCGGCGGCGTCCGCACCGACCTGCACGGCCGCACCTCCATCCCCGGCCTGTACGCGTGCGGCGAGGTCGCCTGCACCGGCGTCCACGGCGCCAACCGCCTGGCCAGCAACTCCCTGCTCGAGGGCCTGGTCTTCTCCCGCCGGATCGCCGACGACATCGCCCGCGACCTGCCGCCGCAGGCCGACCCGGTGCCCACCCCGGCATCGGCCGGCCAGGGCTGGGTGGTGTCCCCGGCCATCCGCGCCGAGCTGCAGCGCTCCATGACCCGCGGCGCCGGCGTGCTGCGCTCGGCGGACTCGCTCGCGGCCACCGCCAAGGAGCTGACCCGCCTCGGCGAGCAGCACGGCACCCCCCGCAACGCCGCCTGGGAGGCCACCAACCTGCTCACCGTCGCGGCGGCCCTGGTGGCCTCGGCCGCCGAGCGCCGCGAGACCCGCGGCTGCCACTGGCGCGAGGACCACCCCAACGCGGCCGACGAATGGCGCGGCCACCTGCTGAACTCGATCGACCCCCGCGGCCGGCTCACCCAGACCTTCGAGGAGATGGCATGAGTGACCTTCCCTCGGCCCGCAGCCGGCAGACCATTGAGGAGACGGCATGAGTGACGGCTTGGACCTTGCCGAGGTGGAGCGGGTTGTCTACACCGCGCTCGCCGAGGACCTGGGCGACCCGCCCCGCGACGTGACCAGCGAGGCGACCATTCCGGCGGCCCAGGTCGACACGGCCGAGCTGGTCGCACGAGCGGCCGGCGTGGTGGCCGGGCTGCCCGTCGCGGCGCAGGTCTTCGCGGCGACCTCGGGTGGCACGGCGACCTTCGACCAGCGGGTCGAGGAGGGCACCCGGGTGACGCGCGGCGACGTCCTCGCGGTCGTGACCGGCCCGACGCGCTCGCTGCTGACCGCGGAACGGACCGCGCTCAACCTGCTGTGCCGGATGTCGGGCGTCGCGACCCACACCCGCAGGTGGGCCGACGAGCTCGCCGGCACCAAGGCGACCGTGCTCGACACCCGCAAGACGACTCCGGGTCTGCGGGCCCTGGAGAAGTACGCCGTACGCGTCGGCGGCGGCACCAACAAGCGCATGGGCCTCTACGACGTCGCCATGATCAAGGACAACCACAAGCTCGCGGCGGGCAGCATCACCGCAGCGTACGAGCTGGTCCGCTCCACCTTCCCGGACGTTCCGGTGCAGGTCGAGGTGACCACGGTGGCGGAGGCGATCGAGGCGGTCGGGGCCGGCGCGGACTTCCTGCTCTGCGACAACATGACCCCGGACCTGCTGCGCGAGGTGGTGGCCGCGGTGGGCGACCGGGCCGAGCTCGAGGCCACGGGCAATCTCACCCTGGAAACAGTCGCCGCGTACGCCGCCACGGGCGTGGACTACCTGTCCGTGGGCGGGCTGACCCACTCCTCGCCGATTCTCGACATCGCCATGGACTTGCGCGTCGCGCGTTAGGGGTTTTGACCGTGCTTTTGTGCATCGACATCGGCAATACCAACACGGTTCTCGCCACGTTCGACGGCGACAAACTGGTTCACAACTGGCGCATCAAGACCGATGCCAGGTCCACCGCCGACGAGCTGGGCCTGATTCTGCGGGGCCTGCTCGCGGGCGATGCCGTCGAGATCACCGGGGTGGCGGCATGCTCGACGGTGCCCGCTGCCCTGCGGACGTTACGCACGATGCTCGGGCGTTATTACCGGGATCTGCCGAATGTCGTCGTGGAGCCCGGCGTGAAGACCGGAGTGCAGCTGGCCATCGACAATCCGAAGGAGGTCGGCTCCGACCGCGTGGTGAACACGCTGGCGGCGCACGCCCTCTACGGCGGGCCGTCGATCGTTGTCGACTTCGGCACCACGACCAATTTTGACGTCATCAGCGCGCGCGGTGAGTTTCTCGGTGGCGCGTTCGCGCCCGGCATCGAGATCTCGTTCGACGCGCTGGCGTCGCGGGCCGCTCAGTTGCGCAAGGTGGAGCCCGCGAAGCCGCGTTCGGTCATCGGCAAGAACACCGTCGAGTGCCTGCAGTCCGGCCTTTATTTCGGGGTGGCCGGTCAGGTCGATCGGATCGTCGACCTGATGACCGAGGAGCTGGGTTCCGTGCGGGCGGTGATCGCCACCGGCGGGCTTGCCGGGCTGGTCAAGGACGCCTGCCGGACCATCACCGCGTATGAGCCGATGATCACTCTGATCGGGTTGCGGATGGTTTATGAGCGGAATGTCGGCTGACCACGCGCTTTTTCTGCCCGGATATTTTTTGTGACTCTGCGCGACGCGGTGGACATAGATCTCTATCCGGGGCTTTCTTCGACTGTCCGCAATGGATTCCGCGTCGGCGCCCGACTTCGTGACGCGGCAGCGCATCACGGATGGTGACGCACTTCGATGGAATTGCCCCGTATCAGCGTCCAGAAGTGACAACGAGTCACACCATGGAGCCGGTACGGTGCACGATCCGTGGGTGGCGCGCGGTCCGGATTGACCGGGGTCAAGGCGTGGGGAATGTCAGCCGGGGCGCCGCCGTGGAATAGGAAACGGCCTCGGACGGGGTATTCGGGAAACGTCTGCGTTCCCCTTGGTGCGCTCCGTGGGCAGATATCGAACCCGCATTGACGGATCACGCGGGCTTGGCGTTATTGTTGCGGTGGGGATTGCCTGACGTCTGACGTAGAACCTGTATTCGGGAGGATAACGGCCCGTGGCCAAGCAGATCATTCACAAGCTTGTCGACGACCTCGACGGCGGTGACGCCGAGGAGACCGTCAAGTTCGCGCTCGACGGCATTCAGTATGAGATCGACCTGTCCGACAAGAACGCCGCGAAATTGCGCGACGTCTTCGCGCCCTACGTGGGCGCCGGAGCGAAGGTCGCCCGGGGCGGAGTGGTCGTGGGTGGCCGGGCTGCCCGGGGTCGTGGCGGCGCCACCGCCGACCGGGAGCAGAACAAGGCCATCCGCGAGTGGGCCAAGAAGAGCGGTAAGGACATCTCCGACCGGGGCCGCATTCCCCAGGAGATCGTGGACGAGTTCCACGCAAAGGGTCCCGGCCGCTAGTCGCGCACGTCGTTTTCCACAGGGTCCGCAGCGCTCCGGCGCTGCGGACCCTGCTGCTTTTCGCTCGTTCTTCGCACCCCTTGCGTAAGTTATCCACAGGGGTGGACGACGTTGTCCACAGGCTGTGGACGCCGGGGGCGCCGGTCGTGGCCGGTGCCGGGATTTCGCTGTGCGCGTACTCCGTAGGGGTGGGGAACAGCCGCTGAGCGTGCGAAGTTGAGGAAATCATCGGTGCGGGACGTTCCGGCCGGGCTCGAGGGCCCAGCAGAGTCCCTCAGCGGCGATAGAGTGGTTACAGCACGGGCATCACCGATGTTCGTGCGCTGGCCCCGCCAGTTAATTGGCGCACGGCACGTGAGGAGCACGAGGG
>NZ_BOMN01000131.1 GCF_016862215.1 Winogradskya humida
TTAGTACTGCTACGGCAGTTAGGTGAGTGCGTACCCGCGGCGTTTGTAGTAGCTGAGGCGGGCTTGGCACCGGCGTCTGCGGCGCCAGCGTGACAACCACCAGACATGATGGTCGAGTTGCCGGCAGCGGACGGACAGTGCGGCGAGCAGACGCCGGATCTCGGGTGCGGTGTAGCCGATCACCATGTCGTCGATGGTGCCGGTCCCCCTCAAGCAAGGGTTCTGGCGACGACGAGCCAGGCGTGAGCGGCCATCGACAGCGTGATGTGGGCATACCAGGCCCGCCAATGGCGGACCTGTTAATCGTCCAGACTGGCCTGGTTCTTGGCCTGCTGGAAGCAGTCCTCGACCGCCCAGCGCAATCCAGCGACCCGGGCCAGGTCCATGGCTGGTGCCGGTTGTCCTGAGGCTGGCCCGCTCCACAGCCCCGTGGGTCACGATCTACGACGAGTCCTGCAATGTCGTTTACAAGCTGAACGCGGCACCCGACGGTGTCGAAGGCTATGTCGCTGCAACCGCAAACCGCGAAGAGATGAAGTCGGACGCGACCGTTCATGAAAGTTGGACCCACCCGGGCCTGACGGGCATGTCCGCGCGGCCGATACTCACCTCCAATAACCGTCCACTACGGTCACGCACATGTCCCGCAAGTCATTCGTCGCACTCATTGCAAGCCTCGGCCTTGTCGTGGGCGTCGGGATGATTGCCGCCGCGTGGGCCGCCCGCGGCCAGGTGATGACCGCGGTCTCCCCCCGCCCTACCTGGGGCGCAGACGGAACCGGCAACCACATCCACGCCGCCACCGGCCCCGCATTCCCCGCCCGTCTTGCTGGCTGGAGACTCGCCGGTGAATGGCACGACTCCGTCCGCGTGTCTGGGACCTGGACGAGCCTATGCGGTGACCCTGTCTGCGAGCCGCGATTCCCGGCGACCATGAACGGCTGCGGCAACCAGCGCTTCCTGCTGCGCTGGCGCACGGTCGGCAACACCACGGTCGACTTCGGCGACGGGACTGTCGCTGCCGATATCGGCACCCTCGCCGACGAACAACTAGCCGAGCCGACCAACACCGGGTGGGCTGAACTGCACGGGTGCGGCTGGCCGCTCTGGAGAACCCACGATGCTCCGAACAACCTGGTGGACATCGCCGTCACTCTCCAACAATGGGTCCCCACTGCCTGATCCACCTTGCCTGCGGTCAGAGCTCACGGACCCGATCTGCGATCGACTTATGCCTCTCACATACACGTCTGGTGCACGGCAGGCGGTGATGCGCCCGGGACATGCCAGCACAAACGTCATGCAGCTGTGACAGCGGGTGCACAGCTATCGTTGACGTCATCGACTCTGACCACGTGTGGCGGCTACCCGCCACCGAGCGCTCCGCGCCGCGCCCATTACTACGGTGTGGCACGGCGCGGTCTATGGCACCGCTGGCGGACAACCGCTCGTGTTCGACGCGCATACTTGGATCGACCGCTACCTCCGCCGACGCCGCGGTGATGACCGCATACCCCGCTGCCGGCTGATCGGTGACGGAGCTGCCAGTGCGAATGCACGAGGCGGCTCGTTAGGTGTCGCATGAGCGCTTCAGAAGATGGCGAACAGCGTCGGTGGCCGGTGTGGGCGATCGTCCTGGTCGTGATTGTCGGACTGCTGGTGGTCTTGCCGGTGCTGGTCGTGCTACTACTGGCTGCGATAATCGCGGTGTACGGCCTGGTGGCGTAGACCTGGCGGAATGGAATGGGTGCGAGGAATCCAACCGCAACCGCAATGCATCGACCCCTCCCGCGGCGCGGCGGTGTAGCTCGCTCTCGGGTGCGCTTTTTACATTCTGCTAGCACACCCGATCTTGCTGTGACGCACGAGAAGTCGATATATGGGGCGTGCAGAATTTATGTTCGGGACTTGACAGTGATTGCCGCAAGACATTGCTCTGACGTCCGTATGGAACAACATTCAGCTCACGCCGAAGCGCTTATGTCTCATGGCCCACGATGCGTCACGCCGCACGGTCGCCGGAGCCCGCTCCCGAACGGCCATGGCGCCATCGCCGGCCGGCTCAGTGCGCGGTCTGGGTGGTGACGGCGTCGAGGAGGAAGTCGACGAGGCGCAGGGCGTAGCCGCTGGTGTCGGCGGCCAGGGCGGCGGGCGGGGTGGTCAGGGCGTGCATCATGGCGCCGCCGACCAGGGTCTCCAGCAGGAGGGTGACCGAGACGTTCCCGGCGACCTCGCCGCGGTCGATGCCGCGGCGGACGATCGCGCGGGCGGCGTGGCGCTGGGATGCGCGCATGGCGTCGTAGTGGGCTGCCACGCCCGGGATGGCGGCCGCCTCGAGGGTCAGGCGGGAGGCGGCCCGGCCGGTGCTGCCGGTGTAGATGTCGAGGACCTGGCCGGCCAGTTGCACCAGGTCGCCGTGCAGGGTGCCGGTGTCGGCGTCGAAGACCCGGGCCAGGCGCAGCGTCACCGCGTCGGTCAGCAGGGTTTCCTTGCTGCTCCAGCGCAGGTAGAGCGAGGCCTTGCCGACCCCGGCGCGGCGGGCGACCGTCTCCATCGCGAAGCCGGCCCAGCCCGTGTCGGCGAAGACCTCCAGGGCTGCCTGGGCGATGCGGCGGTCCACCTCCGGGTCGCGGCGGCGCCCGGGTCCCTCGCTCGCTGGCATCGCTCTCCTGTCAGGTGGTGCTTCAACAGGCTTCTTCCCATTGCCGGGACGTTTCGGTCAGGATACGCTTCCGATAACTGAACGCAAACCGTTCAGCTATCGGAAGTGCTGTCCGGCTGCACCGCTCAAGAAGTGCGGTTCGGGAAGTGCTGTCCGGAAGTGCTATCGGATCGTGCAGGAGGCAGGCCGATGGGCGAGCCGTATCCGGCGGAGGAGCGTCACCCCCGCGCCGCGACCCTGGCGGGGCGTCCCGCGGCGATCGTGGTCGGCGTCGACGGCTCGGATGCCTCTTTACGAGCCGCGGCGTACGCCGTGGGCCTCGCCCGCCGTCAGCAGGCGCCCCTCGTCGTGGTCTACGTGCGCAGCCAGCCCAGCGGGCTGCTCTCCGCCGTCGACGGTGGGGGCGCCGGCATCGTTGCGGTGATCGACGTCGAGGACCGGATCGAGGCCGAACTGCTGGACGCCTTCCGGCAGGCGCTCGACGGCATCGACGCCCAGCTGATCATCCGATCCGGACAGCCGTCGGCCGTGCTGTCCGAGGTCGCCCACGAGGTCCAGGCGGGCGCCGTCATCGTCGGCCGGTCGGAGAGCCTGGCCCACCGTCTCACCGGATCCGTGCCCCGGCGCCTGGTCCGATGCGGACGCTGGCCGGTCACGGTAGTGCCCTAGACCGGCCTCAGAAGCCGCCGGCCTCAGAAACCGGCCTCAGAAGCCGGGGAAGACGGTCCGCAGCTCGTCGAGCGTGATCGTGCCGGTGACCTCGATGCCGGCCGGGGTGTACCGCGGGGCCAGCCGGCCGTAGGCGAGCCGCACCACGGACTCGAGCGGGCCGTCGAACGTCGCGGTCACGGGCAGGGTCTCGGTGGTCAGCCGCACCTGGTCGGCGATCACCACGCGGTACGGCGTCTTGCTGATCTCGAGCACGGTGTCCTCGCGGGCCACGCCGGGCTTGCCGATAAAGCCGAGCATGAACGCGATGCCCCCGCTGAGGTGCTCGGCGAGCAGCTGCGCCGAAAGCTCCTCGAGCGCCGCTTGCGGGTCGGCACCCACGCGTACGTCCCAGCTGTGCTGAGCGACCTCACTCAGGCGCATCGCGGCGAACGACGCGAGCGGGACCGGCTCGGGCAGGAAGCCCATGTCGACCTTGAGCTCGTCGTGACGCTCCTCGGGAATCGCCTCGAGCGCGGTGACCAGCGCGGCGTCGGACGTGGCCCAGCCGGCGGCCTGATCCTGCGGGCTCAGCGCGTTCCACCGGTCCCACACACCCTGGTTGAAGTCGGCTCCGGGCTTGTCGGCCTCGCCCAGCGCCGCGCGCAGGGCGGCGAGCGTGATCTCCGCACCGCTGCCCAGGTGCGAGAGAACATCGGCGACGGTCCACTCGGACGCGCCGGACGGGCCGGTGAGCTGCTCCGTGGAGAGCGAGGAGACGATGCCCGCGAGGTTGTCGTGCTCACTGCGCAGGGCCGCGATGGTGCGGCCGGCAAGGGTTGTCATGACTGCAGAGCTTAGGACGCATCGCCTGGATATCATCGGCGGCGGGGGTGAGCCGACGATGGTTGATCAGGAGCCGCCGTCGGGCCCGGGGCGCCGGCGGAGCAGACGGGGGGACGGCGCGCAGCTGCGTGCGGAGATCCTCGCGGGGGTCAACCGGCTGCTGGTCGACTGGGGCAGCACCGAGAAGCTGACGATCCGCGCGGTGGCCCGCGAGGTCGGCGTCGCCGCGCCCAGCATCTACCTCCATTTCGACGACAAGTCGGAGCTGGTGTGGGCGGCCCTGGCCGGCAAGTACGTCGAGCTGGCCGAGCTCATGAGCGCCGCGGCGGATGCGGCGGGTGACGGGCCGCTGGAGCGCCTGCGCGCCGAGGTGCACGCCTACTGCCGCTTCGCGTTGAACGATCCAGGTCATTACCGCTTGATGTACGAGGTGGAGCAGCCGATCGTGGACGCAGCCCGCCTCGCGCGACATCCGGCGGGGGTCGTCTCGGGCCGGTTCCGGGATGCGATCACCCGTTGTGACGCCGCCGGGCACCCGTCCTCACTGCCCGTGGAGCAGGCGGGTCACACGCTGTGGGCGGGCCTGCACGGCGTCATCGCGCTGAGTCACACCTTCGCCGACGGGACGGCCACCGAGGAGATGGTTCTCGGGATCGCCGACGGCCTGCTCGGCTCGCTGGTCCCCGGTGATGCCGCAGCGCGTGCGGACCTCGCCGCGAACGGTGATGCAGCGGCGATGCGGGTCCTGCGCTCGATGCTGCACTGAGAAAAATTTCCGTTACTGATTGCGCTGCTCAAGCCCGGTTGCGGGCGAAAAACTCGAAATGACTGCCTTTACATGGCAGATACAGGAGGTTTAGCGTCCGGACTGAACTTAGTTAGGTAACGGAAAGTCGCGAAAGGATGACGTATGGAGATCACTGTCGAGGAGGACAAATGTGTCGGGGCGGGCCAGTGCGTGCTCGTCGCGCCCGAGGTCTTCGACCAGCGTGACGACGACGGCATCGTGATCCTGCTGGATGCCCGGCCCCCGGCCGCGCAGCACGACGCGACCCGTCAGGCCGCGCAGGTCTGCCCCGCCGCCGCGATCCTGGTGCGGGGGTGACCAACCGCCGGGTCGTGGTGGTCGGTGCCTCGGCCGCCGGGCTGGCCACCGCGGAGGCGCTGCGCCGCTTCGGTCACGACGGGCCGCTGGTGCTGATCGGGGAGGAGACCCATCCGCCGTACGACCGCCCGCCGCTGTCCAAGCAACTGCTCTCCGGCGCGTGGCACCCGGACAAGCTCGCCCTGACCGGCGTCGGCGACCTGGAGCTGCGGCTCGGTGCCGAAGCCATCGAGCTCGACGTCGACGCCCGTCAGGTCCGGCTCGACGACGGGAGCCGGGTCGGCTACGACGACCTCGTGGTCGCCACCGGAGCCAGGGCCCGCCGGCTGCCCGGCACGGACGGCATCGGCGGCGTGCACGTCCTGCGCACCCTCGACGACGCCCTGGCCCTGCGCGAGGCGCTCACCGCGAAGCCACATCTCCTCGTGGTCGGCGGTGGCTTCGTCGGCGCCGAAGCCGCGGCGGTGGCCCGGGAGCTCGGTTGCCCCGTCACGCTGGTCACCGACATCGCCCAGCCGATGGGTGACGTGCTCGGCACCGAACTGGGCGCGATGCTCGCCGGGCTGCACCGCGAGCACGGCGTGGTCGTGCACACCGGTGCGGCGGTCGAGGAGATCGTGCACGAGCGGGGCAGGGCTTCGGGCGTACGCGTCAAAGGCGGGACCACCCTCGAGGCCGGCCTGATCCTGGTGGGCATCGGAGCGCAACCGAACGTCGAATGGCTGGGCGGCAGCGGCCTGACGCTCGGCAACGGCGTGGAGTGCGACGAGACCCTCTACGCGGGGCACGGCGTGTGGGCCGCCGGGGACGTCGCGTCCTGGCCCGACCCGCGCACCGGTGTCCGGCACCGCATCGAGCATCGCACCAACGCCGGCGAACAGGGCATCGCGGTGGCCCGCAACCTGCTGGCCGGCCGAGCCGCTGCGACCGCGTTCACCACGGTCCCCTATGTCTGGTCGGACCAGTACGACCGCAAGATCCAGATCTACGGCAGCACCCGTGGCGCGGACGACATCCGGGTCGTCGAGGGCTCGACCGGAGAGGGTCGGCTGATCGCGCTCTACGCGAAGAACGGCGTGGTCAGCGCCGCCGTCGGCATCAACATGATCCGCGCGCTGCGCGGTTACCGGGCGCTGGTGGCCGACGCGGCCCCGTGGACGTCCGTCATCGAAGGAGCAGCATGAGCGTCACCCAGAATTCCATCGCCGGGGTAGTGGGCCTCGGCATGATCGGCGGCGGCGTCGCCGTCAGCCTGGCCGCCAGTGGCCGCCCGCCGGTCGTCTTCGACATCCGGCCCGAGGCCGCCGACACGCTCGACGGCGTGCCCGCCCCGCTCGGCTCGCCCGCCGAGGTGGCCCGCGCGGCCGACGTCGTCATGGTCGCGGTGGTGAACGCCGACCAGGCCCGCACGGTGATCACCGGACCGGACGGCTTGCTCGCCGCGGCGCACCCCGGCCTGATCATCGTGCTGCAGAGCACTGTTGCGCTGCCGGTGGTCCACGAGCTCGCCGAGGCCTGCGAGGCCGTGGGCGTGGGCTTCCTGGACTGCGGCGTCACCCCGGGGGACCGGGCCGCCGAGCACGGCATGGTCGCGATCGTCGGCGGTGACACCTCGACGGTTGAGGCCGCCCGTCCGGTGCTCGACGACTGGGCGAAGAAGGTCGTGCACTGCGGGCCGGTCGGCGCCGGGATGGCTACCAAGATCGCCAGGAACGTCATCACCTACGGCAGCTGGTCGGTCGTCGCCGAGGCCGCCGCCCTCGCCGGCTCCGCGGGTGTCGACCCGGGCACGCTCGCCGAGGTCATCGACGCCGCCGATCCGCAGGGCCGCACGCTGCTGCAACTGCTGCGGATGCACCAGCAGGACCCGGCCGCCGAGAAGACCGCGGAGCAGATCGAGGTGCTGATGACGAAGGACCTCGATGCGGCTCGCGCTCTGGCGGGGGAGCGCGCGGTGGGCGTACCCATCGTGGAAGTCGCCCGCCGGGACGCGCGGCAGACGCTGAAGCTGCCCGCCGAGCCCGCGCCGGCCGACCGCAGGGAGCGTGGCCTGGCAACCGCTGCGCGGGTCTATCCGGGTCTGCCGCTGGGCGAGCCCGTTGATCCGTTCACCGAGGCGACCGTCGACTTCCTGTTCGGTGACGTGTGGAGCCGTGACGGACTGTCTCTGCGTGACCGGCGGCTGCTGACGCTCGGTGTTGCCGCCTCCGTGGGCCGCGCCGACCTGGTCCAGATCCAGGCCGCCGGGGCGCTGGCCGGTGGCGACGTCACCCCCGCCCAGTTGCAGGAAGCCGTGCTGCAGCTCGGGGTCTACGTGGGCTGGTGCAACGCCACTGCCACCTATCAGGGCATCACCGCCGCCATCTCATCCCTGGAGGGGAAATGACCGACACACTTCCGGCCATGCCGGTGCACCGCAGCACCCCGCTCGACCCGCCGCTCGAGTATTTCCAGCTGCGCGAGCAACAGCCGATCACCCGCGTACGGTTCCCGAGCGGCATGACCGGCTGGCTCGTCACCCGCTTCGACGAGGGCAGCGAGGTGTTCGGGCATCCGCTCATGACCGCGCGGCGCCCGCGGCACGACTCGTTCGACGGTGACCAGGCTGAGCCGGAGGCCGAAGGCGTCGACCCGACGTTCGTGTTCATGGACGAGCCGGATCACGGCATGTATCGGCGGCTGCTGACCGGCCGGTTCACGCCCAAGAGCGTGCAGACCCGGCTGCAGCCCTACATCGACACGATCGTCGACGAGCACCTCGACGCGATCGCGGCCGGTCCTGAGACGTTCGACCTGGTGCAGGCGTTGTCGCTGCCGATCCCGTGCCTGGTGATCTGCGAACTGCTCGGCGTGCCCTACGCCGACCGCGACGGTTTCCACGAAGCCACCGAGGTCATGATGGACATGGCCCGCAGCCGCGAGGAACGCACCGCCGGCGCCCGCTGGCTGATCGACTACATCACGAAGCTGGTCGCCGAGAAGCGCCGCACCCACGCGGACGACGGCCTGCTCGCCGACCTGATCCGCACCGCCGACACCGACGGGTCGTTCCTCACCGACAAAGACGTGATCAGCATGGGTGTGCTGCTGCTGTTCGCCGGTCACGACACCACGGCGGCGATGATCGGGCTCTCCGCGTACACCCTGCTGACCCATCCCGCACAACGCGCCGAACTGGTCGCGCACCCGGAAAAGACCGGCCCGGCTGTCGAGGAACTGCTGCGCTATCTCACGATCGTCCAGTTCGGACTCGGCCGCGTCGCCAAGGAGGACCTGGTGCTGGGCGGTCAGCAGATCGCCGCCGGTGACCTGGTCGTCGTCGCGATGCCCGCCGCCAACCGTGACCCGCGCGCCTTCGACAACCCCGACCAGCCCAACTTCGACCGTACGCTGACCCGCCACCTCGCCTTCGGATACGGCGTCCACCAGTGCCTCGGCCAGAACATCGCCCGCGCCGAGCTGAAAACGGTGCTGCCCCGCCTCTTCACCCGCTTCCCCGGCCTGCGACTGGCAGGCGCCCCCGGCGACGTGCCGATGGACACCTACGGCACCAACTACGGCGTGAAGAAGCTGCTCGTGACCCGGTGATCAGGCGCGGACGGCGCGGACGTGGCCGGCATACCGGCGTGCTCCCAGCAGTCGCCACAGGACCCTGGCCGGCGGCGGCATCTCGGACCGGAACCAGGCCTGCTCGCGGGGCGAAGCGCCCTCCAGGACGATGCCGGCGAGCAGGAGTTTGCCGGACAGGTCCCGCGGGCCGTGCCGCATCGCGTGCTTCTGGGGTGCGATCCACTCGGCAACGGTGAGGTTTTCGTGGATCAGCGGTAGCACCTCCTTCTCTTCGAGGGCGAGGTGTTCGACCAGCGTGGCATCGAGCCGGCGCAGGGCGGCGGCGAGCGCGTCTCGTTCGGCGGTGCCCGCCGTCGCGGTCCAGCGGGGGAGCCCGTCCTCGATGACGCCGATGACGTCGGCGATGCTCCGGTGCTGGGTCTCCATCGTGGTGATCAGGTCGTCCTCCATCGGTACGCGCTGGTGCAGCAGCGGCCACAACAGGTCGTCCTCGGCCTCGTGGTGCTCGTGCAGCATGCCCAGCACGAGAGTCAGGTGCCGGGCGAGGACGCGTGCGCGGTCGGTGTCCGCCGCGGGGACGGCGGCGACCAACTCGGGCAGGAGCGCGAACTCGCGCCGGAGAGCCTGGTGGATGACCGTCATCTGCTCGGTCTCCGGCTTGTCGGCGGGAGCATCGGGGTTGATCAACATAATTTGATAGTAACGACGTTACTTTCAATATGCGAATGTTAACGTCAACGCATGGGCGGGCGCGCGTACAACTCCGAGGTCCGCGTGCGGGCTGCGCAGCAGACGCGCGCCGCCGTCCTGCGGGCGGCGCTGGAGCTCTTCGCCGAGCACGGTTATGCGAGAACGACGCTGGCGGCCGTCGCGGCGCGGGCCGGGGTCGCCCTGAACACGATCTACACCAGCGTGGGCGGCAAGCCGGCGTTGATCCGGGAGCTCGTGCACGACGGCACCTCCGACGAGGTGATCGACGCGGCGATGACCGAGATCCTGGAGCTCAGCGACGGCGGGAAGATCCTGCGGCGGCTCGCCGAGAGCTCGGGAGAGGTCATCCGGCGGCAGGAGACCCTCCTGCGGGTTCTGGTGGACAACGCCGCCGCGGATCCGGCGGTCGCCGCGGCCGCGCAGCTGTCCGTGGAGCGCTATCAGCAGCGGCTGGCCGTGGCTGCCGGCCGTCTGGTGGCGATCGACGCGGTCACCGAGGACGTGACGCGTACGGCGCAGGTCCTCTGGTTCTATTTCGGCACCAACGCCTGGGCCGCCGCGGACCAATTGGGCTGGACCGTTACGGAAGCCGCCACCTGGCTCTCCACCCAGGCCGCGAACGCCCTGCTGCGCCCCTCATCCCGCCGCGATTAGTGCGGTGCCTGCTTGTGATCTGGGGAGCAGAGCGGGATGGGCGTGTCGGGTTACATGGGGGTCACAGGGGCGCAGGCCATATGTTGCGCCGGGCAGCGGAATGCGACAACTTTATGCGGGGTTGCTCGTCAAGTCCGGGTAATCGTGTCTGACAGCAGAGCATGTGTTTCGTGGCCGGACGTGATGGGCCCGCGCTTGACATGTAACGCCGCAGGAGATTGCGGCCTTGCGGGTTTCACCGCAATTTTGTGCCCGTGGCCAGCTCCGGGCGCGCTCGCCACCCACTGCACACGAATGACACTGCGGACGGCGATCACGACCGGACGCGGACATGTTCGCCGAGCGGATCGATTGGCAGCTGTCCTGGCCCGCCGAGGGACATCCGGCGGTCCCATGGATCCGGAGCCGGTCCAGCCGGGCTGATGCGGCGGGGCACTTCCGCGAGCTGGAAGCCCATCACGTGCCGGAGCTCAACGGCACCTCAGTGACCAGGATCCTGGTCGACGGGGAACATGCCGTCGTCCTCGGGCACATCGCGCAGACAGCGCGAGACGGCAAGGCGTACACCTCGCCGTTCGCCCTGCACCTGACCGTTGAGAACGGACTGGTCGCCCGCTATCACGTCTACGAGGACAGTCTCACGGTCCTGCGGGCGCATTCCCGCTGACCTGGATCATGTGGCGGCCCGCCGGACTGCGGGGGCGATCTCTTCGGCGTAGCGGTGCAACGACTGCTCGACCAGGGTGCGGGGGAGGCCACCCCAGTCGAACTGGCCGTAGAAGCGGTTGATGCCGAGGAGGGCGTACGCGTCGAGGATTTTTTCGGTGATCTGCTCGCTGGAGCCGACCATGATGGCCTGACCCCGGCGGGTGCCTGCGTTGAAGCTGGCGCGGTCGACCATGAAGCCGCGGCCGCCGGGCTTCTTGGGCCGCAGATACTCGTGGTAGTACGGGAAGACGTCCTCGGTGCCGGCGTAGAAGTGGGTGCTGATGCCGACCCGCAGCTTCTCCGGGTGCCCGGCGCGTTCTCCGGCCTCGCGATAGATGTCGACGGCCTGCTTGGCGTGGCTGAGTGGGCCGCCGATGTAGCCGAGGACCATGGGCAGACCCAGGATTCCGGCGCGGGCGGCGCTGGCGGGGGAGCCGCCGACTCCGGCCCAGACCGGTAGCGGGTCCTGCAACGCTCGTGGGGCGATCGGGGCGTTGCGCAGCGGCGGCCGGAATGTGCCGGACCAGGTGACGTGGTCCTCGGCGCGCAGGCGTAGCAGCAGGCCGATCTTCTCGGTGAACAGCGCGTCGTAGTTGTCGACGCGTTCGCCGAACAGGGCGAAGGGCTCGGTGAAGGCGCTGCGCCCGGCGATGATCTCGGCGCGGCCGTTGCTGACCAGGTCGAGGGTGGCGAAGTCCTGGTGGACGCGGACCGGGTCGAGGACGCTGAGTACGGTGACCGCGCTCGTGAGCCGGATCCTGCTGGTGCGCGCGGCGATCGCGGCGAGGACGACGGCGGGGGAGGAGACCGCGAAGTCGAGGCTGTGGTGCTCGCCGAGCGCGAACACGTCCAGGCCGAGCCGCTCACCCAGCACGGCGTAGTCGATCGTGTCGGCGATGCGCTGCGCGGCGGTGACCGGCTTGCCGGTGTCCGGACTGGTCTGCAGGTCGCTGAGCGACAGGAAGCCGAGTTCCATCGGATCAGGCGACCGTGATGACGATCTTGCCCTTGGTGCCGCCGCTGAAGTGCGCGATGGCGTCGAGGGCTTCGTCCAGGGGGTACACGCGCTCGACGACGAGCCTGGTGTCCTGGGCGGCGAGCGTGTTGAGGGTTTCCTGCGAGGCGTTCGCGAAGACCGGGAGCACGGTGTAGTCGCCGGCGGGCAGTTGGTCGGGGGAGCCGACGAGGGTGGAGACGAAGCGGCCGCCGGGGCGCAGCAGGCCGAGCAGGGCGGCCGGGTCGCCGGCGAGGTGGAAGACCACGTCGGCGTCCTTGACCTGGGCGGCGAGGTCTTCGGTGTGGTCGGCGGTCTCGGTGGCGCCGAGCTCGGTGACCAGCGCCTTCTCGTCGTCGGTGTGCGCGGTGGCGATCACGGTCGC
This sequence comes from Winogradskya humida, assembly GCF_016862215.1. Lineage (GTDB taxonomy): Bacteria > Actinomycetota > Actinomycetes > Mycobacteriales > Micromonosporaceae > Actinoplanes > Actinoplanes humidus. Next base: position 12,284 of record NZ_BOMN01000131.1, read on the forward strand.
GCCGGCCTTGGTGGCGAGCTGGACAACGAGGGTGCCGACGCCGCCGGTCGCGCCGGAGACCAGGACGCGCTCGCCGGGCTGGAGGGCGGCTGCGGTTACGGCGTCGACTGCCGCGGAGCCCGCCAGGCCGAGTGCGCCGCCGTCGGTGAACGTCACGGCCTCGGGGAGTTTCGCCAGGCCCGTCGTGACGGGGACGGTGACGAACTCAGCCAGCGAGCCGTCGCCCAGGAACGCCTTCGTGACCACGCCGAAGACCCGGTCGCCCACCTCGTAGCCGGTGACGCCCGCGCCGAGCGCGTCGACCGTGCCCGCGAAGTCCTTGCCCAGCACGACGGGGAAGCGGTGCTCCATCATGCCCTGCAGGTAGCCGTTGGCCACGGCGAAGTCGAAACCGTTGAGAGAGGCGGCATGTACGCGTACGCGCACCTCGCCGTCGCCGGGTGCCGGCAGCTCGAGGTCGTGGATCGCGGGGGCGGTTCCGAAAGCGGTGAAAGCGACGGCGCGCATGGTTTCTCCCTGCAAATGGATGTGGTCTTCCGTTTACCCCGCCGAGCGTACCAGGCAAGTGGATGTGGTCTTCCATTTGATCGGTTAGGCTGGTGGCGTGCCCGAGAAGACGCCGAACCTGCGAGTCGACGCCGAACGCAACCGGGCCAGGGTCCTCGCCGCCGCGCGGGAGATCTTCGCCGAGCAGGGCCTGCAGGCGCCGATGAGCGAGGTCGCCCGGCGTGCGGGGGTCGGTGCCGCGACCATGTTCCGCCGCTTCCCGACCAAGGAAGACCTGGTTACGGCCGTCTTTGCGAGCAAGATGACGGCGTACGCGGACGCGGTCGACGAGGCGCTGAACGATCCCGATCCGTGGCGCGGCTTCTGCGCGTACGTGGAGAAGGTCTGTGAGATGCAGGCCGCCGACCGGGGCTTCGCCGACGTGCTGACGGTGACGTTCCCGATGGCCAAGGCCTTCGAGGCCGAGCGCAACCGGGCCGGCGCGGGCTTCGCCGACCTGATCGCGCGGGCCAAGGCGGCCGGCCGGCTCCGCGCCGACTTCGTCCACCAGGACCTGGTCATGGTGCTGATGGCCAACGCCGGCGTCGTCTCGGCCACCACCGAGGCGGCGCAGGACACGTGGCGGCGGCTGGTCGCGTACCTGGTGCAGTCATTCGCGGCCGAGGCCGCCGCGCCCCTGCCCGACCCGGCAACCCCGAGCCAGATGTATCGGGCACTGCTGCGCCTGGCGTAGGTGCCGAGGTGCCCATCAGCGGCCCGGTGCTGTCATGGCTCGACCTCCGATGAGGAGCCGGGACGCAGGCGCATGGCTGCGAGCATGGCGGCCCGGGTGGGTGCGGGAGGGGCCGGGGTGGCGGCGGTCGCGCGCAGGCCGTCGATGGCGAAGGAGAGTTGGCGGCGCCAGGCCTGGGGTGCGTGTTCGTGGGTACGGCTGGTCACGCCGACGTTTGCCATCAGTAGCAGGGCGAAGTCCTGCAGGGTGAAGTCCGGGCGCAGGCCGCCGTGGTCCCGGGCGCGGGTAATGACCTCGCCGGTGCGTTGCTGGCCGAGCTCGCGCAGCCGGGTCAGCCGGTCGTCGACGCCGACGATCGTGGTGGTCAGCAGTTCGGAGATGCCGCGGTCGTTGGCCTGCAGCTCGCACAGGTAGGTCACGTAGCCGACGAACGCCGTCCAGGGGTCGGTGCCGGTCAGGGCCTCGTCGGCGGCGCGCAGGTATTCCGCCATCCGGTCGGCGAAGACTTCCCAGATGAGCTCCTGCCGGTTGGGGAACCGGCGGTAGAGCGTGGCACTGCCGACGCCGGCCCGTTTGGCGATGTCGTCGAGCGGCGCGTCGAGGCCGTGTTCGCTGAAGACCTCCCTGGCGGCCTCGAGCAGGGCCACGCGGTTGCGTTCGGCGTCGGCGCGGATGCGGGGGCTGGTGACCATGCGAACAGGCTACCGAAACAAGTGGGGACTTACTCCCCACTTAGTGTTACGGTGAGTATATGAAAGCGCTTCAGTTTGCCGAGTTCGGCCCGCCCGACGTGCTGCGGGTCGTCGAGACGCCGGCGCCGGAGGCCGGGCCGAGGCAGATCCGCATCCGGGTGCGCGCAGCCGGCGTGAACCACCGGCGACGCCGTTGATCAGCACCACGCCACCGGGCGCGGCCTTGAGGGCGTCCACCGCGCGCCTGGTGTCGGCCTTGCCGCGGCCCAGTTCGCGCGTGCCGACGGGCTCGTTGTCGTCGGCACCGCCCGCGAGAGCAATCACGCCTTCCTGCGTGACTTCGGGATCGAGCCCATTTCGTACGGGCCGGGGCTCGCCGATCGCGTCCGTGGGCTCGTCCCGGCCGGCATCGACCGCGCGCTCGACGTCGCGGGGTCCGGAATCCTGCCCGAGCTCATCGAACTCACCGGGGCCGCGGACCGCGTCGTCACCATCGCCGACCCGCGGGCCGCGGAATGCGGCGTCGTCTTCACCACCGGCACCGAGGGCCGCGCCTGGCACGCGCTCGCCGACGCGGCCCTGCTCCACGAGCGTGGCGACTTCTCGCTGCCCGTGGAGCGCACGTTCGCCCTCGCCGAGGGACCCGCCGCGCATCGGCTCAGCGAGCTGGGACACGTACGCGGCAAGCTCGTCATCGTTCTGGATCTGTGAGGAGAGCATCATGGGACTTGTTGAGGGTAAGGCCGGCATCGTGACCGGGGCGGCCGGGGGCATCGGCCGGGCCAGCGCGCTGACGTTCGCCGCCGAGGGCGCCAAGGTCGTCGTCTCGGACATCGATGAGGACGGTGGCCAGGAAACCGTGAAGCTGATCCTGGCCGCGGGCGGCGACGCCATCTTCGTCCGCGCCGACGCGTCGAGCGAGTCCGACAACGAGGCACTGGTCGAGGCGGCCGTCGCGGCGTTCGGGCGGCTGGACTGGTCCCACCTCAACGCCGGGCTGACCGCACCGGGCGCCCCGGTGACCGAGCAGAAGAAGGAATACTTCGACAAGGTCCTCGGCGTCGACCTGCTCGGTGTCGTCTATGGACTCAAGCACCAGGCGACCCGGATGGCGCAGCAGGGCACCGGCGGCGCGATCGTCATCAGCGCCTCGACCGCCGGCATGACCGCCCAGTACGGCATGGCGCCGTACGTGACCGCCAAGTGGGGTGTCCTCGGCCTGATGCGCACCGCCGCCCTGGAGAACGCCCCGGCCGGCATCCGCGTCAACGCGATCTGTCCCGGCATGACCGCGACGGCAGGCGTGCAGGCATGGGCCGACAGCGTCCCCGAGCAGGCCGCCGCCGTGCGGGCCAAGATCCCGCTGGGCCGCCTGGGCACCCCCGAGGACCAGGCCAACGCGGCGGTCTGGCTCTGCTCCGACAAGGCCTCCTACATCACCGGCACCGACCTGGTCATCGACGGCGGCCACCTGCTGGGCTGAAACCCCGCGGTGACACCCGGGAGCTTTCGGTAGCGGACCCGGGCTGCAACCGGGGTGGCGGAGGCTGATGTGGTGACCTTCTCGCGCCCGCCCGCTGTCTTCGCGTACTACGCCCTGACCGGGATCGTGATCATGGCAGCGCATCGGGCTGCGACGCTGCTCGGGTGCCCGGAGCTTGTCCGGAACCTCATCTACAACACCGGCACGCTGGCTGCCGCGGTGGCGGTCTTCGCGGGGGTACGGATCAACCGGCCGGCGTACCGGCTGCCGTGGTTGCTGATCGGGGCGGGCGCGGCGGCCTCGGCGCTCGGTGACTTCCTGTACTACGTGTATCCGCTGCTGGGCGGGGTGCTGGCGAACCCGCACGTGGCCGACATCCCGTTTTTGTCGCGGTTCCCGTTGATCGCGGCCGGGCTGGTGCTGCTGATCCGCCGTCGTACGCCGGGCTGGGACGGCCCGGCGGCGATCGACGCCGGCATCGTCACGGTCGCGGCGTGCCTGGTGAGCTGGGTTTTTGTGATCAATCCGGTGACCGTTGCGGCGGCGGGGCCGCTGGTCGCGTTGACGTCGGCGGCGTACCCGGTCGGGGATCTGCTGCTGATCGTGGTGGGCGCCCGGCTGCTGCTCGGCGCCGGTGCGGGGCTGACCGCCATGCGGCTGCTCGGCGGTTACCTCGTCGTCTACTTCGTGTCCGACGCGGTGTACACGGTTCAGGCGATCGACGGGACCTACGCGTTCGGTGGCTGGCTCGACATGATCTGGATCGGCGGTTCGACCCTGCTCGGGCTGGCCGCCCTGCACCCCTCGATGGCGCTGCTGGGCGAGCGGACCCGCACGAGCGAGCCGACCGCGTCCCGGCGCCGGCTCATGCTGCTGGCGCTGGCTCCGCTGCTGGCCCCGGCGACGCTGGCCGTGCAGACGTTGCGGGGCGCGAACATGCACCCGCTGGTGGTGGCCGTCGGGTGCACGGCGCTGTTCCTGCTGGTGGTGGCGCGGCTGGCCGGGCTGGTCGAGGCGCAGCGACGGACCGCGATCACCGACGCGCTCACCGGGTTGCACACGCGGCGTTACTTCGAGGAGGCGCTCGGCGCGGAGTGCGCGCGGGCGGCTCGTACGCAGGATCCGTTGTCGCTGGTGCTGCTCGACGTGGATCATTTCAAGCGGGTCAACGACACCTACGGGCATTCCGCCGGTGACCGGGTCCTGTGCCAGGTCGCGATGCGCCTGAGGTCCGTGGTCCGAGCCGGTGACGTGGTCGCACGCTACGGCGGGGAGGAGTTCGCGGTGCTGCTCCCGCGGACGGGACCGCAGGACGCGTACGTGGTCGCGGAACGACTGCGCGAGGTGATCGCGGCGGCGGTGATGGAGCTGGGTACGGCCGCGGTCCCGGTGACGGTGTCGGTGGGTGTCGCCGCCATCCCGGTGCACGCGCCGTCCGCGGAGGATCTGGTGCTCGCCACGGACCGCTTGCTCTACGACAGCAAGGAGACCGGCCGGAACCGGGTGTCGATGCCCGCTCAGGCGTGACCCGGGACCTTGTCCCGCTGACCCGTGCCCACCGGCGTGCCGGCGGGCGCTGTGGTGCTGGGGAGGGTGAAGGTGAAGCGGGAGCCGCCGGTGGGGTTGTCGGTGGCGCGGATGGTGCCGCCGTGGCGGTGGACGATGCGCTGGCAGATGCCGAGGCCCAGGCCGGTGCCGGCGTAGCCGGCGGTGCGGTGGGCGCGGTGGAAGTTGTCGAAGATGGCGTCGTGCTGGCCTGCGGGGATGCCGATGCCGTTGTCGGTGATCGAGATGGTGAGCATGCCGCCGGCGTCGGAGGTGGTGGTGATGCTCAGGTGCGGGGTCACGCCGGGGGCGGTGTACTTGACGGCGTTGCTGATGAGGTTGTCGAACAGCTGCCGGATCAGGACGGCGTCGGCGTAGGCGGTGCCCAGCCGCGCGACCGTGAAGAGCGGGCTGGGTGATCCGGCGGCCTGGGCACTGTCGGTGCGGGTGGTGCAGATGTCCTGGACCAGGGCGTCGAGGTCGAGCTCGCCGGGGGCCAGGGTGGCATCACGGGCAGTGGTGTACGCGAGCAGGTCGTTGATCAGGCCCCGCATGCGCGCCGCCGAGCGGGTGACCCGGGTCAGACTGCCGAGCGCCTCGGTCGCCGCCGGGGTGGCGGTTGCCTCGGTGAGTACCTCGGTGGCGGCCTCGGTCCAGCCCTCGACGGCGGCCAGCGGGTTGAGCAGGTCGTGGGCCACGACGCCGGCGAAACCGATCAGCTCGTCGCGGTGGCGGCGTTCGGCGGTGACGTCGTGGAACAACAGCACCGCGCTGTTCTCGCCGCGGTGGTGCAGGCGGCTGGCGCTGACGCTGAGGATGCGCCCGTCGGGGACGTCGGGGTTGCGGATGAGGATGTCCTGGCCGGTGACGCGCTCGCCCTCCATGGCGCGGGCGTAGGCGGTCTGGTCGGCAGGTATGGGCGTACCGTCAAGATTGAACAGGCCGTAGTAACCACTGGCCGCGACCTGGTCGCCGGGGCTGGTGCGACCGCCGAGAAGCCTTGCCATGGCGGGATTGCGCAGGGTGACCTTGCCGTCGGCCGTGATGACCGCCAGGCCGTCGGCCATGGAGTCGATGACAAGTCCCATGAGTTTCGCCTGCTGCGCCGCCTGCTCCTCCTTCGCGGCCAGGGCTGCCTTGTCCGCGGCGAGCTCGGCGATCAGCGCCTGGCGTTCGTCACGGCCCAGCGCCAGCGAGAGCCCGACGACGGCGACCATCGCGACGAACAGCTGCACGATCATCGCGCGCAGCGGCAGCGAGGCGACCTGGGCGAAGGGGCCGTCGCCGTGCAGCGTGAACAGGACGGCGACGGTGCCGACGGCCATGTCGTGCACGACGACGAACGGGGTCGACAGGCGGGTGCCGCCCCAGATGGTCAGGCCGATGAGGGTGAACGCGATCGGCAGCTCGTGCTCGTAGCCGAAACCCACGAAGTAGGCGGCACCCGAGCACGCCGCCATCGCCGCGTATTCGAGCAGCCGCAGGGGCGGGGTGCGGCGCAACGCGAGCCCGGCATCGCGCCGCCAGCCGGTGGGGCGGCCCCCGTTCCGGGTCAGGTACGCCGCCAGGGCATGGCCGAAACACAGGCCGACGGCGCCGATCAGCAGCATGCTGGCCGTGTTGCGGGCCATCCACACCGCCGTCGCGGGCCACGAGTAGTGGCCGATGGACAGCCACACACCGGTCGGGCCGATGGCTGCCCCGGCCGCGGTCGCGCAGAACGCGGCACTCAGCAGGGCCCACAGGTCCCGGGGGCTGCGCAGGCCCTCGCTGCCGCCGGCGCCCCACAGGTTCGGGCGCCACCGGCTCATCAACGACAGGAAGACTCCGACCTGCACGAGGTTCGCGACGACGAACACGGCGGCGAGGGCCGGGCTCGCCCCGGTGAGCATGTTGATGACCAGGGTGATCGCCGACAGCGCCGCGGCGTCGGCCCAGCGGGCGGGGGAGTGCCGCTGGGCGCAGAACCACACGATGCCCACCCCGGCCGCGGGCCAGACCATGCTGAGGCTGGTGCCGTCCATGATCGTCAGCCGGCCGGCGTACGTGGCGACCGTGTAGGCGACGGCGAACAGAACCGTGCGCATCAGGGCCGACCGGATGCTCACTGCTCGTTCTCCATCAAGCTCCTCCACTCAGTCGCCATCTCCCTGATCGGCCACCCGACGGCTTTTATGAGCCCCCGCGTTTCTGCTGCTCAGTGGGCAAACTTGCGCATGAGGCAAGTTTGTGGAAGTTTGCATGCAACACGCAAGGCGGCGGACGGAGACCACGGTGGACGCGAAGCTCGAGGTGGGCAGGCGCTTGCAACTTCTGCTCAAGAGCGTGCGTTTGATCAAGCAGCATCGGGTGGGGGAGCAGCCGGCGATCCCGGCGGGCCTGCTCGGGATGCTCGGTCAGATCGACGAGTTGCCCACCACCTGCCATGCCCGCGAATTGGCCGTGCGTACGTCGCTGGATCCGTCGACGGTCAGCCGCGCGGTCGCCGCGCTCGTGTCCCACGACCTGGTGGCACGGCAACCCGACCCGGGGGACGGGCGGGCCAGCATCCTGGTGGTCACCCCCGCCGGCCGGGCCGCTCTGGCGGACAGCCTCGACTGGTACGCCCGCGTGCTCCACCAGGCCCTCGCCGGCTGGTCGGACGAGGACGTGACGGCGTTCAGTGACGCCATCGACCGGTTCGCCCGCGACGTCGAATCCTGCCTGACATCCCACGACACCCTGGAGGTCGCGCAGTGAGCGCACCCACAACCACGGCCACGGACGCCTCCGGCGGCGCAGAACCGATGACCCACCGGCAGACCCTGGAAGCGCTCAGCGGCCTGCTGCTCGTGCTGTTCGTCGCGATGCTCAGCAGCACGGTCGTGTCGACCGCGCTGCCGAAGATCATCGGTTCGCTGAACGGCTCGCAGATCCAGTACACCTGGGTGGTCACCGCGACCCTGCTCGCGGCGACGGCGACCACCCCGATCTGGGGCAAGTTCGCCGACCTGTTCAACAAAAAGCTGCTGATCCAGATCTCGATCGTCGTGTTCCTGCTCGGCTCGGTGGTCGCCGGGTTCTCGCAGAGCGCCGGTCAGCTGATCGCCGCCCGAGCGTTCCAGGGCATCGGCGTCGGCGGTCTGCAGGCCCTCGTCCAGGTCGCGATCGCGGCGATGATCCCGCCGCGGGAACGCGGGCGCTACAACGGATATCTCGGCGGCGTCATGGCCGTCGCGACGGTCGGTGGGCCATTGCTGGGCGGGCTGATCGTGGACACGTCGTGGCTCGGGTGGCGGTGGTGCTTCTTTGTGGGCGTACCCGTCGCTGTGATCGCTCTGGTCCTGTTGCAGTTGACATTGAATCTGCCGACGCTGCGACGCGAGAACGTGAAGATCGACTACGCGGGTGCGTTCCTGATCGCGGCGGGTGTGAGCGTCCTGCTGATCTGGATCTCCTTTGTGGACGACTCGTTCGCCTGGGTGTCGTGGCAGACGTTCGCCATGGTCGGTGCGACCGTCGTCCTGCTCGGCCTGGCCGTCTGGGTCGAGTCGCGGGTGGCCGAGCCGATCGTGCCGCTGGACATCGTCCGGCAGCGCACCACCGCCCTGGCCATCCTCGCGAGCCTCGCGGTCGGCATGGCCATGTTCGGCGGCGCCGTGTTCCTGGGGCAGTACTTCCAGATCGGCCGCGGCTACAGCCCCACCGAGGCCGGCCTGCTCACCATCCCGATGATGGGCGGCGTGCTGCTGTCGTCCATCATCAGCGGCCGCATGATCACCAGGACCGGCAAGATCAAGCCCTACATCATCGCGGGTACGGTGGTGCTCGTCGGCGGTTTCGCCATGCTCGCCACGATCGACCACGCCACCTCGCTGTGGTTCGTCGGCGTCGGCATGTTCCTCGTCGGTGCGGGTGTCGGTATGTCCATGCAGAACCTCGTCCTCGCCGTCCAGAACACCGTCGCGCTCAAGGACATCGGCGCGGCAAGCTCCACAGTGGCCTTCTTCCGGTCACTCGGCGGCACGATCGGCGTGTCCGTGCTCGGCGCGGTGCTGGCGCGGCGGGTCGCCGACCAGATCACCCATGACCTGGCCGCGGCGGGCGTACCCGCATCGGGTGGCAGCGGCAGCGGAAGCCTGAACATCGGCGCGCTGCCGGAGCAGGTGCAGCACATCGTGCGGGCCGCCTACGGCGACGCGACCGGGCACATCTTCCTGATCTCGGCGATCATCGCGGTCGTCGGCGTGCTCGCGTCCCTGGCGTTCAAGCCGGTGACCCTGCGCGGCAGCCTGGACCTCCCGGACCCGGCCCGATCCGCCGCGCTGGCCGCGGACGCGATCGACGGCGCCCCCTCGTTCGACCAGGTGGACATCGAACCCGGCGAGCGCGCTTCCTCGCTCGACAAGGGGGACATCGAACCCGTGGAGGACGAGAAGCCGGTCCGTCGCTGAGCAAGGGCTAACCGCGGGTCGAGACCTGGTTCCGGCCCGCGGTCTTCGCCGCGTAGAGGCAGGCGTCCGCCGCGCCGAGCAGGTCGTCCGGGGCGTGGCCCGCGGCCGGATCGCCCGAGGCGACGCCGATGCTGACCGTCACCCGCCCGCGCGGGGCTGCCTCGTGGGGCTCGGCGGCGACGAGCAGGGCGTGGGCGATCCGGCGGGTGGGGGAGTCGGCGGCGCGTTGCGGCGTACTGATCAGCGGGCTTGTCATGCGAGACCACCCGCCGGGCGGGTCTGGGTGATCGGGGCGCTGGAGGTTGTGCGGGCGGCGAGGCGTTGCCGGGCGAGGGTGGCGCCTTCGGTGGTCAGCCGGTAGATGTGGCGTGGTGGGCGGCCCGGCTCGTCGGAGGGCTCCCAGCCGGTTTCGAGCAGGCGCTGGTCGGTGAGGCGCATGAGGATCGGGTAGAGGGTGCCTGCTGTTGGAGGCAGGTTGTTGTTCTTGAAGGTGTCGATGTACGAGGTGATCGTCGACGCGCTGCTGTACTGCGAGTACATGTGCACCGAGAACAGGAGATTGTGGCGCGGGTCGGCCGCTTGGACCGAGGCGGCGTTGTTCTTCATCACGCCACCGTTGTCCTGGCCCCAGTTCGGGGCGTCGACGACCAGGACGTGGTCGAGGCCGGCGTTGCGGAGCTTGGTGACGGCGTTCTTGGTGTCGTTGGTCCAGTTCGCGATGGTGCTGTTGCCGTACGGTTCATTGCCGATGTTGACCATCACGTAGCGCTCCTGGCCCTGCAGCGCGCTCTTGATGGAGATCCAGTAGTCGGCCGCCGAGGAGAGGCTGTACGCGCCGGACGCCTCGCCGTACCCGGTCGTGTCGTGATTTTCGAGCAGGCAGATCAGCTTGTTCGACTTGCACGTGGCGATGACGTTCGCGACGTCCGAGGCGGAGTTCGTCGTCCACCGGCCGCCGCTGATCACGACGCGGACGGTGTTGGCGCGCCAGCCTTTCTGCCAGCCGAGGTCGCTCGCCGTCTTGTCCGCGTACCAGGCGTGCGGTTCGTTCGTGCCCCGGATCAGTTACTCCCGTCAATGTCTGTTTTGAGGTGATCAGCGGGGGCGGTCCCGGTCCCGCGGCGGCGGCCCTGCCCGGCTGGTCGACCTCCTCGGGCGGCTCACGTCCGCAAGGTGCGGGTGATCGTTGCGTGTGTGGTCTACGGTTTTGCGGGTGAATTCACGGAATTCGATGATTCTTGACCAGGTACGCGCGGAAGCGCTCGATCGTGGCATCCCGGCCGGTGACGTGGAGCGGTGGATGCGGCTCGTCCGGCCCTGTGCGTTGTTGACCCAGGGTGGGGACGGGCCGGTTGTGGGCCGGTTCGGCGGGCCGGTGCGGCTGCCCGCCGATGTTGCTGACCCCCGTTTTCCGTTGCTGGTGACCATTGAGTGCTCGGCGCTTCCGGCCGGGGTGACCGATCTGCCGTTGCCGTCCGACGGGAAGCTGCTGCTGTTCGGGTTTCCCGAGCCCGAGGGTTCCTACTCCATGGGTGACGTCGTGTACGTGCCGGAGGGCGCGGTCACCACGGAGCGGCCGGAATACCCCGAGGGCTACCCGCCCGACCCGGATTCCTACCTTGGCGTCTACGAGTCGCTGCCGGATGGCGAGGTGCGTCTGACCGTGGATGTCTCGCTGCCGTTCGTCGGCGTCGTCGAGCTTCCCGAGGCGCCGTGGATGGCACCGCTTCCCGGTCATCCGCATGCCGAGGAGCTGGCCGCGGTGTGGGCGGACCAGTGGGGTGGGGCGCAACTGCTGCTCGGTGGGTACGGCACGGAGCACAGCGACTTCGCCCCCGCCGCGACCATCGCCTCGTTCGCGGTCGATGCGGAGAAGGAAGGCCATCGCTCCGGTACGTCGTCACCGCGTGCCGAGGACTGGGTTCTGCTCGCCGAGGTCAATGTGGACAGACCGGGCGCCGGAGCCACCATCTACTGGGGGATTCAGCGGGAGGACCTGGCCGCGCAGCGCTTCGACCGCGCGCACGTCGCTGTGTACTGGAACCCCTGACTACGCCCCGAGCATGTCGTTTTCCGAGCCGGCTGGTACGGGGATTTCGAGGCTCCCGTTGACCATCAGGACGGTGATGTCGCGGTAGCGCTCGTGCGGGCGTACCTGGATGTCGGTGATTCTGGTCCTGGGCAGGATGGTCCGGGCGATGGAGAGGACCTTGTCGTTGCCGCGGGTGATGCGGTCGCGGCGGTGGATCTGCTGGAGCTCGCGGTCGTCCCCGATGGTGATCGTGGCGTGCAGCGTGACCGGGCGGAGCAGGCCGGTGCCGATCCGCCGGCGGGGGAAGGCGCTGATCAGGTGGATTCCTGGTTCCGCCCGGGTCAGCCTGCGGTATTCGTTGATCAGGCCCGTGTCAGCGTCGCCGAGGAGCGGTTCGGGGCCGTCGGGGAGGGCGAACGAGGGCTCGTCGACGGCGGCCGGCAGGTACCACTCGCGGAGCACCCGGATCAGGTTCTGGACGGGCGGCAGGTCGGCGGCGTTGTACGCGATGACGGGGTTCGTGCCGTCGCTGGTGTAGAGCGTCAGGCGGCCGTCGAGCATGCTGACGCTGTCCTCGATCGCGGTGATCCGGTCCATCGGGATGCGGGCGCTGTCGTAGCTGCTGCCTTGGCGCCGCAGGATCGTCACGGTCTCGTGGTCGACGGCTATCAGGGAGTCGTACAGGTCCATGTCGGGGGTGGCGTTGCGGCGTTCGATGTTGCGTGGCACCTTGAGCACGAGCTGGTGGGCCGCCGGGTCGATGCCGGCGTCCTGGAAGAGCCGGGGCAGGTCGGAGATCGTGTTGACCCGGTAGATCCAGGGCCCGAAGGCATCGAACTCCGCGGTGCGTCGCATGATCGAACTCTACGTCTGGCCTCCGCATGACCACGCGGGGTACCGTCCGAGCCGTGAACCCCCAGCCCGCCGTAACCAGCCACCACCCCCACTCGTTGGGGGAGCCGGGAGCCGGGAGCCGGGAGCCGGGAGCCGGGAGCCGGGAGCCGGGAGCCGGGAGCCGGGAGCCGGGAGCCGGGAGCCGGGTGTGTCGCTGACGGTGGGGGCCGGTCGCCGGGTGCTGGTGGTGGTCCGAACGGTGACCACGTTGAGCCGGCTGCTGGACGTGTTGTCGTTGACGGCGGGGGATCGCCGGATCCAGACCGTTTTCACCCATGATGTACGGCGCCGGTCGACCCTGGCCGCCGGGGTGGACGAGGCACTGCGGGATCTTGGCGGGTCGATGGTGCCGTGGGACGAGGCGATCGGCACGCGGTTCGACCTGGCGCTCGCGGCGAGTGAGAACGACGGGCTGGCCGAGCTGAACGCGCCGGTCCTGCTGATGCCGCACGGCGCGGGCTTCCAGAAGTTCTATCCGGGCACGTCGGTGGTGGCAGGCATGGATCCTGACCGGTTGGTGGTGGACGGCCGGGTGGTTCCCGCGGCGATCGCGCTGCCGCACCACTCCGATCTGGTCCAGCTCCGCGAGATATCTCCCGCTGCCGCACCGTTCGGCGCGGTGGTGGGAGATCCCGCCCTGGCGCGCATGCGTGGTTCCCGGTTCCGGGCCCCCTACCTGCGGTCCGCGCTCGGTGCGCGGGGCAGGCGTGTCGTGGTGGTGGCCTCCACCTATGGCCCCGATTCGGTGCTCGGGCGGTTGCCGGAGCTGCCCGAGCGGCTGGTGGCGGCCCTGCCCGCGGACGAGTACCAGGTCGTGGTCGTGCTGCATCCGGGGGTGTGGGCGGCGCACGGGCCGTGGCAGGTGCGGGCGTGGCTCTCGCAGGCGGCGGCGTACGGCGTGCGGGTCGTCGCCCCGCACGAGGGCTGGCAGGCCGCGCTGCTGGCGGCGTCGGTGGTGATCTCCGATCACGGGTCGCTGGCTGTCTACGCGACAGCGCTCGGCAAGCCGGTCCTGCTAGCCGGCCGGGGCAGCGCCGTCACCGTGCCGGGCTCGGCGGCGGCGATGCTGGCCGGGACCGCGCCGGTCTGGGATCCGGTGTCCGACCCGCGCAAGCAGCTCGAAGCGGCGATCGACGGCCATGACCCGGCGTCAGAACAGCAGGTCACGGCGGAACAGCAGGTCACGGCGGACCAGCAGGTCACGGCGGACGACTGCGCACCACGGCTGCGAGCCCTGGTCTACCGGCTGCTGGACCTGCCCGAGCCCGCGGCGCCCGCGGAATTCGCTCCCGTTCCGGCCCCGCCGCCGGTCGGGGGTACGGTTCCGGGCTGGGTCGCCGGCGCGGAGATCCTGCCGGACGGGGTACGCGTCGAGCGTTACCCCGATCCCGGCACGGGGCCGCCGCACGACGGGCTCGCGTACCGGCATCTGGTGGCGGATGAGCGTACCGGGAGCCTGACGCGGTTGGGGTCGGCCGACATCCTGGTCACGGACCTGCGTGCGGCGGGCTCGGTGCGGCGCTGGGTCGAAGGGGCACCGGAGCAGCTGAGCGCCTGGCCGCAGACGACGATGCTGGCCGCCGTCGTGGACGAGTGGTCGTGCGTGATCCGGACCCGCGCGGGCGCGCACCTGCTGACCGCTGACGATCTGATCGATCCGGTCCTGCTCGCCTCGCTGGCTCACGTCCGGCTGGCGGCGACGGGGCAGCTCCCGTCGCGCGACCGGCTGTATCTCGGCGACAGGTCTATCGCGGTGGCGGTGGCAGCAGGCTGAGCTTCGCCAGATACTCATCGAAGCGGCGGTCACCCGAGTCGTAGTAACCCTGCGCGATCCAGCCCCATCGGGTGCGAGCCCCTTCGACGTCTCCCCGGCGCCACGCGACCTCCGCCTCCAGGTCGGCGAACTCCACTTCGTAGCGCCGGGCCCCCGCCGCGGTGGCGAGCTGACGCGCATGGGCCAGCTCCGCGGCCGCCGCGGGCAGGTTGTTCAAGGCCACGAAGGAGCGAGCCGCCACCATGCGTACGCGTGCATCGTTGCGAATGTCCGTAGTGAGCTCTTTCGCCCGGGCCAGGACCTCCAGCGCCTCCTGCGGCCGGCCCAGAAGCACCAGCGCGTTGGCGAGCATCCGATGATGCAGCCCCGCGGCTCGTACGAGCTGATGCTGTTCGTCGATCACCAGGCAGCGGCGGTAGGCATCAACCGCCGCGGGGTAATCCTTGGCCGCCGTGGCGAGACTGCCCCGGAATTCGAGCACCGACGACTGCATCAGGGCATCGTCGACGCCGCCGTCCAGCAGCCTGTCGGCTTCGGCCAGCGCGACGGCCGCCCGGTCCAGCTGGTGCAGCTGGGTGAGGATACGTGCCTGCATCGCGTGGATCCGGGCCTCGACCACCCGGTCACCGAGCGCCTGAGCAGCGCGGATGCCCCACTCGTTGACGCCATGGAGCAGCCAGTGATGGCCGCGGTGGGTCAGCAGCGGTTCGAGTGCCCCGCACAACTGGACGATCTCGACGTACCTGCCGTGGTGGTGGGCGCGGGGCACGACCGCGGCGATCGCCGGTGCCTCGGTTTCGAGCCAGTCGATCGGGGTCTGGGTACGACTCCAGGTGAGCCTCGGTGGGATCGGATAGCGCCGCAGGCGTTCCCCGCCGGCCAGGTCGGCGGCGACGGCGTTGTCGCGGTAGAAGGCCAGGAGCCGTCCGAAGACCGCATCCGGGTCCTCCGCGGCGTCCAGGCCCCGGGCGAAGGTGCGGATCAGCCGTGGCAGCCGGATCCTGCCGCCGTCCGTGACCACCAGCCCGGCGTCGATCAGCTCGTCCGCGCGATGACCCAGCGCGGCGGTGACCGCGTCGTGGCTGAGCTCCTCGACCGGCTGGGTGGCCAGCCCGATCAGGTCATCCCTGGCCGCACCCGTCAGGGCGGCGACCGTCCGGGACAGGCACCGGCTGATCAGCTCGCCCGGGTCTCCGCTGCCGGCCAGCTCGTCCCGGACCGCCGCGACAGCGCCGGGCGCCCCGCGACGCCGTGCCAGGAGCGCGCCCGCCTGCAGGATCGCGAAGGGCAGGCGATCACACAACGCCAGCAGGTCCCCGGCCGCCGCGGGCTCGCTCGCCGCCGCGCCCGTGCACCGGTCCTCCAGCATCTCGTACGCGCCCCGCTCGTCCAGGCCGTGCAGCTGCACCGGAGGCGACTGCGCCCAGGACCATAGATCGTCGGTCAGCCGCCGCGTGGTCACCAGCACCAGACTCGACGGCCAGGGCTGGGCCAGCAGGCGCAGCTCCGCGACGCCGGCCGCGTTGTCCAGCACCAGCACGAAACGGCGGTGGACCAGCGCCCGCAGGTATTGCCCGGCAACTTCCGCGGCCACGTCGGTGTCCACCGGCACCCCGAGCTGCCGGAGCACGGCCGCCTGCACCTCGGCGACCCGCAATGCCTCGCCGGTCCGGAACTCGTCCAGATCGACGTAGGCTGCCCCGCCCGGGAACTCGTCGGCCACGTCCTGGCACACCTTCAGGACCAGCGCCGTCTTACCCGCCCCGTGCAGCCCCGCGACCAGGTGCGTTCCGGGTCGGCTCAGCACGCCACGAACGTCATCGCGGTCGAAGAAGGTCGCCGGAGGAAGGACGGACAGCTGTGTCGATGCCCCGGTCACCGCGGCGAGCTCGGCGGTGACCTCCGCCGCGAACCGGGGATCACGCTCACCGGCCCGCAGGATCGCCCGCCGCAACGCTTCCGGATCCTCGGGAAGGGCCCCGAGCCGGCGTAACAGGGCCCGCATCACCCCGCCCGCGCCGGACACGATCACGCCCCCGGCACCGGCCATCACCGACTTGGCGGCCTCCTGCGCGACGATCTCCCAGCTCACGCCTCACCGTCCCCTTCGGTCAGTCCGGTCACTATACCGATCGGCTGCACTACACCGAGCGAGCTTCGAAGTGGGAGAAGCGGACCGCGCCGCCGTCCTCGGTTGTCTGGATCATGCCGAGTCCGACCCGTCCACCGGTCAGTGCCGGGTCGTCGATGACGGCGGTGAGAACCTTCTCGTCGTCGAAGAAGAAGGTGGCGACCCGGCCGGCGACGTCGATCCCGAGCAGGTGGCGTGCCGTGTAGTCCATTTTCAGGTCGGTGCTGCTGACGGTGGAGCCGTCCCCGTTGGGCTCGTATTTCGCGGCCGTGATCGAGTCGTTGCAGATGCTGAGCTGGTATCCCGACCTGCCGTCGTATCGGAACCAGACGAAGGCGCAGGCGTCTTCGGACAGGCTTTCCAGGGTCACCCGGATGGCATGGTCGCCGGGGAAGGCGGTGGTGGGGCCGGGGCACGTGATGTCCTCGGTGTTGTGTTCCTCCGCGACGATCAGCAGGCCGTCCTCGTCGAAATCGCAGCTGTGGTCGTCGGCGAAGGTCTGCTTCCACTTCCCGGGCCTGGCGAGCGGGTCTGCGACAGAGATGACAGAAGGCGATGGCGACGGCGAGGGGACGGCGGCCACCACGACGTTGTCCTGGCCGGGGCGCATTCCCAGGAACACCCCGAGGGCGAGGGCGAGGGTGGTGGCGGCTACTGCTGCTACGCGTACGCGGGAAAAGCGGGGTTTGACAGGCGCAACGACGGCGGTGGCCTGGGGCGCGTCGCCGGCCAGGAGCATGTCGAGCAGTTCCTGGGCGGTCGGGCGCAGCGCCGGATCCTTGTGCAGGGCTCGTCCCACCAGGTCGCGCAGGTCACCGGTGAGCCCGTCGAGGTCGGGTTCGGCGGTGAGGATGCGGACGGCGGTCGCGGTGGGGGAGTCGGCGGCGAACGGCGTCCGGCCGGTCGCGGCGTAGAAGACGAGCACGCCCCACGCGAACACGTCCACCGCGGGGCTGGCGGCCTTCCCGTCGAGTCGTTCCGGGGCCATGTAGGACAGCGTGCCCACCATCTGGTCGGGCCGGGTGTGCTCGCTGGTGGATTCGAGGGCGCGGGCGATGCCGAAGTCGATGACCTTCGGGGAGCCGAGCGCGAACAACACGTTGCGCGGCTTGAGGTCCCGGTGGATGACACCCGCGCCGTGGATCGCGACCAGCGCCGTCGCGACGCCGACCGCGACCCCGTGCAGGTCACCGCCGGTGAGCGGGCCCTTGCCGGTGACGACCTCGGCGAGGTCCGGCCCGTCGACGTACTCGACGACGAGGTACGGCGTCTCGTGGTCGGGGTCGGCGTCGAGGACCGCGGCGGTGCAGAACGGCGGCACCTGGCGGGCCCGGTTGACCTCGCTGCGGAACCGGCCCCGGAACTCGGCCTGCGCGGCGTACTCCGGCTTGATGATCTTCACCGCCACCGGCCGCCCGGACCGGCCCCGGGCCAGATAGACAGCGCCCATGCCACCCTCGCCGAGCAGTCCGAGCAGTTCGTACTCGCCGGCGACGCGCGGATCATGGGGTCGTAGAGGGGTGTGCACGCCGCTCAGTTTGTCAGGGTCCCCCGGAGCAGGCTGCGGCCGGAGTGGGTGGCGTCGCCGTCGTTCGGTTCGTCGCTGATGTCGACCAGTCGGTAACGGTTCATGTCGATGCCGGGTGGCACGGGCAGGACCGCGCCGGGCCGGTCGGGCAGATTGCCGATCGCCACCATCCGGGTGAGGTCGTCGGGGTCGATCAGCCACACCTCGTGGAACCCGGCGGTCAGGGGCAGGTGGTGGACCTCGACGCGCATCTCCCCGTCGGACAGGACCCGTACGCTGCCGCTCGCCTGCGCCGTGACTGTGGCCAGGGGCGCAAGGGTGGCCCGTGCGATCACCGTCTCGGCCGGTGCGCGCCGGACGATCCGGTCCGCCACCACCGTACCCGCCACCGCGAGAACAACCGCAGCCACCGCGATCAGCCAGCGTCGTTTCTGGCGCCCTGCCCGCCGGACCGGCGCCGGCGACCTTCCACTGTCGGCAATGGCCGCCTCGATGGTCAGCCAGATCCGCTCGGGCGGTGCGGGCAGGTCACTCGCAGCCGGTCCCTGGGCGCCGATCTCCGCGACCTGGCGCAACGATGCCAGGTCGTGCCGGCAGCCGGGACACCTCGCGAGGTGAACGGTCTCGTCGTCGTTCCCGGGCTCCTCAGCGAATGCGAGAAGAACCAGTCGATCGGGATCCAGATGCTGCACCGTCCACCTCCCAGCGTTGTCTCAGGCTTGCCATGCCACGCCGGATGTGGCTCTTGACAGTACCGAGCGGCAGCCCGGTGACGGCGGCTATCTGGGGGTGGGTCAGGTCGTCGAAGAACGCCAGTTGCAGCGTGCGCCGCTGCTCCGCCGGCAACCGGCCCAGTTCGTCGGCGACGACGAGCCGGTCGACGATCCCCTCCGGGCGCTCCGCCTCCTGCTGCGGGACCGGCTGGGCGCGGACGATGCCGGTCAGCCGGTCATCCCGCGCGGCCGATCGCATCCGGTCGATTGCTTTGCGCCGGGCGATGCCGAGCAGCCACGCCAGCAGCGTCCCGCGCCGGGGGTCATAGCCGTCACGTCCCGTCCACGCCGCCACGAAGGTCAACTGGACGACGTCCTCGGCGTCGGCCCTGCTGCTGAGCATGCGCTGGGCAAGATAGAGCACGGCCGCGCCGTACCGGTCGTAGGCAGCGCGAAGCGCCTTCTCGTCGCCGTCGCGCAGGCATGCGGCCAACTCGTCGTCGGAGTCCATCGACCTCCCTCCCGCACGGACCTCTCTCTCATAGTTCGTCGCGGCGGGACCCGTTGGATGCAGGAGAACCGATCGAATTTCACCGCATCCGCCCCGCCTGTTCCCGGCGAAGGAAAGGTCGACCCGCAGGAACAATCGTTCGAGGAGCTTCGATGCATAGTCTGCACTTCCGCCGCACGGCCACGGTCGGCCTGGCCGCCCTGTTCGCCTTCGGTGCCTCCGGCGCGTTCGCCTCCCTCCCGGCTCAGGCCAAGGCCGGTTCCAAGGTGTCCGTCGTGCACGGCATCCCCGGGCAGCCGGTGGACGTCTACGTGAACGGCAAGAAGACCATCCCGGACTTCGAGCCGGGCAAGGTGGCCGGGCCGCTGACCCTGCCGGCCGGGGAGTACGACATCGCGCTGACCAAACCCGGCGACGCCATCGCCGATGCCCTGCTGACCGTCGACAACGCCGAAGTGCCCGGCGACGCGAACATCAGCCTGGTCGCGCATCTGAACGAAGCCGGCAAACCGGTCCTCACCCCGTTCGTCAACGACACCGCGAAGCTCGCCGCGGGCAAGGCCAGGCTGATCGTGCGTCACACCGCCGCGGCGCCCGCGGTCGACGTCCGGGCGGGAGGCAAGCCGGTCTTCGAGGACCTGACCAACCCGAAGGAGGCCAAGGCGGACATCGCCGCGGGCACGGTATCCGCCGATGTGGTCCTGGCCGGAACACAGACCCGGGTGCTCGGCCCGGCCGACCTGGACCTGAAAGAAGGAACAGCAACAATTGTGTACGCGGTGGGCTCCGCCGAAGACAAGTCCCTCGACCTGGTGACGCAGACAATCGACGGCCTGCACTCGGCCCCCGGCGGCGTCCCCGGCGGCAACGGCGGCCGCGCGGACCACAGCGTCCCGCTGCCCTGGTACGGCGCCGGTGCAGTCGGCGTCCTGCTGGCGATGTTCGGCCTCGTGCGACTGGCGACCGCTCGCCGATGACCCACGACGGTGCCAGGCCCCGGCGCAAGCCGGGGCCTGCCCTGCTCTCCCTGATCGCGGGTGCCGCGCTCGTCACGAGCTTCGGCGTGGTGTCCTGCCAGGATCGAACACCGGCAGATTTCGGTACGCCGCCCGTGGCCGCCCCGGTCAGCACCGAACCCGAGCCGGCGCAGGTCCGCATCCACGACGGCAGGACCCCGGCGACCGCGGCCACCGACAAACCGGTCCGCCTGACGATCCCCGCGCTACGGGTGGCCGTACCCGTCACCCCCGTGGGCATCGACAGCAGTACCGGTGACCTCGCCATCCCGGAGAACGTCAACACGGTCGGGTGGTACCGCTTCGGCCCCGACTTCTCCGCCACAACGGGCTCCATCGTCATCGCGGGCCACGTCGACAGCGCGGACGCGGGCAAGGGCGCCCTCTTCCGGCTCGACACGCTGCGAGCGGCCGACACGGTCACCCTCACCGGCGCGGACGGACACACCCGGACCTTCCGCGTCACAGCCCGGGAACGCTATCGCAAGACGGCGATCCCCTTGGACAAATACTTCTCCCGCGACGGATCGGTGCGGCTGACCCTGATCACCTGCGGTGGCCCGTTCGATTCCCGGACGCGTCACTACCGCGACAATGTGGTCGTCACGGCCGTGCCTGCGTGAATCAGCTGGCCGACCCTGATCCTCGCCGGGGCTGCGCGGGTGAAGCGGTTCCCGCTCGCCACGATCGGCGGCGACCGCGAGGACGTCCGCCGGGCGGCGCGCCGGCTCGCCGCAGCCGGGCGGGTGCGCTGGACGCAGAAGGGTCACCCGGTCGATCCGAGCACCGCACGGGGGGACGTCGAGATAGCGGGGACCTGACCCGGCGGTGACACCGGCTGTTTCAGGCGCGTGGCAGGGTGATGGTGAAGCGCAGGCCGCCGTTGTCGTTCGGGGTGGCGGTGATGGTGCCTTTGTGGGCTCGGATGATGGAGCGGGCGATGGTCAGGCCGAGGCCGCTGCCGCCGCTGTGGTCGATGCGGGCGGCGGCGAGGCGGGTGAAGGGGTCGAACAGGCGGGTGATGTCGTCGGACGGGACGACCGGGCCGGTGTTGACCACCGTGAGCGCGGCACCGGCTCCGACGGTGACGTGGACCGTGCCGCCCGGGTGGTTGTATTTGATCGCGTTGTGGAGCAGGTTGCGGACGAGGCGCTCCAGCAGGATGCCGTCGCCGGGAACTTCGCAGGGGTACAGGTCGCTCGTCACCTGGACGCCGGCGTCAGCGGCGTCGGGGGTGGCGGTCGTGACCAGGGCGGCGGTGATGCGGTCCAGGGCCTGCGGGGTGCGGGAGGTCAGGCCCTGGTCGGCCTGGCTGAGGACGAGCAGGCCTTCGATGAGCCGCTCGTTGCGGGCATTGGTGGCCAGGAGCTGGTTGGCGAGCAACGCCGACTGGTCCGGGCTGAGGGGTTCGGCCATGCCGACTTCGATCAGGGTGCGTTGCAGGGCGAGAGGGGTACGCAGCTCGTGTGACGCGTTCGCCGCGAAGGTGCGCTGGCCCTCGTAGCCGGCGGCGATGCGGTCCATGGTGGCGTCCAGGGCGCGGCCGAGGGTCTTGAGCTCGTCGCGGCCGCGGCCCGGGTTGATGCGGTGGCCCAGGTTCTGCGGGCCGATCTGCGCGATGGCGGGGGTCAGGCGGCGGACCGGGGCCAGGACCCACAATGCCAGCGGGACGAGCAGCAGGAGCACGGCGGCGAGGATGAGGCCGTACTGGGCCAGGTCCTCGACCGGGATCTTGCGGACGATCCGGCACGGCATGCCGTTGATGTCGCTGGTCAGGCAGGGGTTGTAGAACGGTTTCCGCCCGGGCAGCTTGTAATACACGAACTGCGAGACGAAGACGAGCGTGACCGTGACGGTGGCCGCGACCGCCAGCCGGGCACGCAGGCCCATCAGGACAGCCCGATGCGGTAACCCGCGCGGGGAACGGTCTGCACGATCTGCGGTTCGCCGAGTTTGCGGCGCAGGGTGGAGACCGTCACGCGGATCACGTTGCTGAACGGGTCGGTGTGCTCGTCCCAGACCTGTTCGAGGAGGTCCTCGGTGCTCACCGCCTGGCCCTGCGCCCGCAGCAGCGCCCGGAGCACGCCGAACTCCTTCACCGTCAGGCCCAGCGCGCGGCCGTCGCGGGTCGCCGTGCGGGTGGCCTCGTCGAGCAGCACGCCGTCGCGTTCCAGGACCGGGGGCAGCGCCGGGGCCGTGCGCCTGGCCAGCGCCCGGACCCGTGCGACCAGCTCCGCGAACGCGAACGGTTTGGTGAGGTAGTCATCGGCGCCCAGCCCGAGGCCCTCGACCCGGTCATAGATGCCGCACGCGGCGGTGAGCAGCAGCAGCCGCGTACCGACGCCGTGGTCGACGACCCAGCGGCAGACGTCGTCGCCGGTGCTGCCGGGCATGTCCCGGTCGAGCACCGCTACGTCGTACCGGTTGACGGAGAGCTTCTCCAGGGCCTGCAGGCCGTCGTAGGCCACGTCGACGGCCATCGCCTCGCGCCGCAGTCCCACCGCGATCATCTCGGCCATCAACCGCTCGTCATCAGCCACCAGTACTCGCACGGTGGTCACGCTGCCCCGGCAGGCATAAAGCCCGGATAAAGTCACGGTCGCCAGAGCCACACATCACTCACTGTCATCGAGGGGCCGTAGACCTGGGAGATCAGGTCACGCAGCGGCTGGTTGGCGGGCTCGTCGCGCATCACGATCGCCTCGCCGTGCCAGCGGGTGACGTCGGCGCGGATCGCTGTCCGGTCGGCTTCCGAGAGGGTGGGCGCTGTGTGCGTACGGTAGATGTCAGTGATCAGTTGATTTGTTCGGCTCGCGTGCTGCGTACCCATATGGCCTTTGCCTTCGGGGTCCGGTCCCAGGAAATAGCCTTCGGGGACGGTGAATTCCTGCAGGGCCTGGGCGCTCCAGCCGAGCGTTTCCCGGCCGAGCCAGTTGCTGGGCAGCGGCACCGGGACCAGGGTGCCGCCGGGATGGACGTAGTGCTGCCATTCGCCGCTCGTGACGAACGCCGGTGCGGGGCGTTCGGGCATGGCGGGCAGCGGCGTGGGGAGCAGGGGGAGGAGTGCGAGCGGAATCAGCAGGCGCGCCGGGCGCAGGCGGTCCCAGCCGAGGGCGACGAGCAGGACGGCGGCGCCGGTCACCGCGTACGTCAGGCGGCTCGGCATCATCAGATCGAGGATCGGCACGCCCTCCGGCAGGAACGCGAGCGGCCCGCGCCCGGTCTCGACCCCGCCGACCCGCAGCACCGGGCCGAGCGAGAGCACCGCGAACAGCACCGCGACGCCACCGGCGACCCGCGCGGGCACCGAACGACGCCACAACGCGGCGACGAGAACGGCGAGCAGCAGTGTCAGGGGCCAGCCGAACCAGCTGTTCTGCTCGATCCGGCCCTGCACGGCCTCCGACCGCGGCCCGCCGGCGAGCGTGTCCCGCGGGAAGGTCAGATAGGTGAGGGGATCCTCACCCCAGACGGTGAACGCCGGCATACCGGCGAAGGACTGAGGGCCACAGAACTGAAACCAGATGGGGTACGCGCAGAGCGCACCCGCCACCACCGCAGCGACCCCGAGCCCGCGCAGGAACCCCGTCGCGAGCCGCCGGCAGTAAAAGACGGCGCCCACGCCGCAGGCAAGCGCCGTGACCAGCAGCAACTCTTCGTTGATGAACAGCTGCCACGTCACCAGCAGCCCGAGGACCACCCCGTCGCGCCGCCACCTGCCGCCTGCGCCGAGCCGGAACACCGCCGCCGCGATCAGGGGCAGCAGGAAGTTCGAGACGAAGTTCGGTTGCCCGTTCGCGTGATGCACCACCCCGGGCGCGAACCCGGCGAGCGCCCCACCCGCGAACGCCGCGCCCCGCGAGCGCGCCACGTGACGCTGCAGCACCCAGTACGTCGTCGACGCCGTCCCCGCACACGCCGCGATCATCCACACCACATAGGTCACGGCCGGCCCGGCCATCAGCGTCAACGGCGCGAGCGGAATCGTCACCCCGAGCACCGACGTGTTGGCCATCATGTTCACGCCGTCCGGGGCGTTCTGCGCGGTCGAGAACAGCGGGTTACCGCCGTGCGCCATCACATGCGCACCATGGGCGAGCAGCCATTCGAACCACGTGTGATCCGGGGGCAGATGTGCCGAGATCCGGCCGGCGGGATCAGCGAGGAACTCACCCATCACCACAACCCCGAGCACGATGTACGCCGCCACGGCCGCGACGTGCGGCGCTCGCGACGGGGCTCTCACCGGCGCTGCTGTGTGCTCCACGAGAAGGGTCATGGGCGGCGACCGTACGGATCCCGTCATAAGCGCTGGATAAATGTTCGTCGCCCGCAGCCTGGGAGCGCTGCACCCTGGATGGTGCCGTGGCCCCGGGCGAGGCTGCTGTCATGCGATACACACTTCTGGGCCGTTCCGGCATCCGCGTCTCCGAGCTCGCCCTGGGCACCATGACCTTCGGCGAGGACTGGGGCTGGGGCGCCTCCGGCGAGACCTCCGCGAAACTGCTCGACAGGTACGCCGACGCGGGCGGCAACTTCATCGACACGGCGAACGTCTACACCGGCGGGACCTCGGAATCGATCATCGGCAGCGCGCTGCGGGGCCGGCGGGACCGGTTCGTGCTGGCCACCAAGTTCACGGCACAGACCGTTCCCGGTGACATCAACACGGCGGGCAACCACCGCAAGAGCCTCACCCGGTCGCTGGAGGCGAGCCTGCGCCGGCTCGGCACCGACCACCTCGACCTGTTGTGGGTGCACGCCCGCGACAACCTCACACCGCTGCCCGAGCTGATGCGCGCACTCGACGACCAGGTGCGCGCGGGCAAACTGCTGCACGTCGCCGTCTCGGACTGGCCGGCGTGGGAGATCGCGCGGGCGAACACCATGGCGGAGCTGCGCGACTGGTCACCGTTCGTGGGCGTCCAGCTACGCTACAACCTGCTGAGCCGCTCACCCGAGGCCGAACTGCTGCCGATGGCCCGGGAGCTGGACCTCGCGGTGGTGGCATGGGGCCCGCTGGCCGAGGGCCGCCTGACCGGCAAGTACCTCCGCGGAGAGCAGGGCAGACTCAACCGCGGCGGCTGGGACTGGAGCGCCGGCACCGACGACCGCGTCGTGCGGGAGGTCGTCGCCGTCGCCGAGGCAGGTGGCTGGACACCCGCCCAGGTCGCGTACGCGTGGCTGCGATCGCGTCCCGGCACGGTCATCCCGCTGCTCGGCGCGACCACCGAACAGCAACTGACCACCAACCTGGCCAGCGTGGACGTCACCCTCGACCCCGACGCCCTGCGCCGCCTCGACGAGGTCAGCGCCCCGGTCCACGGCTTCCCCCACGACGTCATGGCCGGCGAGGAGATGACCGCCTTCGTCTACGGCGACGAGTGGCGCAAGGTTGTTTCACGGCCGGTGCCCGACGCCCACCCAGATCGGGAATCGCTCGGCCTGCGCCGGTGACGCCGCTTCGTCGGGGTGCCAGCGTTCGCTGAGCACGATGCCTGTCTCGACCCGGTCGATGCCGGTCTCGGCCCGGTCGATGCTGAGCTCGACCCGGTCGAAGCTGGGCTTGACCAGGTCGAAGCCGGTGAAGAATGCTTCGACCTGGGTGCGGCCGCGCATGGTCATCCGGCTGGCGGTGTTGCTTCTGTAGAGGTCGCGGTGCCGGTTGGTCAGGTCGGCGGGGTGCAGTTCGTGGGTGGCGTGGCTGATGACGAGGTAGCTGCCGGGGGCGAGTGCGTCCCGTAGCGTGGCGATTGCCTCGCCGGGCTGCGCGGAGTCCGGGATGAAGTGCAGCAGGGCGTTGAGCAGCAACGCCGTCGGCTTCTGCGGGTCGAGCAGGGCGAGGTCGCGGACCGCGGTCAGCAGCTCGCCCGGCCGGGTGAAGTCGGCGGCGAGGACGGCGGTGGCCGGGTTGCCCGCCAGCAGGGCGCGGCTGTGGGTGACCGCGACCGGGTCCGTGTCGACGTAGACGATGCGGGACTCGCGGGCGAGGTTCTGGGCGATCTCGTGGACGTTGCCGGAGGTGGGGATGCCGGAGCCGATGTCCAGGAACTGCCGGATCCCCGCGCGCGCCAGGTAGGTCACGGCGCGGCGCAGGAACGCGCGGTTGGAGCGCATGATCAGGGGCAGGTCGGGCCAGTCGGCGATCGCCTTCTCGGCCATCGCCCGGTCGGCGTCGAAATGGTGCACGCCGCCGAGGTAGTAGTCGTAGACGCGGGCCACGCTGGGCCGGGTGACATCGATGCCGTCGCCGGCCCACGCGGGAAGCGCCATGGTGGTGAGTAGATCACGGGCCGGCCCGACCGTCCATCATGGAAATTTCAGCGTAGTTGCTGCGCGGCCGCGCCCATCAGGTCGATGATCGCGGTGGGTTCGGTGATGCCGGTGGCGTAGACGTAGAGGGCGGTGTAGCCGAGCTCCGCCAGCTCGGTGCCGGTGCGCACGACGTCGTCGGGTTTCGAGGACGGGTCGATGCGGGTGATCGCTGTCTTCTCGATCGTGTCGTAGTCGCGGCCGAGTTTGTCGCAGTGGGCGCGGAGAACGTCGAGTTTGCGGGCGGCGTCGGGGCCGGCGAAAATGTTGCACGCGTCGGCGTACTGCGCGACGAGTTTGAGGGTCCGCTGTTCGCCGCCGCCGCCGATCATCAGGTAGGGGCGCTCACCCTGCAGGGGCTGCGGGGAATTGAGCGTACGCCCGAGTTGGTAGTGCTCGCCCTGGAACGCCTCCTCGGAGGGTGACCACATCTGCAGGCAGATGCGGATCGCTTCCTCGAGACGGTCCATGCGTTCCTTGGTCGGCGGGAAACGGAAACCGAGACCGAGCGACTCGTCCTCGTTCCAGGCCGCGCCGATGCCGAGCCCGGCCCGGCCGCCCGAGAGCACGTCGAGCGTGCTGATCGCCTTGGCGAGCAGCGCCGGCTCACGGTAGATCACGCCGGTGACCAGGGTGTGCAGCCGCACGGTGCTGGTGTGCGCGGCAAGATAACCGAGCAGTGTGTACGCCTCGAGCATCTCGGTCTCGGCGGGCCCGACGCCGTTGATCTGCCAGAAATGGTCCATGACGGTGATGCGGGTGACGCCGGCGGCCTCGCCGTCGCGCGCGTGCTTGGCCAGCGCCGGGCCCAGCGCCCGGGGGCCGCCGGTCCAGGTGAAGTCGGCGATGTGCAGACCCAGTTCCACGGGTTCCTCGTCTCGGTCGGAGTATCCCTTGTATCCTACTGCGCCGGTGTCACCGCGGTGCCCGATAATTGCTTTTCAAAATGGCTTCCAACGCCATTGTCTAAATGGGTACGCAGTTTCATGATTGGCATCGCCGATGCGTTCATGGGGCCGTTCAACTGAGGTGCCATCCCGGTTGAACATGGGCTCTTCCGTGAGATTCTCGGTCGGCAAATGTGCCCGTGATATGCCGTGGCCAGGCCACTGCTCGATCTGCTCGACCGTTCATCGTCGCACTGTTCACGGGCCCGCTCAGCTTTCAGCCGTCAGAGAGGGAACACCACGTGTCAGTGATGGAGCTGTCGTTAGGAACCTGGATCTCCGCGTCGATCGGCGTAGCGGCCCGGCTCGGTGTCGCGGACGTCCTGGCCGCCGGGCCGAAGACCGCCGACGCGCTGGCCGAGGCGATCGGTGTGCGACCGGAGGCGATCACCCCCGTCCTGGACGCGCTCACCATGGTGGGTGTCTTCGCGCGCGACGAGGATGGCCGCTACCTCAACTCGGAGTCCTCCGAGCAGCTGAGGACCGACCATCCGCAGTCCATGCGTTACATGAGCATGCTGCTGACCGGCCTCTACGCCCAGGGCTGCGGCTCGCTGCTGGAGGCGGTGCAGACCAACAAACCGGCGCTGACCGTACGGTACGGCGTCGGCCTGTACGAATACCTCGAGAAGGACGCCGAGACGGCGCAGATCTTCGACAAGGCGATGCAGGAAGTGGCCCGTCCCGTCGCGGGGGTCCTGGCCCAGCATCTGCCGCTGGCGAACGCGCGCACCGTGGTCGACGTCGGCGGCGGTAACGGCGAGCTGCTCAAGGGCATCCTCGCCGTCCACCCGCACCTGCGGGGTATCTGCGTCGATCGCGCGGACACCTGCGCGCGGGCCGAGGCAGCCCTGCGTGAGTCGGGGGACGCGGACCTGATCGAGCGGCTGACGTTCGAGCCGGCCGACATCTTCCAGGAATGCCCGCGCGGCGGCGACGTGTACCTGCTGAAGAACGTCCTGCACGACTGGAATTCCGAGAGCGCCGTGCAGATCCTCAGCAGCATCAGCGCGGCGATGCGGGACCGGGACGACACCCCCGCGCAGCCGCCGATGCTCGTCGTCATGGATCCCGTTCGCGAGTACGACGCGGGCGCCGCGCTGCGGCCGCTCATCAAGCTGGTCATCGGCGAGCAGGGCACCCGGGACCGGTCCGAGGCCGACATCCGCAGGGAGACCGCTGCCGCCGGCCTGCAGGTGGTGTCCATCACCCCGATGCCCGCCGACCTGGCCGCCGTCGCCTGCGTCCTGGCGCCTTAAGCCCCCGTATTCGCGCAAGGCCCGTGTCACCAGGAAAACAGAGGTTGCCGAAATGACCGAGTCGGATCACCTGTCGCTGGCCATCGTCGGCATGAGCTGCCGCTACCCCGGCGGTGTCCGCTCGCCGGAGGACCTCTGGCGGCTCGCCGTCGAGGAGCGCGACGTCATCTCGTCCTTCCCGGACGACCGGGGCTGGGACCTGGCCGCGCTGCACGACGACGGCCCGGGCCGCCCCGGTACGAGCTACGTCGACCGGGGCGGCTTCCTCGACGACGTCGCCGGCTTCGACGCGGGCTTCTTCGGGATCTCGCCGCGTGAGGCCACCGCCATGGACCCGCAGCAGCGGCACCTGCTCGAGGTGGCCTGGGAGGCGGTCGAGCGGGCCGGTATCGACCCGATGGCCCTGCGCGGCACCCGGACCGGTGTCTTCGTCGGTGCGGAGCCCCGCGAGTACGGCCCGCGCGTGTCCCAGGCCCGCGACGGGAACGAGGCCTACCTGCTGACCGGCACCACCACGAGCCTGATGTCGGGCCGGATCTCCTACACGCTGGGGCTGCACGGGCCGACCGTCACGGTCGACACGTCCGTCTCCGGTTCGCTGGTCGCCCTGCACCTCGCCGCGCAGGCCCTGCGGCACGGTGAGTGCACGATGGCCATCGCCGGTGGCGTGTCGGTGATGTCGTCCCCGGCGCACTTCCAGGCGTTCAGCCGGATGCGGGCGCTGGCCCCCGACGCGCGCGCGAAGGCGTTCTCCGCCGCGGCCGACGGCACCGTCTGGTCCGAGGGTGCCGGCATCCTCGTTCTCGAACGGCTGCCCGACGCGATCCGCAACGGGCACCGGATCCTCGCCGTGGTGCGGGGCAGCGCCATCAACTCCGACGGCGCCAGCGACGGTCTCACCGCCCCGAACGGCGCCGCCCAGCAGGCCGTGATCCGTCAGGCGCTCGCGAGCGCGCGGCTGAGCACCGCCGATGTGGACGCCGTCGAGGCGCACGGCACCGGCACGGCGCTCGGTGACCGTACGGAGGCCGCCGCACTCGCCGCCACGTACGGCGAGGACCGTACGCCCGGACAGCCGCTGTTCCTCGGCTCGGTCAAGTCGAACCTCGGCCACACCCAGGCGGCGGCCGGTGTCGCCGGGGTCATCCGCACCGTCATGGCGTTGCAGCAGGGCGTCCTGCCCCGATCGCTGAACATCGACGAGCCCAGTCCGGCCATCGACTGGGCCACCTCGGGACTGTCCCTGCTCACGGAGACCCGGCCGTGGCCGCGCTCCGGGCGGGCCCGCCGTGCGGGGGTGTCGTCATTCGGCCTGAGCGGCACCAACGCCCACGTCATCCTGGAGCAGGCCCCCGACCTCGCCCCGGCCCCCGACCCGGTCACCGACGCCGCGGGCGGGCCCACGGCGTGGTTGCTGTCCAGCCGGTCGACGGCCGGCCTGGCGGGTCAGGCGTCCCGGCTGGCGGAGGCTGCCACGGCGGACCCGGCGGACCCGGCGGACGTCGCCTGGTCCCTCGCCACGACGCGGTCCAGCTTCGAGCACCGCGCGGTGGTCATCGGGTCCGGGCCGGACGAACTCGCCGCGGGACTGACGGCGCTCGCCGCCGGGCAGCCGTCGGCCACCGTCGTCACCGGAACCGCCGGCCCGGCGGCACCGGTGGTGTTCGTCTTCCCCGGTCAGGGATCGCAGTGGCTCGGCATGGGCCGCGAACTGGCGGCGTCCTCACCCGTCTTCGCGGCCAGGCTGGCCGAGTGCGGCCGGGCGCTGTCCCCGTACGTCGAGTGGAGCCTGGACGACGTCCTGGCCGGCAGCGACGACGCACCCGGATTCGACCGGGTGGACGTCGTGCAGCCCGTGCTGTGGGCCGTGATGGTCTCGCTCGCCGCGGTCTGGCAGGCCGCCGGGGTGACACCGGACGCCGTCGTCGGGCACTCGCAGGGCGAGATCGCCGCCGCGTGCGTCGCCGGCATCCTCTCCCTGGACGACGCCGCGAAGGTTGTCGCGCTGCGCAGCCGGGCGTTGCGGGCGATGGCGGGCAGCGGCGGGCTGCTGTCCATCGCCGCGTCCGAGGAGGCCGTGCAGCAGCGGCTGGCCCACTACGACGGCGACATCTCGATCAGCGTGGTCAACGGCCCGGAAGCCGTGGTGGTCTCCGGCGAGCCGGGCACACTGCAGGACTTCAGGAACCAGTGGGAGAACGAGGGCATCCGGGCGCGGATCCTGCCCGTCGACTACGCCTCGCACAGCCCCCGGATGGATGACATCCGCGACGAGGTCATCTCCGTCCTCGGTGGACTGACACCCGCACCGGGCACCGTCACGATGGTCTCGTCGATGACGGGTGAGGTCCTCGACGGCTCCACCGCCGACGCCGGCTACTGGTTCGCGAGCCTGCGCGCGCCGGTGCAGTTCGCCCGCGCCGTGCAGACCCTCGACCGGGCCGGCTACGGCGTGTTCATCGAGGTCTCCCCGCATCCGGTGCTGACCGGCCCGATCACCGCCACCCTGGAGCAGGCGGGCTCGGACCCGGTGGTGACCGGGACGCTGCGCCGCGACGAGGGCGGCCACAGCCGGATCCTGACCGCGCTCGCGGCGGTGCACGTCCGCGGGATCCCGGTGGACTGGCCGGCGGTGCTCCCCGCCGCCCGCACGATCGACCTGCCCACCTATGCGTTCACCCATCAGCGTTTCTGGCTCGACGCCGGCCCCGCAGCCGCGGCTACCCTTGAACCGGCGCCGGAAACGACCGCCCAGACCGATGCTGCCCAGACCGATGCCGCCACGACCGGTGCCGCCATGACCGGGCCGGACGTGCTGACCCTGATCCAGGCCCACGCCGCTGCCGTCCTGGGCCACACCGGGCCCGCCGACATCGAGCCGGACCGCACCTTCAAGGAGAGCGGTCTCGACTCCATCGCCGGTGTGGAACTGCGCAGCCGCCTGAACACCGCGACCGGGCTGCGCCTGCCGACGACCCTGATCTTCGACTACCCCACCCCGGAAACCCTGGCCGATTTTGTACGCGCGGAGCTGCTCGGCACCCCCGCCGCCACCCCGGCACCCCCGCCGGCCCCCGCGCCCGCCACCGGCGACCCGATCGTGATCGTGGGCATGAGCTGCCGTTTCCCCGGCGACGTCAGCGACCCGGAAGGCCTGTGGAACCTCGTCGCCACCGGCGGCGACGCGATCGCGGACGCCCCCGCCGACCGTGGCTGGGACCTCGGCGACGTGGACGGCGCGGCGGCCCGCGGCGGTTACCTCACGGCGGCGGCGGACTTCGACCCGGCGTTCTTCGGGATCAGCCCGCGTGAGGCGCTCGCGATGGACCCCCAGCAACGGCTGCTGCTCGAAACGTCGTGGGAGGCCCTGGAGCGTGCGGGCATCGACCCGCAGGCGTTGCGCGGTACGCCCACCGGGGTGTTCGTCGGCGCCGCCTCGTCGGGCTACGGCACGGGTTCGTACCCGGAGCTCGAGGGTCACCTGCAGACGGGCAGCGCGACCAGCGTGATGTCCGGCCGCGTCTCCTACACGTTCGGGCTCGAGGGCCCCGCGGTCACCGTGGACACGGCCTGCTCGTCCTCGCTGGTGGCGCTGCACCTCGCTGTGCAGGCGCTGCGGTCGGGGGAGTGCACCATGGCCCTCGCCGGTGGTGTCACCGTGCACGCCACCCCGTCGTGGCTCACCTGGTTCACCCGGCAGCAGGGTCTCGCCTCGGACGGGCGGTGCAAGGCGTTCTCCGCGGACGCCGACGGCATGGGCATGGCCGAGGGAGCGGGGATGCTGCTGCTCGAACGGCTGTCCGACGCGCGCCGGGCCGGGCACCAGGTACTCGCCGTCGTCCGCGGCAGCGCCGTCAACCAGGACGGCGCGTCGAACGGGCTGACCGCCCCGAACGGGCCGTCGCAGCAGCGCGTCATCCGGGCGGCGCTGGCGGGTGCCGGGCTGACCGGCGCCGACGTGGACGCCGTCGAGGCGCACGGGACCGGCACCATGCTCGGCGACCCCATCGAGGCGCAGGCGCTGCTGGCGACGTACGGCCGGGACCGGGACGCCGATCATCCGCTGCTGCTCGGCACGGTGAAGTCCAACATCGGGCACACCCAGTGGGCCGCCGGTGCCGCGGGCATCATCAAGATGGTGCTGGCCCTGCAGCGCGCCCGCCTCCCGCGCACGCTGCACGCGGATCAGCCGTCCACCCACGTGGACTGGTCGTCCGGGACGGTGCGGCTGCTGAGCGAGGACGAGGACTGGCCCGAGCGTGGCCGTCCGCGTCGCGCGGGTGTGTCGGCGTTCGGGATCAGCGGCACCAACGCGCACGTCATCCTGGAGCAGGCACCCGACGAGCAGCCGCCCGCAGCCGCCCCGGTGTCGCTGCCGGTCGTGCCGTGGCTCGTGTCGGCGCGCGACGCCGACGGGCTGACCGCACAGACGCAGCGGCTGAACGACTTCGTGTCCGCGCGCCCGGACCTCGATCCGGCCGACGTGGGCTGGTCCCTGGCGACCACCCGGCCCGCGCATCCGCACCGCAGCGTGCTGCTCGGCGGCGAACCGGTCTCCGGCGTCGCCGGCACGGTGGGCAAGGTCGGGTTCGTGTTCACCGGTCAGGGTGCGCAGCGGCTCGGTATGGGTCAGGAGTTGTATGCGGCCTACCCGGTGTTCGCGTCGGCGTTCGATGCGGTGTGCGAGGTGATGGGTGAGGAACTGAAGGACGTCATCCGTGGTGATGATGCCGAGCTGCTGAATCAGACCCGGTGGGCGCAGTCCGGCTTGTTCGCGGTCGAGGTCGCCTTGTTCCGCCTGCTGGAGTCGTGGGGTGTCAGTCCGGCAGTGGTGGCGGGGCATTCGATTGGTGAGCTCGCCGCCGCGCATGTTGCCGGTGTGTGGTCGCTGGAAGACGCGTGCACGGTGGTGGCCGCTCGTGGCCGTTTGATGCAGGCGTTGCCGGTCGGTGGTGCGATGGTCTCCATTGATGCCGACGAGGCTGAGGTTCGTGCGGTTCTGGACGGCGTTGACATTGCGGCGGTGAACGGGCCGGGTGCGGTGGTCATTTCCGGGCCCGAGGAGTTGGTGCTTGAGGCGGCCGGTCGTTTTGAGCGGTCGAAGCGGTTGCGGGTGTCGCATGCGTTCCATTCGTCGTTGATGGAGCCGATGCTGGCGGAGTTCGCTGAGGTGGCCGGTTCGGTGTCCTATGCGGCGCCACGCATTCCCGCGATGTCGACGGTGACCGGTCAGGCTGTTACTGACGAGTGGTCGGATCCGGGTTATTGGGTGCGTCAGGTTCGTGAGGCTGTTCGTTTCGGTGACGCGGTCGCGGGGATGCGTGCGGCGGGTGTGCGTACGTTTGTTGAGATCGGTCCGGATGGTGTGCTGACCGCTCTGGGGAGCCGGTCCAGCGCCGAGGACGAGGTCTGGGCGCCGGTGTTGCGCCGTGAGCGGGACGAACCGCTGATGGCGGTGACAGCCCTCGCACACCTTCATGTACGCGGTGGCGGGGTGGACTGGTCGGCACTGTTCGCGGGTTCGGGCGCGCGCCGGATCGACCTGCCCACCTACGCGTTCACCCGGCAGCGCTACTGGCTGAGCCCCCGCTCGCAGGGCCGCGCCCGGGACCTGGGACTGAGCACCCCCGAGCACCCGCTGCTCGGGGCGACCGTGGAGCTGCCCGCCGACGGTGGCCTCGTGCTGACCGGGCGGTTGTCGGCAGGTGGCCAGCCGTGGCTCGCCGACCATGTCGTCGCCGGTCAGGTCATCGTGCCCGGCGCGGCCCTGGCCGAGCTGGCCGTCCGCGCGGGCGACGAGGCCGGTGCGGCGCGGCTCGCCGAGATGATCATCGGCGTCCCGATGGTGCTGCCGGCGCGCGGCGCGCTGCAGATCCGGGTGACCGCCGGGGTGCCCGGCCCGGACGGCGACCGGGAACTGGCGATCCACTCCCGGCCCGAGGACGAGGCCGGACCGTGGACCCGCCACGTCACCGGCGTGCTGGCCGGGACCGTCGCCCCGGACCGGGACGACGTCGACACCGCCGCCGCGCTGCTCGCGTGGCCGCCGTCCGGCGCCGTCGAACAGGACCTGACCGGGTTCTACCCGACGCTCGCCGCGCACGGCCTGACGTACGGCCCGGCCTTTCAGGGTGTGCACCGCAGCTGGCGGCGCGGCGACGAGGTCTTCGCCGAGGTCGTGCTCGCCGAGGGCACCGAGGTGGCCGGGTTCGGCCTGCACCCGGTCCTGCTCGACGCCGCCCTGCAGCTGATCGCCGGTGGCGACCGGGACGAGCGGGGCCGCCCCCGACCGCTGCTGCCGTTCGCGTGGAACGACGTCGTGCTGCACGCCACCGGCGCCGGCACGGCCCGGGTCCGGGTCGCACCCGCAGCGGGGCGGGACGGCCTGTCGGTGACCCTGGCCGACCAGAGCGGCGGACTGATCGCGACCGTCGCGTCGCTGGTGCTGCGTCCGCTCCCGGCTGCCGGCGCGGTGACCGGGGACGCCCTCTACGGGCTTGACTGGGTTCCAGCCGGCACCGCCTCGCCCGCACCGGATCAGGAACAGTGGACGACGCTGACCGGTGACACCACGGTTGCCACGCTGCTGGCGGCGATCGAGCGCGGCGAGCCCGTCCCGGGCGTTGTCGTGCTGACCGCAGGCAACCCGGGAGCCGGCGACCAGGACGTCGCGGAGCTGGTCCGGACGATCACCGTGGACACTCTGGGCGTACTCCAGGAATTCCTTGCCGCCGACGCCCTGAACGACTCCCGCCTGGTCGTCGTGACCGAGCGGGCCGTCGACACCGGAACGGGCGACGTGGACCTGGCCGCCGCGGGCGTCTGGGGCCTGGTCCGCACGGCCCAGTCGGAATACCCGGGCCGGATCGTGCTGGTCGACCTTGACGGTGACGCGACGTCCACCGGCTCCCTGCCCGCCGCGGTGGCCCAGGGCGAAGCACAGCTCGCGGTCCGGGCCGGGGAACTGCTGATGCCCCGGGTCGCCGAGGTGGCTCCCGGTCTGGCCGTCCCGGCGGCGGACGCCTGGCGCCTCGACGTCGCCGAACGCGGAACGCTCGGCAACGTCAGCCTGATCCCGACCGATGCGCGTACCCGGCGACTGGAAGCCGGTGAGGTCCGCGTGGGCCTGCGGGCGGCCGGGGTGAACTTCCGGGACGTCCTGAACGTGCTCGGCATGTACCCCGGCGACCCCGGTCTGCTCGGTCTCGAAGGCGCCGGAGTCGTCCTCGAGACCGGCGCGGACGTCACCGCCGTACGCCCCGGCGACCTGGTCATGGGTCTGTTCGACGGAGCGTTCGGCCCGGTCGCCGTCACCGACGCCCGGCTGGTCACGCCGGTGCCCGCCGGCTGGACGGCGGCCGAGGCGGCAGCCGTACCCGTCGTCTATCTCACCGCCTGGCACGCCCTGGTCTCCATCGCCGGGCTGCGGGCGGGCGAGTCCGTGCTGATCCATGCCGCGGCGGGTGGGGTCGGCACGGCGGCCGTGCACCTGGCCCGGCACCTCGGGGCCGATGTCTACGGCACGGCCAGCCCCGGCAAATGGCCGCGGGTGCGCGAACTCGGACTGGACGACGCGCACCTGGCCTCCTCGCGCACGGTCGACTTCGAGGCCCGGTTCCGGGAAGCCACCGGTGGCGCCGGTGTCGACGTCGTCCTGGACTCGCTGGCGGGGGAGTTCGTCGACGCCTCGCTGCGGCTGGCGGCCGGGGCGGGCGGCCGGTTCGTCGAGATCGGCAAGACCGACGTCCGCGCCGCCGGGCAGGTCGCCGCCGACCATGACGGCCTGCGCTACAACGCGTTCGACCTGCTCGAACTCGACCCCGGCACGATCGCGGACATGCTGGCCGCACTGAGCGGGCTGTTCGCCGACGGGACGCTGCCGCCGCTGCCGGTGACCTGCTGGGACGTCCGCCAGGCACCCGACGCGTTCCGGCACCTGAGCCAGGCCCGCAACGTCGGCAAGGTCGTGCTCACCCTGCCCGCGCCGGCCGGTTCCCCCGGCACCGCCCTGCTCACCGGCGCCTCCGGCGCGCTGGGTGCGCTGGTCGCACGGCACCTCGCCACCCAGGGCCAGGCGGAGAACCTGGTGCTGGTGTCCCGGCGCGGACCGTCGGCACCCACGACGGCCACCCTCGCCGCCGACCTCGCCAGCGCGGGTGTCGGCGTCCGGTCGGTCACCGCGGACGTCGCCGACACCGCCCAGCTCGCCGCGGTGCTCGCCGCCGTGCCCACCGGGACGCCGCTGCGGACCGTGATCCACGCGGCGGGCAGCCTGGACGACGGTGTCCTGCCCGCCCTGACACCGGACAAGCTCGCGACGGTGCTCACGCCCAAGGCCGACGGTGCCTGGAACCTGCACCGCCTCACGAAACACCTGACCATCGACCGGTTCGTGCTGTTCTCCTCGGTGTCCGGGATCTGGGGCAACCCGGGCCAGGCCGGGTACGCCGCCGCGAACACGTTCCTGGACGCACTCGCCGCGCACCGCCGCCGCGCCGGACTGCCCGCCACCTCGGTGGCATGGGGCCCGTGGCAGCTCGACGACCCGGCCGCCCCGGGCATGACCGCGGCGCTCGCCGACGCCGACTGGCAGCGCATGGCCCGGCAGGGTCTGCTGCCGCTGCCCGGCGCCGACGGACTCGCCGTCCTGGACGCCGCGGCGGGCCTCGCCCAGCCGCTGCTCATCGGTTCCCGGCTCAACCTGAACCCGCGCCGACTCGGCGGTTCGGTGCCTTCCCTGCTGGCAGGCCTGGTCACCGCCGCCGCGCCGGGTGCCGCCCGCCGCGCTGCAGGAGCGGCACAGACCGACGGCACCGGTACGTTCGCCGACCGGCTCGCCTCCCTGCCCGCACCCGCCCGCGACGAAGCCGTGCGCGATCTCGTCCGCGCCCAGGTCGCCCTCGTCCTCGGCATGTCCGGCCCCGAAGCCGTCGAAGGCACCCGCGCGTTCAAGGATCTCGGCATCGACTCGCTGACCGGGGTCGAGCTCCGGAACCGGCTGATCACCCTGACCGGCCTGCGGTTGCCGGCCGGCGTCGTCTTCGACTACCCGACACCGGCGCTGCTGGCCGGGTTCCTGCTCGTGAACCTCCTCCCGGACACCACCGTGACGACCGGCCCGGCGGTTGCCGGCACCCGTCCGGCGGGTCAGCCCGACGGCGACGAACTCGTCATCGTGGGCATCGGCTGCCGGTTCCCGGGCGGGGTCGGCTCCGCCGGCGACTTCTGGGACCTGGTCGCCGCCGGGACCGACACTGTCGCGCCGTTCCCCCAGGACCGCGGCCCGCTGTGGGACGACGCGTTCGACCCGGATCCGGCCGCGCCGGGCAAGAGCCACGCCCGCGAGGGCGCGTTCCTCTACGACGCCGGCGACTTCGACGCCCAGTTCTTCGGGATCTCGCCGCGTGAGGCGCTGGCCATGGACCCGCAGCAGCGGCTCCTGCTGGAGACGTCGTGGGAGGCCCTCGAGGACGCCGGGATCGACCCGGGGACGCTGCACGGCAGTGCCACGGGCGTGTACGCCGGTCTGATCTACCACGACTACGGCGTCGGCGGCGTGCTGCCCGATGAGGTCGAGGGGTACGTCAGCACGGGCGGCTCCGGCGGGGTGGCTTCCGGGCGGGTGGCGTACGCCCTCGGCCTCGAAGGCCCGGCCGTCACCGTCGACACCGCGTGCTCGTCGTCGCTGGTCGCGCTGCACCTGGCCGGTCAGGCACTGCGCTCGGGCGAGTGCTCCCTGGCGCTCGTCGGCGGGGTCACGGTCATGGCGACACCGGGAACGTTCGTGGAGTTCTCCCGCCAGCGTGGGCTCGCCGCCGACGGGCGCTGCAAGGCGTACGCGGACGCGGCCGACGGCACCGGCTGGGGTGAGGGCGTCGGCGTACTCGTGGTGGAGCGGCTCTCCGACGCGCGCCGCAACGGTCATCGGATCCTTGCCGTCGTGCGGGGCACCGCCGTCAACCAGGACGGTGCTTCCAACGGGCTGACCGCCCCGAACGGGCCCTCGCAGCAGCGCGTCATCACCTCGGCGCTGGCCAGTGCGGGCCTGGCGCCGGGTGACATCGACGTTATCGAGGGCCACGGTACGGGAACGAGGCTCGGCGATCCGATCGAGGCCGAAGCGCTGCTGGCGACGTACGGTCAGGGCCGGGACAGTGATCGTCCGGTGCTGCTCGGGTCCGTGAAGTCGAACATCGGGCACACGCAGGCCGCTGCCGGTGTGGCCGGCGTGATCAAGATGGTGCAGGCGATGGCGCACGGCATCGTGCCGGCCACGCTGCACGTCGACGAGGCAACGTCGCATGTGGACTGGAGCTCCGGCGCGGTGCGGCTGGTGACCTCGGCGATGCGCTGGCCCTCGGGTGACGGCCCGCGCCGGGCTGCCGTGTCATCGTTCGGCTTCTCCGGGACCAACGCCCACGTCATCCTGGAGCAGGCACCCGACGAGCAGCCGGCGGCCGTCGAGGAGCCGCGGGCGTTGCCGGTGGTGCCGTGGCTGATCTCGGCCCGCGGCCCTGAGGGACTGACCGCGCAGGCGCAGCGGCTGACCGGGTACGCGCCGGACCTCGACGCGGTGGACGTCGGCTGGTCGCTGGCGACGACCCGCGCTCAGCTGTCCGACCGGGCCGTCGTGCTGGGCCGCGACCGTGCCGAGTTGCTGGCGGGGATCTCGGACGCGATCTCCGGCGTCGCCGGGACAGTGGGCAAGGTCGGGTTCGTGTTCACCGGTCAGGGTGCGCAGCGGCTGGGGATGGGCCAGGAGTTGTATGCGGCTTACCCGGTGTTCGCGTCGGCTTTCGATGCTGTGTGTGACGTCTTCGGGGAGCAGCTGCGGAGTGTCATTCGTGGTGATGACGCTGAGTTGTTGAATCAGACGGAGTGGGCGCAGGCTGGGTTGTTCGCGGTTGAGGTCGCTTTGTTCCGCCTGCTGGAGTCGTGGGGTGTCAGTCCGGCGGTGGTGGCGGGGCATTCGATTGGTGAACTTGCCGCCGCGCACGTTGCTGGTGTGTGGTCCCTTGAGGACGCGTGTGTGGTGGTGGCGGCTCGTGGCCGGTTGATGCAGGCGTTGCCGACCGGCGGTGCGATGGTTGCTGTAGAGGCTGATGAGGCTGAGGTTCGTGCGGTTCTGAACGGTGCGGACATCGCGGCGGTGAATGGTCCGCGTGCGGTGGTCATCTCGGGGCCCGAGGATCTCGTGCTCGAAGCAGCTGGTCGTTTTGAGCGGTCGAAGCGGTTGCGGGTGTCGCATGCGTTCCATTCGTCGTTGATGGAGCCGATGCTGGCGGAGTTCGCTGGGGTGACCGGTTCGGTGTCGTATGCGGCGCCGACGATCGCGGCGATTTCGACGGTTACCGGCCGGGCTGTGACTGACGAGTGGTCGGATCCGGGTTATTGGGTGCGTCAGGTTCGTGAGGCCGTTCGGTTTGGTGACGCGGTCGACGGGATGCGTGCGGCGGGTGTGCGTACGTTTGTTGAGGTGGGGCCGGATGCGGTCCTGACTGCGATGGGGGAGCGCACCAACACCGGTGATGAGGCTTGGGTTTCGGCTTTGCGCCGGGAGCGGGATGAGCCTTTGACGGTCGTGTCGGCTGTTGCGCGGGTGCATGTGCGGGGCGGGTTTGTGGACTGGGCGAAGCTTTTTGCCGGGTCCGGTGCTCGCCGGGTCGCGCTGCCCACCTACGCGTTCAGCCATCAGCGGTTCTGGCTCAACGCCGCGACCGGTGGCACGGACCCGGCCGGGTTCGGGCAGACCGGTGCGGCCCACTCGCTGCTCGGTGCGAGCCTGACGATGGCCGCCGACGGTGGCCTGATGCTGACCGGCAGGCTGTCACTGACGACCCAGCCGTGGCTGGCGGACCACGTGGTGGCGGGGCAGGTCGTGGTGCCGGGGACGGCCCTGGTGGAGATGGCGGTCCGGGCGGGCGACGGAGCCGGTCTCGGCCGGGTCGCTGAGCTCGTCATCGAAGCGCCGCTCGTCCTGCCCGCCCGCGGCGGCGTCCGGGTGCAGATCACCGTGGGGGACACCGACGACGCCGGGCACAGCTCGGTCGCGATCCACTCCCAGGCCGAGGACACCACGACGCCGGGCCGGTGGACGCGGAACGCCCTCGGTGTCCTGGCGCCCGCCGGGGACGACGCGTCCGCCGGGGACGACGCGTCCGCCGGGGACGACGCGCCCGCCGGGATCGACAGCTGGCCCCCGGCAGGGGGTACCGAGCAGGACGTCACCGATCTCTACCCCGCGCTGGCCCGGTCCGGGCTCGCGTACGGTCCGGTGTTCCAGGGTGTGGCGAAGGCCTGGCGGCGCGGCGACGAGCTCTTCGCCGAGATCGCGCTCGGCGACGACGTCAGCGTGTCGGGTTTCGGCGTTCACCCGGCCCTGCTGGACGCCGCGCTGCACCTGCTCGGTCAGGACTCCGACGGCGGTCCGTCGGTCCCGTTCGCGTGGACCGACATCGTCGTGCACGCCACCGGGGCCACCGCGGCCCGGGTCCGGCTGGCGCCCGCGAGCTCCGGTGACGGGGTCTCGGTCACGGTCACCGACGACACCGGCGCGCTCATCGCGTCGGTGGGGTCGCTCGTCCTGCGGGCGCTGCCGGCCGCCGGGACCGGTACGGACACCGGCATCGGTCAGGAAGCACTGTTCGAGATCAACTGGCGGCCGCTGCGACCTGCCGATGCGGGTACGGCGCTCACCGAGCGCTGGGCCGTGCTCGGCTCCGGCGGCTTGACGGGTGCCGACCGCTACGCCGACGTGGCGGAGCTGGTCGCTGCCGTCGCCGGCGGGGCACCCGTACCCGACGTGGTGGTGCTTCCCTGCCCGTCCGCCGACCAGACGGCCGGTGAACTGGCCGTCGCCACTCTGCACGCCGTGCAGGCCTGGCTGGAGAATGAAAGCCTTGCCGGGGCGCGTCTTCTCGTCGTGACCGAGCGGGCCGTGAACGCCGGTCCCGGGGTGCTGCCGGAGCCGGCAGCGGCCACCGTGCCGGGTCTGCTGCGGGTTGCCATCGGGGAGAACCCCGGCCGGTTCGCGCTGGCCGATGTGGAGAACGCGGCCGGCCTCGCCGAGGTTCAGCCGCTGCTGAGCCGGGGACTGCGGTCCGGGGAACCGGAGTTCGCCATCCGGCACGGCGAGGTCGTGGTGCCCCGGCTGGTCCGGGCGAGCACGGCACTGGCCGTCCCCGCCGGCGGCTGGCGACTGGAATTCACGGAGCGCGGGACGCTGGAGAACCTGACGCTGCACCCGATCGCCACGGCGTCGCTGGGTGCCGGCGAGGTCCGGGTGGCGCTGCGGGCCGCGGGGGTGAACTTCCGCGATGTGCTGAACACGTTGGGTATGTATCCCGGGGATGCCGGGTTGCTGGGTCTTGAGGGCGCCGGTGTGGTGACCGAGGTCGGTTCGGAGGTTACTGGGTTCCGGCCCGGCGACCGGGTGATGGGCCTGTTCACGGGCGCGTTCACGCCGGACGCGGTGACCGATGCGCGGCTGCTGGCACCGGTTCCGGCCGGGTGGACCCTGGCCGAGGCCGCCGCCGCGCCCGTGGTGTTCCTGACCGCCTACTACGCCCTGGTGGACCTGGCCGGTCTCCGCGACGGCGAGACCATCCTGATCCACGCCGCCGCCGGTGGTGTCGGGATCGCCGCCGTCCAGCTCGCCCGGCACCTGGGCGCCGAG
This sequence comes from Winogradskya humida, assembly GCF_016862215.1. Taxonomy (GTDB): domain Bacteria; phylum Actinomycetota; class Actinomycetes; order Mycobacteriales; family Micromonosporaceae; genus Actinoplanes; species Actinoplanes humidus. Next base: position 54,469 of record NZ_BOMN01000131.1, read on the forward strand.
GTCCTCGGCACGGCGAGCCCGGGGAAGTGGCCGGTGCTGCACGGGCTCGGCCTGCCCGCGACCCACGTCGCGTCCTCGCGCACCCTGGACTTCGAAGCCGCTTTCCGTACGGCAACCGGCGGCCGCGGTGTCGACGTGGTGCTGGATTCCCTGGCGGGGGAGTTCGTGGACGCGTCGCTGCGGCTGGCGGCGGGATCCGGTGGCCGGTTCGTGGAGATGGGCAAGACCGATGTCCGGGAGGCGGGACGGGTCGCCGCGGATCACGACGGGCTCGCGTACCGGGCGTTCGATCTGCTCGACACGGACCCTGACCGGATCGCCGAGATGTTCATGGCACTGACCGGCCTGTTCGCCGAGGGCGTGCTGCGGCCGTTGCCGGTGGCCGCGTGGGATGTGCGGCGTGCGCCGGAGGCGTTCCGGCACCTGAGTCAGGCGCGCAACGTCGGCAAGGTCGTGCTGACGTTGCCGGTCACGGCCGGCCCGGGTGGCACGGTGCTGATCACGGGTGCGTCCGGTGCGCTGGGCGGGCTCGTGGCCCGGCACCTCGCCGGGGTGGAGAATCAACTGTTGCTGAGCCGGCGGGGTCCGGCGGCTCCGGGGCAGGTCGCGCTGGCGGCCGAGCTGGCGGCGGCGGGGACTTCCGTGGACATCAGGGCCGGCGATGTGGCCGACCGCGACCAGCTGGCGGCTCTGCTGGCCGGGGTGCCGGTGCGCGGCGTGTTGCACACGGCGGGTGTTCTCGACGATGCCGTGCTGGGGGCGCAGACCTCGGAGCGGTTCGACGCGGTGCTGCGGCCCAAGGTCGACGGCGCGTGGAACCTGCATGAGCTGACCCGTGACGGTGAGCTCGAATCGTTTGTGCTGTTCTCGTCGGTGGCCGGGATCTGGGGCAACGCGGGTCAGGGGAATTATGCGGCCGCCAACACGTTCCTGGACGCGCTGGCCGCGTACCGTCAGGGTCAGGGTCTGGCTGCCGTTTCGCTTGCCTGGGGTCCGTGGCAGGGTGGCATGGCGGCAGCGCTCACCGACGCCGACCGGCGGCGGCTGGCCGGGCAAGGGCTCGCACCGCTCACCGGGGACGACGGCCTCGCCCTGCTGGACGCCGCCGCCGCTGCCGGCACGTCCCTGCTGATCCCGGCCCGGCTCGACCCGGCCTCGTTGCTGGCAACCGGAACCGTTCCGCCGCTGCTGTCCACAGTGGTGCAGCGCACCGGCCGCCGGAAGGTCGGTCCTGCCGTGGCCGCCGGCAACACGCTGGCGGACCGGCTCGCCGCGCTGCCCGACGGCGAGCGGGAGAAGTCGCTGGTCGACCTGATCCAGGTGCAGGCGGCGCTGGTGCTGGGACTGCCCGGCGCGGAGGCCGTCAACGCCCGGGACTCGTTCAAGGACCTGGGTATCGACTCGCTGACGGCGCTCGAACTGCGCAACCGGCTCAACGACGTCACCGGGCTGCGGCTGCCCGCCACCCTTGTCTTCGACTACCCGACCCCGGCCACCCTCGCGCGATTCCTGCTCACCGACCTGGCCGGCGGGGACGCGCAACCGGCGGCGCCCACCCCGGCGGCCGTGGCGACCGCTGACGGCGACGAACTCGTCATCGTCGGCATGGGCTGCCGCTTCCCCGGCGGCGTGGGCTCACCGGATGAGTTCTGGGACCTGCTGACCTCGGGTACGGACACCGTGTCGGCCTTCCCCGACGACCGCGGCCCGTTGTGGCGCGACGTGGTCGACCTCGACCCGGAAGCGGCCGGGAAGAGCTATGCCTCGCAGGGCGCCTTCCTCGACGGCGCCGCGGTGTTCGACGCCGAGTTCTTCGGGATCTCGCCGCGTGAGGCGCTGGCCATGGACCCGCAGCAGCGGCTCCTGCTGGAGACGTCGTGGGAGGCCCTCGAGGATGCCGGGATCGACCCGGGGTCGCTGCACGGCAGTGCCACCGGGGTGTTCGCTGGGCTGATCTATCACGACTACGGCGTCGGCGCGGTGCTGCCCGATGAGGTCGGGGGCTATCTGAGCACCGGCGGGTCCGGTGGGGTGGCTTCCGGGCGGGTGGCGTACGCCCTCGGCCTCGAAGGCCCGGCTGTCACCGTCGACACCGCGTGCTCGTCGTCGCTCGTGGCGATGCACCTCGCGGGTCAGGCGCTGCGGTCCGGGGAGTGCTCGCTCGCCTTGGTCGGTGGCGTGACCGTGATGGCGACACCCGGAACGTTCGTGGAGTTCTCCCGCCAGCGTGGCCTGGCTGCCGACGGGCGCTGCAAGGCGTACGCGGACGCGGCCGACGGCACCGGCTGGGGTGAGGGTGTCGGCGTCCTGGTGATGGAGCGACTGTCCGAGGCGCGGCGCAACGGGCACCGGATCCTGGCTGTGGTGCGGGGCACCGCGGTGAACCAGGACGGTGCCTCGAATGGGCTTACCGCTCCGAACGGGCCGTCGCAGCAGCGGGTCATCCTGGGCGCGCTCGCCAACGCGGGACTGCGGACCGGTGACGTCGATGTGATCGAGGGCCACGGTACGGGTACGAGGCTCGGTGACCCGATCGAGGCGCAGGCGCTGCTGGCGACGTACGGCCGGGGCCGAGACGGTGATCGTCCGGTGCTGCTCGGGTCGGTGAAGTCGAACATCGGGCACACGCAGGCGGCTGCCGGTGTCGCCGGTGTCATCAAGATGGTGCAGGCGATGTCGCACGGCGTGGTCCCGGCGACCCTGCACGTGGATGCGCCGTCCTCGCAGGTGGACTGGGAAGCCGGCGCTGTCCGGCTGGTGACCGAGCCGACCCTGTGGCCGTCGGGTGATGGTCCGCGCCGGGCGGCGGTGTCGTCGTTCGGGTTCTCGGGCACGAACGCGCACGTCATCCTGGAACAGGCCCCCGATGAGCCGGCGCCGGTGGTCGCGGAGCCGCGGGCGCTGCCCGCCGTCCCGTGGCTGATCTCCGCCCGCAACCGGGGCGGCCTCGACGGCCAGGCGGGCCGGCTGGCCGAGTTCCTGCGGGACCGGCCCGAGGCTCAGCCCGCCGACGTGGCCTGGTCGCTCGTCACGACCCGGGCGGCGCTCGGTCACCGGGCCGTGGTGGTCGGCCGGGATCGCGCCGAGCTGCTGGCCGGGCTCCCGGACGCGGTCTCCGGCGTCGCCGGGACGGTGGGCGAGATCGGCTTCGTGTTCACCGGTCAGGGCGCGCAGCGGCTCGGTATGGGCCAGGAGTTGTATGCGGCCTACCCGGTGTTCGCGTCGGCGTTCGACGCCGTGTGTGACGTCTTCGGGGAGCAGCTGCGCAGCGTCATTCGTGGTGATGACGCCGAGTTGCTGAATCAGACCGAGTGGGCGCAGGCCGGGTTGTTCGCGGTCGAGGTCGCCTTGTTCCGCCTGCTGGAGTCGTGGGGTGTGAGCCCGGCCGTGGTGGCGGGGCATTCGATCGGTGAACTTGCCGCCGCGCACGTTGCTGGTGTGTGGTCGTTGGAAGACGCGTGTGCGGTGGTGGCCGCTCGTGGCCGGTTGATGCAGGCGTTGCCGGCCGGTGGCGCGATGGTCGCTGTAGAGGCTGATGAGGACGAGGTCCGCGCGGTACTGAACGGTGCGGACATCGCCGCGGTGAACGGTCCGCGTGCGGTGGTCATCTCGGGACCCGAGGATCTCGTGCTCGAAGCAGCCGGTCGTTTTGAGCGGTCGAAGCGGCTGCGGGTGTCGCATGCGTTCCACTCGTCGTTGATGGAGCCGATGCTGGCCGAGTTCGCTGGGGTGACCGGTTCGGTGTCGTATGCGGCGCCAACGATCGCGGCGATTTCGACGGTTACCGGCGAGGCTGTGACTGACGAGTGGACGGATCCGGGTTACTGGGTGCGTCAGGTTCGTGAGGCTGTTCGTTTCGGTGACGCGGTCGACGGGATGCGTGCGGTCGGTGTGCGTACGTTTGTTGAGATCGGCCCGGATGCGGTCCTGACCGCGATGGGGGAGCGCACCAACACTGGTGATGAGGCTTGGGTTCCGGGGTTGCGCCGCGACCGCGATGAACCCGTGACGGTGGTTACGGCTGTTGCGCGGGTGCATGTGCGGGGTGGGTTTGTGGACTGGGCGACGCTGTTCGCCGGGTCCGGTGCTCGCCGGGTCGACCTGCCCACCTACGCGTTCCACCGGGAGCGGTTCTGGCTGAACGCTGGCAACGGGAATTCCGACGCCGCCGGGCTCGGACAGACCACCGCGGCCCACCCGCTGCTCGCCGCGCGGGTGAGCATGGCCGGTGGGGACGGGGTGATCCTGACCGGGCTGCTGGCACCGGCCACCCAGCCGTGGCTGGCCGACCACATCGTCGCCGGGCAGATCGTGGTGCCCGGCGCCGCCCTGGTCGAGCTGGCCGTGAACGCCGGCGACGAGGCCGGGCGCGGCAGGCTCGCCGAACTGGTCATCGAAAGCCCGCTCACCCTGCCGGGCCTGCACGCCACGGCCCGGATCCAGGTCACCGTCACCAACGGCGGTGACGTCGCGATCTACTCCCAGCCCGGGGACGCCGGCCCGGCCGCACCGTGGACCCGGCACGCCGCGGGTGTGCTCGCGGACGCGCAGGAGACACCGGGAGCACCGGAGCCGGCGGTGTGGCCGCCGGCGAACGCGGTGGAGCAGGACCTGGCCGATCTCTATCCGGCGCTCGCCCGCTCGGGGCTCGCGTACGGTCCGCTGTTCCGGGCGGCCGGCCGGGCATGGCGCCGGGACGACGAGATCTTCGTCGAGGTCGGTCTGGACGAGAGCCTGGCCGTGGACGGGTACACCGCCCACCCGGTCCTGCTGGACGCCGCCCTGCACCTGCTCGGTCTCGACCAGCGCGCCGAGACCGGCCCGCTGGTCCCCTTCGCGTGGACCGACGTCGTGATCCACGCGACCGGAGCCGTCGCGGCGCGGGTGCGGCTCGCACCGGCCGGTACGGGTGACGCCTGGTCGGTGACCCTCACGGACGCGAACGCCCATACGATCGTCTCGGTCGGATCGCTGACGCTGCGCGAACTCTCCACCGGCGCCGCCACCGCGGTGAGCCGGGAAGCGCTGTTCGAGGTCGACTGGGTCCCCGCCCGCGCCGACGACGACGCGAGCACCGACGGCTGGGCCGTCCTGGGCGCCGGACCGGATCTGCCCGGCTCGGCCCGTTACCCGGGTGTGGCCGAGCTGGCGGCGGCGGTGGCGGCGGGGCTACCCGTGCCCGAGGTCGTCGTGCTGCCCTGCATTCCGGACACCTCGCTCAACGCCGCGCAGACGGCACATCTGCTGGTTTCGTCCACGTTGGAGCTTCTCCAGGAATGGCTTGCCGCCGAGGCGCTCGCCGACGCGAAGCTCGTCGTCGTGACGTCCCGGGCGGTCGGCGCCGGGCTGACGCCGGATCCGGCGTCGGCCGCAGTGCTCGGGCTCATCCGGGTCGCCACAGCGGAGAATCCCGGCCGGTTCGTTCTCGCCGACGTCGGCTCCCCGGCCAGGGATGCCGCCCGGCTGGGTGCCGGGCTCCGGCTCGGCGAGCCGGAGTTCGCCATCCGCCAGGGTGAGATCCGGGTGCCGCGGCTGACGCGGGCGACCCCCGCACTGCCGGTTCCGCACGGTACGGGCACCTGGCGCCTCGAATTCACGGAGCGCGGGACACTCGAGAACCTGACGCTGCACCCGATCGCCACGGCGCCGCTCGGTGCCGGCGAGGTCCGGGTGGCACTGCGCGCCGCCGGGGTGAACTTCCGCGATGTGCTGAACACGCTGGGCATGTATCCCGGGGATGCCGGGCTGCTGGGTCTTGAGGGCGCCGGTGTGGTGACCGAGGTCTGTTCGGAGGTTACTGGGTTCCGGCCCGGCGACCGGGTGATGGGCCTGTTCACGGGCGCGTTCACGCCGGACGCGGTGACCGACGCGCGGCTGCTGGCACCGGTGCCGCAGGGCTGGACCTGGGCCCAGGCCGCGGCGGCGCCCGTCGTCTACCTGACCGCCTGGTACGCCCTCGTGGAACTCGCCGGACTGCGGCGGGACGAGTCGATCCTCATCCACGCGGCGGCCGGTGGCGTGGGCATCGCCGCCGTGCAACTGGCTCAGCACCTGGGCGCCCGCGTGTTCGCCACGGCGAGTCCGTCGAAGTGGCCGGTGCTCGCCGACCTCGGGGTGCCGGCCGGTCAGATCGCCTCCTCGCGCACCGTCGCGTTCGAGGACGCTTTCCGGGCGGCGAACGACGGCCGTGGTGTCGACGTGGTCCTGGACTCCCTCGCCGGGGAGTTCGTGGACGCGTCGCTGCGGCTGGCGGCCGGACCCGGTGGCCGGTTCGTGGAGATGGGCAAGACCGACATCCGCGACCCGCGGCAGGTCGCCCTGGACCACGACGGACTCGGTTATCAGGCGTTCGACCTGCTCGACTGCGAACCCGGTGAGCTCGCCAGGATGTTCGCGGCGCTGACCGACCTGTTCGGGCGTGGTGTGCTGCGGCCGCTGCCGGTCTCCTGCTGGGATGTGCGGCGTGCGCCGGAGGCGTTCCGATACCTGAGCCAGGCCCGCAACGTCGGCAAGGTCGTGCTGACGCTGCCGGTCACGGCCGGCCCGGGCGGCACGGTGCTGATCACGGGTGCGTCCGGTGCGCTGGGCGGGCTCGTGGCCCGGCACCTCGCCGGGGTGGAGAATCAACTGTTGCTGAGCCGGCGGGGTCCGGCGGCTCCGGGGCAGGTCGCGCTGGCGGCCGAGCTGGCGGCGGCGGGGACTTCCGTGGACATCAGGGCCGGCGATGTGGCCGACCGCGACCAGCTGGCGGCTCTGCTGGCCGGGGTGCCGGTGCGCGGCGTGTTGCACACGGCGGGTGTTCTCGACGATGCCGTGCTGGGGGCGCAGACCTCGGAGCGGTTCGACGCGGTGCTGCGGCCCAAGGTCGACGGCGCGTGGAACCTGCATGAGCTGACCCGCGACCGTGAGCTCGAATCCTTTGTGCTGTTCTCGTCGGTGGCCGGGATCTGGGGCAACGCCGGTCAGGGGAACTACGCCGCCGCCAACACGTTCCTGGACGCGCTGGCCGCGTACCGTCAGGGTCAAGGTCTGCCCGCGACGTCGCTGGCGTGGGGTCCGTGGCAGGTCGGGGATGGCGGCATGGCCGGCACGCTGGCGGATGCGGACCACCGGCGCCTGGCCCGGCAGGGTCTTGCGCCGCTCACCGGGGACGACGGCCTCGCCCTGCTGGACGCCGCGGCCACCCTCGGCGCCGCCCTGCTGATCGCGGCTCGCCTCGACCTCACGTCGCAGGGCACCGGCACCGTGCTCCCGTTGCTGTCGAACCTCACCCGCCAACCGGCACGACGCAGGATCGCCCAGTCCGGTGCCACCGGCGACAACGCGCTCGCTGACCGGCTCGCCTCCCTCGCGGTGGCGGAACAGCGGAGCGTGCTGCTGGAGCTCGTACGCGCCCAGTGCGCCCTCGTGCTCGGCATGAACGATCCCGACGCCATCGACGCGGCCGGCTCGTTCAAGGAACTGGGCATCGACTCGCTGACGGCCCTGGAACTGCGTAACCGTTTGCAGCAGGCGACCGGTCTGCGGCTGCCCGCGACCCTCGTGTTCGACTACCCGACCCCGGCCGGCCTGAGCACCTACCTGCTCGGTGACCTCGCGGGCACCGGCCCGGTGGTTGCCGGCCCGGTCGCGGCCACGGCGATCGACGGCGACGAACTCGTCATCGTGGGGATGGGCTGCAGGTTCCCGGGCGGCGCCGAGTCGCCCGACGCGTTCTGGGACCTGCTGACCGCCGGCACGGACACCGTGTCGGGCTTCCCGGACGATCGCGGTCCGGTGTGGCAGGACGTCCTGGACGACGATCCCGACGCGACCGGGAAGACCTACTCCGCGCAGGGCGCGTTCCTGTCGAGCGCGGCGGACTTCGACGCCGAGTTCTTCGGGATCTCGCCGCGTGAGGCGCTGGCCATGGACCCGCAGCAGCGGCTCCTGCTGGAGACGTCGTGGGAGGCCCTCGAGGATGCCGGGATCGACCCGGGGTCGCTGCACGGCAGTGCCACCGGGGTGTTCGCCGGGCTGATCTATCACGACTACGGCGTCGGCGGGGTCCTGCCCGGCGAGGTCGAGGGGTACGTCAGCACCGGTTCCTCCGGCGGGGTGGCTTCCGGGCGGGTGGCGTACGCCCTCGGCCTCGAAGGCCCGGCCGTCACCGTCGACACCGCGTGCTCGTCATCGCTGGTCGCGCTGCACCTGGCCGGTCAGGCCCTGCGCTCGGGCGAGTGCTCCCTGGCGCTCGTCGGTGGCGTCACCATCATGGCGACACCCGGCACGTTCGTGGAGTTCTCCCGCCAGCGTGGCCTGGCCGTCAACGGGCGCTGCAAGGCGTACGCGGACGCGGCCGACGGCACCGGCTGGGGTGAGGGCGTCGGCGTACTCGTGGTCGAACGACTCTCCGACGCCCGCCACAACGGCCACCGGATCCTGGCCATGGTGCGGGGCACCGCGGTGAACCAGGACGGTGCCTCGAACGGGTTGACCGCTCCGAACGGGCCCTCGCAGCAGCGGGTCATCCTGGGCGCACTCGCCAACGCCGGACTTCAGACCGGTGACGTCGATGTGATCGAGGGCCACGGTACGGGCACGCGGCTCGGTGACCCGATCGAGGCCCAGGCGCTGCTCGCGACGTACGGTCAAGGTCGTGACGGCGATCGTCCCGTCCTGCTCGGGTCGGTGAAGTCCAACATCGGGCACACGCAGGCGGCCGCCGGTGTCGCCGGTGTGATCAAGATGGTGCAGGCAATGGCGCACGGCGTGGTCCCCGCGACGCTGCACGTGGACGCGCCGTCCTCCCAGGTCGACTGGCAGGCTGGCGCTGTCCGGCTGGTGACCGAGCCGACCCCGTGGCCGTCGGGTGATGGTCCGCGTCGCGCTGCGGTGTCGTCGTTCGGGTTCTCGGGCACGAACGCGCACGTCATCCTGGAACAGGCCCCCGAAGAGCCCGCACCCGTGGCCGAGGACCAGCCGCGGGCGCTCCCTGCCGTGCCGTGGCTGCTGTCGGCTCGTAGCACCGCCGGAGTGGCGGCTCAGGCGGAACGGCTCGGCGACTTCGTGTCGGCGCACCCGGCGCTGGAGCCCGTCGATGTCGGATGGTCGCTGGCCACCACCCGGGCGGCGCTGAGCCACCGCGCTGTGGCGGTGGGCGCCGGCCGCGACCCGTTGCTCGCCGCGCTTTCGGACCTGAACGTGGTGTCCGGCGTCGCCGGCACGGTGGGCAAGGTCGGGTTCGTGTTCACCGGTCAGGGCGCGCAGCGGCTGGGGATGGGTCAGCAGTTGTACGCGGCCTACCCGGTGTTCGCGTCCGCGTTCGACGCTGTGTGCGACATCTTCGGGGAGCAGTTGGGCAGTGTCATCCGTGGTGACGACGCTGAGTTGCTGAATCAGACGCAGTGGGCGCAGGCGGGTCTGTTCGCGGTAGAGGTGGCGCTGTTCCGGCTCCTGGAGTCGTGGGGTGTCAGCCCCGCAATTGTGGCGGGGCATTCGATTGGTGAGCTTGCGGCCGCGCATGTTGCTGGTGTGTGGTCCCTTGAGGACGCGTGTGCGGTGGTGGCGGCTCGTGGTCGTCTGATGCAGGCGTTGCCGGTCGGCGGGGCGATGGTCTCCATTGACGCCGACGAGGACGAGGTTCGTGCGGTTCTGGACGGCGTTGACATTGCGGCGGTGAACGGGCCGGGTGCGGTGGTCATCTCAGGGCCCGAGGATCTCGTGCTCGAAGCAGCCGGTCGTTTTGAGCGGTCGAAGCGGTTGCGGGTATCGCACGCGTTCCACTCGGCGTTGATGGAGCCGATGCTGGCCGAGTTCGCTGAGGTGACCGGTTCGGTGTCGTATGCGGCACCGACGATCCCGGCTATCTCGACGGTTACCGGTCAGGCTGTGACTGACGAGTGGTCGGATCCGGGTTACTGGGTGCGTCAGGTTCGTGAGGCTGTTCGTTTCGGTGACGCGGTCGACGGGATGCGTGCGGCGGGTGTGCGTACGTTTGTCGAGATCGGTCCGGATGGTGTGCTGACCGCTCTGGGGAGCCGGTCCAGCGCCGAGGACGAGGTCTGGGCGCCGGTGCTGCGCCGCGAGCGGGACGAGCCGCAGACGCTCGTGACGGCCCTCGCTCAGCTGTATGTACGCGGTGGCCTGGTCGACTGGCCGGCACTGTTCGCGGGTTCGGGCGCGCGCCGGATCGGGCTGCCCACCTATGCGTTCACCCACCAGCGTTACTGGCTCGCCACCGGGAACGGCCGGATCGACGCCGGCGGCCTCGGGCTCGAAGCGTCGGACCACCCGTTCCTGACCGCGACCCTCGACCTGCCGGCGGGCGCCGGGCACGTCCTGACCGGACGCCTGTCGCTCAGCACCCAGCCATGGCTCGCCGATCACGTCGTGGCCGGTCGCGTGGTGGTGCCCGGTGCGGCCCTGGTCGAGCTTGCCGTGCGGGCCGGGGACGAGGTCGGCTGCTCCCGCGTACGGGAACTGGTCATCCAGACACCGCTGCTGCTCCCCGCGCAGGGCGGTGCCCGCCTCCAGGTCACCGTCGCGGAACCGGCCGGGGACGGCAGCCGGGACATCGTCATCTACTCCCGCCCGGACGACGAACGGGGCCCGTGGACGGCACACGCCACCGGCGTCGTCACCCCCGGGAACGCTGAACTGGCGGCGGCCGGCGACACCGCATGGCCGCCCGCCGGGGCGGTGGCACAGGACCTGGACGGGTTCTACCCGGCGCTGGCCGGGACGGGGCTCGCGTACGGTCCGGCCTTCCAGGGCGTACGGGCCGCCTGGCACCGGGGTGATGAACTCTTCGCCGAGGTGGCGCTGCCCGCCGGTCTCGACGTGGCCGGTGTCGACCTGCATCCGGTCCTGCTGGACGCCGCCCTGCACCTGATGGGCACGGCGGAGCTGAACCTCGAGGGTCCCGGCCCGTTCCTGCCGTTCGCGTGGAACGACGTGGAGGTGTACTCCACCGGCGCCGCCACCGCGCGGGTCCGGCTCGCCCCGGCCGCATCCGGTGAGGGCATGGCGGTGACGCTCACCGACGAGACCGGTGAGCCCATCGCGTCGGTGGGATCGCTGATCCTGCGCGCCATTCCCGGCGGAAATGCCTCAACGGCCCAGGAATCGCTCTACGAGGTGAACTGGGTGCCCGCCCCGAGCACAGCCCCTGCCGGCCCGGCGGGCTGGGTGACCCTCGGCGCGGACCTGGACATCGACGGTCTTCTCGCATCGGCGGCCGAGGGCGCGCCGCTTCCGGAGTTCGTGATCCTGCCGTGCCGGCCCGGCCCCGGCGGGTCCGGCGACGTGGCGGCCCGGGTCCGGGACACCACGACGGCGTCGCTCGCTGTCCTGCAACGGTTCCTGGCCGAGGAAAGCCTGACGGGTACGCGGATCGTGCTGCTCACCTCGCACGCCGTGGACGCCGGCGCCACCACCATCGACGTCACCGGAGCGGGCGTCTGGGGCCTGGGCCGGGTGGCTCAGGCGGAGAACCCCGGCCGGATCGTGCTGGTGGACCTGGACACCGAGCCCGCTGACGACGAACCGCTGGGCGCCGCGCTCGCGGCCGCCCTCGTCTCGGCCGAGGCGCAGTTCGCCGTCCGGGCCGGGCAACTTCTGGTTCCCCGGCTCTCCCGGACGGCCCCCGTGCTGCGGGTCCCGGCGGGCGCGGAGTCGTGGCGGCTCGAGTTCACCGAGCGGGGAACGCTGGAGAATCTCACGCTGGCACCGGTGGAGCGCAGCCCGCTCGGCGACAACCAGGTGCGGGTCGCGCTGCGGGCCGCCGGCGTGAACTTCCGGGACGTGCTGAACACCCTGGGCATGTATCCGGGCGACGCCGGCCTGCTCGGCCTCGAAGGCGCCGGCGTGGTGACCGAGGTCGGCCCGGGCGTGAACTGGTTCCGGCCCGGGGACCGGGTCATGGGCCTGTTCACCGGCGCCTTCACCCCGGACGCGGTGGCGGACGTGCGGTTGGTGGCCCCGGTCCCGGCCGGCTGGACGTGGGCGCAGGCCGCCGCGGCCCCGGTGGTCTACCTGACCGCCTGGTACGCGCTGGTCGAACTCGCCGACCTGCAGCAGAACGAGTCGATCCTGATTCACGCCGCAGCGGGTGGGGTCGGCATCGCCGCCGTGCAACTGGCCCAGCATCTGGGGGCCGAGGTGTTCGCCACGGCCAGCCCCGGGAAGTGGCCGGTGCTGGGCGGGCTCGGCATCCCGGCGACGCGGACGGCGTCGTCGCGCAACACCGACTTCGAGGCCGCTTTCCGTACGGCAACCGGCGGTCGCGGTGTCGACGTGGTGCTGGATTCCCTGGCGGGGGAGTTCGTGGACGCGTCGCTGCGGCTCGCGGCGGGGTCCGGTCGCCGGTTCGTGGAGATGGGCAAGACCGACGTCCGCGACCCGGAGCAGGTGGCCCGCGAGTACGACGGGATCACGTACCGGTCGTTCGATCTGCTCGACTGCGAACCGGATCTGCTGGCCAGCATGTTCGCGGCGTTGTCGACGCTGTTCGCCGAGGGGGTGCTGCGGCCGATGCCGGTGGCCGCGTGGGACGTACGCCGTGCGCCGGAGGCGTTCCGGCACCTGAGTCAGGCGCGCAATGTGGGCAAGGTGGTTCTGACGTTGCCCGCTGCGGTGAGTGCGCGGGGGACGGTGCTGATCACGGGTGCGTCCGGTGCGCTGGGTGGGCTTGTCGCCCGGCATCTGGCCGGGGCGGAGTCGCAGTTGCTGGTGAGCCGGCGTGGTCCGGTGGCTCCGGGTCAGGTGGCGCTGGCCGCCGAGCTGGCGGCGGCGGGGACGACGGTGCAGGTCAGGGCCGGCGACGTGGCCGATCGCGGTGACCTGGCGGCTCTGCTGGCCGGGACGCCGTTGCGCAGCGTGGTACACACGGCCGGGGTGCTGGACGACGCGGTGCTGTCGGCGCAGACCCCCGAACGCCTCGACGCGGTGCTACGGCCGAAGGTCGACGGTGCGTGGAACCTGCACGAGCTGACCCGGACCCGCGACCTGGACTCGTTCGTCGTGTTCTCCTCGGTGGCGGGCATCTGGGGCAACGCGGGTCAGGCGAACTACGCCGCCGCCAATACGGTCCTGGACGCGCTGGCCGCGTACCGTCATGGTCAGGGCCTGCCCGCGACGTCGCTGGCGTGGGGTCCCTGGGAGCTCACCGGCGGTGGGATGGCCGGGGACCTGACCGAGGTGGACCGGCAGCGGATGGCCCGCCAGGGTCTGTCCCCGCTCACCGGGACCGATGGTCTGTCCCTGCTGGACGCTGCTACCGAGGCGGGCACGGCGCTGCTGGTGCCGGTGCACCTCAACCGCGCCACCCTGCGGGAACAGCAGGGTGCCGGGCTGCCCCCGATCATGTCCGCGCTCACCGCCGGCTCCGCACCGGGCCGTCCCACCCGGCGGCCGGCGGGTGCCGCTGCCGGCGGCGCGGACGAGGCGAACGGGCTCGCGGCCCGGCTGGCCACCCTGGAACCGGACGATCGGGAACGGGCGCTGCAGGAGGTCGTGCTGTCCCAGGCGGCCCTCGTGCTCGGGATGCCCGGCCCGGACGCCGTGGTGGGCGGCCGGTCGTTCCGGGAGCTCGGCGTCGACTCGCTGACCGCCGTCGAACTGCGGAACAGGCTCGGCGTGGCAACCGGCCTGCGGCTGCCGGCCACCGCGGTCTTCGATCACCCGACGCCGGAGGCGCTGGCGGCGTATCTCGGTACGCAGTTGATCGGCTCGCAGCCCGAGGAGACCGCAACGGTGCTGGCGGCCTTCTCCGGTCTGGAGAAGATCGAGTCCTCGCTGGCCCGGATCCTCGCCGACGACGCCGCCCGGACCAAGGTCACCGCCCGGGTGAAGAAGCTCCTGGCCGAGCTCAGCGTGGCCGAGACCAGCGAAGAGGCGGCGGTGGCGGACCGGATCCAGACCGCCGACGACGACGACATCTTCGCCTTCATCGACAACGAGCTGGGCATCTGACGGCACACGAAGAGCCCGGTGCCTCCAGGGGCACCGGGCTCTTTCCGTCGCGGCTCGATCAGGCGGTGAGGTGACCGCGCAGCACCTTCAGCACGGCGGCGTTCTGGTCGCTGAGGAAGAAGTGCCCGCCGGGGAAGACCTTCACCTCGAAGCCCGGGGCGACGGTGTGCCGGGACCACGCCTCGGCCTCGGGAATCGTGGTCTTGGGATCCTTGTCACCGGTCAGGACCGTGATGGCGGCCTGCACCGTGGCGTCCTCCGGGGCGCGGTACAGCTCCGCGGCCCGGTAGTCGGCGCGCAGGGCGGGCAGGGCGGCCCGCATCAGCTCGTCGTCGTTGAGCAGCATCGAGTTCGTGCCGTTCAGCGTCCGGACCTCCGCGAGGATGGCGTCGTCGCCGAGGCGGTGGACGGTTTCGTTGCGCAGTGCCGACGGCGCCCGGCGGCCGGAGGCGAACAGCCGTACCGGTCGCAGGCCCTTGGCCTCCAGCCGGCGGATCACCTCGAAGCCGAGCGAGGCGCCCATGCTGTGACCGAAGATGTGCAGCGGCAGCTCGCTCTGCCGGGCCAGGATCTCGGCGATCTGGTCGGCCAGCACCGCCAGGTCGTCGATCGGGGTCTCGGTACGCCGGTCCTGCCGCCCGGGGTACTGGACGGCGACGACCTCGACGCCGGGGCTCAGGGCCGCCGCCACCGGGAGGAAATAGGCCGCTGAACCGCCCGCGTGCGGCAGGCAGACGAGCCGGGCGCTCGGGGCGGTGGCCGGGCGGTAACGACGCAGCCATAGGCCGTCGGTCGTGTCTACAGTTGTCATGCCACTCCTGTGCCGTTGCTCGATCGGCGGTTATTATTGCGGCGAGGCTAACAACGGGGCGGAAAAGCTGGCAACGATCGGCCCCCGAGCGGTTCAAGTGGGCGGTTCAAGTGGGCGGTTCAAGTGGGCGGTTCAAGTGTGGGGCTTCGGCAGTTGAACGGCTTGTAGAATAGTCACTAATTGGTCGACCTTCCGACTCCCCAATGTTTGCCGGCGCATCGGTCGGCGGGCTTCATCGTGCGCACTGAAATCAAGGAGTGATGAGCAGTGGGACACATCTTCACACTGATCCTCAATCGGGAGATCACCGAGGACGAGACCGCGGCGCTGCGTGAGGCGGGTTGCCAGAGCGCTACGTTCAGCACCGACTCGCTCCCGACGAACGCCGAGGTGACGGTCGCGAAGCTGGACTTCGACGACGAGCAGTCGCCGTCGCTGGCGGAGGCCATCCAGTCCGCGATGGACGCGGTCAAGGTCGTTCCCGACCTGAGCATCCCGGGGCTCACCGTGCCCGCCGTGGCCAAGGTCGACACCACCGTGCTGGCCGGCGAGATCGTCGAGCCGGAGCCTGTCAACGCCTGACCGGTCAGTTCTTGCTCGTGTTGCGGGTCAGTAAATGTCTCTTTAGGATTCGAACATGACGGATGCGCAAATCCCCCAAGGGGATATGAGGGTATCGAATGCCGACCGCGACCAGGTTGTGAGCATTCTTCACGAGGCCGTCGCGGAGGGCCGGCTCACCCAGGCGGAGAGCGAGGAGCGCGAGACGTCCGCGCGGGCCGCGGTCACGTTCAACGACCTGGCGGCGGTCACGGCCGACCTGCCGAGCACGGTGGTCGAGCCCACGGGTCAGACACCTGACCTGATGCGTATCGACCGGCGTTTCGGCACCATCAACTTCGAGGCGCCCTGGGTCGTGCCGAAGCGTATCGAGATCAAGCTGATCCTCGGCGACGTGAAGCTCGACTTCACCCAGGCGGTGTTCAACCAGGACAGCGTGGAGCTCGACGTCGACCTCGGCATCGGCGGTGACCTGGTGCTGGTGACCGTTCCGGGGATCAAGGTGGTCGCCGACCACCTGAAGCTGCGCCAGGGCGAGCTGAAGATCAGCCCGCGCGCCGAGGACGAGGACGGGGACACCCCCGTGAAATTCACGATCAAGGTGTCCGGCCGGATCCGCTTCGGCGACATCGAGGTCCGGCCCGCACGCCGTTCGCCCAACGAATGGGTGCGTGGCAGCGGCGTCAGCTGACGCGACAGACCTGTTAAAAGCACGACCTCGCGGAATTCCCCGTCGAGGTCGTGCTTTTTGTTTTTTATGCACCGGTCGCGTTCAACTGCTTTGTTGCGACGTCCGAGGTGCCGAAGATACGGTTCCCACGCCGAATAGTCTGTCTCTTCGGCACATTGTGCGGCCGGTCAATTTCCTGCGGGTATTGCCGGATCGAGCACACCACCGGCATATCCTCGGCGATCTCGGACGGCGGACAAAGATGGCCAACGAAGATAAGTTCCGCGACTACCTCAAGCTGGTCACGGCCAATCTGCGCCAGACCCGTCGCCGCCTCGCCGAGGTCGAGGAGCGCAGCCAGGAACCCATTGCGATCGTGGGCATGGGTTGCAGGTTCCCCGGCGGCGCGCAGAGCCCCGACGAGCTGTGGGAGCAGCTGGCCACCGACACCGACTCGGTGGGTGCGTTCCCGCAGGACCGGGGCTGGGACATCGATTCGCTCTACCATCCCGATCCGGACCACCCGGGTACCTCGTACTCGCGGCACGGCGGCTTCCTCTACGACGCGGCCGAGTTCGACGCGAGCTTCTTCGGGATCAGCCCCCGCGAGGCGCTGGTGATGGACCCGCAGCAGCGGCTGTTGCTGGAGACGTCCTGGGAAGCACTGGAACACGCGGGCATCGACGCGGCCACCCTGCGCGGTTCGCAGACCGGCGTTTTCGCCGGCGGATACACCTCGGGCTACGGCTCCAACCCCGCGCCGGAGGCCGGGGGCTCCGAAGGCCACCTGCTGACCGGCGTCGCGGGCAGCGTGCTGTCCGGGCGGGTCTCGTTCACGTTCGGCTTCGAGGGCCCGGCCGTCACGGTCGACACCGCGTGCTCCTCGTCGCTGGTGGCGTTGCACCTCGCCATCCAGGCCCTGCGTGCGGACGAATGCTCGCTGGCCCTGGTCGGCGGTGCCAGCGTTATCGCCACCCCGGCCGTTTTCGTCGGGTTCTCCCGGCAGCGCGGCATGTCGGTGGACGGGCGCTGCAAGTCGTTCAGCGCCGGTGCCGAGGGATCCGGCTGGGCCGAGGGCATCGGTGTCCTGGTGGTCGAGCGGCTCTCCGACGCCAGGCGTAACGGTCACCGGGTGCTCGCGGTGGTCCGCGGCTCGGCGGTCAACCAGGACGGCGCGTCCAACGGGCTCACCGCGCCGAACGGCCCCTCGCAGCAGCGCGTCATCCGCGCGGCGCTGGCGGACGCGCGGGTGTCAGCCTCCGATGTGGACGTCGTCGAGGCACACGGGTCCGCCACCACGCTCGGAGACCCGATCGAGGCCGAAGCACTGATCGCCACGTACGGGCAGGAGCGGCCGGAGAATCGCCCGCTGTGGCTCGGCTCGGTGAAGTCGAACATCGGGCACGCGCAGGCCGCCGCCGGTGTCGCCGGTGTGATCAAGATGGTGCTGGCCCTGCAGCACGAGCAGTTGCCCGCCACGTTGCACGTCGAGCAGCCCTCCCCGCACGTCGACTGGTCCGCCGGCGAGGTCCGCCTGCTGCGGGAGTCCGTGCCGTGGGAGGCGAACGGCCGGGTCCGCCGCGCGGGTGTGTCGGCGTTCGGTATGAGCGGCACCAACGTGCACGTCATTCTGGAGGAGGCGCCCACCACGGCGGCCCCCGTGGCGGAGGTGCCGGCCGAGGACGACACCGAGGCGGAAGCCGCCGTTGCCGAGCCGGTCGACGAGGTCGTCAAGCTTCCGGTCGTGCAGGCGGGCGGGGTCGGCGCCTGGACCCTGTCCTCCCGCTCGGAGCAGGGCCTGGCCGCTCAGGCCGCGCGGTTGCGGGAATGGACCGGCGCGCGTCCCGACGCGGACGCCGCCGGAATCGGCTGGTCGCTGGCCACGTCACGATCGGTGTTCGAGCACCGCGCGGTGGTGGTCGGCGACAACCGGGACACCCTGCTCGGTGGCCTGGGCAGTCCCGCGGTGTCGGGCGTGGCGCGCAACGGCACGCGTACGGTGTTCGTCTTCGCCGGCCAGGGTTCGCAATGGTTCGGCATGGGTCGCGAGCTGCTCGGGTCGTCACCGGTGTTCGCCGCGAAGTGGGCCGAGTGCGAGCGGGCGCTGACGCCGCTGGTCGCCTGGTCGCCGACCGAGGTGCTGACCGGCACGGACAGGTCGCGGGACTTCGACGCCGCCGATGTGGTCCAGCCGTTGCTGTGGGCGGTGATGGTGTCCCTCGCCGCGGTGTGGGAGGCCGCCGGCGTGACTCCGGACGCGGTCACGGGTCATTCGCAGGGCGAGATCGCCGCGGCCACGGTCGCCGGCATGCTCAGCGTCGCTGACGGTGCCCGCGTCGTGGTGGCGCGGTCGAAGGCGCTGTCGAGCCTGTCCGCACAGGGTTCGATGGTGTCCGTCGTGATGCCGGGTGCCGCGGTCGGCGAGCTGCTGGCACCCTGGGAAGGAAAGCTTTCGCTGGCGGCGGTCAACAGCCCCGCGGCGTCGGTGGTGTCGGGTGAGCCCGCCGCGCTGGCCGAGTTCGAACGCGAGCTGTCGGCACGGCACGTGATGCGGTGGCGGATCCCGCAGACCGACTTCGTCGCGCACTCTCCGGCTGTTGAGCCGCTCGAGGCGGTTCTGGCCGAGGAGCTGGCGCAGATCGTCCCGCTGGCCGGCCGGGTGCCGATGGTCTCCACAGTGACCGGCGAATGGATCGACGGCACCGCGGTCGACGCCGGTTACTGGTACAGCAACCTGCGGCGGATGGTCCGTTTCGAACAGGCCGTCCGTACGCTGCTGGGTAACGGCTTCACGTCGTTCGTGGAGGTGTCCGCGCACCCGGTGCTGACGGCGGCGGTCCTCGAAACGGCGGGAGAAGCCGGGATCGACGACGTGGTTGCGGTCGGGACGCTGGAGCGTGAGCGGGTTGACGCTGTCAGTCTGGTGACGTCGTTCGCGCGGGCCTGGGTCACGGGTATCGGTGTGGACTGGAAGTCCGTGCTGCCCGCCGCGCCGCAGGTGAACCTGCCCACCTACGCATTCCAGCGCGAACGCTACTGGCTGCGGTCCATGACGGGGGCGGCCGGTTCCGTGGACCGGCCGGTGACCGAGGACTGGCGGTACCGGGTCACGTGGAGTCCGGTCACGCGTACCGATCCGGGTGTGCTGACCGGACGCTGGCTCGTGCTCACCGCAACCGGGCTTGACCGGCCGGACGTGACGGCGGCGCTGGCTGCCCGGGGCGCCGAGCTCGTACCCGTCGAGGTGCCGGCCGGGACCACCGACCGGGCCGGACTCGCAGCGCTGCTCACCGACCAGGCCCCCGTCGCGGGCGTGCTC
This sequence comes from Winogradskya humida, assembly GCF_016862215.1. Taxonomy (GTDB): domain Bacteria; phylum Actinomycetota; class Actinomycetes; order Mycobacteriales; family Micromonosporaceae; genus Actinoplanes; species Actinoplanes humidus. Next base: position 73,783 of record NZ_BOMN01000131.1, read on the forward strand.
TCCCTGCTGGCGCTCGACGAGACCCCGGCGGCGCTGCACCAGCACCTCAGCCAGGGCCTGGCCGCCACGCTGACACTGATCCAGGCGCTCGGCGACGCCGGCATCGCCGCACCGCTGTGGGGGATCACCTCCGGAGCGGTCGCGGCGGGCCCGGACGACGTCCTGAGCAACCCGGTGCAGGCACAGCTCTGGGGACTCGGCCGGGTCGCCGCGCTGGAACAGCCCGAGCGCTGGGGCGGCCTCGTCGACGTGCCCGCGGTGCTCGACGACCGCGGCGGCAAGCGGCTGGTCGCCGTGCTCGCCGGGACGGGGGAGGACCAGGTCGCGATCCGGGCGGCCGGCGTGTTCGGCCGGCGCCTGACCCGCGCCTCGCAGCCCCGCACCGGCGACCCGCAGTGGCAGCCGCAGGACACCACCCTGATCACCGGTGGTTCCGCCATCGCTGGGCACACCGCGCGCTGGCTCGCCGGTCGTGGTGCCCCGAGGATCGTTCTCACCAGTCGCACCGCACCCGACGCCGCACAGGCCGCGGAGCTGGCTCTCGCGGGCTCCCGCGTCGACGTGCTCACCGGCGACGTCGGTGACCGCACCGAACTCACCGGACTGCTCGGCTGGATCGGCGCCCACGGCCCGGCCCTGTCCGCGGTCGTCCACACCGAGGAAGCGATCGACGACGGGCCACTGGACGGGCTCGACGTCGCGGAACTCGCCCGGGTGCTGGCCGCCAAGGCGGGCGCCGCGGCGCTGCTCGACGAGCTGACCACCGGCCTCGACGCGTTCGTCCTGTTCTCCTCCGTCGCGGCGGTCTGGGGCGGCGGCCAGCAGGCCGGCTTCTCCGCGGCGAACACCTACCTCGACGCGCTCGCCGAGAACCGGCTCGCCCGCGGGCAACGGGCGACCTCGATCGCCTGGGGCCCGTGGAGCGGCGGCTCGATGAGCTCCGGCGACGACGGCGCCCAGCTGGAACGCCGCGGCCTGCGCCTGATGGCACCCGAGCCGGCGCTAGAGACGCTGGCCCGGATCCTGGACGGCCGGGACGCCCTGGTGACGGTCGCCGACGTGAACTGGGCGCGGTTCGCCCCGCCGTTCACGCTGCGCCGGCCCAGCCCGCTGATCGAGAGCCTGCCCGAGGTCCGGCAGGCCCTGGACGACCCGGGCACGGACGAGACCGGCGCGGACGCGAACACACCACTGCGCCGGCAACTGGCGGACCAGCCGGTCCCCGAGCAGGAACGCACCCTGGTGACCCTCGTGCGCGGCGTGGCCGCCGCGGTGCTCGAATACGCCTCCCCAGACGCCATCGGCAGCACCAAGGCGTTCAGCGATCTCGGCTTCGACTCGCTGACCGCCGTCGAACTGCGCAACCGGCTCAGCGCGAGCACCGGGCTGAAACTGCCCGCGACCCTGCTCTTCGACTATCCGAACCCGACGGTGCTCGCCCGCTATCTGCGTACCGAGCTGCTGGGGATCCAGGACCGGGCGCGGCCCGCCCTCCCGGCCGGCACCGCGGTCGACGACGACCCCATCGCCATCGTGGGCATGAGCTGCCGCTTCCCCGGCGGTGTGCGGACCCCGGAAGAGCTGTGGGAGCTGCTGACCTCGGGGACGGACGCGATCGGCGCGTTCCCCCAGGACCGCGGCTGGGACCTGGACAACCTCTACGACCCGGACCCGGACCAGGTCGGTACGTCGTACGTCCGGCAGGGCGGCTTCGTCTACGACGCCACCGAGTTCGACGCCGGGTTCTTCGGCATCAGCCCGCGCGAGGCACTCGCGATGGACCCGCAGCAGCGCCTGCTCCTCGAGGTGTCCTGGGAAGCCCTGGAACGGGCCGGCCTCACCCAGTCGGTGCTGCGCGGCAGCCAGACCGGGGTGTTCGCGGGCGGCAGCTTCGCGGGCTACGGCGTCGCGGCCAACACCGACAGCGTCGAAGCGCACCTGCTGACCGGCACCACGACCAGCGTGCTCTCCGGCCGCATCTCGTACACGTTCGGGCTGGAGGGCCCGGCGGTGACGGTCGACACGGCCTGCTCGTCGGCCCTGGTGGCGGTGTACCTCGCCGGCCAGGCCCTGCGATCGGGGGAATGCTCGCTGGCGGTCGCCGGTGGCGCGTTCGTCGCGGCCACACCCGACCTGTTCGTGTGGACCAGCCGCCAGCGCGGGCTCTCCCCGGACGGCCGGTCGAAGTCGTTCGGCGCCGCCGCGGACGGCATGGGCATCGCCGAGGGCGCCGGCATGGTGGTACTCGAGCGCCTGTCCGACGCCCAGCGCAACGGCCACCCGGTGCTGGCCGTCATCCGCGGCTCCGCGGTGAACCAGGACGGCGCCTCCAACGGCCTGACCGCCCCGAACGGCCCGTCACAGCAGCGGGTGATCCGGGCAGCCCTGGCCAACGCCGGGTTGACGACCGCCGACGTGGACGTCGTGGAGGCACACGGCTCCGGCACCGTGCTCGGCGACCCGATCGAGGCACAGGCGGTGATCGCGACGTACGGCCAGGACCGGCCGGCGGAGCGCCCGATCTACCTGGGCTCGGTGAAGTCCAACATCGGCCACGCCCAGGCCGCGGCCGGCATCGGCGGCCTGATCAAGATGGTGCTGGCACTGCAGCACCGGCAGCTGCCCGCGACGCTCCACTCCCGCGAGGCGTCCCCGCACGTGGACTGGTCGGCCGGCGAGGTGCGCCTGCTGACCGAGACCCTGCCGTGGACCACCGAGGACGGCCGGGCCCGTCGTGCCGGGGTGTCGTCGTTCGGCGTCAGTGGCACCAACGCGCACGTCATTCTCGAGGAAGCGCCCGGAACGGCGGCGGTGGAAACACCTGCGGACACCGGGCCGGCGTTGCTGGACACGGCGGGGGCGTACGCCTGGCTCGTGTCCGCGCGTACGGCGGAAGGCATGCGGCTGCAGGCGGCCCAGCTGGCCGAGTTCGTGGCGTCCCGCCCGGATCTCGACCCCGCCGACGTGGCGCGGTCGCTGGCGACGACCCGATCGGTGTTCGAATACCGGACGGTGGTCACCGGGACCGGCCGCGACGACCTCGCCGCCGGGCTGAGCGCGCTGGCCGCCGGGGAGACCCGCGCCGGGGTCGTCAGCGGCACGACCGCGGCCGCCGACGAGGACCAGCCGGTCTTCGTGTTCCCCGGCCAGGGCGCCCAGTGGATCGGGATGGGCCGTGAACTGGCGGCGTCCTCCCCGGTGTTCGCGGCCCGGCTCGCCGAGTGCGAGCAGGCCCTGGCACCGTACGTGGACTGGTCGCTCACCGATGTCCTGACCGGCGCGGACGGCGCCCCCGAACTCGAGCGGGCCGACGTGGTGCAGCCCGCGCTCTGGGCCGTGCTCGTCGCGCTGGCCGCGGTCTGGGAGGCGGCCGGTGTCACCCCGGGTGCCGTGGTGGGCCACTCGCAGGGCGAGATCGCGGCTGCGACCGTGGCCGGGATCCTGTCGCTGGACGACGCGGCGAAGGTCGTGGCTGTCCGCAGCCGGGCGCTGTCGGGGCTCGGCACCGGCGGCGGCATGCTGTCGGTCGTCATGCCGGTCGCGGCGGTTCGGGAGCTGCTGGAGCCGTACGGCGACCGCCTGTCGGTAGCGGCGGTGAACGGACCCGCGGCAACCGTGGTCTCCGGTGAGACCGACGCACTCGCGGCCTTCGGCAAGGAACTGTCGGCCCTGCACGTGATGCGCTGGCCGCTCCCCGTCACCGACTTCGTCGCCCACTCCGCCGGCATCGAGGGCCTCGCCGGGGTCCTCGCCGACGGGCTGGCCGGCATCGAACCGGGTCCGGCCCGGATCCCGATGTTCTCCACGGTCGAGTGCCGCTGGATGACCGGCCCGGAGCTCGACCCCGGCTACTGGTTCGCCAACGTGCGCCAGACCGTCCGCTTCGATGAGGCCATCCGCGCGCTGGCCACGGCCGGGAACCACACGTTCATCGAGGTGTCCCCGCAACCGGTGCTCACCACGGGAATCGCCGAGACGATCGAGGACCTCGGCACGGCCGGCGCCCCCGTGATCACCGGAACCCTGGACCGGGAGAACAGCGGGGCGCTCCGGCTGCTCACCGCGTTCGCCCAGGTCCACGTCGGTGGCACCGCCGTCGACTGGGCCGCGGTGCTGCGCGAGGGACGCCGCACGGACCTGCCGACGTACGCGTTCCAGCACCAGCGCTACTGGCTCGAAGCCTCCCGCGTGGCCGCCCCGGTCACCTACGGCACGGACGGCGAGCAGGCGTCGGCGGCCGAGGCGCAGTTCTGGGCCGCCGTGGAGAACGCGGACCTGACCCAGCTCGCCGCCACGCTCGCCGTCGACAGCACCCGATCGTTCGGCGAGGTGCTGCCGTCGCTCGCCTCCTGGCGCCGCCGCGAACGGGACCGCGACGTCACGGCGAACTGGCGCTACCGGGTCACCTGGGCGCCGATCACCGACCCGGCCCCGGCCACCCTGGCCGGTACCTGGCTCGTGGCCGTCCCGGCGAACCTCGCCGGTCCGGGCGCCGGCCTGGTCCAGGCGTCCCTGCGGGCCCTGACCGCGCGGGGCACCACGATCGAGGTGGTCGAGGTCGCGGCGGGTGCTGCCCGGCGCGAGGACCTGGCCGCTGAGCTGACCACGACGGTGCAGGGCGTCGTTTCCCTGCTGGCACTGGACGAGCGGCCCACTCCCGGTAACACCCTCGTGCCCGCGGGACTGAACGGCACGCTGACCCTGTTGCAGGCCATGGCCGACGCCGGCATCGCCGCTCCGCTGTGGATGGTGACGAGCGGTGCGATCTCCAGTGGCCCGGGCGATGTCACGACCAGCCCGGTCCAGACGCAGACGTGGGGTCTCGGCCGGGTCGTCGCCCTGGAACAGCCCGACCGCTGGGGTGGCCTGATCGACCTGCCCGCCTCGTTCGACGAGCGGGCCGGTGCACGCCTGGTGGCGGTCCTCGCCGGTTGCCACGAGGACCAGGTGGCGATCCGGCCGGCCGGAATCCTCGGCCGCCGGCTCACCCGGGCACCGCAGGCCCGCGCCGGCGTGGAATGGACGCCGGGCGGCACCGTACTGATCACCGGCGGCACCGGCGCGATCGGCGGCCACGTGGCCCAGTGGCTCGCCGACCGTGGCGCTGCCCGGCTCGTGCTGGCCAGCCGCTCAGGCCCCGGCGCTGCTGGCGCCGCCGAGCTGGCGGCGAACGTCGCTCTCGCGGGAACCGGCGTGCGCATCACGGCGGCGGACAGCGCCGTACGCGCCGACCTGGCCGGACTGATCGACGGCATCGCCACGGACGGGCCGCCGCTCACCTCCGTCATGCACACCGCGGGCGTGCTCGCGGACGGCGTCCTCGACGGGCTGGACACCGAACGGCTCGCCACCGCGCTCGCCGCGAAGGCCGCCGGTGCCGCGCACCTCGACGAGCTGACCGCCGAACTGGAACTCGACGCGTTCGTGCTGTTCTCCTCCGGCGCCTCCACGTTCGGTGGCGCGGGCCAGGCGAACTACGCGGCTGCTAACGCCTACCTGGACGGCCTGGCCGAGAACCGCAGGGCCCGGGGGCGTACCGCGCTCGCTGTGGCCTGGGGTCCCTGGGCCGGCAACGGTGTGTCCCAGGCCAGCGAGGCCGCCCGGCAGCGGCTGCGGCGCAACCGCTGGGAGGTCCTCATGGACCCGCGGCTCGCCGTCAAGGCGCTCGGGCAGGCGCTGGCCGGCCCGGACACCGTACTGACCGTCATGAACCTCGACTGGCCGCAGCTCGCCGGCGCACCCGGGCAGGCCGAGGTCCTGCAGGTGCCGTTCCTGCGCGACCTGCCGGACGTGCAGCAGCTGAGGACGTCCGCCCCGGCCGCCGCCGGTGCGACGCTGGACCAGGGTGAACTCGCCCAGCGACTCGCCGGGCTGTCCCGGGCCGAACAGGACCGGCTGCTCGTCGACCTGATCCGTGGCGAGGCCGCCGCGGTGCTCGGCTACTCCGGCCCGGACGACGTCGAACCCAGCCGCGCGTTCAGCGAGCTCGGCTTCGACTCGCTGACCGCGGTGGAACTGCGCAACCGGATCGCCACCGCGACCGGGCTGCGGCTGCCCGCCACCCTGCTGTTCGACTACCCCTCGCCACTGGTCCTGGCCGAGCACCTGCGGGTGCCGCTGCTCGGATCGCTGACGCAGGCCGCGACACCGGACGTGGCGGCGGCTCCCGCCCTCGACGACGACCCGATCGCCATCGTGTCGATGAGCTGCCGCTACCCCGGCGACGTGAACAGCCCGGACGAGCTGTGGCGGCTGCTGGCCGCGGGCGGCGACGGCGTCTCCGGCTTCCCGCAGGACCGGGGCTGGGACACCGCGGCGCTGTTCGACCCGGATCCGGCGAACGCCGGGACCACGTACTCCAGCGAGGGCGGATTCCTGCACCAGGCCGCCGAGTTCGACGCCGGCTTCTTCGGCATCAGCCCGCGTGAGGCACTGGCGATGGACCCGCAGCAGCGGCTGTTGCTGGAGCTGTCCTGGGAGGCACTGGAATCCGGCGGCCTCGACGCGGCTGCGCTGCGCGGCTCGCGTACCGGTGTGTTCATCGGTGGCTATTCCTCGGGTTACGCCGCGGCCAGCATGCAGCTGACGGCATCGGACAGCGCGGGGCTCGGCCACCTGGTGACCGGCAACGCGACGAGCATCATCTCGGGCCGGATCTCGTACGTGCTGGGCCTGGAGGGCCCGGCGGTGACCGTGGACACGGCGTGTTCCTCGTCGCTGGTCGCGCTCCACATGGCCGGTCAGGCACTGCGGTCCGGGGAGTGTTCGCTCGCCCTGGTCGGCGGTGTCTCGGTGATGGCCACCCCGTGGGAGATGGTCGGGTTCGCCAAGCAGCGCGGGCTCGCGGCGGACGGGCGCTCCAAGGCGTTCTCGGCCGACGCGGACGGCATGGGCATGGGTGAGGGCGCCGGCCTGCTCGTGCTCGAGCGGCTGTCGGAGGCCCGCCGCAACGGGCACCGGGTGCTCGCCGTGGTCCGCGGCTCGGCGATCAACCAGGACGGCGCGTCGAACGGGCTGACCGCCCCGAACGGCCCGTCGCAGCAGCGGGTCATCCGGGCGGCCCTCGCCACCGCCGGGCTGTCGACCGATGACGTGGACGCGGTCGAGGCGCACGGCACGGGCACTCCGCTCGGGGACCCGATCGAGGCACAGGCGCTGCTGGCGACGTACGGTCAGGGCCGCCCCGAGGACCGGCCGCTGTGGCTCGGCTCGGTGAAGTCGAACATCGGCCACACCCAGGCCGCCGCCGGTATGGCCGGCGTCATCAAGATGGTGCTGGCACTCAGGAACGAGCAGCTGCCGCGTACGCTCCACGCCGCCGACCCGTCCCCGCACGTCGACTGGACCGCGGGCGAGGTCCGCCTGCTGCAGGAGCCGGTGGCGTGGCCGGTGAACGGGCGGGTACGCCGCGCCGGTGTGTCGGCGTTCGGCATCAGCGGCACCAACGCCCACGTGATCGTCGAGGAGGCACCGGCCGCCGAGCCCGGACCGGCTGAGGCCGCGACGGGCCCGAAGGTGCTGCCTGACGCCGGGGCCTGGCTGGTGTCGGGCCGCTCGCCCGAGGGCCTGGCCGACCAGGCGGACCGGCTGCGGGGCTGGGTCACCACCCGTCCCGAGCTGGAACCCGCCGAGGTCGCGTGGTCCCTGGCGACCACCCGCTCGGTGTTCGAGCACCGGGCCATGGTGATCGGTGACGACCGCGACGCCCTGCTGGCGGGGCTCGCGGGTCTGGCGGCCGGTCAGCCGTCCGGGACCCTGATCTCCGGGGTGGCGCGGCCGAACGCCCGGGTCGGCCTGATCTTCGCGGGTCAGGGCTCGCAGTGGGCCGGGATGGGCCGCGCCCTGTACGCCGGCAGCACGGTCTTCGCCGACGTCTTCGATCAGGTCAGCGGGCTCCTCGAGCTCGAGCTCGGCATCTCGGTACGCGACCTGGTCCTCGGCGCGGACGGCGTCGACGAGACCGTCATGGATCAGACGCTCTACGCGCAGACCGGCCTGTTCGCCTTCGAGGTGGCCCTCGCCGCCGTGGTGCAGGGGGCCGGGGTCCACGTGGACGCGGTCGTCGGGCACTCCGTCGGTGAGGTGGCGGCGGCGTACGTGGCCGGCGTGCTGAGCCTGGCCGACGCGTGCCGGCTGGTGGCCACCCGCGCCCGGCTGATGCAGGCCCTGCCCGCGGGCGGGGCGATGGCGGCGATCAACGCCTCCGAGGCGGAGGTGGCCGGTTCGCTCGCCGGTGCTTCGATCGCCGCGGTCAACGGTCCCGACGCGGTGGTGGTCTCCGGTGACGCCGGCGCGGTCGAGAAGGTCATGGACTACTGGAAGGGCCAGGGCCGGCGGGTCCGCTCGCTGCGGGTGAGCCACGCCTTCCATTCCCCGGCGATGGACCCGGCTCTCGCGGAGCTCGGGGAGCTCGCCGAGGAGCTGCGCTATGAGCGGCCCCGCAAGCTGTGGGCGGGTGCGCTGACCGGTGCGCTCGTCGACGGGTGCGACGCCGCGTACTGGCCGGGCCAGACGCGTCAGGCGGTCCGGTTCGCCGACGCCGTCGCGGCGCTCGCGGCCCAGGGCGTGTCGGTGTTCCTCGAGATCGGCCCGGACGGTTCGCTGTCCTCGCTGGGCAAGGACGCCGTCGCGGGGATCGGCACCGACGAGGCACTGTTCATCCCGCTGCAACGGCGTAACCGGGACGACGTGCTGCTGCGCGGCCTGGCCCGGGCGTTCGTGCACGGCGTGAACGTGGACTGGAGTGCGGTCCTGCCGGCCACCGGGCGGGTGGAGTTGCCGACGTACGCGTTCCGCCACGAGCACTACTGGCCGCAGGGCACCCTCCTCCTCCCGGGCACCACTGCCACGGAAACCGTTGCCGACGCGGAGCCGGCGACCACCGGCTGGCGCTACCGGGTCACCTGGGCGCCGGTCACCGAACCCGGCACCGCCGCGCTGAGCGGCCGCTGGCTCGTGGCGACCGGCTCGGCCGGCGACGAGCTGACGCGGTCGGTCGCGCGGGCACTGCGGGACCGGGGCGCGGAGGTCGACGTCGTCGAGCTCACCGAGACGACCGACCACGCGCTGATGGCCGGGCAACTGCGCGGACTGATCCCGGACACCGGCGTCGCCGCCGTGGTCTCGCTGCTCGCGATGGACGAGACCCCGATGGCGGAGCACCCGGGCCTGGCGAACGGCCTGGCCGGATCCCAGACGCTGATCCAGGCACTGATCGCCCTCGCGGTCCACGCCCCGCTGTGGGCCCTGACCCGCGGCGCGGTCGCCGCCGTGCCGGGTGACGTGCTCACCAGCCCGGTGCAGGCACAGGCGTGGGGGCTCGGCCGGGTGTCGGCGCTGGAACACCCCGACCACGGTGGTGGCCTCATCGACCTGCCGCCGGACTTCGACGAGCGGACCGCCGGGAGGCTCGCCGCTGTCCTGCTGGGCTGTGGCGAGGACCAGGTCGCTATCCGCCCGGACGGGATCCTGGGCCGCCGGCTCGTACACGCCCCGGCACCCGATGGCTCCGCCGAGCCCTGGCGGCCTCGGGGCAGCGTACTGATCACGGGTGGCACCGGTGCGATCGGCGGGCACGTCGCCCGCTGGCTGACCGGCCGTGACGCCGCCCGGATCGTCCTGACCAGCCGTTCCGGTCCCGGTGCGGCGACCGCTGCCACGCTGGCGGCGCAGCTCGCGACGGCCGGCACGCACGTCGACCTGATCGCCTGCGACGCCGGGGACGACCGGGCCCTCGCCGCCGTGGTCGCCCGGATCGGGGAATCCGGCCCGCCGCTGACCGCGGTGCTGCACGCCGCGGGTGTCGGCCAGGCCACCGCCCTGGACGAGACGGACGTGCCGGAGCTGGCATCGGTGGTGGCGGCGAAGACCGCCGGCGCCGTAGCCCTGGACCGGCTCACCGCGAACCTGGAGCTGGATGCCTTCGTCCTGTTCTCGTCGATCTCGGCCACGTGGGGCAGTGGCCTGCAGGCCGGGTACGCCGCCGCCAACACGTTCCTGGACGCGCTGGCGGAGAACCGCCTGAGCCGGGGCCTGCCCGCGACCTCCGTCGCGTGGGGCCCGTGGGCCGGTGGCGGCATGACCGACGTGGAGGACGCGCAGCAGATGCAGCGGCGCGGCCTGCTGCTGCTGGAGCCGGAGCAGGCCGTACGGGCCCTTGCCGAGGTGCTCGACGGACGCGACGGGCTCATGACCGTGGTGAACGTCGACTGGGCGCGATTCGCCCCGCCGTTCACCGTGCGCCGGCCCAGCCCGCTGATCGAGAGCCTGCCCGAGGTCATCGACGCCCTGGCCGCGCTCGACGGCGGTGGACCGGTGGAAACGGCCGCGGGCGCCGAACTGGCCCGGCAGCTGAGCGGGCTGTCCCGCGCCGACCAGGACCGGCTGCTGACCGATCTGGTCCGCACCGAGGCCGCGGTGGTACTCGGGCATCCGAGCGTCGACGTGGTCGGCGCGGATCGGGCCTTCAGCGACCTGGGCGCCGACTCGCTGACCGCCGTGGAACTTCGCGACCGGCTCAGCGCGGCCACCGGGCTGCGCCTGCCCAGCACGCTGTTGTTCGACTACCCCACGCCCGCTGCCCTGGCCGGCTTCCTGCGCTCCTCGCAGAACGAGGAGGCGAGCCCGGTCAAGCCGGTCCTCGCCGAGCTGGAGAAGCTGGAGAGCATGCTCGCCGCGATCAACGGCGACGACGGATCCGCTCAGATCACGAACCGGCTCGAGGTCGTGCTCTCGAAGTGGAAGGAAACCCAGGACCGGCTGGCCACCACCGGTGTGGTGGACAAGCTCGAATCGTCCACGGACGACGAAGTGTTCGACTTCATCGAAAAAGAGCTCGGCATCTACTGACGGCGCGAACCCGCGACTTCCTCGACGAGGTGACGTAAGACATGGAAGACAAGCTCCGCTACTTCCTCAAGCGGGTGACCGCCAATCTGCACGAGACCCGGCAGCGGCTCCACGAGATGGAAGCCGCCGGCGACGAGCCGATTGCGATCGTCGGCATGGGCTGCCGGTTCCCGGGCGGCGTACGCAGCCCCGAGAACCTGTGGGAGCTGCTGAACACGGAGACCGATGCCGTGGCCGGGCTGCCCCAGGACCGGGGCTGGGACGTCGGCGACCCCGGCGACCCCGATTCCGGCGGCGCCCGCGTGCACACCGGTGGTTTCGTCTACGACGCCACCGAGTTCGACGCGGGATTCTTTGGGATCAGCCCGCGCGAGGCGCTCACTATGGACCCCCAGCAGCGGCTGCTGCTGGAGGTCGCGTGGGAGGCCCTCGAACGGGCCGCGATCGATCCGGCGTCGCTGCGCGGGTCCAGCACCGGTGTCTTCGCCGGCGCGTCGGCATCCGGGTACGCGTGGACGACCGGGCGGCAGGGCGAGCACGACGGTCACACGATGACCGGTAACGCGACGAGCATCCTGTCCGGGCGGGTGTCGTACACGCTCGGCCTGGAAGGCCCGGCGGTCACCGTCGACACGGCGTGCTCGTCGGCGCTCGTGGCCCTGCACCTCGCCGGTCAGGCCCTGCGCGGCGGTGAGTGCTCGCTGGCCCTGGTCGGCGGCGCGTTCGTGGCGGCGACCCCGGTGCTGTTCACCGACTTCAACCAGTCGCTCGGCCTGTCGCCCGACGGGCGCTGCAAGAGCTTCTCGTCGTCGGCGGACGGCATGGGCGTGGCCGAGGGTGTCGGCGTCCTCGTTGTGGAGCGCCTGTCGGATGCCCGGCGCAACGGCCACCAGGTGCTCGCGGTCATGCGTGGCTCCGCGGTGAACCAGGACGGCGCGTCCAACGGGCTGACCGCCCCGAACGGGCCGTCGCAGCAGCGGGTCATCCGGGCGGCGCTCGCCAGTGCCAAACTCTCACCGTCCGACGTGGACGTCGTCGAGGCGCACGGTACGGGCACCCCGCTCGGCGACCCGATCGAGGCCCAGGCGCTGCTGGCGACGTACGGTCAGGAACGGGCCGGCCGGCCACCGCTGTGGCTGGGATCGGTGAAGTCGAACATCGGCCACGCCCAGCAGGCCGCGGGTGTCGCCGGTGTGATCAAGATGGTCCTGGCGCTGCAGAACGAGCGGCTGCCGCGCAGCCTGCACGCGGACCAGCCGACTTCCGAGGTGGACTGGTCGGCGGGCGAGGTCCGGCTGTTGCAGGAATCCGTGGCTTGGCCGTCGGACGGCCGGGTGCGCCGGGCCGGTGTGTCGGGCTTCGGGATGAGCGGCACCAACGTGCACATCATCCTGGAGGAGGCCACCGCCGAGGCGGAGACGACGGCGGGGGAGACCTCGCCCGAGGACGCCGAGATGGCGGCGAGCCTGGCCGAGGACGCCACGCCCGAGACCGTCGAGGATGAGCAGGCCGCCGTGCCCGCCGTGCTGCGGGCCGGCGAGGTGGACGCGTGGACGCTGTCGGCGCGTACGGCGGGAAGTCTCGCCGGGCAGGCGGCGCGGCTCCGGGAGTGGTTCGGTGCGCGCCCGGATGTCGCCGGCGTCGGCTGGTCCCTGGCGGCGTCGCGTTCGGTGTTCGAGCACCGCGCGGTGGTCGTCGGTGGTGACCGCGCCGAGTTGCTGGGCGGCCTGGGCAACCTGGCCGTCTCGGGCGTGGCACGCACGGGTTCACGGACGGTGTTCGTGTTCGCGGGACAGGGTTCGCAGTGGCTCGGCATGGGCCGCGGACTGCTCGGGTCGTCGCCGGTTTTCGCCGCGAAGTGGGCCGAGTGCGAGCAGGCGCTGGCGCCGTTGCTGGACTGGTCGGTGACGGATGTCCTGACGGGAGCCGAGGGGGCTCCCGCCCTGGAGCGCGCGGACGTGGTGCAGCCGGTGCTGTGGGCCGTGATGGTGTCGCTCGCCGCGGTCTGGGAGGCCGCGGGGGTGACTCCGGACGCGGTGATGGGTCATTCGCAGGGCGAGATCGCCGCGGCCACGGTCGCCGGTCTGCTCAGCATCGAGGACGGTGCCCGGGTTGTCGTGGCGCGGTCCCGTGCGCTGTCGGGTCTGTCCGTGCAGGGTTCGATGGTGTCGGTGGTGATGCCCGCCCCGGCGGTGTCGGAGTTGCTGGAACCGTGGGACGGCAAGCTTTCGCTGGCCGCGGTGAACAGCCCCGCGGCGTCGGTGGTCTCCGGCGATCCGCAGGCCCTCGCCGAGTTCGAGCGGGAGCTGGCGGCCCGGCACGCGATGCGCTGGCGCATCCCGCAGACCGACTTCGTCGCGCACTCGCCGGCCGTCGAGCCGCTCGAGGCGCCCCTGGCCGAGGAGCTGGCGGGGATCGTCCCGCTGCCGGGCCGGGTGCCGATGGTGTCGACGGTGACCGGTGAATGGTTGTCGGGCGCGCCGCTCGACGCCGCGTACTGGTACAGCAACCTGCGGCGGATGGTCCGCTTCGAACAGGCGATCCGGGTGCTGCTGGGCGAGGGCTTCACGTCGTTCGTGGAGATCTCCGCGCACCCGATCCTGACGGCGGCGGTGCTGGAGACGGCGGAGGACGCCGGGATCAGCGACGTGGTTGCGGTCGGGACGCTGGAGCGTGAGCGGGTTGACGCTGTCAGTCTGGTGACGTCGTTCGCGCGGGCCTGGGTCACGGGTATCGGTGTGGACTGGAAGTCCGTGCTGCCCGCCGCGCCGCAGGTGAACCTGCCCACCTACGCGTTCGAGAAGCACCGATTCTGGCTGGAGCCGTCGGCCGAACCCGTCGCGGACGGCGGGGACGGACCCGGAACGGCCGCGGAGGCTCGGTTCTGGAACGCCGTCGAGGGCGGGGACGTGGCGCACATCGCCGACGTCCTGGACATCAAGGACCAGCACTACCTCGGCGAGGTCCTCCCGGCGCTGGCCACCTGGCGGCGCCGCGAGAAGGACCGGTCCGTGACCGCCGGGTGGCGTTACCGCGTGACCTGGAAACCGGTCAGCGAGAGCGGCTCCGCCCTGCTCGGCGGCACCTGGCTCGTCGTCCGCCCGGCCGGGTACACCGGTGGTGTGCCGGCGGCGCTGACCGCGCGCGGCGCCGAGGTGGTGGAGATCGAGGTACCCGCCGGGTCCGCGAACCGGGCCGGGCTGACCGGTCTGCTCACCGGGGCGCTGAACGACACGGCCCCGGCCGTGGGCGTGGTGTCCCTGCTGGGAACCGACACCACACCGCTGCCGGACCACGCGGTGGTGACGCAGGGCCTGGCAGCGACGCTGGCACTGGCCCAGTCGCTGGGCGACTCCGGCATCGACGCGCCGCTGTGGGTGCTGACCAGCGGGGCGACCGCCCCCGGACCCGGCGAGGCACTGCCGGATCCGGCGCAGACCCAGCTGTGGGGACTCGGCCGGGTGATCGGCCTGGAGTTCCCGGAGCGCTGGGGTGGCCTGATCGACGTTCCCGCCGAGCTGGACGACAAGTCCGCGGCCCGGCTGGTGGGTGTGCTGGCCGCCGGTGCCGAGGACCAGGTCGCGATCCGGTCCGCCGCGGTCTTCGGCCGGCGACTGGTCCACGCGCCGCCGCCGCGCAACGCGGTGGTGGAGTGGGTTCCCCGCGCGAGCACGCTGCTCACCGGTGGCACCGGTGCGATCGCCGGACATGTGGCGCGGTGGCTGGCCGGCCGGGGTGCGCCCCGGCTCGTGCTGACCAGCCGGTCCGGCCCCGCAGCCGCGGGTGCGGCGGCGCTGGCGGCCCAGCTGGCGACCGCGGGTGCCCGGGTAGACGTCGTCGCCGGTGACACCGGTAGCCGCGAGGAGCTCGCCGGACTGGTGTCGTGGATCGCCGCGACCGGCCCGGCCCTGTCGGCGGTCATGCACACGGCCGGTGTCGGCCCGACCGCCGCGGTGGGGGACACCACGCCGGAGTTCATGGACGCCGTCCTGTCGGCCAAGGCGGCCGGTGCGGCGCACCTGCACGAGCTGACGCGCGACCTCGACCTGGACGCGTTCGTGCTGTTCTCGTCGATCTCGGCCACGTGGGGCAGCGGTCTGCAGTCCGCGTACGCCGCGGCCAACACCTACCTCGACGCGCTCGCCGAGCACCGGCGCGCGCGGGGACTGCCGGCGACGTCGGTGGCCTGGGGGCCGTGGGGCGGCGGCGGGATGACCGACGAGGAGGGTGCCGCCCAGGGCGTACGCCGTGGCCTGCTGACCATGCGCGCCGAGCATGCGGTGCAGGCCCTGGCCCAGATCCTGGACGCCGGGGAGGGCTACGCGACGATCGCGGACGTCGACTGGGAGCGGTTCGCGCCCCCGTTCACGCTGCGCCGGCCGAGTCCCCTGATCGGCGACCTGCCCGAGGTGCGCCGGGCCCTGGACACCAGCACGCCCGTGCCCGGCGTCGAAGCCGGCGACGGATCGGCACTCAAGCGGAAACTGGCCGGACTGTCCCGCGGTGACCAGCAGCGTCTGCTGGTGGGCCTCGTGCAGACGCAGGCCGCCGCGGTGCTCAAGTACCCGAGCGCGGACGCCGTCGAGGCCACCCGCGCGTTCAGCGACCTGGGCTTCGACTCGCTCACCGCGGTGGAGCTCCGCAACCGCCTCAGCGCCGCCACCGAGCTGCAGCTTCCCGCCACGCTCCTGTTCGACGCACCCACCCCGACCGCTGCCGCGGAATTCCTGCTGGCAGAGCTCGGGGGAGCCGCCGGGACGGCGTCGAACAGCCCGGTCGCCGCGTCGGTCCTGGACGAACCGATCGCGATCATCGGCATGAGCTGCCGGTATCCCGGTGGCGCGCACAGCCCGGAAGAGTTGTGGGACCTGGTGACCGCGGGGACCGACGCCATCTCGGTGCTGCCGGAGGACCGCGGCTGGACCATCGAGGACCGGCCCGGCTCGGAATACAGCGGCCAGGCCATCCGGTCGGGCGGCTTCGTCTACGACGCCCCCGGCTTCGACGCGAGCTTCTTCGGCATCAGCCCCCGCGAGGCCCTCACGATGGACCCCCAGCAGCGGTTGCTGCTGGAGGTCGCGTGGGAGGCCCTCGAACGGTCCGGCATCGACCCGGCATCGCTGCACGGCTCCGCCACCGGTGTGTTCGCGGGAGCGTCCGCATCCGGGTACGGCTGGAGCGCCGGCCTGCAGGGCGAGCTCGACGGCCACCTCGTCACCGGCGTGTCGACGAGCGTGGTCTCGGGCCGCGTCGCGTACACGTTCGGCCTGGAGGGCCCGGCGGTCACCGTCGACACCGCGTGCTCGTCGTCGCTGGTGGCGCTGCACCTGGCCTGCCAGTCCCTGCGCTCCGGGGAGAGCAACCTGGCGCTCGCCGGCGGTGTGATGGTGGCGGCCAACCCGCTGCTGTTCGACCAGTTCAGCCGGCAGATGGGGCTGTCACCGGACGGCCGGTGCAAGCCGTTCTCGGCGGGTGCGGACGGCATGGGCCTGGGCGAGGGCGCGGGCATGCTCGTCGTCGAGCGGCTTTCGGACGCCCGGCGCAACGGGCACCGGGTGCTGGCCGTGGTCCGGGGTTCCGCGATCAACCAGGACGGCGCGTCCAACGGCCTGACCGCCCCGAACGGGCCGGCCCAGCAGCGGGTCATCCGCGCGGCGCTGGCCAGTGCGAAGCTGTCGTCCGCCGACGTGGACGTCGTCGAGGCGCACGGGACCGGCACGGTGCTCGGTGACCCGATCGAGGCACAGGCGCTGCTCGCCACGTACGGTCAGGACCGGGCCGGCCGGCCGCCGCTGTGGCTGGGTTCGGTGAAGTCGAACATCGGTCACACGCAGGCCGCCGCGGGCGCCGCGGGCATCATCAAGATGGTCCTGGCGCTGCAGAACCAGCAGCTGCCTCGGTCGCTGCACTCGGCCGAGCCGTCGCCACACGTGAACTGGGCGTCCGGTGAGGTCCGGCTGCTGCAGGAGGCGACGCCCTGGAAGGCGAACGGCCGGGTACGCCGCGCCGGTGTCTCCTCGTTCGGGATGAGCGGCACCAACGCGCACATCATCCTGGAGGAGGCCCCGCTCGACGAGACCCCGCAGGCCGACGCCCCGACCGGTGGCGGCGTGGTACAGGGTGCCTGCGCCTGGGTCGTGTCGGCGCGTTCAGCGCGGGCGCTGACCGGGCAGGCCGGTCGCCTGCACGCCTGGTTCACGGCCCGGCCGGAGGTGGAGCCCGCCGAGGTGGGCTGGGCACTGGCCTCCTCCCGGGCGGCGTTCGAGCACCGCGCGGTCGTCATCGGCGCCGACCGGGCCGAGTTGATCGCCGGTCTCGGTGACTTCACCGTCTCGGGCACGGCCCGTACGGGCACCCGCCCGGTGTTCGTGTTCGCGGGTCAGGGATCGCAGTGGACCGGCATGGGCCGCGGACTGCTCGGCACGTCGCCGGTGTTCACGAACCGGCTGGCCGAGTGCGAGCAGGCGCTGGCGCCGTTGCTCGACTGGTCCGTGACCGACGTGCTGACCGGCGCCGAAGGGGCACCCGCCCTGGAACGCGCGGACGTGGTGCAACCGGTCCTGTGGGCCGTGATGGTGTCGCTCGCCGCGGTCTGGGAGGCCGCGGGAGTCATCCCTGAAGCGGTGATGGGTCACTCCCAGGGCGAGATCGCCGCGGCCACGGTCGCCGGTCTGCTCAGTATCGAGGACGGTGCCCGGGTGGTTGTGGCGCGGTCGCGGGCTCTGTCGAGTCTGTCCGTGCAGGGTTCGATGGTGTCGGTCGTGATGCCCGCGCCGACGGTGTCCGAGTTGCTGGAACCGTGGGACGGCAAGCTTTCGCTGGCCGCGGTGAACAGCCCGGCGGCATCGGTGGTGTCGGGTGAGCCCGGCGCGCTGGCGGAGTTCGAGCGGGAGCTGGCAGCGCGGCACGTGATGCGCTGGCGGATCCCCGAGACCGACTTCGTCGCGCACTCGCCGGCTGTCGAGCCGCTCGAAGCGGTCCTGGCCGCCGAGCTGGCGGACATCAAGCCATTGCCGGGCCGGGTGCCGATGGTGTCCACAGTGACCGGTGACTGGCTCGACGGCACGACGGCGGACGCCGGCTACTGGTACAGCAACCTGCGCCGGATGGTCCGGTTCGAGCAGGCCGTCAAGGTCGCGCTGACCGGCGGCTTCAACGCCTTTGTCGAGGTCTCACCCCACCCGATCCTCACGGCCGCGGTCACCGAGACCGCGCAGGAGTCGGGTACGCCCGGCGTAGTCGTGGTCGGCACCCTCGAACGCGACCACGACGACGCGGCCCACGTCCTGAAGGCCCTGGCCCGCGCCTGGGCCGGTGGCATCGCCGTGAACTGGGCGGCGGTGCTGCCCGCCGCGGCGCCGGTCGACCTGCCGACGTACGCGTTCGAGCACCACCCGTACTGGCTGCAGCCCGACCCCGTCGAGGCACCGGCCGCGAACGGTGCGGGCACCGACACGGACTTCTGGGCCGCCGTCGAGAGCGCCGACCTCGACCGGCTCACCGAGACACTCGCGATCGACGCCACCCGCCCGTTCCAGGACCTGCTGCCGGAGCTGGCGTCATGGCGGCGCGGCAAGCAGGACCGGTCGCTGACCGCCGGCTGGCGGTACCGGGCCACCTGGAAGCCGATCCTCGAATCCGGCCCAGCCGCGCTGAGTGGTGTCTGGCTCGTCGTGACACCGGACGGGCAGTCCCGCCCGGACGTGGTGGCGGCACTGGGCGACCGGGGTGCGGAGGTCCTGGTGACCGGCCCGGATCTGCCGGATCTGCCACCGATCGCCGGTGTGGTGTCGCTGCTTGCCCTGGACGAGACACCACTGGCGGACCGCCCGTCGGTGCCCGCCGGACTCGCCGCGACGGTGACGCTGCTGGGTGCCCTGCAGGCCCTGGGCGTCGAAGCACCGGTGTGGGCGCTGACCTGTGGTGCGGTCGCCGCCGGACCCGGTGAGGTGCTCGCGAGCCCGGTGCAGGCCCAGGTGTGGGGTCTCGGCCGGGTGGTCGGGCTCGAGGAGCCGGACCGCTGGGGCGGCCTCGTCGACATCCCGGCCACGCTCGACGACAGGGCCGCGGGCCGGCTCGTGAGCGTGCTGGCGGGTGGCGGTGAGGACCAGGTCGCGATCCGGTCGGCTGCGGTGCTGGGGCGGCGGCTGACGCATGCTCCCGCGCCCCGCGCCGGGGACGCGGAGTTCGTACCGGCGGGTGCCGCGCTGATCACCGGTGGCACCGGCGCTCTCGCCGGGCACCTGGCCACGTGGCTGGCCGGCCGGGGTGCGCCCCGGATCGTGCTCACCAGCCGGTCCGGCCCCGCCGCCGGCGTGGTGGCCGAGCGGGCCGCGCACCTGGCGACCGCGGGCAGCCGGGTCGACGTGGTGGCCGGTGACGCCGGTGACCGCGCGGACCTGGCCGGGATCGTGTCGTGGATCGCGGCGAGCGGCCCGGCGTTGTCGTCGGTGCTGCACACCGCGGGTGTCGGACCGACCGCCGCTGTCGCGGAGAACAGCCCGGAATTCCTGCAGGACGTGCTGGCGGCCAAGGCATCCGGCGCCGCGCACCTGCACGAGCTCACCCGGGAGTTGAGCCTGGACGCGTTCGTCCTGTTCTCGTCGATCGCGGCGACCTGGGGCAGTGGCCTGCAGTCGGCGTACGCGGCGGCGAACACCTATCTGGACGCCCTCGCCGAGCAGCGCCGCGGATTGGGGCTGCCGGCGACGTCCGTGGCCTGGGGGCCGTGGGGCGGCGGCGGCATGACCGGTAAGGACGGCGCCGAGCAGGGTGCCCGGCGTGGCCTGATGGTCATGACGCCCGAGCACGCGGTGCAGGCGCTGGCGCAGATCCTGGACGCCGGTGACGGCCCGACGACGATCGCGGACGTGGACTGGGAGCTGTTCGCGCCTCCGTTCACGCTGCGCCGGCCGAGCCCGCTGATCGGGGACCTGCCCGAGGTCCAGCGGACCCTGGGTGCCGCTGACAGCGCCGCTGAGGCGGGCCCGGACTCGGGTGCGGGTGCGGCCCTCAAGCAGCAACTGGCGGGCCTGTCCCGCGAGGAGCAGCAGCGCACGCTGATCATCCTCGTGCAGACCCAGGCGGCCGCGGTGCTGAAGTACCCGAGCCCCGATGCCGTCGAGGAGACCCGGGCCTTCAGCGACCTGGGCTTCGATTCCCTGACCGCAGTTGAACTCAGGAATCGGCTCAGCACCGCTACTGACCTGCAGCTGCCCGCGACCCTGCTGTTCGACTGCCCTAATCCCGTACAGGTGGCCGACTATCTTTGGAACGAACAATTCACCGACGAGTCGAGCCCGGCTTCTCTTCTTTCCGAAGTGGACCGGCTCGGTTCGATGCTGGCCGATGCCAAAACGGATGACGAGACCTACCGAATGATTTCGGAACGGCTTCAGGGAATCGTCACCCAGTGGAGCACCGGCGACATAACAGGACGTCAGGTCGTCGCGGAGAAGATCGGTGCTGCGTCCGACGACGAAATCTTCGAGTTCATTCACAAGGAACTCGGCCGGTAATCAGGGCTTGAGCGAGTGAGGTTCCGTGGCCGACGAAGAAACCCTCCGTGACTATCTGAAATGGGCGACCACCAACCTGCACGAGACGCGTGAGCGTCTCCGGGAGGTCGAAGAACGTAGTCACGAGCCGATTGCCATCGTCGGTATCGGTTGCCGCTATCCCGGTGGCGCCCAGGACCCGGAAGGGTTCTGGGGGCTGCTGGCCGCAGGCGGTGACGCGGTCGCGGGCTTCCCGACCGACCGTGGCTGGGACATCGAGGAGCTGTACGAGCAGGATCCGGACGGCACCTCGCACGTCCGCGAGGCCGGGTTCATGCAGGACGCCAGCGGGTTCGACGCCGGCTTCTTCGGGATCAGCCCGCGTGAGGCCGTGGCCATGGACCCGCAGCAGCGGTTACTGCTGGAGGTGTCCTGGGAGGCCCTGGAACGCGCGGGCATCGACCCGTCGTCGCTGCGCGGCTCGCTGACCGGTGTGTTCGCCGGGGCCTCGCTGTCCGGCTACGGCTTCGGACCGGGCGTGGACGAGGACATGGACGGTCATCTGATGACCGGCACCTCGACCAGCATCATCTCCGGGCGGGTGTCGTACACGCTGGGCCTCGAGGGCCCGGCCGTCACAGTGGACACGGCCTGTTCGTCGTCGTTGGTGGCGCTGCACATGGCCGCGCAGGCGCTGCGGTCGGGGGAGTGCACGCTCGCGCTCGCCGGCGGTGTCACCACGATTGCCAGCCCGATCATGTTCACCCAGTTCTCGCGGCAGCTCGGGCTCGCCCGCAACGGCCGGTGCAAGGCGTTCTCGGCCGACGCTGACGGCATGGGCATCTCCGAGGGCGTCGGCATGATCGTCCTCGAGCGGCTGTCCGACGCACGGCGCAACGGCCATCGGGTCCTCGCCGTGGTGCGCGGCTCGGCGATCAACCAGGACGGCGCGTCCAACGGTCTCACCGCCCCGAACGGCCCCTCGCAGCAGCGGGTCATCCGGGCCGCGCTGGCCAACGCCCGCCTCACGACCGCTGACGTCGACGCCGTCGAGGCGCACGGGACCGGCACGACGCTCGGCGACCCCATCGAGGCACAGGCGCTGCTGGCCACGTACGGTCAGGACCGGGCCGGGCAGTCGCCGCTGTGGCTGGGTTCGGTGAAGTCGAACATCGGCCACACCCAGGCCGCCGCCGGGATCGCCGGCGTCATCAAGATGGTGCTGGCACTGCAGAACGAGCAGCTGCCGCGTACGTTGCACGCCGATGCGCCGTCCCCGCACGTGAACTGGTCGGCGGGCGAGGTCCGGCTGCTGAACGAGCCGGTCGCGTGGCCGGTCTCCGAGCGTCCGCGCCGGGCCGGTGTGTCGTCGTTCGGGATCAGTGGCACCAACGCGCACATCATCGTGGAAGAGGCGCCCGCTCCCGAGGCGGCCGAGGCCGAGGAGACCGCGGCCCCCGTGGTGTCGGGCGCCGGCGCGTGGGTCGTGTCGGCCCGGTCGGCGCCGGGGCTGGCCGCTCAGGCCGCGCGGCTGCGGGACTGGATCACCGCGCACCCCGGACTGACCCCGGCGGACGTGGCCCGGTCCCTGACCGCCACCCGGACGGCGTACGAACACCGCGCCGTCGTGCTCGGCGGTGACCGGGACGAGCTGATGAGCGGGCTGGGTTCGCTGGCCGCCGCCCAGTCGTCCGGTTCCGTGGTGTCCGGCGTGGCCCGGTCCGCCGCCCGGGTCGGCCTGATCTTCGCCGGGCAGGGCTCGCAGTGGGCCGGTATGGGCCGGGGACTGTACGAGAGCAGCCCGGTGTTCGCCGCCGAGTTCGACCGCGTCTGCGACCTGCTCGACGTCCCCGTCCGTGACCTCGTGCTGGGCGCGGACGGTGTCGACGAGTCACTCGCCACCCAGACCCTCTACGCCCAGACCGGCCTGTTCGCCTTCGAGGTCTCCCTCGCCGCGGTCCTCAGGGCCGCCGGGGTGAACGTGCATGCCGTCATGGGCCACTCGGTGGGCGAGATCGCCGCCGCGTACGTCGCCGGCGCGCTGAGCCTGCCGGACGCCTGCAAGCTGGTGTCGGCCCGGGCCCGCCTGATGCAGGCATTGCCGGCCGGTGGCGCGATGGCGGCCATCAACGCGCCCGAGGCCGACGTGATCCCCACGCTGGCGGGTGCGTCCATCGCCGCGGTCAACGGCCCGGACTCCGTGGTGGTCTCCGGTGACAGCGCCGCCGTCGAGTCGGTGCTCAAGCACTGGAAGGAGCAGGGCCGGCGGGTACGCGCACTGCGCGTGAGCCACCCGTTCCACTCCCCGGCCATGGACCCGGTCCTGGACGAGCTGGGCGAGGTCGCGACCGGGCTCGACCACCAGCGGCCGAAGTTGTTGTGGGCCGGTGCGCTGACCGGAGAACTGATCAGCGAGTGCGACGGCGGATACTGGCCGGCGCAGACCCGTCAGGCGGTCCGCTTCGCCGACGCCCTCACGACCCTGGGCGGTCAGGGCATCTCGGTGTTCCTGGAGGTCGGCCCCGACGGTTCCCTGTCCTCGCTGGGCCCGGAGACCGTCGCCGACGCCGTTTTCGTGCCGCTGCAGCGCCGTAACGAGTCCGTGGCCGGTCTGCTCGGCGGCCTGGCCCGTGCCTTCGTGCACGGCGTCGCCGTGGACTGGGCCACGCTGCTGCCCGCCGGCGACAACGTCGAGCTCCCCACCTACGCGTTCCAGCACGAGCGGTACTGGCTGAAGACCGCCACCACGACCGCGCCGGCCCGGGGCGGCGACGGTGCGAGTTCACCGGCCGAAACCCAGTTCTGGGCGGCCGTCGAAGGCGGCGACCTGGCGCAACTGACCGACACGCTCGCCGTGGGCCGGGAGCGCTCGTTCGCCGACGTGCTGCCGGCGCTGGCCAAATGGCGGCGCCACGAACAGGACCGGTCGCTCACCACGAGCTGGCGCTACCGCACCACCTGGGCGCCGGTCATCGAATCCGGCACGGGCGTCCTGTCCGGCACATGGCTCGTCATCACCGAGCCGGACTCAGGGCCGGAGTCCGGGCCGGTTTTCGGGCCGCGGTTCGGGCCGGACATCGTGGCCGCGCTGACCGCCCGCGGTGCCGAGGTGATCGTGATCGAGGCCGGCGCGGACGTGACCGACCGGGCCGCACTGGCCGCACTGCTCCCGCAGCCGGGTCCGGTCGCGGGCGTGCTGTCCCTGCTCGCCCTCAACGAGACCCCGCTGCCCGAGCACCCGGTGGTGTCCCGGGGAACGGCGGCGACGCTGGCCCTGATCCAGGCGCTCGCCGACCACAACATCGACGCACCCCTCTGGCTTGCCACCCGTGGCGCGGTTGCCGGCAGCCCGAGTGAACTGCTGAGCAACCCCGTGCAGGCGCAGATCTGGGGCCTGGGCCGCGTTGTCGCGCTGGAGAGCCCGGACCGCTGGGGCGGCCTGATCGACCTGCCCGTCGTGTTCGACGACCGGGCCGGCGCCCGGCTCGTGACCGTCCTCGCGGGCTGCGGTGAGGACCAGGTCGCGATCCGCTCCGGGGCGATCCTCGGCCGCCGGCTGACCCGGGCCGCCCAGCCCCGTGACACGAACAGCGGGTGGCGGCCCCGCGGCGCGGCCCTGATCACCGGTGGCACGGGTGCGATCGCCGGGCATGTCGCGCAGTGGCTCGCCGCGCGCGGCACGCAGCGGCTGATCCTGACGAGCAGGTCCGGTCCGGGCGCGGGTGGTGTGGCCGGATCGGCCGCGGCGCTGGCGACCGCCGGTGCGCGGGTGGACGTCGTGGCCGCCGACGTGAGCGACCGGGCCGACCTGACCGGGCTGCTCGCCTGGGCCGGGCCGGACGTGTCCGCGGTGCTGCACACCGCCGGTGTGCTGGACGACGGCGTGGTGCAGCGGCTGACCCCCGCCCGGCTGGCGACGGCCCTGGCCGCGAAGGCCGCCGGTGCGACCCTGCTCGACGAGCTGACCGCGGACCTGGACCTCGAGGCGTTCGTGCTGTTCTCGTCGTCCTCATCGATCTTCGGCGCCGCGGGGCAGGGCAACTACGCCGCCGCGAACGCCTATCTCGACGCCCTGGCGGAGAACCGCCGCGCCCGTGGCCTGGCCGGACTGGCCGTGGCCTGGGGCGCGTGGGCCGGTGCGGGGCTGGCCGGCTCGAACGACGTCGTCCGGCACCGCACCCAGCAGGGACCCATGCCCGCCATGGACCCGCAGCTCGCGGTGCGGGCGCTCGGCGACGCGCTGCACGGCCCCGACGCCGTACTCGCCGTCATGGACGTTGACTGGCCCCAGCTGGCGGCGGCGCCCGGCGCCCGCGACCTGCGTGACCTGCCGCTGGTGCGTGACCTGCCCGAGATCCGGGCACTGATCGCCACCGGGGCCGGAACCGAGGGCATCGTCCGCGGCCAGGGCGAGCTTGCGCAGCGGCTGACCGGACTGAGCCGCGCCGAGCAGGAAGACCTGCTGGCGGAGGTCGTGCAGGCCGAGGCCGCCGCGGTGCTGGGCTACGCGTCGCCCGGAGCCGTCGACGCCGAGCGGGCCTTCACCGATCTCGGCTTCGACTCGCTGACCGCCGTCGAACTGCGCAACGGCCTCAACGCCGCCACCGGTCTGCGGCTGCCGGCCACCCTGATCTTCGACTACCCGAACCCGCTCGCGCTGGCGGCCCAGCTGCGCACCGAACTGGCCGGCGACCTCGCCGCCGGTCCCGCGCTGCCGGCGCCGGTGATCGCGACGACGGCCGACGACCCGATGGTGATCGTCGGGATGAGCTGCCGGTTCCCGGGCGGCACCAGCACCCCCGAACAGTTCTGGGACCTGCTGGCCACGGGCGGCGACGGCATCGGCGACGTGCCCCGCGACCGCGGCTGGGACCTGGACAACCTGTTCGATCCCGACCCGGACAGCGACGGCACGTCGTACGTCGCCAAGGGCGGTTTCCTCCACGAGGTCGCCGACTTCGACGCCGGGTTCTTCGGCATCAGCCCCCGCGAGGCTCTCGCCATGGACCCGCAGCAGCGGTTGCTGCTGGAGGTGGCGTGGGAGGCCCTCGAACGCGCCGGCATCGCCCCGGAAACCCTGCGTGGCAGCCCCACCGGGGTGTTCGCCGGCGGTTACGGCTCCGGGTACGCGATGGTCGCCGCACTGACCGGCAACCAGTCCTCGGGCGCCGAGGGCCACCTGATGACCGGCAACGCCACCAGCGCGCTGTCCGGCCGGGTGTCGTACGCCCTCGGTCTCGAAGGCCCCGCCGCCACGATCGACACGGCATGCTCGTCGTCGATGGTGGCGTTGCACATGGCGGGGCAGGCACTGCGCTCCGGGGAATGCTCGCTCGCCCTCGTCGGTGGCGTCACGATCATGGCCACGCCGTGGGAGCTGGTCGGCTTCTCGCAGCAGCGCGGCCTGGCGATGGACGGCCGGTGCAAGGCGTTCTCGGCCGACGCGGACGGTATGGGCATGGCCGAGGGCGCGGGCATGCTCGTCGTCGAGCGGCTCTCCGACGCCCGCCGTAACGGTCACCCCGTTCTCGCGGTGGTCCGCGCGTCGGCGATCAACCAGGACGGTGCGTCCAACGGGATGACCGCGCCGAACGGGCCGTCGCAGCAGCGGGTCATCCGGGCCGCGCTCGCCACCGCGCAGCTGACACCCTCCGATGTGGACGTCGTGGAGGCGCACGGCACCGGCACGACGCTCGGCGACCCCATCGAGGCACAGGCGCTGCTCGCCGCGTACGGTCAGGATCGTCCCGAGGGCCGGCCGCTGTGGATCGGCTCGGTCAAGTCGAACATCGGCCACACCCAGGCCGCCGCGGGTGTCGCCGGCATCATGAAGATGGTGCTGGCACTGCAGAACGAGCAGCTGCCGCGTACGTTGCACGCCGACCAGCCGTCACCGCACGTGGACTGGACGGCCGGGGATGTCCGGCTGCTCACCGAGCCCGTGCCGTGGCCGGGTGACGGGCGCGTCCGCCGGGCAGGTGTCTCCGCGTTCGGCATCAGCGGCACCAACGCCCACGTCATCCTCGAACAGGCACCCGCGAGCGACCCGGTCGAGGTCACCGGCACCCCCCGGGTCGTCGACACCGGCGGCATCCAGGCGTGGCCGTTGTCCGCCCGGTCCGCCGATGGACTGGCGGGACAGGCCGACCGGCTGCACGCGTGGCTGGCGGCCCGCCCCGAACTGGACGCCGCGGACGTGAGCTGGTCGCTGACGGTGACCCGATCGGTGTTCGAGCACCGGGCGGTCGTCATCGGCAGCACGGGGCTCCTGCCCGAGCTGGGCGGTCTCGCCGCCGGGCAGCTGTCCGCGGCGGTGGTCTCGGGCCGGGCCCGGGCCCGCGTACGCCCCGTGTTCGTGTTCCCTGGCCAGGGCTCCCAATGGATCGGCATGGGCCGCGACCTGGCCGCTTCCTCCGAGGTGTTTGCGGCGCGGCTCGCTGAGTGCGAGCAGGCGCTGGCGCCGTACGGAACCTGGTCGCTGTTCGATGAGACCGCCGACTGGGACGCGGCGGATGTGGTCCAGCCGCTGCTGTGGGCGGTCATGGTCTCCCTCGCCGCCGTCTGGGAGGCCGCCGGGGTCCACCCCAGCGCGGTCGTCGGTCACTCGCAGGGTGAGATCGCCGCCGCCGTGGTCGCGGGGATGCTGAGCCTGGAGGACGGCGCCCGGGTGGTCGCGCTCCGCTCGCAGTCGTTGCGGGCGCTGGCCGGTGCGGGCGGGATGATGTCGGTGTCCGAGCCCGCCGCCGTCGTGGAGAAGCGGCTGGAACGCTTCGCCGGGCGGCTGTCGCTCGCGGCGGTCAACGGACCCGCCACCGTGGTCGTCTCCGGCGAACCGGCGGCGCTGCGGGACCTGAAGGAGGCGGTGGAGGCCGACGGGGTCCGGGCCCGCATGGTGGCCGTGGACTACGCGTCGCACTGCGCCCAGGTCGAAAGCCTGGAACAGGAGATCATCGCCGCGCTGGCCGGGCTGAACCCGCGCGCTGGCCGGGTGCCGATGGTGTCGGCGATGACCGGTGAGATGCTGACCGGCACCGAACTGGATGCCGGCTACTGGTACGCCAGCCTGCGCGCCCCCGTCCACTTCGACCGCGCCGTACGCGTGCTGGCCGGACTGGGCCACCAGCTGTTCATCGAGACCACGCCGCACCCGGTCATGCTGGGTGCGATCAGCGACATCCTGGAAGAGGTCGCCGGGACAGCCGGGCCGGGTGCCGTGCCCGGAGCGGTGTGCGGGACGCTGCGCCGCGACGACGGTGGCGTGCACCGGCTGCTGACGTCGCTGGCGGAGGCGTTCGTGCACGGCGCGGCCGTCGACTGGACCAGGATCCTGCCGGCCGCCGTTCAGGTGGAGCTGCCGACCTACGCGTTCCAGCACGAGCGGTACTGGCCGGCGGGGCTCGTCGCACTTCCGGCGCCCGGCGGGGGCGGGGATCCGGTGTCGCTGGGCCAGTCCGCCATCGACCACCCGCTCCTCGGTGCGGCCGTGGAACTGCAGAGCGGCGAACTGGTGTGCACGGGACGGTTGTCGCTGCGGACCCAGCCGTGGCTCGGTGACCACGTCGTCGGCGGGATGGCACTGCTGCCCGGCACCGGGTTCGTCGAACTCGCCGTGCGCGCCGGTGACCAGGCCGGCTGCGGGCTGCTGGAGGAACTCACGCTGCAGGCGCCGCTCGTGGTGCCCGCGGACGGTAGCGGGGTCCAGATCCAGGTCGTGCTGAGCGCCGCTGACGAGCAGGGACGCCGGGACGTGCAGGTGTTCTCGCGTACGGGCTCGGAGCCGGCGTGGACCGGGCACGCGAGCGGTGTGCTCGCCCCGGCGGTGGAGGACGCTGTCCCGGACGCGGAGCTGGCGGTGTGGCCGCCGGAGAACGCTGTGCCGCTCGATGTCGCTGACCTGTACGGCGTACGACTGGGCGAGGTCTACGGTCCTTCGTTCCACGGTCTCCGGGCGGCGTGGCAGCGCGGGGACGACGTTTTCGCCGAGGTGGAACTGCCCGAGGTGGTGGCCGGTGAGGCCGGCTCGTACGGCATCCACCCGGTGCTGCTGGACGCCGTGCTGCACGCCGCGGGGCTCGTTGAGGAGGCTGAAGCCGGTCTGCGGATGCCGTTCGCGTGGACGGGTGTGCAGCTGTCCGCCGGTGGCGCCTCGGTGCTGCGGGCCCGGCTGCGCCGCGAGGGCCAGGACGGCCTGACGCTGACGGCGGCGGACACGACAGGTGCCCCCGTGGTGTCGGTGACGTCGCTCGTCTACCGCCCCGTGGCGATCGAGCAGTTGACGAGCGCCGAACCCGAGACGCTGTTCGCCCTCGACTGGACCCCCGTCGACGTTTCCGGCAGCCGGGGAGCCGGCGACTGGGTGCTGTTCGGGGAGGATCGCTTCGGGCTGGGTGTCCGGGCGTACGCCGAGGACGCTGATCTTCCGGCTGCCGCGCTGGCGTGTGTCGCCGGTCCGGACGCCGCAGGACAGGCCCTGGACCTGGTGCAGCGCTGGCTGGCCGATGAGCGGGTGGAGCCAGTGCCGCTGGTGGTCCTGACCCGTGGTGGTGTGGCCGCTGTCCCCGGCGAGGGCGTCAGCGACCTCGGAGCCGCCGCGGTGTGGGGTCTGCTGCGCTCGGCGCAGTCGGAGAACCCGGGCCGGATCGTGCTGGTGGATCTGCCCGCGACCGGTGGGCTCGACGTGGACGTACTGGCCACGGGTGAGCCGGAGCTGGCGCTGCGGGACTCGGTGGCCTATGCCCGCCGGCTGACCCGGCCGGCTCGGGTCGAGGCCGCCGCACCCGAAGGTACGGCCGGCGCGCTGCTGATCACCGGTGGCACGGGAACGCTGGGCGGGATCGTGGCCAAGCATTTCGTGACGACGGGTCGCGCCGACGATGTGGTGCTGCTGAGCCGTTCCGGCCCGGAGGCCGGCGGTGCTGGTGTGCTGGCCGCCGAGATCGCGGAGCTGGGTGCGCAGGCTCGGATCATCGCGTGTGACGTCGCTGACCGGGATGCCGTCGCAGCGATCGTCGATGGCACGCCGTCGTTGCGGTCGGTGTTCCACGCCGCCGGGATCATCGACGACGGTGTGATCGCCACGCTGAGCCCGGAGCGGCTGGCGGCGGTGATGCGGCCGAAGGCTGACGCTGCCTGGCATCTGCATGAACTCACCCAGGACCTGAGCCTGGACCACTTCGTGATGTTCTCGTCCGCCGCCGCCGCGTTCGGCGCCCCGGGCCAGGGCAACTACGCCGCAGCCAACGGCTATCTGGACGGGCTGGCGTCGTACCGGCAGGCAGCGGGGCTGGCAGGCCTGTCGCTGCAGTGGGGCCCGTGGGTCCACGAAGCCGGCATCGGACGCGATCTGGGCGAGGTGTCCCTGAACCGGATCGCCCGCTCGGGCATCGCCGCGATGGGCGCCGAGGAAGGCCTCGCCGTCCTGGACCGCGCGCTGGCCCGGCCCGAGGCCATCCTGGTCCCGGCCCGGCTCGACCTCGACGGACTGCGCGCCCAGGCCGCGGACCTGGGCGAGGTCCCGCCGCTCTGGCGGGTCCTGGCCGTCCAGCTCACCGAGGGCAGCGGACTGCGCGGCGCCCCGGCCCGGCGGACCGCGGCGGGTGCCACCGCGACGCCCGGCGACGCCGGGCAGGCACTGCGGCAGAAGCTCGCCGCGATGCCCGGACCCGAACGCGACCGGTTCCTGCTCGACCTGGTCCGCCGGCTCGTCGCCGCGGTGCTGGGCCACTCGTCCAGCGACGCCGTCGAGGCGGGCCGCGCGTTCACCGATCTCGGCTTCGACTCGCTGACCGCGGTCGAGCTGCGGAACCGGCTGCGCAGCGAGACCGGTCTGCGGCTGCCGGCCACCCTGGTGTTCGACTACCCGACACCGGCCGTGCTGGCGACGCTGCTGCGTACCGAACTTGTCGGGGACCTGGTCACCGCCGCCGTGAACACGCCACAGCCGCCGCTCGCGGTTGCGGGCACCGACGAGCCGATTGCGATCGTCGGGATGGCCTGCCGCTTCCCCGGAGGCGTCAGCAACCCCGAGGAACTCTGGCGTCTGCTCAGCACCGGCACCGACGCCATCGGCGAGGCACCCCGCAACCGCGGCTGGGACCTCGACAGCATGTTCGACCCGGACCCCGATCACGACGGCACCTCGTACGTCGCGGAGGGTGGTTTCCTCTCCGGGGTCGCCGACTTCGACGCGGGCTTCTTCGGGATCAGCCCGCGTGAGGCACTGGCCATGGACCCCCAGCAGCGGCTGCTGCTCGAGGTTTCCTGGGAGGCCCTCGAACAGGCCGGGATCGACCCGGGTGTGCTGCAGGGCAGCCCGACCGGTGTCTTCGCCGGCGGGTACGGCTCCGGATACGGCACGGTCATGGCGCTGGTCGGCGAGGGCACGGCGGGTCTCGAAGGCCACATGATGACCGGCAGCGCCACGAGTGTGCTGTCGGGCCGGGTGTCGTACGCCCTGGGCCTGGAGGGCCCGGCCGTCACGATCGACACGGCGTGTTCGTCGTCGCTGGTGGCACTGCACCTGGCCGCTCAGGCGCTGCGGTCGGGGGAGTGCTCGCTGGCTCTCGCCGGTGGCGTGACCATCATGGCCACCCCGTGGGAGATGGTGGGCTTCTCGCAGCAGCGCGGCCTGGCCATGAACGGGCGGTCCAAGGCGTTCTCGGCCGACGCGGACGGCATGGGCATGGCCGAGGGCGCGGGCATGCTCGTCGTCGAGCGGCTGTCCGACGCCCGCCGCAACGGCCATCACGTGCTCGCCATAGTCCGCGGCTCGGCCGTGAACCAGGACGGTGCCTCGAACGGTCTGACCGCCCCGAACGGCCCGTCGCAGCAGCGCGTGATCCGGTCGGCGCTCGCCAATGCGCGGCTGTCGCCCGCCGATGTTGATGTGGTGGAGGCGCACGGGACCGGCACGACGCTCGGTGACCCGATCGAGGCACAGGCGCTGCTGGCTACGTACGGTCAGGATCGTCCGGAGGACCGGCCGCTCTGGCTCGGGTCCGTGAAATCGAACTTCGGCCACACGCAGGCCGCCGCCGGTGTCGCCGGCGTCATGAAGATGGTGCTGGCACTGCAGAACGAGCAGCTGCCGCGTACGTTGCACGCCGAGCAGCCGTCACCGCACGTGGACTGGTCGGCGGGTGATGTCCGGCTGCTCAGCGAGCCCGTGCCGTGGCCGGTGACCGGGCAGGTCCGGCGCGCCGGTGTGTCCTCGTTCGGGATCAGCGGCACCAACGCGCACATCATCCTCGAGGAGCCGCCGGCCGATGGGACCACGCCTGCAGCCCGGCCGGCTCCGATCGTCTCGGGGACCGCCGCCTGGGTGGTGTCGGCCCGCTCGGCGCGGGGACTGGCCGCGCAGGCCGGCCGCCTGCGGGAGTGGGCGTCGGCCCGTCCCGGCCTGAACCCGGCGGATGTGGCCTGGTCCCTGGCGACCACCCGCTCGGCGTTCGAGCACCGCGCCGTGGTCCTGGGCGACGACCTCATCGCGGGGCTGGGCAGTCTGGCGGCCGGGGTGTCGTCGGGTGCCGTGGTCACGGGTGTGGTGCAGCCGGACGCCCGCGTCGGTCTCGTCTTCGCCGGTCAGGGCTCGCAGTGGACCGGCATGGGCCGGGCGCTGTACGAGAGCAGCCCCGTGTTCGCCGCGGAATTCGACCGGGTCTGCGAGCTGCTCGACGTCCCCGTCCGTGATCTCGTGCTGGGCGCCGACGAGACCCCGATGGATCAGACCCCGATGGATCAGACGCTGTACGCCCAGACCGGCCTGTTCGCCTTCGAGGTGGCCCTCGCCGCGGTCGTTAAGGCGGCCGGGGTGCCCGTGGACGCGGTCGTGGGGCACTCGGTGGGCGAGGTGGCTGCCGCGTACGTCGCGGGTGTCCTGAGCCTGCCCGACGCCTGCCGGCTGGTGACCACCCGCGCCCGGCTGATGCAGGAGCTGCCGGCCGGTGGCGCGATGGCGGCGATCAACGCGCCCGAGGCCGACGTGATCCCCACGCTGGCCGGTGCGTCGATCGCGGCGGTCAACGGCCCCGAATCGGTCGTGGTCTCCGGTGACCTCGCCGCCGTCGAGTCGGTGATGAGCCATTGGAAGAAGCAGGGCCGCAGGGTACGGGCTCTGCGCGTCAGCCACCCGTTCCACTCCCCGGCCATGGACCCGGTCCTGAGCGAGCTGGCCGGGGTCGCCGCCGGACTGACCTACGACCGGCCCCAGCTGCTGTGGGCGGGTGCGCTGACCGGTGAACTGGTCGGCGAGTGCGACGGCGGATACTGGCCGGCGCAGACGCGGGACGCGGTGCGTTTCGCGGATGCCCTGACGACGCTGGCCGCCGAGGGTGTGTCGGTGTTCCTGGAGATCGGCCCGGACGGTTCGCTGTCCTCGCTCGGCCCGGAAGCCGTCGCTGACGCGGTGTTCGTGCCGCTGCAGCGTCGCACCGAACCGGACGGCGGCCTCGTCGGCGGGCTGGCACGCGCGTTCGTGCACGGCGTACCCGTCGACTGGAGTGCGCTGCTGCCGGCCGGTGAGCGGATCGAGCTGCCGACGTACGCGTTCCGCCACGAGCGCTACTGGCCCGAGGGCCTCCTGACGCTGCCGACGCCGAACAACGCGGGGACGGCGCCGGACTCGGGCGCCGATGCCGAGTTCTGGGCCGCCGTCGAGAACGGCACCCTGGACCTGGGCGACGACCAGCAGCTCGGCGAGCTGCTGCCGGCGCTGGCATCGTGGCGGCGCCGCGCCGTGGATCGCTCCCTGACAGCGGACTGGCGCTACCGGGTCAACTGGCTCCCGGTGAGCGAACCGGACGCGGGTGCGCTGTCCGGGACCTGGCTCGTTGTCCGGTCAGCCGGTCAGGACTGCGGCGACGTCGTGGCCGCGCTCACCGCCCGGGGCGCCGAGGTGTCCCTGGTCGAGCTCGCGACCCTGCCGGAGCACGGCGAGGTTGCCGGTGTGCTGTCCCTGCTGGCGCTCGACGAAGCCCCGATGCCGGACTTCCCCGCGGTGTCGCAGGGCTTGGCCGCGACGCTGGCCCTGGTGCAGGCCGGTATCGAGGCACCACTGTGGATAGCGACGCGTGGCGCGGTGACCACCGGGTCCGGCGATGTGCTGAGCAGCCCGGTGCAGGCGCAGGCCTGGGGCCTGGGCCGTGTGGTGGCTCTGGAACACCCGGACCGCTGGGGTGGCCTGATCGATCTGCCGGCCGTGCTCGACGAGCGCGCCGGAGCACGACTCGTGGCTGTCCTCGCCGGTAGTGGTGAGGACGAGGTCGCGATCCGGCCCGCCGCCGTCCTGGGCCGCCGGCTCTCCCGCGCACCGCGACCCCGTAGCACGACCGACGGCTGGCAGCCCCGTGGTGACGTCCTGATCACCGGTGGCACGGGCGCGATCGCCGGGCACGTCTCCCACTGGCTGACCGGTCGTGGGGCGCAGCGGCTGATCCTGACCAGCCGTTCCGGCCCGGCCGCGGCGAACACCGCCCGGCTGGCCGCCGAGCTGGCCGGCACCGGCGCGCGGGTCGACATCGTCGCCGCCGACGCCGGTGACCGGGATGACCTTGCCGGGCTGCTCGCCTGGAGCGGCCCCGCGATCTCCACGATCATGCACACCGCCGGGGTTCTGGACGACGGTGTGGTGGAGCGGCTGTCGCCGGACCGGTTCGCGACCGTGCTGCGGGCCAAGGCCACCGGCGCGGCGCTGCTCGATGAGCTGACCGCCGGCCTGGACCTCGACGCGTTCGTGCTGTTCTCCTCGGCCGCGGCCACGCTCGGCACCGCCGGGCAGGGCAACTATGCCGCCGCCAACGCCTACCTCGACGCGCTCGCCGAGAACCGGCGGGGACGCGGCCTGCCCGCGCTGGCAGTGGCCTGGGGCGCCTGGAACGGCAGCGGCTTCGCCGATTCGAGCGATGCGGTACGGGCCAGGGTACGCCGCGGCGCGATGCCCGCCATGGACCCGGATCTCGCCGTCCGGGCACTCGGCGAAGCGCTCGACGGCACCGACGCCGTGCTGAGCGTGATGGACGTCGACTGGGCACTGCTGGCCGCCGCCCCGGGCGCCGCCGACCTGCGGGAACTGCCGCTGGTCCGCGATCTGCCCGAGATCCGCGCCCTTCCGGTGGCGGCGGTCACCACGATCGCCGGCAGCCGCGGCGAGCTGGCCCAGCGACTCGGCGGCCTGGACCGGGCCGCCCAGGAACGGCTGCTCACCGAGCTGGTCCGCGCCGAGGCGGCCACGGTGCTGGGTCACGCGTCGGCGGAGGCCGTGTCCGACCGCCAGGCGTTCAAGGACCTCGGCTTCGACTCCCTCACCGCGGTGGAGCTGCGCAACCGGCTCAACACGGTGAGCGGGCTGCGGCTGCCGGCCACGCTGATCTTCGACTACCCGACGCCCACGGCGCTGGCGCAGTTCCTGCGGGGCGAACTCGTCGGCAGGGACGCCATCGCGCCCGGGGTCGTCGCGACGACCGCCGCGGCGGACGAGCCGCTGGCCATCGTGGGGATGAGTTGCCGGTTCCCGGGTGGCGTCGCGACCCCCGAGCAGTTCTGGCACCTGCTGGCCGGAGGCGGCGACGCCATCGGCGAGTTCCCGACGGACCGTGGCTGGGACATCGAGAGCATCTACGACCCGGATCGCGAGAGTGACGGTACGTCGTACGTCGCGCAGGGCGGTTTCCTCTCCGGGGTGGCCGATTTCGATGCCGGGTTCTTCGGGATCAGCCCGCGTGAGGCGCTCGCGATGGACCCGCAGCAGCGGTTGCTGCTGGAGGTCTCGTGGGAGGCACTCGAACGGTCCGGGATCGACCCCTCCACCCTGCACGGGAGTCCGACGGGCGTGTTCGCCGGCGGGTTCAGCTCCGGTTACAGCGTCGCCGTGACGCTGGCCGGTCAGGGCGAATCCGGCGTCGAGGGTCACATGATGACGGGCAACGCGACGAGCGTGCTGTCCGGGCGGGTGTCGTACGCGCTGGGTCTGGAAGGCCCCGCGGTCACCGTGGACACGGCGTGTTCGTCGTCGCTGGTGGCGCTGCACCTGGCCGCTCAGGCGTTGCGGTCGGGGGAGTGCTCTCTCGCACTGGCCGGTGGTGTGACAGTGATGGCCACGCCCGGGACGTTTGTTGACTTCTCCCGGCAGCAGGGCTTGTCGGTGGACGGGCGCTGCCGCGCATTCTCCTCCGACGCGGACGGGACGGGCTGGTCCGAAGGGGCCGGCGTACTCGTCGTCGAGCGACTGTCCGACGCGCAGCGCAACGGGCACCGGGTCCTGGCAGTGGTCCGGGGCTCGGCCGTGAACCAGGACGGTGCCTCGAACGGGCTGACCGCCCCGAACGGCCCGTCGCAGCAGCGCGTGATCCGGTCGGCGCTCGCCAATGCGCGACTGTCGCCCGGTGACGTTGATGTGGTGGAAGCGCACGGGACTGGCACGACGCTGGGCGACCCGATCGAGGCGCAGGCGTTGCTGGCTACGTACGGTCAGGATCGTCCGGAGGACCGGCCGCTCTGGCTCGGGTCCGTCAAGTCCAACATCGGGCACACGCAGGCCGCCGCTGGTGTGGCCGGGTTGATGAAGATGGTGCTGGCGCTGCAGAACCAGCAACTGCCGCAGACTCTGCACGCCACCAAGCCGTCGTCCCACGTCGACTGGACGTCGGGTGAGGTGCGGCTGCTGAGCGAGCCCGTGGCATGGCCGGTGAACGGCCGGGTCCGGCGGGCCGGTGTCTCGTCGTTCGGCATGAGCGGCACCAACGCGCACATCATCCTCGAAGAACCGCCGGCCGACGAGACCGCGCCGGCCGCCGGTCCGGCACCGGTCGTCTCGGATGCCGCCGCCTTCGTGGTGTCGGCCAAGTCCGCCGCCGGCGCGGCCGCTCAGGTTGCCGGCCTGCGCGAATGGCTGACGGACCACCCGGAGCTGGACCCCGCAGAGGTGGCCTGGTCGCTGGTGACCACGCGGTCGGTGTTCGAGCACCGGGCCGTCGTGGTGGGCGACGATCAGATCAGCGGTGTCGCTCGTGCGGAT